>CAYFJZ010000002.1:0-350853 GCA_964343715.1 uncultured Candidatus Peribacteria bacterium | reverse complement strand
CAGAAGCTCGTTTCACTTGCTTCTGAAAATGTAAACTTGACGCTGCAATGCAACATATATTGACACATTTCTCTTTTTATATTAAATTGGGCCAGTTCTTTTATAGCTCACCCAGCGAGTACTCATCTGTGTTTTATTCATTTTGATAACGAAAAACCCTTTTGAGCTTTTGGTTTTGAAACGATTCAAAACATGGATGTCCTGCTCGCTCTCTCCTTGAGGTGGAATTTTGACCATTTATAAACAAGTGGTTGGGGTTTCACCTCAAAATACTTCTAATTAATTCTCAAGCTGGAGGATCTACCATGTTTAAGTGGATTTATGATCATCGTTTTGGATTTACGATCACCATTTTGCTGGTCATTATGGCGTGCATCCTTATTTGGAATTCCCCTCTAGGACCACGCTTGATGGCCAAGTACGGAGAAGGTTTTTCATCCCAAACCCCTTCTTCTGCAGAAAAAATTGCTGAAGAGGAAACAATCCCTCAGCTGCAGGCTCGTCAGCTCAAGACCTCATTGCAAAATGCTGAGGCTCTCGGTTTCTTGGCGCTTACTCATAAGGCGCTTTCGCAATATGATGCAAACTCTTACCAACAATATGGAGGTACCCACTTTTTTCCCCGTCTTAGGCAAGATGTCCTCACTGACAAAGAATATACTCTGCTTCTTGATGAGCATATGCTCTTCTGGAAGAAAGAAGGTGACTTAAGCCTCTTTCGAGTTCACTTTTTGGGGGGAAATTTTAACCCAAGGCTGGAAAAACTGGATTTCCTCAGACACATTGGCTCCAAAGGTGTTTCGTTTGTTCGCAAGAATGGCACACTCTATATTCGTGCGGAAAAATCGTGTGATCCTTGCTTGAGTCGTCTGGCTTGGATCCAAGCTAACTTGATGCCCAAAAATGGAATTTTGACCAATCAATTGGTTGATGAGGCTTACACTGAAGCTTCTTCTCGTTTTTGGGACTTCATTCGTAGCCGACCCGAAACAGAAGGATACGTTTCATACTCTTCTGATGGGGCACTCAAATATCGCAGATGGAGAAATGTGCATTAGCAGGACACACCCGACACTCTGTCGGCAGCTATCCAAGGGCGCGCTGTGAGTCGCCCTTTTTTTATCATTTCAGAAAGGAAATCTGTATTTCATAAAAGCCCCTAATTTGACATCGTCTTTTTTTTGAGTATTCACACCTCCGAAAAACCCCCCAAATGGCTCAAGAAACCCCCACCCTGGCGCCTGAAGAAGTTGATCGATTGCCCGAAATACGGGCACAGTTTGAAACCACTCTTGAAGAGATGGGGATCACTGATAATCGTCCTGAAGTTTGGGCGGCTGATCCAGCGATTGATTATGCCGAAGCTACTCAGAACGCGGCCGATCGTTCTTTGGAATGTGAAACGCAACATCGATATTGGATCTTAAAAACTTCTTCGGTGTGGTTGAGGGTTTTGGTGGAGGCCGTTATAAATGAGGCTTTTCCACGTTTTCGTGTGAGTTTGATACGTGATAATCTTCCAGAAGGTATTGAAGCTTTGGAAGAGGCCGAAACTCGTCTTCCTTTTTCGACCATAGTTCAGACCGTTGAAGAATCTTCCCTCTCTGATCGTGAAGTGGCCCATATCCCCTTTCATCGATCTGTGGAAAATCATCCTGATTTTCGATGGGGTAATTTTGGCGCCCTGCTTCATGAAGTACTGGATGAGCTGGTGGGGTTCCCAGAGCGAGCGGTCGCTCGTGATTATATTTCTCAGCGCATGCTTATTGCTCGAAAAGGTTATGTCCCTACCAGACTGCACTTCAAAGACTCGGAATTGAGATTGTCCCCAATTGACCTGCAGACCGATGCGCTGAGTATGCTTATTGGGTATTTTTTGATTAACCCTGAATTTGCCCAGTCAGTTTTTGATAAAAAATATCCTCATGACCCTCTTTCTCCTTTTTGGGTGGAATTTGAAAAAGGAGCCCCGCCCGATGCCTCGGCCTCTGTCATTAACGATACCCTTGAGTCTCTGTACCAGTTAACTCATGCATTTAATGATGAACTCAAAAAAGTGGAGTGGACTCAGGGCGAAATCCCCCGAAAATTTCTCTACCACTTTATTCATAAAGCCTGGAATGAGATCAATAATTATCAGGCCTTGTATGAACGGGTGATGCGACCACCCACCCCAGAAAAGCCTCGTAAAAAGATCAAATTAGCCCCCGGAGAATGGGACCGTTTGGGTGTTATTCGTGAAAAATACGAACAACTCCTCAAAGAGTTTGGGGCAGAAAATAATACCCGAGAGGCCATACATGCTCGAAGTGGTGCAGATTATGGACAGGTATTGAGTGATGGTATTGAGGCGTCGACCGAGATGGATACTCGGCATGTTTTTTGGGTGCTCAAAACCAATTCTGATGATTTCCGAGTTGTGGTTCACGCTGAGATCAATGAGGCTTCTCCTCATATTTGTACCTATGTGACCCAAAAAGAGCCTGCCGGCGACAACCCGCTCCCTTATGATACCGAGCTTATGAAGCGGTTTAATGTTCCCTATCCAGAAATCGTGGCGACTGTGAATGAATCGAGTCACAAAGATCCCTGCGTGGTTCATATCCCTCATCACCGAGGCATGAAGACCCTGTCGAAATTTCGCGGCCGTGGCATGGCCTCTTTGCTGCACGATATTCTTGATGAGCTTGTTGGGCCTCACCAGAGAGAAGCCAGTGGTTTGTATTTTAGCCAGCGCTTCCTCCATCTCGAGAGAGGCATGATGCCAAAGCGGATCCATTTTCGAGGTGGACTGATTATGGATACCCCTACCCTGGGAGGAGATGGTGGTCCGGTTCCGACGCATATGTATAAGTTTGATCCCCCTCCTTTTGAACTCGATACCAATGAGTTAGTTGTGCTGATATGCGAATATCTAGAAAACGAACCTTTTGCCGAAGAAATGATCCAAAAGGGGTTTTATCATGAGCTTCATGCGCCTTTTTATATTGAATTTGCACCGGGACCAGAGACGGTGGAAACTGATCTTCTACCGACTTATTGGGCTGGTCTTTTTCAGATAACTCGAGAGGTGAATGAACGCATACGGAGCTATTCGCATGTTTTTGGATCTGATGCTTCGATTATGACCATGGATACCATAACGAGCATGGCCCGTGCCTACGTGCTCTTGACTAACTATCAGGCTGAATTGGAAAAAGAAATGCGAAAAAAAGGACGCCCCGAAGATGATTTGTTTAAACGGGGCCAAAGACTGGATCCCCTGACTTTGGCGGATCCTGAAAAGTAAGTGCTCTTTCTCTCCGCCCTTGACCTCCTTTTCTTTTTGGATATTCCCCCTCCTAAAATACCTCAAAAAACCATGACCCACGAAAAAATACAACTGGCCGAAGAAGAGGTGAGCCGTCTTCCAGAAATCCGAAAACAGTTTGAAGCCTTTCTTCGCCAAATGGGGGCGGAAGAGCGAGCTTTTTATCAGTGGCCAGACCCCGATGTCCCTTATGGTGATACAATTTTTCAGGCAGAAAAAGACGCTCAAGGGGAAACGTGCTATGAGCACTGGGTTTTGAATACTTCTGTTTCTTCTGTACAGGTCGTAGTTCAGACCGTTTTAAATCCTGCCTGGCCGCATTACCGGGTTCTGGCGACCCAGGAATCACCGGTGTCCCCTCCCATGATGGAGAATGTTCGGGAACTTCTTGAATCGGCGAAAATTGAGGCGTCAAATGTTGTGGGAGCCGTCAATGAATCGGTGCAGAAAGCCCGGTGTGTTCAACACATTCCTCATCGGGGGATGTCCGTTCATGAACAAATGAGAAAGCGTGGTATTGCGACGCTTCTTCATGACGTACTGGACGAACTTATTGGCCCCCAACGCCGAGAAGCCAGTGCTTTGTTTGCGACCCAGAAATTGTTGCTCGGAAGAGGCCTGCTCCCTTCAAAGCTTCATTTCCATGGTCTGAATGAACCGGGGCCGAGTATTGACCTTTGTACGCCAGAACTAGAGAGCCTCATTTATTGGTTTCTCACAGACCCAGAACTTTCCGAGCGTATCGAAGCTGAGAAATATCTACATGATTTTCAAATGCCATTTTGGATCGAGTTTGAACGAGGCACAGTCCCGGAAGGAAACGCTTACTATTTGCGTGGAAGTGTCTCACAGTTATCTGATATCGCTTTTGCTCTCAATGATAGTATTCGTAAGGATTACCCCCGAATGGGGGTTCCTAGTTTTTCAGGTGGGGCTGATAAGTTGTATGGCAAAAATGTGATAAAATATCGCTCAAGAGCCTACACTCGTGTTCTTTCGAAATATAAAGAAAAGATCGATAAGAGTCGGGCCAGGGCGACGATAAACTGGGGGGAGGAGCTTGGTAATAGATATGAAAGGTTCATGCAACAGTCTTCCCTCTACCGATGGTTTGCTTTTGGCCTTGATCGTCTGCTCCTAAAATATCTAAAGTATGATATGAATCGCCCGATTTTTTTCCCCTTATACCCGCCCCAGGAAGATTCTGAGAAATCCCCTGGCCAAAAGGCTTGATAATCCGAAGGTGTCATCAATTTTTCTTTTTTAGAGCACCTTGTGCCGCCACAGGAAAAACACCGAAAGCGCACTTACTCCAGTGAGCATGGCACATCCGATGAGAAGGGCCTGCTGAAAAGAAAATACGTCGCTGATCCAGCCCAAAAGGGGGCCGAAAAAGGTAAAGAATATTCTTCCCATAAAACTATTGATCGAGAGCACGGTCGCCCGCATGTCGGAGGTGACCAATTTGTTGACGTAGTCCTGAATTACGGTTTCTCCAAACCCCCAGGTAAACTGAAAGATCAGAAAAAACACGATTCCCCATACGGCCTGAATAGATCCCACGAGTCCATATCCCAACGGTGGCAGAATCGCCAGGAGAAGGAGGGCCCATTTTCGCCCTAGTTTTCGTTCGAGAGGTTCGGACGCCATGGCAAAAAAACCGGTGCTAAATCGAAGCGCCGCGAGGATAAATCCATACGCCGCAATGGGAAGTCCCAGCAATTTGAAATAGGACTGACTAAACCAAAATATGGTGATTCCGGCCGTCATAGTAAAGGCCCCCAAAAGGGTGAGCCATTTAATTTCTTTGTGCTCGTGCAGAACGTACTTAACGATTTGATGCATCTTTTTGGATGGATTTTTGGGGTCTGTTTTGTGTTTTTGAGGTTCAATAACTGACAGCGCCACAATCCAGGCCACAAAAGCCGGAAGGGGCTGCCAAAGAAAAGGAAACCGAAGGCTGACCACTGCTAGAAGCCCGCCCACCACCATTCCTATCCCTTCTGAAAATCGCTGAATTGAAATAAGTTTTCCGAGCTTGGCTTTGTACTGAGATTCTTTTTTGAGTTGTTGGAGCGTGTCGTAGAGCAGGGCGGTGTTGGTCCCAGAATAAAAGCTGAGCCCAATAGCCAACAATATTTCTGCTCCCAAAAAAGCGAGGAAGCTGTCTGCAAAGGCATAACATCCCCAACCAATAAAATTAATGGCGCCCGCTAGGACGAGGGCTTTTTTGCGCCCAACGCGATCTGAAAAATATCCAGAAGGAATCTCGAGACACAGCAAAACGACCGAAAAAGCCGCCTGCAAAAGGAGAATTTCCTGCATATTTAGCCCGTTTTCGGTGAAAAAAGGAACAAAAATTGCACTGGTGAGGAAAAACCAGCGCAGCGCCTCGAAGGCGTAGAGTTTGGGAATGTTTTTTTTAATGTTTTGGACCATCGAAAGAATGAAAAATGAAATGTTGCTGACTATTTAGCCGATTTTTAGTTGATTGTGGGTGCCAGCGGCTCTTATGAAAAGAGTTTCTTCGTGGGTGCGGAAAAAAATTCGGTAGTCTTTGTCGAGTTTAACTTCTTGGTAGAATTTGAGTTTCCCCTTGAGGGGGGCTATCTCAAACCGACAGGTATTAAAATTTCCGTGACACAAAAAATGCTCGAGCCATTCAATAGCTTTTTTTTGAATAGATCGAGGGGCTTTTGAGAGGTTCTTGGTGGCACTTTTGTGCTGTTGAACTGATCTCATTTGTAGCCAATTAATTTTTTGAAGTGGGCGGCGTCTTTTATCTCCTCGTACTGTTCGGGCTTGTCCTCGGCGAGGAGCTGTAGTTCGAATTGTACATTTTTATCTCGTACCACCTGAGCCAGTGAAAGTTTGATAAATTCGGAAACACTGAGACCTAGTTTGTTTAGAATTTCGACGGCTTGCCCTTTGAGCTGTGAATCGACTCGTGCCTGAACGTGAACGGTTTGTGTGGAGGTCATGGCTTTTATCTTACTTTTCTGTATTACAAATGCAACACACGCTTAACAGGAACTATAATCCCCCTGCTCTGGAACTCATCCGGCTCTGATTGATATGTAGTGCAAATAAATCTTCGCCCACCTTCTCTTGGGCTTTTAGAAAAACTGATACAAGTGGTTTTGCTTCCCCAAATTTCTTGCTGACAACCACAGAATTACAACTGAACCTTCTTCCCCTGCTCATCGCATATAAAAATCTCCGGTTCGAGTTTGATGCCGGTTTTTTCCCGGACGATGGTTTTCCATTTTCGGGCCAGGTGCAGGATGTCGCGTTGGGTGGCCTGGCCTTTGTTGATGAAAAAATTGGCGTGATCAGGGGATATTTGGGCGTCTCCAGATCGATCGCCTTTGGCTCCACACTCGTCGAGGAGTTTTCCGGCGATGTGACCTTCGGGGTTTTTAAACAGACAGCCTCCGGATCTTCCGGCGGGGTTCTTGGCCCAGCGTTGGGCGGTAATTTCTTTTGTTTTGGTGCGAGCGGATTCTGGATCTGTTGAATGGGAAAGCCGAAAGGTGGCTCTTACGATGGCCCAGTTGGGCTGTGTTTTGAAAATACTGTGCCGGTAGTCGAAATCAGCCTTTTCTGCGGCGATTTTTTGGAGGCTTCCGGTTTCATCCACGTATTCCACTCCCATACAGGTAGCGGCTATATCGGTGCCGAGAGCTCCTGCATTTCCTCGCACAAATCCGCCTACATTTCCGGGGATACCGGACAAAAGACAAAGATCTTCGAAACCATGGTCGTTGGTTTCTTCGATGAATTCGGGGAAGGATTTCCCCGCTTCAACGGTGACGGTGGGGCCTTGCCAGCGCGTGGCCTGAAATTGGGGAATAAAAACCCGCCCTTTGTATCCCTGGTCGGCGAAGAGGGTGTTGGACCCTTTTCCCAAAACGATTCGGGGAATCTCCTGTTCGATGGCTTCGGCCCACAGGGGCGCGAATTCTTCGGCCGATTCGACAAACCAGACCTCATGCGCCGGTCCCCCGACCCCGTAAAAGGTCAGGTCCGAAAGAGGGAGGCTGGTTTGAATGGTCGGCATTAACAATTAACAATTAGCAATGAACAGTTAACAGTATGTGGGGACGCATTGCAATGGGTCTTAGGGAGAACTACTGTTTGGGCGGGGTATTTGCTTTTCCGGGGTCTATTCCATAGAATTCCTTCGTTTTTAACCTTTAACAAAATGAAAAAGTTTATGTGTTTGGCTCTGGCCTTCTTATTAGTGGGGTGTGAAAAATCCTCGGAAGAACCTTCGTCCGCTCCTGCAGAAGCGCCTGCGGTGGAAGAAAAGATAGATGGGGAGGCAGAAGAAGAATCTGACGCAGAAGAAACCGAAGAGGAAGAAGAAGATGATGAAGATACACCGGAGGCCAAAGAAGGACCCGTGAAGGTGATTGAGTTCTTTGATTTTGGCTGCGGACACTGTAAAAAAGCCGCCGAGACGGTAGAAATGCTGAAGACCCAGTTTGGGGATGACGTGGTCTTTGAGATAAAACATTTCCCGCTTTCTCCCACCACTTTTGTGGTTGCAGAAGCTTCGGAATGTGCTCGAGAACAGGGAAAATTTCAGGAATACCACGATGAGGCCTTCGATAATTTTGGTCGAAAAGCGATGTCTGACCTGAAAGAATTTGCAACTAATGTAGGGCTAGATGAAGCGGCTTTCACGACCTGTATGGACTCTGGGATCAAAAAAGAAGTCGTTCGAGCTGATCAAAAACTCGGACGCGAAATGGGCGTCAAAGGAACCCCTTATTTTGAAATTGATGGGGAAATAAAAATCCCTGGAGCGCTGCCGGTGGGACCGTTTAGCAAGAAGTTGGAAGAAGCTTTGGCGGGCCGGAAGTAGGAGAAAGGTAGTAGGTAGTAGGTAGTAGGGGGGAAGTACTAGATTGGTGCTTCCCTCCTTTTTTGTATGGGGAACTCACCCATCTCTGAATGTTAATATGGCTTTCTTGTTGTTGCTTCGCGTACCCGCTCTTATTCTTTGACCGGTCTCTGAATAAAGAGAGGGTTTTTTGGATTGGGCATAAAGGAATGAGGAATTAGGAATAAAGAATGCGGGGAATTTATAATAGCTTTTGGGAATATACGACCTTAATGTATACCTCTAGGAGTCCTGCTTCCTAATTCCTACTTCCTTATACCTGCGCAACACCATGGACCTCCCGACCTACCATTCCCACATCAAATCCTCCCTGGCTTCGGGACCGTTTTTTCTCCGGGTAAAGGTGATTGCGGGATCGGCTAAGACCGAAATGGTGGAGGTGTTGGGAGAAGAAGAACCAATCCTCAAAATTCGGGTGGCGGCTCCACGCGAAAAAGGAAAGGCCAATAAGGCCCTCTTAAAATTTTTGAAAACCACCTTCGGGGGGGAAGGACGAATTATTTCGGGGGTGAGTGAAAGTGTGAAGTTGGTGGAGCTGCAAAGGTAAACGTATAAATCAGACGGGCCATTGGTATGGGCCCGTCCGGATAGAATCTTCTGAAGTGGGGCGAGTCTATGATCCATCGCTTTGAAACGCTTCTTCTGGTCTTTCCGAATTTTCTAGTTCTCCTTGAAGGTGTTTCTCGGTCAGCTCGGGGCCTAACAACCTCTGAATCGCCTTGTTTCTTTGGCGTGTAACCCAAGCGGACTTGAGGGCCTGGGGGGCTTTTTCGGTGAGCTGAAACAAATGTTCTCCAAGGACTTCGAGCTCCTTGTCGGTCATCATTTTTAAGAATATCTGGCGCACCTCCTCGGCCTGATCAAGGTCCTGGACGATAAACTTGGCCCTCGCAATGTCGCGCTTCTTAAAGAAGTACTCCAAGCAGAAAAGGATAATCATGACTGCGTAGGTGAATAGCAACTCTCCCTCCCAAGATTGTTTTAATGCGAGCGCAATCCCCCAATCTGCGGCTCCCAAAAGGAGAAAAAGCCCGATCGCCCACCTGATGAGCTTTTTTTTGTACGCCCCTAGATACCTCTGGGCGTTTTGTTTTAGACTTACCTCTGGATCGAATATCATTGTGGCGGCTCCTTGTAATGGTCTGTGCTCTCCACTCTGCAAAGATCTGCAAAGGGGAGAATTGAAACGGGTTAAAAACTCACGGCTTTGCCCTGTTTTTTTATTCTATTTTTGGGGAGGGTCAACTCCTTAAGGTCCGATTGAGGCGCCGAAGAATATTTTTCTTGCTCCACTGAGCTTTCCAGCTCCGTAACCTTTTATTTATCCTGTTTTTTATTTCGGGCCAAAGTACGAGCTCCCAGAGATGGTGTTCTTCTATGGCTTTTTTGGCAAATTGAAGACGTTTCTGGAGTTTTTGAAATTCTTCATCGCATTTGGTTTCTTTCGCATTTGGAAAACATTTTTTGTGAGCGGCGAAAAAAAAATCGTAAGAAATGTGGGTTTCTAAATACGATATTTTTTGATGGGCTAAAATTAAATTGTAGGGAGCATCAAATCTCCATTCATCTGGAAGCTTCATCGGATTTTTTATGTAGTGTTTCAACACTCTAAAATCGACTCTTAAATCCTGAAAATCTACTATTTGATGGATGAACACTTTTGCTTCAAGGTCGAGGAGAACCATTTTTTCTTTTCCACATTGTCCTTCGCGGGAGGGGACCATATTGTGCTCTCGAGGAATGGAATGGTCGTGGTCTCTGAAGCCTAAGAAATAAACGAGCAAATCGGTGTTTTTTTCTTTGGGAACTGATTTCTTAACCAGGAATGCGAGGTCTTCCCAGGTCATTTCTCGAGAAAAAAAATCCTCTTCATGCTGGATTACTGGGCAAACATCACAGACTCCTGTTCCTGCTAAGAGTAGTGCTGTAAGCTGCTGATAGGCTGGATCAACGTGCGCTTCCCGTTCGCAACGGTTCCGTTCTTTCAGATGTTTAAGCCGAATAAATCGCTCCCCCGTTTCTGAATCTATAAATATGGGATTAGATCTTTCGTATGTGACTTCTCCCGTCATCTCTAAATCCCTATTTATGGGAAAATAGGTGGTGGGATCGGGTTGAGGCCAATCTTTTATGTAGTTCATTCTGAAAAAAAAATGGGCCCGGGGAGGGCCCGAAGGTGAGACGAATCCGGTGGAGGTTATGCCTTTTGCGCCCTTGAAGTGAAACCGTACTCTTCCAACATCCTCACAAGCGGGACGATGCTCCCTCGATCGGCCGCTTGTCCGAATTTGTTGAATTCCTTGCCTCCTCGTAGGACTAAGAGGCGTTGAAAGAGGCTCATGATCCGAATCGTGTCTTCGGCATCTTGAAGTTGAAATGAATCTGCTTTCACCCGCTTGATGACGTTGTAGTGGGCGAACCACACTGCGAGAAGGGCTACTGCAATGCCCAAAATCTCAGTCCGATCCATTCCCACAAAGTAGCTGATTACGCCATACAGCAAAACCAGAACTGCTGTCCCCACCGCCAGAATGATTCTTTCTCTTCGGAGCAATTTCTTGGCGAGGGTTCTGATGTTGTCTGTGTTTGTTCGAGGTTTTTTTGATTCTGCCATATTCACTCTCCTGTTTGTTCGGCTCGTCTCTGCAAAGATCTGCAGAGAGGAGTTTTTGGTTCAAAGAATTAAAAAATCTCACGGCTCTGTAGGACCTCTTTAGATCTTTTTCTTGCTCCTGTCAATACCTGTGGGAGAAGGTTTTTGACAAAACCAATCCCACAGCTAGAATCCGTCGGCGCGATGAGGAGAAATGGAGCTCATGCTTAGTTGTTTTTCCCAAGCGAGGATTGTGTGATGTTTTACAGTTGTAATTCCCCCAACAAATGGGGCCCCCGAAAAATCGGAGCGAAGTAGAGATTTATTGGAGAGAGGAGGAGATGACGAAGTAAGTGGAGTCAAAGTTTGTATGTTATTTTACAGTAGCATTCCCCAAAAAAAGGGGCCCCCGAAAAATCGGAGCGAAGCGAAGACTTTTTGGGGAGAGGAGGAGATGACGGAATGCTGGAGGTCATTTTTGAAAAAAATTACCGGAAGTATGGAGTCATCGACGACGACGGGTTGGTAGCTCAGTTGGTAGAGCAGTAGCCTCTTAAGCTATTGGTCCTGGGTTCGAACCCCAGCCAACCCACCAGACTTCGCCCGTTCGGGCTGTGCCTTGCAAACCAAATTAATGTTCTTTGAGGAGTGATCGCTTTTTTGGAAAAAAGAAAAGACCTGGATTTGCTCTTTTTTTGTCTTTCTCTATAACTGGAAAGCTCTTTTTCGTCGTCGCTCCGGAGGTACTCCGGAGAGGAAAGTCCGAGCCGCACGAAAGAAT
Source organism: uncultured Candidatus Peribacteria bacterium (assembly GCA_964343715.1). Taxonomy (GTDB): domain Bacteria; phylum Patescibacteriota; class Gracilibacteria; order UBA4473; family UBA4473; genus CAYFJZ01. The sequence goes on along the minus strand of CAYFJZ010000002.1, from coordinate 339,260 downwards.
GCCAGACGGCTAACGGCCGATCCGCCGCTCTGCAAAGATCGGTGAGGGAAAGTGGCACAGAAATTATACGTCCCCTTTTTGGGGCTCCGGTGAAATATTCGAGAGGTGATGCTCTCGGTTTGTTCGTTCGCAAGGGCGAACAATGTCAAACCCCTGGCGCGGAGATGCGGGTGGCGAAGATCTAGGATTATCATGTCTTTCTGTTTCTAGAAATTCTCCCGCAGATAGAAACCCGTCAGCAATGGCGGGGCGTAAGATAAATGACGACCTCGAACAGAACTCGGCTTATGGAGAAGGAGCGTTTTGGGAACTGACTGCTGAAGCTTTGGCTTTGGGGGTTGGTTTCTTTTTGTTGATGAATTATGAATAATGAATAATGAATCATGTGGTTTTGTCCCAAACTAAAGGCTCTCAATCGCCGCCCCTATGCTTTATGATTCAAAAATATTATGATCCTCCTCCTTGGCGCGTCTGGAATGCTCGGCTCAGCGATTGCAGCCACTTTAAATGAGTCTGAGGTGGATTATTTGGCTCCTTCTAGTTCGTCTCTGGATCTTTCAGACCCTAATTCTGTGCAGGAATATTTGGAGGCGCATCTGGAGATTGAAAAAATCATAAATGCGGTGGCCTATACCGATGTGGAGGCGGCCGAAATTGATCCTGAGGCTTGCCAAGTGCTTAATGTGGAGGGGCTGAAGCCTTTGCTGAAAGCCAAAATTCCGTTGATCACTTTTTCTTCCGACTATGTTTTTGGCGCGATTAAACCGGGGACCGTAATTCATGAGTCGTTTGAACGTAATCCGTTGAACCAATATGGACGATCAAAGCTTGAGGGAGAGAAACTCTTGGAGCAATCCGGAGTTCCCTTTTGGAATATTCGCACCAGCTGGCTTTTTGGGCCGGGAGGGAATAATTTTGTGACGTCTATTCTGAAGGCGAGTGAAAAACGAGATGAGCTCTCTATCGTGCATGATCAGGTTGGGCGCCCTACTTACACCAAGGACCTGGCTGAAATGGTAGGGTATCATTTTGTGCTGGGCCACCCTCCGGAGGGACATTATCACCTACAAAATACCGGCCCGGCCGTTTCGTGGGCGGATTTTGCATCTTTCTTTCTGACTCAAAAGGGATGGAAAGGGACCGTTAACAAAATCACCTCCGACCAGTGGCCGTCGAAGGTTGAACGTCCGGGGTATACGGTGTTGGAAAATACGAAGTTGAAGGCCCAAATGCCGGATTGGAGGGAGGGAGTGGAGCGTTTTCTGGAAGAAGGGAGCTGACTTGGTTTTGTTGGCTTAGAGATTTCTGTGCTCGAGAAGTAAGAATAAGGAATTAGGGACTCCAAGAGGTGAACAATAAAGTCATTTCTAATTCCCCTTATTCGTCATTTCTTATCCCTAACTACCCCCTTCATTCCCTCTCTACATTAAGTGAACCTTAAATCCTCCTCTTGATTTTTGTCCCTAATTCGGGCACAAGGGCCAAATGATCCGTAATATTTTGGATGGTTCTTACTTTTTTCCGAGTGAAAAACTCCGTTTTTTTCTGTTGGCGATTTTTTTGGGGTTGTTTTTGGGACGCTCGGCCGATCTTTGTCCTTATTTTTTGTTTTTGGGAATGCTGAGTGGAATCGTGGCCATCCGGCACCGACTGTTTTGGCTGGGGGTCGGCAGTGCTTTTTTGCTCGGGGGGGCTTTTGCCCAGTACACCTTGGGACGAACTTATGTCTGGGAACGGTTGGAACCTTTTTTGGGGGCCGAGAAGGTGATCTCGGGAAAAGTGGTGCGTTATCCCGAGTCGGGTGAAACTGATACTCGGGCGATATTTGAAGTGGAGAGTCTCTCTTCGGATCGTGGGCTTGAATGGAAAGGAAGGGCTCGAATCTTGGTGATTGTTCCGCGAGACAAAGTCCTTCGGTATGGAATGAAACTCACTTTTGAGACGGCGCTGTACCGTCCCCCAAAAACCTCAACGTTTGATTTTATGTCGATGTATCGGCGAGCAGGAGTTGAAGCCGTGGCCCGGGTAAAACAATTTGAGGTCCTCGATCCTCAGGCGGGTTTCTGGCTCCTTCATTGGGCTCTGGTGGTTCGCGATTGGGGCACGGAGATACTGTCTTCTCTTCCCTACCCGCACTCTCATATTGCGCTGGGAATGGCCTTGGGAATCAAAGACAAAATGCCGGACTTTGTGAATGAGGCCTTCCATCGCTCTTCGCTGCAACACCTTTTGGTGGTTTCGGGGTCGAATGTGGCCCTGGTGATATTTATCGCGCAGAGTGTTTTGTCTCGTGGAGGTCGGTGGGTGTGTGCGGTGGGTACTTTGGGGTTGGTGGTGTTTTTTGTGGGCATGACGGGGGGCGATGCGCCGGTACTACGGGCGGGAATTATGGCGGGATTAGTGACCGGGGGAAAAACCTTTGGTCGCGCTGGTTCCGTTCGCAATATATTTCTGCTCACGCTGGTGGTAATGGGGATAATCAACCCCCTCATGGTTCAGTCCGACATGGGTTTTTATCTCAGCTGCGGGGCCACGTATGGCCTCATTGTCTTTGCGCCCTTTTTTGAACGAAAACTGCGGTTTTTCCCGCCCCTGATCCGTGAAGTCTTATCCCTTTGTTTGGCCGCAGAATTGGCTGTTTTTCCTCTTTTATGTCTCTTTTTCCCCGAAGTCCCTGTTTTGGGAATTGTTTCAAATCTTTATGCCGACCCCCTGGTTCCCCTGATTCTTTTTTTCGTGCCTTTTGCTTTTTTGGATGATTTTTTGGGGTGGGAAGTGTATTTCTTTCGGCTCCCCCTCTATTTTTGTCTGGAAATGCTCCTACACGGCGCCTTTTTTTTCAAAAACCTGCCCCCTTTCACCCCTCCTTTTTGGCTTTCTTATACACTTGGTGGTCTTATTTTGTTTTTTTTTGGGCGGCACTTGCTTTCTCGAGACAAATGCTCTTAAACCTCTTGGGAATCACCTTTTTCTTTATTTTTTCGAGAATTATTTTATATTTATGTTATTTATATAGTTCTAAAAGAAAAAAAAAGTTTGACAAGTTGTATTCTGTAAGTAGAGTAGGCACTAGATTTGAGATTAATCAAGTTAATTCATGATCCCCTCTGCGAAAAGCAAGATCGACTTTCCGAAATTGATGGAACGCCTGCTCAGTTTGTTGACTGAGAAGGAACAAAATGTGGTATCTCGTCGTTTTTCCCTTGGGGGAAAGCCTCGAGAGACGCTCGATAAAATCGGAAAGAGTTATTCGATCACGCGTGAGCGAGTGCGACAGATCGAAACGATGGCCATCAAGAAGCTGGCTCGAATTTCGATGGATCCCTCAATGCGCTTGATTCACGATCTGGCTTTTTCGATTTTGGTAAAGAATGGAAAAGTAATGTCAGAAGATCTCTTGGTCTCTGAAATGCTAAAAGAAGTAAGCGGCGGAGAAGAGATTGATGTAAACGCTATGAAGCTGGCCATGCGTGTTTCTGAGCGTCTGACCAAACAAGAAAAAAATCAGTTTCACTTTCCTTTCTGGATGACGGTTGATATGTCTCTTCAGGAAGTGAAGGGATTGATCAAGCTGATTCAGAAATCTATGAAAAAACGTGGAGATGTTATGGGGGTAGAAGATCTCTGTGGTGAAATCAAAGGTCCTTACAGTTTGCCTATGGTGGCTTCTGTGTTGCGGATTGATAAAGGGTTCTGTGAAGCCAAAGGCGGATGGGGGCTGGCCTCTTGGAGACACATCAACCCTCGATCTATTAAGGACAAGATTCTTATTACGCTTAAAGCCCAGGGAAAACCCCTTCACTTTTCGGATATTGCTCGGCATGTGCTGAACGACTTTCCGGCCAAAAAAGTGGTTACGCCTCAGGCCATCCACAACGAACTCATTCGTCATGATGATTTTGTGCTGGTAGGACGGGGAATGTACGGGCTCAAAGACTGGGGCATGGTTGCCGGAACGGTTTGTGATGTTATCAAAACGGTTCTTCTGGAAGCCGGAGGTCCTATGAAACGACAAGAAATTATCGAAGCGGTCCTCAAAAAACGAGAGATTCGTGTGGGAACAATTTCCCTCAACCTTCAGAAATATGCTTTCTTCAAACGTGTCGGGCGAGCGATCTACGAATATGACGCAACGCTTGATCCGGGAAAACGACGAAGATCGAGAAGCAAGTAGTATAGTCAGTAGCCAATAACAAGCAGTTAAAGACGGGCCAAGGCCCGTCTTTTTTTGTCAAAAAAGCAGGCCCACTGGCCTGCTCCTTCGTTATTAACTGTTTATGGTTAATGGCTAATTTTCTTCGTGTTCTTCCTCTATTTTCGTCACTACCCCGTCATCTCCGATGAGATAATCATCGAGCACGGCTGAAACCTCGGCTTTTTTCATGACGGCGATGAGTTTTTCGACGAGTTCTTTTGGGTCGTCAGAAAATACCATTCGGTCCGTAACTTTTCGATGACAGAATCCTAATATTTCTTTGATGTGTTCGGCACATCCTCCCGCGCCAGTCAGGATTCCGATGGGCTTTCCTTCGTCGTAGGCCACTGTAAACTCGTTGAGTGTTCCGGTGCCTCCGGGAAGAATAATAACCGCATTGGCCGAACGAATGTTGATAATATCACGCTGCATCAGCCCTAGTCCGGTAAAAAGGAATCCGTCGTAGTGCTCGATGGGCGATTTGTATTTTTCGAGATGAGAAATAATGGAAATGGCCGGAGAGACCCCAAAGGTTTCTCCTCCGGATTCTTTACAGCCTTTGGCTGCTTCGTCGGGCAACCCCGGACAGGCCCCATTTACCAGTACACAGTTGTGCTTTGCGATTTGTCGGCCTACTTCTTGTGAGTTTTTGACCGCGACAGGGTTTCTCATTACAAACCCAGAAGCCGATCCCATAACCCCAATCCGGGGCTTGTAGTTGGGAAGGACGTCGAAGATGTTTTTTGTTTTTCCGCTCATTTTGTTTTAGGAATTATGGGATAAAAAATGACCTTCAAAGGTATGTCGGTTTTTTTTGTGAAACAATTGTAGCACACACAAAAAGCAGAAAGCGAGTATGGGAACTACCATAATCACTTGCTCAAATTCGAGAAAGGAGTTGAAAATAGCGTGGCAGACCATAGCCAATATCATTCCCTCCATCATTTTTTCTTCGTGAAAAAGAGTTTCGCCTTTGAGGTGGAGCACCTGATGCATTTTCTGGAGGATGATGTGTTTTCCTTCTTGTACTTCTTGGCGATAAAAGTCTTCGGCAAAACGAGCTATCCCGTAGTAGTACCCCAAAATAGCCGAAAAGGTTACGTGCGCGGCCACTGAAATGGTGGAACGCAAAAAGACAAACCAGGTAAACGTAATCCCACTCATGGACGCGTCCCATATTTTTCCGAAGTAGAGAATGTTTTCGACGAAGACAAATCCCAGTGCCACAATAATCGAAAACTCGAGGGCATCATCGACGGTTTGGATTTTTTCGTCATCGGCAAATCGTAGGACCAGGTGTTTTACAAACTCTTCGAGCATTCCCACCACCACAAAAAACCAGATCTTTTGGGACAGGCTTTCTGACGCCCAAAAAGCCACCGCTCCACAGAGGAGTCCGACCATGGTAAAGAAAGCGGGTGATTCCCAGATCTTTTTGGCCTTTTGTCGGTACAGACGCGCTGAGTTGTCGAAGGAAAATACTTCGAGAACAAACATCATGGCCGCTACAAAAAGAAAGAATCCTATGGCCACCACCCCGTGACTGACCACATAGGTGATAAACTTGGCAGTGTTAGGAGATTCAACCAGTTCAGCGAGATATCGAAATAAATCGAGGTGTTCGAGAGCTAGAAAATTCGTGTTCCAGTATTTTTCGTAGAGTTTGATGGGCAAAACCGAACACATCCCCGCCAAGAAAGTAAGGATGACATAAGAACGTTTTTCGGGCTGCTTTTTGTTGAAAAACCAAAGCCATCCCAGAATGGGGATGAGACTAATGACGCCAAAGCCTAGTATTTGTTGGGGCAACATAGTTTTATAATCTTTTCATTATATCATATTTACAGAGAAATAACAACTACCAAAGGTTTCGTAAGTAGTTCTTCGATCGGTAGAGAGAAAACTTAATTAAAAAAAATTGTCATCCCGAATCAAGGAACATTTTGAAACGAACATCGATTACATGGGGAATCGAAGATGATCTCTCATTTTGAGGTCGATCTATTGTCGTACATAGACGATTTCGAGATGACCTATTTATTTCTCAATGTTCATAGCTAGTTTAAAACTAGCTGAAAACTATTTTTCAAATATACTCGCACACCTCTTTTCCACAAAACCTTCAATAAGAGCGGTACAACAAACCCTAACAATAACGCTCAACCTATTAGATCCCCTTTACACCAGCGGTTTTTTCAGCACAATGAAGCCGATTTAATCCCCTCAAAAAATGCCACGACTGGCCGTTCTTTCGTTTCCGGGTAATAATTGTGAGATCGAAACCGTTCGCGCGGCGGAACGAAATGGGTTTGAGGTCGAACTAATCCGCTGGAACGAAGCCGATCGCCTTGGATCCCAGGATGCCTACGTGCTGCCAGGAGGGTTTAGCTTTGAAGATCGAGGGCGCTCGGGCGTGATTGCTTCGAAGACCGAGGTTTTTGATGTCCTGCGAAGTGAAGCGGCCAAAGGAAAACTGATTTTGGGGATTTGTAATGGGGCTCAGATGGTGGTGGAGTCGGGACTCATCCCGGTGGCGGGCAAGGGGCTGCCTTTTGCGCTGGCCAAGAATATTCGGCGGGACCAGGACGGAAACGTGCTGGGAACAGGGTTTTATAATGCCTGGGTGCACCTAAAAGCACAGCGAACCGATACCGCTTTTTCCCACAAAATTACACAAGTTTTACACGTCCCCATTGCCCACGGAGAAGGGCGATTTGCTTCGATTGATGAAACGGCGCTTTCCCATCTGGAAGATGGTTCAAATGTGCTTTTTCGATATTGTGACGAGGCAGGAGCGGTTTCGGCTGATTTCCCCGTCACCCCGAATGGATCGGCTTTTGCTACCGCTGCCATTGTTAACGATGAGGGCACGGTTGCGGCTATGATGCCTCACCCGGAACGGTTTTTTGATCATTTTGATGGCGATGGGGTTTTTGCTTCGATGTGTGCGTGGGTGAAAGAAAAAAAGTCTCCGGCCTCGGTTCAGATTGGCGGCCAAGATGAAGCAAAAGTTGCTCCAAAGGCTTATGTCCCTCAAAAATCCGCTCAGACCCTAGAAAAAAGAGTGATTATTACCGATAACGAAGCGTTTTCTATCGCTTCGGCTTCTTCGCGTTTGGCGGGAGAAAAAGTCGACCTCAAACGATCGATTTTGTACGAAGTAGTCGGCGAAGTGAGCGCCGATCAGTTGGTCGAAAGCGGCCTCCTGCTCAATCCGAATAAGGAATATGTCGTGGAAGAAGAGAATTCCAACAAATTTGCCGTTTTGGAGCGTGAAAGTGATGAGGCCACGGATTTGGGGGCGAAGCTCTCAGAAATGTATCAGAAGCCAATTTCGGTCCAAATTTATAAGGTGTGGGACTTTGGAGAGACCTCTCCAGCCGGGGTGGATAAAGTACTCGGAAGTCATTTGCTGGCGAATCCGAATTCGGCGGAGATGTTTTCAGTGTGAACTAAATAAATATCAAAATAATGACCTCAAAAATCACTCGCCCCTGGCAGGGAACGGCGCTCGCGTGTATTGGTTGGCTTCAGGTCTTCTCGCTTCTTGTCACCATTCTCGTAGTTTTGCTGGTTACCCTCTTCAAAAACAAATACCAGTACGAGAGCTACATAGCAACTATTACAGCTCTCCAGTCTTCAGCTCAGCTCTCAGGCTCTCTCCTTGTTCAATTTGCTCTTTGTTTAATCCCCCTTGGATTATTCCTGCTCTTTCTCATAATTCATATTCTCAAAGGGAAAAAATGGAGCATTACATGCCTCCTGGCATTTTCTTCAATAACCTTCCTTTATGGCCTCTGGCACCTTCCCCTGTTTAGTCTCGTCTGTTTATTTTGTCTGTACCTCATCCATAAACATCACCACCACTGGGCAACATTTTTCACCTTTCTGGTTTTTTACTTAATTTTTACTATCAGCACCCAGCAATTCTCCTCCATCATCTGGCTTCAAACCATTATCACGGTTTTCCTCGCCCTTGAAACCACTTGTTATTTTCATCCCTTCTATAATCATCCCCTCCCGCAAGAACACTCCCCATCGCCCCCTCCCAAATCTAGTTAAAGCACTCTTTGTTTCGTTTTAAGGTGATTTTATAGAGTTACTTTTTGTCGGTCAGGAGTGGGTATTTTTGGACTTAAAACCGAAACTTCAAGTTAGTAACAAATCTTTTCTTGGCTATTGACTTGTCAAATGACCCTTTTTGGTGTACAAAGAAGGGGAAGGGAATACCAATTTCTCTTGGGGAACAATCACCACTCAACGAGCACCTTTGTTGAACTTGTTTCCCCGAGTCTACCTCCCCCGTATATGAAACAGTTTACCCCACGGCTTCTTGAATGGTTTTCGCACCACAAACGCTCGTTCCCCTGGCGGGGAGAAAGCGATCCTTATCGAATCTGGATTTCGGAAGTGATGTCGCACCAGACCCAGATTGATCGGGTAGCGGATAAGTTTTATCCCCGGTTTATCGAGGCTTTCCCCACCCTCGAGTCTTTGGCCAAGGCGACTTGGGAAGAAGTTTTCCCTGTTTGGGAGGGGCTTGGCTACTACACCCGAGGGCGAAACATGATAAAAACTGCCCAGGCGGTAATGGAGCGGTACGGAGGGAAATTTCCAAAAGACGTGCACGAATTGCAGTCTCTGCCGGGTATTGGCGCTTATACAGCCGCGGCCATCATGAGTTTTGCGCATGACGAAAAGATCCCCGCGGTTGATACCAACATTTCAAAAATTATTCAGACCCTTTGGCCCGACGAAGATCTATTTGAAGTGGCTCAGTCACTGATCAATTTGGCTCCTTCGGGGCGAGATTGGAACGGAGCGATGATGGACTTGGCGACGGAGCTGAGGGCGGGTAAAGAAATTGCTCCTCCTCTGGATGAGTATTTTCCTCCCGAGGTTCGGTCTCAGTTTATTCCCGTTAAAAAACCCAAAAAAGCGCCCAAAAAGAAGGAAAAACGAAAGTACTGCATTGAGGTGGGTGTGGCCTGTATCTGGCGATCAGATGGGAAATATCTGATCCAGAGCCGACCGGAGGGCAAGAGTTTTGTGGGGCACTGGGAGTTTCCAGGCGGAAAACGGGAAAAAGGAGAAGATTTTCGGACCTGTGTGAAACGTGAAGTTGAGGAAGAAGTAGGCGTAAAGGTCTCGGTTCGGCCCCATTTTCACGAAGAACTCTGCTTGTTTAAACGCGCCAATTTGAAACTCCGGTTTCATCGCTGCCAGATTCAGTCGGGAGAGCCTCAGCCACTAGAAAAGCAAGAGCTAAAATGGGCGCATCCGGATGAGTTTGCGGGCATTCAGTTTTTGAAGACCAATGGGGTGGCGCTGCAGAAGTTGAGGGAGATGAGAACGTAGAATTACCGCTTTTAGTATTGAATTTTTCGCTTGGTTTTGTCTTTTACGGCGGCAATAAATTCTTTCTCAAATTCTAGTGCCATATCGTAGGCCACTAGATCCTGGGACCCATCTTTTTCCGTCATGCTTCTGAGCTGAGTAGATGCCGTAGGGTAACTCTGCAAATCGGGCCATTTGTTTCTGCGCTGGAGTTTCAAAGCCGCAATGAATTTTCTTAAATGTTGATAATTTTCTTTGGTTGAGTTGTATACTTCTTCATAGAGACCGATTTCTGTGGCATCAAGATCTCTTCCTCCGGGCTCCTCCTTTCCAGATTCAAGAATCGCTTTGTATTTCTTGAGCTCTTTCTGTTCGAACTTAAATGCCTCTGTGGCGTTTTTTATGGCTTCTTCTACTTCTTTTTCACGCTGCTCTGGACTAACCTTCTCGTCTTCTTGTTGGTCTTGTTGGTCTTGTTGGTCTTGTTGGTCTAGTGTATCTTTCTTTTTAGCTATCTCTTCTTGTTTTTTATTTATTTTATCATCAATACTTCCCCCCCCTTCAGGTGCTGCTTGTAACTGTTCATTGTTTCCCATTTTATATAAATTATGAAGTAAATAGGCTCTCTATCTCTTGTTCAATCTCTTGTAGGTGTTTCTTCTCTTTGACTTGGTGAATATATTCTTTGAATTTTAGCATCTTTTTTTTCCTCGTTTCTCTTTTTTCAATTTCAATTCTGAGTCGTTCATTTTCCTCTTCGAGCTTTTTTAACAACTCTTCTTTCTTCTGCTGGGTGTTGTTATCTTGGCTCATTTTTTTAAACTTCTGGCCATTATACCATATTTCCATACTTATTACAAACAAACCCCTCTCGTCCATCAACATAAGCTTCTCATTATCTTCTGCGCCTTGCTTTCCCTACAACGTCATGGTGTGCCCCTGGTCTTGGAGCCATTTTTTGTGGGTCCGGAATTGGGGCAGGATGGATTCTACGTGGTTCCAGAATCGGGGGGAATGATCTTTGTGGATGGTGTGAGATAGTTCGTGGACGACGACGTAGTCGATTATTTCTTCCGGGGCCATGATCAGCCTCCAGCAGAAATTGAGGTTGTTTTTGTGGCTGCAGGATCCCCATCGCTTTTGGGCGCTGGAGAGTTTTATTTTTTCGTAGGTAAAGTCGTGTTTTTGGGCAAAGTGTTCGACTCGGTCTTTAAAATGGAGTCGGGCTTGGTCTTTGTACCATTTGATAAAATGGTATTCAGCCCGCGGAAAGTGTTTGTGGGCCATATTAAACCCCTTTTCAAAAACCAGCGGAGCCCCCTTTCTATCCGTTACAAAGAGTTCGTATTCTTTCCCCAAAAAAAGAAAGGTGTCTCCGTTTTTGTAGATTTTTGGTTTGAGCTGGGCGTTTCTTTCTCGGACGAGGGTGAGTTTCTTTTTGATCCATGGCTGGTTTGATTCTAATAAACGAGCGATGGCTCGATCACTTGCGTGCTTGGGGGCTCTGACTATGAGTTCCCCCGACTGAGATATCTCGAGCCCGAAGGTGCGCCGGTTGGTGCGGAGGATTTTGGGTGGGCTATTCATCAATTTGCTGATGCGTTTTGTAATTATTAATTTGTGTCATCCCGAATGACGGAACATTTTGAAACTCTCAACGATTGAGATGAGGGATCCTCGAAATAAAAATTTATCAAAAAGGAAGAAAGAAAACATTATACCCGCCCCCCTTTTTTCTCTTTTTTATAAGGATGATTCCTCATTTTATGACCGCTCTAAAGTTGTCCCCTGACGATTCGGAATGACACATTTAAAAATGATTTCCGCACTCCAGGTTGATAATCTTGTAGTCGTTTTCTTTGATGGTTCGGATTTTTACCAGACAGATTTCGTGATTTCGGCGATATCCGGTTTGGCCTTTTATGTTGTCGACTTTGAGATTGATCAGATCGGGTTCAAATCCTTCGTTGGTGAAAAACTGCTGAATCTGACGACCGATGTAGCCCATTTCCTGTCCGGTAGAAAAGATCTCTACGCTTTTTCCCTGAACGGTGGCTGATTCCACTTTTTCTTCCTCTCGAGCAAAGAGCCATTCAAAAGTTACTTTGTCTGGCTTGGTGGTGCTGATTTTAGTTTTTTCTCGGAAGAGGGTGAGGAGCTTTTCGGTTTTGTCGTTTTGAGCTTCGCCTTCTACCACCAGGGTCTTTTTGGCAGAGGCGGCGGGAGATTTTTCTACGGGGGCTTGAGACTCACACCCGCTCACCAAAAAGGCTCCCACCAAAAAACACACTCCCAGAAGGGAGCCGGTAAGGAAGGTCTTTTGGGAGTGTTTTGTGCGCATTTTTAAGCCGTCGAACTTGATTTTATTGCTTTTGATAGAAAAGGCAATTTAGGGGGCTTTTTTTTGACCTTCTCAATATTTCAGTTATTTATTGGGATGAATTTGCTCTTTTACATTCGAAAATAGTGGGTTCTTATCTGCTCTCTGTCTTTTGGTAGCACCAATCTTCTGATGTTTACTTGGGATGTGGGTAGATATTCTGCCCACTACACTTTCCCTCTTCTAAAATGGAGACGATTTATGCATCCCGTTTTACATGATGTCCTCGAGCTTTTTCTTCCGTGGGTCTCTTATTTGTCGGCAGCTGGCCTCTGGCTTCTGTTTTCTGTCGCCCTAGCCGAGCAAGATTACGATCCTTCTTCGCCCGCCCGCATAAGTACGGGGAAGGGAAAATACCTCTCTTGGGCTGCTGGAGCCAGTATGTCCCTTTGGTTTTTCTTCCTTCCGTTGTTTTTTACGACCCTCATCTTTCCACCGCTGTTTGAGTGGGTCTTTACTTCTGCTCTCTGGGTGAAATTGCACCCTATCCTGTTCGGAAAGCTCTCCTTATTTTCTCCCCCGCTTCGCTTTAATGGATTCGATCATAATTCTTCATTGAGCTTCGCCTATTCATTGCTGATGCTCGCAACTTATGTTGTGGTCTTTTATACCAGCCGTGTAATGGGCAAATATCGCGGAGATTTACGATCTTATCTGATGTTTCTGCTGAAGAGCCTTTTGGGGTCGGCCTTGTTTCCTTTTCTCGGGCCGGTGGTTTATTGTCTCTTCTTATGGATTCTTAACCTCGCTCCCTTTGCTCTTCTTACGGTGATTCTTTCCAAGATCATTCTTCCCCTGATTTTGGGCCTGGTGAACTTTCCTCGGTGGAGCTTTTCCTTGTTCCTCTTCCTTTCAAAACTCGTTCTGGTTCTGTTGAATGGCTTCTGGTATCGATGCTTTCGGACACCAGCATTCCCGAGTTTTCTGGGGATGGGGATGGGGATGACCTATGGCTTCTTTCTCCTTGGTTTTCCTGAGGCGTTCCTGAGCGTGTCTTTGATCGGACTTCTGGTTGGGTACGGGGTTCATAGAATCTGTAGACTAACAGAGCACTGGTATCGTCCTGTAGACTGGAGTATCCTGTGTCGAAAACGCTGTGCTTGCTGTGGGAGGTGTTGTATTTGAATGTTCGAACGTGGCAGAATGCCTTTTCCTGGCTCTTAATTTTGGTGAATTGAGGGCTAGGGCTTTTTTGAGGCTCTTACTTTCCTGGTTTTCTGAGGGGCGAAGGAGGAGGTTTGCTGAACTTGCTTCGTAAAAGATTTTCCTTTTGGTTTTCTCAAAAACCCCCTCCTTCGGATGACCGACAACCTCTCAGAATTAGATATTCTCCCCTCATTGACTTGTACGAGTGGTGGTATCCCCCTTCATTAAGGGGGATTTTTTTGATCGGGATCTACCAATGAAATTCATTAAAAAAGGGAGGTGGAGGCCAAACATCAGCCGCCACCCCCAGAAACCTACGGAAACGCAAACTGACGATCCAACTGCTCTCCATCCGGAGTCAGCTCCGTCATGGAGTACTGCCCTTTCTGGAGCTTTTTCAGGTGAAGAACACTTATGGAACACCGGTAAACCGTGGTCATTCCAATGTGGAAGTGTATTTCGGCCCAAGGCCATCCACGAATGATGACCACGTGGCACGTATAGGGATCGGGATCGATCACCTTTCCATACGGGTCAAAAAAACGGATCACGTCTTGGTTCGGATTAAACTCCACCATTTTAGAAATTCCTCCATGGTTTCGGGGACCGGGGTGGTCCCGCTCGCCTTCACGAACCACGACTGGCCCGAAGGTTTAATCCGTTTCGCTGCGTTTCTGAGATAGAGCTGCTCCACAGGTTATCTTCACCAGCAAGGTGTTGAGTCCTGTAGATACTACTTGTGAAAAGGTTTTATGTTTTTCTTTTTTCTTTGTCAAACTCTGGCCCAAAGTTGGAGTTGATGTGTAATTCATAGTTCTCTACTCTGTGTGTGAAATGCTCAAATCTTTGCAGCTCACCGACTTTCGAAACCATACTTCGACTCAATTTGTGTTTGACCAACGGGTGGTTTTTTTTGGAGAAAATGGGCGGGGAAAAACCAATATTTTGGAGTCGATTTTTGTGCTGAGTACGGGAAAAAGCTGGCGAGAGCACAAGGGGGTGGACCTGATTTTGCACGGGCAGGAATCGGCTTTGATTTTGGGAGAAACCCAGATGAATGATCAGATAAAAGTCCTGATTCAGCCTCGAAGTCGACAGTTTTGGCACAGCGGAAAAAAGATTTCGCTCAAAAAACACTTTGGATTTGTGCCTTCGTTGCTCTTTGTGCCAGAACACCTGCATCTTTTTTCAGGCCCCAAGGCCAACCGCCAGCGATATTTTGATCGGTTTTTGGCCCAAATTAGTCCTACTTATCGCGAAGACCTGATGCGCTGCGAACGCGCCCGGCGCCAGAAACTGGCCCTGATTAATATGTACAAAGAGTCTTTTTATGAAGATCTCCTGCCTCATTTACGCCCCTGGAATGAGATCTTGGCCGCGACTATTCCGCGTATCTGGCACGAACGCCAAAAGATGTTAGAAACTCTCGTTCCCCTTTTGCAGCAAGAGCTGGATATCATTTCGCAGTCTTCGGATCTCATTCAGATCATCCTGACTCCCCCGGATGAATTTGATGCCACTCCGGAGGGAGTGAAAGCTTTTTTTGAGGAATCAGGACCGCGCGAACATATTGCTCGGCGAGCGCTCATTGGGCCTCACCGAGATGATTTTTGTTTTTTTCTGCGCACACGTCCGCTGACGGCCACGGCCTCTCGGGGAGAAACCCGATCCGTACTTTTGGCGCTGCTTTCGGCGATGAAACAGATGCTCAAATCTGAAATTCAGGCCGATCCGATCTTGCTACTGGATGATGTGTTTTCAGAACTCGATGATCATCGTCAGATGCATTTGGAGCAGTTGTGTGGCGAGAGCCAGGTGTTTTTTACGACTACGCACGAGGCGCATTTTGAGCGGTTTCGGGGGGAGGTGCAAAGGGTTCCGATTTGAGGGGGGAACAATCATTATCATTGAGGCAAAGCATGTGTTTGTGGTCGGGAAGCAGGAATAAGGAATGAGGAATTAGGGACTCCAAGAGGTAAATATTTGGGGGCATCAATAAAAATCCCCCTTTTCGAAGGGGGAAACGGCTTTTCGTCTTTTTCTGGCTTTTTTGAGGCTCTTACTTTCCTGTTTTTCTGAGGGGCGAAGGAGGGGGTTTACTGAACTTGCTTCGGAAAAGAAATTTCTTTTGGTTTTCTCAAAAACCCCCTCCTTCGAATGAAAGCTTGCCTCCTTGAGTTGCCTATTCTTCTGTCTTTTCGTCGTACGAATGTGGATATCCCCCTTCATTAAGGGGGATTTTCAAGTTCTTTCCAAATTTCTGTCTACTCTCTTCCCCGCCTCTTCTCATAATCCATGGCATCTTTCAGTTCGATTCGAATAGGGGTTCCGAAGAAACCGTATTTTTCTCGGAGTCGGTTTTCGAGATACCTTCGGTAGGTGAAGTGGAAGGCTCTTTGGTTGTTGACGAAGAATTGAAATCTTGGGGGGGCGGTTTCGGTTTGGGTGACGTATTTTATCTTTCCTCTTTTGGTGCCAATGCTGGGGATGACGTGGTCGTAGTAGACTTCTTTGACCCATCCGTTGAGTTGGGAGGTGGGCACTCTTTTGTGGCGTTCTTCTTGAATGCCTTTCACCGAGCCCAGAATATCGTGGATTCCGCGTCCGGTTTTGGCCGAGAAAAAACTGGCTGGGGCCCAGGGCAGGAAGGATATTTTTTTCTGAAGATAGTGGTGGTAGTTGTTGCGGATCTTGTCGACCGATTCGCCCCACATTTTCACTTCTGAGACTTCTCTTTCGTCGGACTCGTCTTTTTGTTGAGCTTGTTCGCGGACGAGATCAAATTTATTCACCCCGATAATAATTCCCTTCCCCGCTTCTTCGATTTTTCCGGCGATGGCGAGGTCTTGGTGAGTTACGCCGTCGAGGGCATCGATAAGCAGAATGCAGACGTCGGCTCTTTCGATTGCCTGGGTCGTTCGTACCGAAGACCAAAACTCGATTCGTCTTCCGATTTTTCCGGGCTTTCGAAGGCCGGCGGTGTCGAGAAAGAGGTATTTTTGACCGTCTTCGTCGGTGTAGGGCGTGTCGATGGTGTCGCGGGTGGTGCCCGAAACGTTGGAGACTACCGATCGATTGTCTTTGAGAAACGCGTTAAAAAGCGAACTCTTTCCCACATTGGGCCGACCGACAAAGGCGACCTTAATCACGTCCTCTTCGTCTTCTTCGATGGTTTCTTCTTCACGAGAAAAACCGGCTTTTTGTAGGTGCGCTTCGATTTCGTCTTGGAGCTCCCAGATGTTGGTGTAGTTCTTGGCAGAAATAATGAGGGGCATCCCCAGGCCGTGTTTGGCGAGTTCGTAGGTGGGGGTGGGGTTTCCGTCGTCGATTTTGTTGGCGATAAAAACCGTGGGCACCTTAGATTTTCTGAGTCGTTCGATAATAAGTTGATCGTCGAGGGTGAGTTCTTTTTTTCCGTCCACTACAAACAGAATCAAATTGGCTTTTTCGATCGATATACTCGCCTGGGTTTGGATTTCTTTTTCGAGATTTTCTCCCTGATCGTCGGTGAGCCCCGCGGTATCGACCAGGAGAAATGGACACTGTTCTTGGTTATCGATTCTTTCGGTGAGACTGTCGCGAGTGGTTCCGGAGATGTCGGACACAATAGCCTTCCTCTTCCCCGCCAAAGCGTTGAATAGGGTGGATTTTCCCACATTGGGACGGCCGATGATTGTAACTAAGGGCAACATGACAGTCAGTAGTCAGTAACAAGTAGTAAATAGTGAGTAATGAGCTCTCGGCAGAGCTCGAGGAAGGTGCTCGTTCCCAAGCTCTGGCTTGGGAATGACTTTGCAGGAGAAGCTTCGCTTCGTCTTTCTAAGATTAAATAGCGGTTTTATGGGGGGATGGCAAGTAGTTCTGGAGTTTATTGAGCATGACTTTGTTTTTCAAAAAAGAGACGCCCTGGGGGGAGAAGGGCGTCTTAATAGGGGGGTGTTTTCTATTGTGGAGAGCGGGGATTATTTTTTTCGAGGCAGGATAATGGCCGCCAGCAGCGCCCAAACGACAATCCAGGCTATTCCTGCTGCGATTCCTCCAGCAATCCATACCCCAAAGCAAGTTCCCAAAAGAGTGCTGAAATACTCATTCATAACCTCTGTTTTGATCTGCGTTTTGGCTTTGATGTATCGATAGCCCCAGACCCCAGAAAACAGAATCAGAAAGATGTCTGGGACATTTAAGAAAAGCAGCCCCCCCTGTTCTCCGTTGTAAAAGAGGCCACAAATGATTCCACTCACAATGATAAGACCTCTTCTCAAAACCCTTCCATGCTCGTCGAATCCTCCTACTTCAATATATGTTTCCTCTCTTCTGACTTTGGACCAGTTCCACAACATCAGAGCCAAAACGGGTCCTAACGCCAGATCGCTCCACCGACTAATGGGCCAAGAAAGGGGTATCTCTATCCCCATAAGTCGGGCATGGGCTACGTCCGGTACGTCTCCGCCCCAAAATGGATAGAGTCCCCACCAAACTACGGTGAGAACCGTGGTTATTCCAATAATTATCAAACTGGTCTTCCACTCACTTTGCATCTCTTCTCTCCCTCTTGTAAAAGAACTCCCTCCCCAAAATCGGAGAGACTCTGTTCTTAATTGAATAACAAATTCTCTACTCTCTAAATTCTGATGTCCGACTTTCTTTTGTCAACTTTTGTTTGACTTATTTTATTTTTTGTTATAAAAATCAATATATTTAGTAGTCCTCCCAAAAATGGCTTCCGAAACTTGTGATTTCGTACCAGAAGAAATACCAGCTTTTTTCCAGGCCGTTGAATCGCTTAATGCTCAGCATGACCTCCAAGAACCGGAGCATATATCGCATTACTCTCGTTTGGGGCATGAGGCACCTGATTACAAGACTTGTGACTTTGGGCATGGGGTGCTTGCTTTTGTTGATGAGCAAGGAGTGGTTTATGCGCATCTTTGTGAAGAAGATCCTCATGGAGCGAATCCGAATTTTTCAGAAATGCGAGCGGCTTTTGACTACCTGGAACGGAATGGATATCGAAAAGTGACGTTTCCGTTTGTTCCTTTTACGATTCATCACTCTCCCGGCTTTCCTTCGAATCAGGGAATTCCTCCAAGTGTTTATGGATTTCCCAATGCTTAGTTATCTTCGCAAAAGGCTTCTTTTTGAAACTTGATCCAGTCGAGAAAATTATTAGATTCCCCTCATGGAAGTTGCGAATGGGAAAGCGATCCACACCTTTTGTTTTGATTTTGACTCAACCCTTTTTCCTTCTGAGTCTCTGGATGATATTTTGTCCCTGGCTTTGCGGGATTCTCCGGATGGAGACGTAAAAAAAAAGCAGATTGAAGCCATTTGTAGCGCGGGGATGGAGGGGCGGTTAAATTTTCGGGATTCGCTGCTTCAGCGATTAGAAATCGCTTCGCCCTCTCGGGCTCTTATTGACCAGTATATTGCGCTTTCTCAGATCGAAGAGGAGGCTCTGGACTGTCTGGATTTTTTGCGATTGCAGGGGCATGAAATTTTTGTGATTTCTGGGGGATTTAAAGAATGGATTGACCCGATTTGTGCTTCAGTCCGAATTGACTCTGATCGAATTTTTGCCAACCAAATGCTCTGGGGGGAAAGCGACCAGTTTTTGGGGATTGATCCTCAAAACCCTCTTTCGGATTCGGGGGGGAAAGAAAAAGTGATTCAGTATCTTCGTTCCGAAGGCCGCCTAAAAGGAAAGGTGTTTATGGTGGGAGATGGTATGAGTGATTATGCGCCATTTAAGGCTGGGGTGGTGGATGATTTTTTGGGTTTTGGGGTCTACCAATCCCGCGAAGCTGTGAAATCAGTGGCGCCTCATTTTTTCGAAACGTGGTCTGATTTTCAATCGTTTTTGAGGGGGATAATTTCTTAAACTTAATACATAATGACTTCTTATTCTTATCCGAAATCAAAGATCAAAATCCTCTTGCTGGAAGGGGTGCATCAATCGGCAGTAGATTATTTTACGAGCCAGGGATATGAAAATATAGATGCTCGCCCCGGCGGGATGAACGAAGATGAACTGGCCGATATTATTGGTGATTATCATTTTTTGGGAATTCGGTCTCGAACCCAGGTGACGGCAACAGTTCTGGAAAAAGCGACGAAGCTTATGGGCGTGGGGTGTTTTTGTATTGGGACTAACCAGGTAGATCTGGAGGCGGCAGCCCAGAGGGCGATTCCGGTTTTTAATGCGCCCTACTCCAATACCCGGAGTGTGGCCGAATTGGTTTTGGCCGAGGCGATTTTGCTGCTGCGCGGGATCCCGGAAAAGAATGCTGCGGCTCATGTGGGGGGGTGGATGAAAACAGCGGAAAACAGTTTTGAAGCCCGAGGGAAGACTTTTGGTATCGTGGGGTATGGCCACATTGGATCTCAGGTGGGGGTTTTGGCTGAGGCTTTGGGGTTTAACGTGGTTTATTATGATGTGGTTTCGAAACTCCCTTTTGGGAAAGCTCAGAAAATTTCGAGTCTCGAAGAACTTTTGTCTCAATCGGAAGTGGTCAGCCTGCACGTTCCCCAGACGGATGAAACGAAAAATCTTATCGGGGAAAAAGAAATTCAGGCGATGAAAAAAGGGAGTTATCTGCTCAATGCTTCCAGAGGAAACGTCGTGGTGATTGAGGCCCTTGTTGAGGCTCTGAAATCAAAGCATGTTTTGGGGGCGGCGATTGATGTTTTCCCGGTGGAGCCCAAGTCGAAGACCGAAGAATTTGTGTCTCCTTTGCGAGATTTTGAGAACGTGATTTTGACTCCGCATATTGGCGGGAGCACGTTGGAAGCCCAGGAAAATATTGGAGTGGAAGTGGCCACAAAACTGGTTTCTTATTGTGATACTGGCGCAACCACTTCGGCGGTCAACTTTGCTCAAGTTGACCTCCCTCCCCAGTCGGGTCGACACCGAATTCTGCACATTCACGAAAATCGTCCGGGGGTTTTGCGGGCCCTGAATGATGTGTTTTCGGATTTCGAATTAAATATTGCTGGTCAGTACTTGCAGACCAAAACCGATACGGGCTATGTAATTACCGATGTAGATAACGCTGACGGGTTAGATCTGTCCGCACTCAAAGAGGCGCTAAAAGGTATTTCTGGAACGATTAAATCCCGTATTTTGTACTAATTTCTCCTCATGCTCACCTTCAACCCTGGCCCTTCACAACTGTCTGATGAAACAAAGGCTGATATCACTCAGGCGGCAAAGTCAGACCTCCTTTCAATGAGCCATCGTTCGCCCCAGTTTTCAGAAATCAGTCGACAGGCAGTCGAGGGGCTTCGAACGTACTTCTCTCTCCCGACCAACTACCATGTGGTCTATACCGCTTCGGCCACCGAGGCGATGGCAATGACGATCGAAAACACGACCGAACGGGCTTCTTTTCATTTTACCTGCGGTAATTTTTCGGAGTATTTTGCTCGCATCAGTCGAGGGTTGGGCAAAGACGCTCATGAGGGCGCGGTCGACTGGGGGCTGAAGAATGATTATTCAATCCCGGTTGGTCCGGACATTGAAACCATTACCATTACTCACAATGAAACCAGCACGGGGGTGATGTGCGGAGAGGCCGATATTGGTCTGGTCCGGCGCAAGTATCCGGATAAGCTTTTGGCGGTGGATAGTACTTCGCTTGCGGGCGTGGCGAAGGTAGATTTTTCGCTCGCGGATATCTGGCTTTTTTCGGTGCAGAAATGTTTTGGCTTGCCGGCCGGTTTGGGGATTTTTATTTATTCTGATCGCGTCCTAGAAAGATCAAAATTGCTTCTGTCTCAGAAAAAACTTTTCCCTGGGGCTTTTCCGCTTCCCAAAATGCACGACAAAATGACGGAAAAATATCAGACTATTGCTACGCCTAATGTTTTGGGGATTTACCTGCTGGCCCAGCAAATAACTCGTTGGAATGACCGGGGGGGAATTGAAGTGATCCAGAAAGAAACCGAAGACAAGAAAGCGTTTTTGGAATACTTTGTGGCGGGCCATCCTGATTTTGATTTTTTTGTGTCCGATCCAGCCGCTCGATCGAGTTCGGTGGTGACGGTGAAGGCAGCTGAAGACCTCCTTCAAAAAATTCATGAGCGCTGTAGCGAGGCCGATATCGTGATGGGAAAGGGGTATGGAAAACTAAAGCCCTCAACTTTTCGGATTGCGAATTTTCCAGCTTTGAAGATGAGCGATATGGAGCGACTGGTTTCGGTTATATAAATGTTCTGTTCTGGGATCGGGTAAAATTTTATCCCCCAAAAGCGAACACCAACAAGGGGCGTGTAAAATCTCTGGGGGGAGAGTTTATTTTGGTATTAAAAGTGGCGCCCGTTAATCTGGGCGCCAAAAGGGTAAGGCGTTCTTATTTTGTTCTGATTGAAAAGAGGCGTTTAGGTTTTGACTGCGATCAGGCTTCTTAGGCTTTTCTCCTCCTTCCAGAGTTTTCGGTTGGCCAGAATCAAAATCACGGGCACCATTAGGGTCATGATCCCCATAAAAATCATCGCCCCGGGCCCTCCGTGAATTATAAGGAGTGTTCCTCCTGTCTTCATCCACATGATCACTATCGCCCGGTTGATTGATTTTTTTGTTTCTTCCACTTCATCTCCCCATTGTGCATAGGTTGCGTAGAAGAAAATAGTCAAACCACAGAGCGCCATGGGGACTATGAAAATCCAGTACTCTGTACGCACGCTGAACGCTCCAAAAGTCATCCCAAATAATATCGGCGTAAAATACTCTCTTATGTCTAGAAACGATTTCTGCATAAGAGCGTACAGAATTACAAACAGGGGGACGTCGATCCAGCGGTTGTAGGTATATGGAATTACCCAGTCTGGAGATATGTTTATTCCCTTAAGCATGGGATCTTCCTTGACCTGGATGACCCAAAACATGATGAGTACAACCATAAAGATCCCGGCTAAAATCTGTTTGAGTAAATCAATAGTTTCGCTTTTCATGGTACGTTTCCTCTCTCTTTAAAAGATTTATAAAAGAACGGCTCCCCAAACGTCGAAGATCCATTCTCATGTATAGACAAGACAGACCTACTTACTCTAATTACTTATTTCAATAATTATGTCAACATACCCCCTCTTTCGTTTCCATATTTTTTTGGTCCCCAAAAAAATGGGGCGCCCGAGGGTGGGCGCCCGTTTGTCATGTTCTGATTACGCTGATTATTTAGTTTATTATGTTGCTCAGGATATTTATCACCGTTTCTTCTGTTTCGCCGATGGTTCTGTTTGCGACTGGGAAGTAGACACTCATTCCCACCCCAAACAAGAATGGTATCAGACCAAATCCCGCAATGACCAGCAACGCGAATGGCAGCAAGTGCACGAGCACAAGGAGTAATCCAGCCGAAAACATCAGATTCGCAGCGTCTATCCCTCCGTTTATAAAGAGAAACGGGATTATTAAGCCGAATAATAGAGCTAGATGATACCCCCGCTCGTCTTCCTTCACTCCTTGCGGGGTCGCCCCCCAGAAGTAGTTTCTTATTGCCGAATTTTGAGTATCTATGACCTGAGTCATAACTCGAATTCGATCAACGATCAGGATGGCGGCAATAGTCCAATTTACAAGGAACCTCCACCATTCTTCCCAGATGAAGAAAGCCCCGAGGGCGTTTCCCCCAAGGATGTACAGAATGAGTTGCTTCTGGCTTCTCCTTTTTTCCCCTTTTGAGAGTAGAAAATCCACACAAAATACGATTCCCCCAATTATTGGTATATCTACCCAAGGGAGATATGGGTGAATCGTACTACTTGGTGAAAACATGTTGTCTGTCCAGGTTGTTGGAAGTTCTCCAATAAGAGAACGGATTCCCAGGTAGGCTGCCCAGATAATCGCTGTAATCACCCCAGAAATGAAGGCCTCTTTCAGTCTCTTAATCATGGCTTCTTCCTTTCATAATTCTAAATAATCGTGTAAAAGAACTTATCCCCCTTCTTCTGGGAACTCGTTCTTGTATATCTGAAGACAAGTTCACATGCTTATTGTGTAATTTTTTTAAACTTTGTCAATGCCTTCTCTTCTTGATACAATTACGGGTGATGCTTTCCCTCTTCCGCGCCCTCATTCCTCCCCGCTCCCCACTCCGACTGGGCTACCACAAACTTTCGGCGATGGCGGCGGCTTTTTTTTATCGCTTTCCGGGGAATGAGCTGAAGATTATTGGGGTGACGGGAACTTCGGGGAAATCCACCACGGTGGAGTTGATCCACTACTTGATGCAGAGCGGGGGGAAAAAGTGTGGGGCTTTGTCGACGATTAATTTTCATCTGGGGGATGAAGTGTTGCCAAATGTGTCTCTGCGTACCACTCTGCGGCCCTGGAAGACTCAGCAGATGCTGCGTAAGATGGTCAAGATGGGGTTGGAATACTGTGTGCTGGAAGTTTCTTCCCATGCCCTGGATCAGCACCGGTTGTGGGGAGTAAGTGTGGATACGGCCGTGCTGGTGAATATTCGGGACAATGAACATTTGGACTACCACGGAAACCTGGCCGAATACATTCGGGCCAAGACGCTGCTTTTTCGAGGACTCAACCTTTCGTACCGCAAACCCCGGGTGCCCAAAGTTTCTATCCTCAACCAAGATGATGAGCACTGTCATATTTTCGAGTCCATTCCTTCTGACCGGGTGGTGAAATATTCGACGCACAAGCCGGCTGATGTGCGGGCCAAAAATATTCGGCTGAGTGAGAGTGAATCCAAATTCACCCTGGAAATGCCCAATCATTCGGTGGATGTGGCGCTGCCGCTTTTGGGGAAACACAATATTGAGAATCTGTTGGCCGCGGTGGGGGTGGCAACTTCTTTTGGCGTGGGGGTGGATAAAATTGCTGAATCGCTGACGCATTTCCCCGGTATTTCAGGGCGACTCGAAGTGGTTTCGCGCGGACTGCCTTATTCGGTAGTGGTGGATTTTTCTTACAAGCCTTCAGCCTTGCAGGCGGTGCTTTCGACGCTGAAAACTTTTGTGAAGGGACGCATTATTGTGGTGTGGGGAGGGGCTGGAGAACGGAGCCCGAGTAATTGGAAGGCCTCGGTGGAGGTACTGCACAAATTGGCAGATGAAATTATTCTGACCACTGATGACCCTTTGAGTGATGACCCCAAAGAAATTGCGCTCGTAATTCGTTCGGCTCTTCCGCGACAGGAAGGGGAAGGATTTTTTGAGATCGAAGACCGGTATGAGGCCATTCGTTATGCGATATTAACGGCCGAAAAAGGCGATCTCGTACTGGTGGCCGGACGCGGACACGAACAGACTCAGACCATTGGAAAAAAGACAATTCCTTTTGATGATCGGGAGGTTTGTCGGGAGATTTTGGGGGCGGTTTTGTGAGTGAAGAGTTGAACGCTTGGATTAGAGAGTAGTGGAGCTGTTTTTTGGGGTAATTAAAAAAAGGGGCTGAGTGCCCCATGAGTTTTACACCGTTTTTCTTCATGTTTATTGTCCTGCTGTTATCTCTAGGTGCTCCTGCATTTTTCTGAATACGGCCTCCTCTTCTTGGGGGGTAGCTAGAATCAATTTTGGGGGAGATGTTCCTACCACTCGAAAGTAGGTATTCTGTCCGTCAAGCCCGACCAGAAGCATCTGTCCTTCTTTCAGGTGGAATTGATCAAATACCTGAGTCTCCCCTGGAGAAACATTCGCCATTGCGTCAATATGCAACTGGCGTCCTGTACTTATTTCTAGAATAATTATCCCAATGTGTGTTTTCTTTGTCCCTTTCCAGGTAATTCGGGGATAAAATTCGCCCGCTCTTTGGTGTTGAGGGTTTTGGTGAGGGGCCGTATCAATTTCAAACTGAGTTTCGTTATTCGTAGAGTCGCTCAATGATCATCTCCTAAATCGTGGGTGTAAAACAATCGGAGTTTGGTTTTTGTATGTAAAAACACAAACTACTTCTTTTTTTTAGTTTATTCTTTTTTTTTATCAACTCTTTCCTTTTTCTCTCCTTTAACAACCTCTTTTTTGGCTTGTTTGGTATTAAAACAAGTATGAAGAGTTAGGGAAAGAAAGGGGTTTTCTTTATGGCTTCCTTAAAAATCAGAAGAGAGGATTCCTTTCCTCTCTTCTATTTCAACAATTTCTTACCATACGGATTTTTAATCCATTTTTTGGCGTCCGATTTCCATCACACTTTCCCATTGCTCTCGTGTTGTGGGTTTTAGGGTCATAAAATCTTCCCACTGTTGGATTAAATAGTAAAGGCAACACTCGCCTGCGCTTACCCTTAGGATGTTATCGTGCCAAAGATCCTCCTTGTTTCTTGCAAACATCTTTTTTTCTTGGGGAGAGAGGAGGTGCTCTTCGAAGAGTTCAACTTCCCCATTTTCGACATTCAGTACTACCACCTGAATGGTGGTCTTTTTTTTCCCTTTCCAGGTTATCAATGGATAAAACCCCCGACCAGATGAGGGTTCGGATACTTCAACCTTAATGTGTGCAGGGAGAACTTTCACCGTTAACACTCCTTTGCCATAGATATGTAAAAAATTGAGTCTGCTGAGTCCTGATATTGAATCAGAGCTACAATTAATGTTTAATTTTTTGAATATTTCTTGTCAATCCTTTTGACTTCCTCTCTTTTTTTTTCACTCTATTTCAAGTGTTTTTTTTCTCATAACAGATGAAGATGAACCGATAAGGAGGACCCCGTGTCTCGAAGATTAACTTACTGGGCTCAAGTAATTTTCCCCGCCCGAAAACTCGCTTATGAATTCTTTCTGGGAAAAATTAGTGTTGATCGAGCGGAAAGATATGCTCAAAAGTCTTCTTCCGTTTTGCAGATTACCCTTTTTCCTGAGGGGACTGCTCGCCCTCCGCTGCCCTTTTGAATGGGGCACATCCTTCCCAGGGCTGGTAAATCGGCCCTGGGAGTCTTCTCTCTCCTCTTGACTCTTCCCCCAATAATCTCTATCTACCTGGGCGTAGATACTCAACTGTGCCCATGTCGGACCTCGAAAATCTTTCTTCATCCAAGTCTTCCTCCTCTCCCTGGGGGGCGGGAGCGAATCCGAAGTTTTTTCAGAATGTGGCTTTGGGGGTGGGTCTGCTTTTTGCGAAGTTGTTTGGGTATGTGGCCATTGAGTGGAGTCAGATATTGGTGGTGGTTTTGAGCGCCGGACTGTTGGGGTTTTATTGGCAGAAGACGTTGGCCGAACGAATCCATTTTCCGCATGAAGGGGTGGGGTATGGTTTGATTCTGGCTCTTTTTATGCAGACGGATCAGGTTGGGTTTTTCTTGTTGGCGGTGATCTTAACTGAGGCGGCCGTGTATCTTTTTCGTTCTCGAAATGCGCCGTTGATGTGCCCGCCTTTTCTGGTCATTTTTTTGCTGACTCAGCTTTTTCCGCTTTCTGTTTCGATGGCGGTTTTTCCGGGGCACGACCCCTGGTTTTTGCAGATGGTGGGGTTGATATTTGGGGGTGTTTTTCTGCTTCGCTTCTGGAGAAAACTTGATTTTTTAATGGTTTATGCGGGGAGTTTTGGACTTCTTTCTGGCGTCTGGCTGGCTCTGGGGCAGTCAAAAGAAATACTCCTTCCGGCTTTTGGCACCTCGATGATTCTCTTGTTGGTAGGATTAATGTGGTGGGATACGTTTCGAACGAGTTTTGGGTTCCGAGTTTTGTCGGCCTTAAACCTTGCGGCTCTTTTTGTTTTGCTTCAATTTTTCTTTGCGCTGCCGCTCGCTTTTGTGGCGGCCTTCTTGCTGATCCAGCTCATGGAAGCGGACATGCGAAATCTTGAGCACAAAACCTTTGGGCGTTCAAATGGGCGCCTCCTCTGGCAGGGGGTGCTTTCTGTTGTGATTTTGGGCGTTTTGGGGGGGTATACATCTTTTGAACTTTTGAGTTAATAGGAATAAAGAAGAAGGAATTAGGAATAAGGGACTCCAAGAGGTAAACTTAAAGATCTTTAAAATTCCCCTAATTCCTTATTCTTCATACCTACTTCCTTTCTATAAATTGGATTCATAGTCCGGACTCAGCAAGTGCATGTGCACTCGGGGTATCACCTGCCCGCCCGCTTCGTCTACGTTCATGTGTAGTTTGTAGCCTTCGAGGTTGAGTTCTTCGGCTATTTTTTTGGCCACTATAAAAAAATGACCGAATATTTCGGTGTTTCCCTGAGTGGCTTCTTTCGCGGTTTTAATCGCTCTTTTGGTGGTGAGCACGATGTGGGTTTCGGCTTTGGGGTTAATGTCTTTGAAGGCAATGATAAAATTGTCGTCGTACACGATGTCGGCGGGAATTTCGCCGGCGATGATTTTTCCAAATACGTCGATGTCGATGAAGGCCATGGCTTATCAGTTAACAGTTAATAACAAACAGTAAACAGTGTTCGTGTAGAGCCACATTGCAATGTGGCTCTACGGGATTGTATCTTAATTCTTTATTTTTTCTCCTTAATTTTTTCAATCACCTGTTGTTTCCATTCATAAAAATCACCTTCCAAAATATGGGTTCGGGCGTCCCTCATTAACTTGTGGAAAAAATGTAGATTGTGGGTGGTCAAAAGGCGCGCGGCGGTCATTTCGTTGGCGCGGACGAGATGGTTGAGGTAGGCCCGAGAATAGGCTTTTTTGGCACATACTTCACAGCTACAGGTTTCGTCGAGCACTCTGTTGTCGGTTTTGTAGGGGGCGTTGGCAATTTTTATAGTTCCGGTGGGAGTGTACACCGTTCCGTGCCGGGCGTTTCGCATGGGGAGCACACAGTCGAACATATCTATCCCGCGTCCAATCGCTTCGAGGAGGTTGGCGGGTGTTCCTACGCCCATAAGATAGCGAATTTTCTTTGGGGGCATTTGGGGACACATTTCGTCCAGCACTTTGTACATTTCTTCGGCGGTCTCTCCCACGGCTAATCCTCCCAGAGCAAATCCATCAAAATCCAGGGCGGTAATTTCTTCGAGGCTGCGTTGTCGTAATTCGGGGAAACATCCTCCCTGGATGATTCCAAATATCTGAGGTCTTTGGGTTGGGGGGAGGGCTTGGTCCCAGGTGGTAAAATGAGCGTCCAGGCTTCTTTTGGCCCAAGCGGTGGTGCGCTCAACCGCTCGTCTGATTTTGTGAAACTTGGGGACATTCGGGGGGCATTCGTCGAAGGCCATAAGGATATCCGCCCCAATGTTATTCTGTATGCGTATGGAGGTTTCGGCGTCCATAAAAAATCGCTGTCCATCAATGTGCGAGTTAAAGAAAACGCCCTCGTCGGTGATTTTTTTTCGCTTGATAGAAAACACCTGAAACCCTCCAGAGTCGGTAAGAATTGGTCCGCCCCACTTCATGAGTCCGTGAAGTCCTCCGAGATCTTTAATAATTTCCGCCCCAGGACGCAGGTGCAAATGATAGGTGTTGGCCAAAACTAAAGGGGCCTGCATGTTTCTCAGGTCGTCGGTGGTCAGCCCGCCTTTGATCACCCCCTGAGTAGCTACGGAACTGAAAAATGGTGTGGGTACATCACCTCGCCGCGTATGAAGTATTCCGGCTCGTGCAGAGGTGAGAGACTGCTCTAAGGTGAAGGACATGGGAGGAGTTTTTGAGTGATATTTTTGGTAGAAAAGAATTGATCATCGTGATTTAGCCGGTTTGGTTGGGGGAAGTCAAGGTATAAGGAATTAGGGGAATTTTAAAGATCTTTAAGTTTTACCTCTTGGAGTCCCTCATTCTTTATTCCTCCTTCCTTATTCGTGTTTAATTACAATAATCCCCCTTCCCCCTCTTGACTTATTATCAATATAAACTATGGTCCCGGGGCTTTTGGTACTTTTTGGGTCTTATTGACGCGGCACAAGGAGCCACACCAACAGCTGTAAAAATATTTTAAAAGCGTCAAAACATACCATGACACATGTAATGGATGAACTCCTGTCGAGTAAAGATGGTAGTTCGGCTTTAGTGACCTTTCTCCCGGGTCAAACGGTTAAAGGGGAGATTTTGGATATCACACCTTCTCGTATTTTGTTGGAACTTCCGGGTGGAAACACCGGAATTATCACCAAAAAAGAAACTTCGAAATACGATGCGCTTGATGAGCTAGAAAAAGGACAAGCGTTAGAATCAATCGTTCTGGATCCCGAAAATGATTCTGGATTGGTGGTTCTTTCTCTGCGAAGAGCTTCTATTGATACGGCTTGGGCGGAGTTGAATAAGATGTTCGAAGAAAGTCGAATCTTTAAGGTTCGCATTGAGGAAGCTAATAAAGGAGGGCTTATGGCTCAATACAAAGGGCTTAAGGCTTTCTTGCCGGTTTCTCAGCTTACCCCTCTTCACTACCCGCGTGTTCCGGATGGAAGCGGAAGTGCTATTTTGTCTCGTCTGCAGGAGCATGTGGGATCTGATTTTGCGGTGCGACTGATCAACGTCGACCGAGAAGAAGGACGTATTATTATCTCTGAAAAGGCCGCTCACGATGAACAGATCGAACAAACTCTGGCGAATGTAAACGAAGGGGATGTCGCCGAAGGAGTGGTTTCGGGGGTAATGAAATTTGGAATCTTTGTGACCTTTGGAGGAGTGGAAGGATTGGTGCACTTATCAGAACTTGATTGGGCTCATGTCTCTAATCCCGCCAAAAGATACAACATTGGAGACAAGGTAGAAGTTTTGGTTATCGGAAAAGATGGCGACAAGCTTTCTTTCTCTATTAAGCGCCTCAAGGAAGACCCCTGGAAAAAACTAGTGACCGATGTCACCGAAGGAGATAAAGTAAAAGGTCGAGTTAACCGCTGGAATCAAAACGGTGTCTTTATCGAAGTAAAACCGGAGGTTCAGGGGCTTTTCTCTCTCGATCAGTTTGGCGTAGAAAAACACTCTGATCTCAAGATTTCAGAAGGCCAAGAAATGGAAGGAGAAGTGGTAGAAATCAACTACAACTCTCATCGATTGGAATTGAAACTTGTGGGTGATGCGGCCAAGGCGGCCCCTAAAAAAGAAGAAAAAACGGAAACACCGACAGAAGAGGTAAGTGAAGAAGCGGAAAAATAGTAGTTTTAGAAAAGGAAATACTAAAAAAAGCGAACCTCTCTTGGTTCGTTTTTTTTATTCCGAATCTTTTACGGCCTGCGCGAGAGAAACGTCTACCAGTTTTAATGTCTCACTAAAGCAATAAAACACATTTTCTAGAGTTTTCTGGTCTAGAAAACCATGAGATATGCCAGAAGCTTGAGGCGTAATTTGAATTTTTCCCTGGTGCTCGGCCGTAGCCATGTATAACATTTTTCCTGGCTCCTCAGGGCTTTTTACCATTAGATGCATTAGGTTATTCTCTCTGTCTACCACCCACCCAAAAGTAACCCCATCACTCCCTTCTATAGTAAAGGACTCTAGTTCTTCTCCTCGAGAAAGAAGTGCCTCTGAGTGTTGTTGGAAAACCTGATTAATGTGCTCGCAAAATGTTTCCAAGTACTGAACTCTTCTCTCGTGCATCTTTCTTTTATGCTCCTGATTTTTTAATTCTATTTCCCGTAGGGCCACTCTATCGCCGGCGGGATTAAATTTATTTCTGAGCCTTGAGTCCCCCATAATTAACTCCAGAAGAGCGCTGTCACCGCTGTGAGCATAGGCCACAGCCGCAAGCATAAATTTCTGTATTGAGTCGCCTTCTGATGACCGCTCTATAACTCTTGTGAAATAAGCAAATACTCCTGGTGGAAGCTCTTCTTGTGACATCTTTGCTAGTGCCACACAAGAATTCCAAAAATACCTATGAGCATATTCCAAAGCACTTGGTTCAATATTTACCATCCACTCTTCTCTTCTTTGGGGAAAAATTATATCTTTCCACCTTTCGCTTGAAGACTGAGGGGCTTCATTTGATAACGCACCTGGGGCTTCCATGGTCTGTAGTATTATAAAGTCACGCCACTAAATACCCTCCTTCTCACTTTTGTCAACTTTATTTTTCCCCGCCCCCCTTCTATCATCCCTTTTGAATGGGAAAAACAACGCCTCATATTACCGGAAACGAAACCATTGTGGCTCTTTTGGATAAAGTCCCCCAATCCCATGATATCTTGTCTGATTGGGGGCTTTATTGCGTGGGGTGCCACCTGGGGTCCTTTGAAACGCTTCGAGAAGGGGCGGCCGGTCATGGAATTGTGGGAGAAGAATTTGAACGCTTGTTGGTAGATCTCAACGAAGCGGCTAAAAAAGAACCGGTACTCGATAATCCGCCGGTTTTGACCCTGAAAGCAAAAAAACAAGTGCTGGTCTTTCAGGAGGAACAAGACAAAAAAGGATGGGGCCTAAAGATTGATGTCATCCAACAAATGGGCGAACCTTCTTATTTTTTAGATTTCCTGGAAAAACCAGAACCTGGCGACCATGTGCTTACTTCGAGGGGAATCAAACTTTTTGTTTCTCCAGACTCATTAAATCGGCTCCAGAATCACCAGGTGGATTATGTGGTGATGGAGGAGGGGGAAGGGTTTAAGGTGGAGAAAAAGAAGTAAGGAGGAAGTAGGAATTAAGAATAAGGAATAAGGGACTCCAAGAGGTAAAATATGGGGAGATAAAGGTTTTAGTTTTTTTTGTTTAGGAAAAGGAAAAAGGGCTCAACTACGGTGGGTAGTGAGCCCTGATTTGGTGGCGACCGGATGAACGAAAGTCTTTGTTCGTCCGGATTATTGCTCAACAGGCTCAATCTGAATGCTTGCTTCGTCCCCCAATGAAGCGTCCACGCGCTCAAGCATAGCGATCTGCTCTTCTTCTAGATTTACTCTAAAGGTCTCAATAGTATCTGATCCAGTCTCCCCTTTTTTCGTGTTTTCTCCGTGTTCAATCACGCTCACCTTGTACAACATAACTTCTTCCCTACTACTTCTCAGCAGTTGTTAGAATTAAAACTAGCTCAAATTCCTGATAAGCCCCCTTATTTCAACACATTACCTACCTATAATCAAATATAGCTCTTCTCTTTTTTTATTTTTCAGTTGGATGACTTCTATTTGCCCCTCTTCCAGCTCCATTGTTCCTTATTCAAATTCTTGACATCCCCTCTTTAAACCGGCTAAATCACCATGATTATATCTTCCTACAAAAGTCCAATAACTCATGAAAACCCTTCTTCTCGCCGCCGGCCAAAGTTCTCGATTAGAACCTCTTTCTAATAAAAACTTTCTTCCCTTTCTGGGAAAGCCTTTGTTTTTACATATTTTGGAAAACGCTCGAGCGGGAGGTTTGGAGGGATTTGTGGTAGTGGGACAAAAATCGAATGTGAGTGAGTATGAGCGCTTGCTAAAAGTGTATGATTTTCCCGCGACCGTGGTATGCCAGGAAGACTTGGCTTTGGGGCAGGCTGGTGGAGTGGCCGCGGGATTGACGGTTACCGATGACGAGGAGCCCGTTTTTATCTTGGGGGGGAATGATTATGTTCATCCTCAGATCTATGGAGATATCTTAGCGCTGGGAAATGAGTGCGATGGCGGCGTATTAGCCAAAAGAGTGAATTCTTATTTTCCCGGTGGCTACCTGCAGATTGATGAAGACCATCGGATCTTGTCTATTGTCGAAAAACCGCCTCGCGGAGAGGAGCCTTCTGATTTGGTAAATATTATTGCCCATTACTTTCGGTCTGCTAAGCCTCTCAAAGAAGCGCTTCTGCATGCCAACTCAAAGGAGGATGACTTATATGAAGTCGCTTTGGGAAACCTGTTTCAAACGCATCATATAAAAGCGGTGGAATATGGAGACTATTGGCAGGCGGTCAAATTCCCCTGGCATGTTTTGGATATGGGTCAGCTTTTGATGACTCATCAAACTTCTTTTACCCACCCGACAGTTCAGTTGGCAGAAGGAGTGGTGATTAAGGGCGAGAATGTTTATTTAGATGAGGGGGTGAAGATTTTTGAGAACGCGGTTATTCAGGGCCCTTGTTATGTGGGAAAAAATACGGTTATCGGGAATAATTGCCTGGTTCGTCAGTCTATGATTGGTGAAAATTGTACGATTGGGTTTTCCACAGAGGTCGCTCGAAGTTACCTGGCCAACAATATATCCACTCACTTCGCTTATATAGGGGACAGCGTCGTAGATGGGGGGTGTAATTTTGGAGCCTTCTCATGCACCGCCAACCTGCGCCACGACCACCGATCCGTGGGGGTTATGATAAAAGAGGAAAAAGTTGATTCTGGCTGTGGAAAACTTGGGGGGATTTTGGGGCAAAACGTGCAAATAGGTATTCACGCTTGTTTGATGCCAGGAGCGAAAGTGCCGTCTGAAAGCTGGGTCATGCCCGGAGAAGTGATTAAATAGGGCTTAATTGAGGTATGGGGAAATCTTCCACGGATATTTTAGTAGGTTTTACATGATTTGTTCACAAGTTTTCCACATTTTTCCAGAGTTTTAAAGAGTCATTAATTATTACATAAAAACCGGACTACTAAACGGTTTTCGGTTGTATACATATTTAATTGGAAGCTCTAAAAAGAGGTTGTTTGGGAAAATGGGAAAATTATGATCTGGTCTTAAACTAGTATGGTGAAATGCGGGCTGAGAAGTTTTCCTGATATTTTTATTGTGACTACTAAGTATATATTTTTACTCTTTCTTTTAAATAAATAACTTATAACATTTTTCATCGAGCCTCATGGGGAAGGGAAAAAGTTTGACATTTGATTTTTGGTTCTTATCCTTTCCTCACTTGTTCACGGATAATTAAGGATTTTACCCCTTTTGATCTTACCTGATTTGAGTATGTGCACACCTCAAAAACCCAGTTTTAGAAATGCTTTTAAAGGTGGGATGGATAAAGATTTAGGGTATTTTTTTTAGGTAAAAAACGTGAAAGGGGGATTTTTTATTAATCACTTTTGGCATGGCAACCAAAAAAATGAGTTTTCCCGTAAAACTCAAACCGACAAAAGAGCAGCGAGGTCGATACTTCTTTTCTGATGTTCAGGATGATTTTCCGTTTCCGGATTTGATTGAGGTTCAGACAAAATCTTATCAGTGGTTTTTGACCGAAGGAATCAACGAACTTTTTAATGAGATCAATCCTATTTTTGATGCTTCGGGAAAAAAGTTGAAATTGGAGATTTTGAGTCATGATATTGATGAGCCCAAATATGATTTGGATATCTGCAGAAAAAAGGGCCTTTCTTATGAAACCTCTATTCGAGTACATGTGGCCTTGACCAATTTGGAAACAGGAGAAATTAAAGAGCAGGATGTTTATTTTGGACAGATTCCTTTGATCTCTGACGAGGGAACGTTTGTTATTAACGGAATTGATCGGGTGATTGTTTCTCAGATTGTGCGTTCGCCTGGGATTTTTTATCTCGATAATCACACGCTTCCTGGACACTATCAGGCCAAAATGATCCCCAAACGAGGGGCGTGGCTGGAAGTAGAAGTGGATAAAAAGTCGATTATTTGGGTAAAAGTAG
This sequence comes from uncultured Candidatus Peribacteria bacterium, assembly GCA_964343715.1. Lineage (GTDB taxonomy): Bacteria > Patescibacteriota > Gracilibacteria > UBA4473 > UBA4473 > CAYFJZ01. The sequence continues at coordinate 304,806 of CAYFJZ010000002.1, read as the reverse complement.
ACCGAAAAAGAAAGATTCCCGTGACCATGTTTTTGCGGGCTTTTGGTTATGACACCGATAAAGCGATTTTGGATTTGTTTAAGGATATTGATAAGGGAAGTGATTTTATTCTTAAGACTTTGGAAAAGGATGAAACAACAGAAGATAAAGAAGCTTGGCAGGGGGTGTATAAACGGATTCGTCCCGGAGATTTGGCGACCCCTGAAAATGCGAAAAACTTTTTGGATTCAATGTTTTTTGATTTCAAAAAATACGACTTGGGGCCCATTGCTCGGTATAAAATCAACAAAAAGTTTGGGCTGGATGTAAAAACGAATGAAAAAGGACGGGTTTTCCGAATTGAAGATTTTGTGAATTTGCTTCGGGGTTTGATTCAGATCGAAAACGGAGAAGGAGTGGTTGATGACATTGACCATCTGGGAAATCGACGAATTCGTGGGGTGGGAGAATTGGTACAGAATAAATTCCGAGTAGGACTCTTGCGAACCGAAAGAATTATTCGGGATCGAATGAGTATCGTTGATATTGAAACCGTGACCCCAACGCAGTTGATCAACTGTCGACCTATTACGGCGGCGATGCATGAGTTTTTTGCTTCTTCGCAGTTGTCACAGTTTATGGATCAGACTAATCCATTGGCTGAACTAGAGCACAAGCGACGAATTTCGGCCATGGGGCCGGGAGGGTTATCGCGAGAACGCGCTTCGTTTGAGGTTCGAGATGTGCATCCTTCTCACTACGGAAGAATTTGTCCGGTAACCACTCCGGAAGGACCCAATATTGGTTTGGTATTGCACTTGGCGGCTTATGCCAAAGTGAACAAATTTGGATTTATTGAAACGCCTTATCGAGAGGTGAGGCATTCGGTGAAAAATGATGGGGAGGCTGCGGTTGGTCTGAAGGCGGGAATGGATTTGAAAGACGGAAAGAAAATTGTGGTAAAGAAAGGGAAGGAGATAAATAAGACCGACGCTAAGGCGCTGAAAAAGATTAAAGGAATGGAGGCGGTGGCGGTTGTGCCTTTTGCTTCTAAAGACGTGAGTTATTACGACGCTGAAGCCGAGCGAGACATGTGTGTGGCGCAGGCGAATTCTGTGCTCGACGAAAATGGACAGTTTGTGAATGTCCGGGTTTCGGCTCGTAAGAATTTTGAACCGGGACAGTATTCGGTTGAGGAGGTAACTCATTTGGATATTTCTCCAAAACAGATTATTTCTCTGTCTACGTCGCTTATTTCTTTCTTGGAAAATGACGATAATACTCGTGCTCTGATGGGATCAAATATGCAGCGACAGGCGGTCCCCTTAGTGTGTCCCGATTCTCCTGTCTTGGGAACTGGGATGGAGTGCATTACGGCTATTGATCAGTGTGTAACGGCTCCCGAAGCCGGAGAAATTCACTCGGCGGATGCGACAGAAGTCGTTTTTGTTGGAAAATCTGGAAAGAAAGTCACGTTTAATCCACAAATTTTCACCAGAACCAATCAGTCCACTTGTATTCATCAACGAGTTCGAGTTGAAGCTGGACAGAAGGTTAAAAAAGGAGATGTACTAATTGATGGGGCTTCCGTTGAAGATGGGGAGCTTGCTTTGGGGCAGAATTTGATTGTGGCGTATATGTCTTGGGAGGGGTACAACTTTGAGGATGCGGTTATCGTTTCTGACCGAGTGGTAAAGGAAGGATTGTTTAACTCGATCCACATCGAGCGGTATGAGCTGGATGTGCGAGATACTAAGCTTGGCCCAGAAGAATTAACCTCCGATATTCCAAATATTGCGGCGACCAAGCTCAAAGATTTAGATGACACCGGGTTGGTGCGGGTTGGGGCGACGGTTTTGGCTGGTGATTTGTTGGCCGGAAAAGTGACCCCCAAAGGGGAAACAGAGCTCACCGCCGAAGACCGACTTTTGCGGGCTATCTTCGGAGAAAAGGCGCATGATGTAAAAGACTCTTCTCTTCGATTGCCTCGTGGATCGGGAGGAAAAGTGATTGATGTCCAGGTGCTTGATCGAGGAAAGGGCGATGATTTGCCAACGGGTGTCTTGCAACGAGTGCAGGTGAAAGTGGCGCAGATGCGACACCTGGAAGCCGGAGATAAAATGGCGGGACGACACGGAAATAAAGGGGTGATTTCCAAAATTGTTCCGGCCGAAGATATGCCATACATGGAAGACGGAACTCCGGTGGATATTATTCTCAATCCGTTGGGAGTATCTTCTCGTATGAACATTGGACAGATTATGGAAACCCACTTGGGGTTGGCGGCTTTGAAGATGGGGATCAAGGTAGCAACACCGGCTCTTGGTGGAATTGAAGTGGCCAAGATTTCAGACTTTTTGGATGAAAATGATATGCCGGAGGATGGAAAGTATCAGCTTTTCAATGGAAAAACTGGACAAGCCTTTGATCACAAGACCACTGTTGGAGTGGCTTATATGTTGAAATTGATCCACTTGGTGGAGGATAAAATCCACGCTCGAAGTGTGGGGCCGTACTCTCTGGTGACACAACAGCCTTTGGGAGGGAAAGCTCAGAACGGAGGACAGAGGTTTGGAGAGATGGAGGTGTGGGCGCTTGAAGCTTATGGTGCTTCGTACACCCTTCAGGAGATGCTCACCATCAAATCAGATGATGTGTATGGGCGATCTCGAGCCTATGAATCAATTGTAAAAGATGAGGCTATTGAGTCCGTGACTATTCCGGAATCATTTAACGTTTTGATTAAAGAATTGCAGTCTTTGGGACTGAAGGTAGAGCTCTTAAAAACTGGGTCTGGAACCGTTGATCTGAATGAATTAGAAGCCGAAAAAGAAAAGAAACAGGGCGACACCATCGAAGAGTCTTCGGATGCGAAGATGGTGGCGAATGAATCCGAGCTGCCTCAAGACCCAGGGATGTCGGTGAAGGAGGATGATGAAGCTGAACAGAAGGAAGAGGTAGCGGCATAAATTTGATTTTTGAAACGGTGGGGGCGTATGAAGATACGCCCCTCACGCTCCCAAATAATATATACCAATGGTTTTGTCTGGTTTCACAATTAATTTAATTGTGATTCGATAGTTACACCGGACGGAACAGACCATAAACAGTGATAAGCGCGTATGGTATAGTGGCTATTACGTCGCCTTGCCAAGGCGGAAAGACGGGTTCGATTCCCGTTACGCGCTCCAGGCTTCGCCCTATGGGCTACGCCTGGTAAACCAGTGGAAATTACTTAGGTTGTGCAGATACTTTTTTAGTAAGAGCGAAGCCTGTCCGGCGTAGCTATTTTGAGATGTTTTACTAATTGCGAAGACGGACAAGTATTATTTATTACTTATCTATCTATGGGCTACGCCTGGTAAACCAGTGGAAATTACTTAGGTTGTGCAGATGCTTTTTTAGTAAGAGCGAAGCCTGTCCGGCGTAGTTATTTTGAGATGTTTTGTTAATTGCGAAGACGGACTACTTGGGGATGAACGCAAACTACGCCTGGTAAACCAACTTCCAATCTTAAATTAACCTTAAATCTAAGGATTGATTTTTAGTAGTGAGTCTGTCATAAGGCGAGATCTTAAGATATTTTTATGTATTACACTTACGTACTTCAGAGTGTTAACTCGCCGCAGCAGATATATATTGGTTACTCTGCTGACGTCAAAACTCGTTTACTTGCTCACAATAAAGGGGCAGTAAAGCATACGAGTAAGTATCGTCCTTGGCGTTTGGTGGTTTGTGTTTGTTTTGTGGAGAGAAAAATGGCCACAGAGTTTGAACGCTATTTAAAAAGTCATTCCGGACGAGCTTTTTTAAAGAAAAGGCTTTTGTAGATTAGCCTCTTTAAAAGCGATTAAGAAAAAACTAAACAATAAGTTTTTTTGAAGAGTAGTAAAAAGAGCGCTTTAAGATTTTGATTCAGACAGATCTACCACCATCTCTGTCTACTGTGTAATCAGGGCCTGATTGTATTTTTTCCTCTTGTTTTGCACTCGTTTTAAACATTTTACGAAGACAAAAAAAGGCATGCTTAGCACTAAATGCTGAGCATGCCAGATGATATCTGTGGATGAGAAAAATGTTTTCTTATTTACCGCTGCATCATCAGCAGTGTTTGTTGAAGGGATGTGGGGATTATTTTACTGAATGTGGCCTGAATTTGGGCCTCATTCTTCTGCCACTTCAGCCCGAGAAAGATAAGGCCAACTCCAATAATCAGCACTGTGAACGGAAAGGCGGGTTCTCCTGCAAAGGTTTTGTAGGCGAGATTGGTCAAGAGGTAGCCAAAACCGATTGCGGTGTACACCAAGAGTGTTGTTCTGCGAATGAGGATACCAATACTCAGAAGGAGGAGATTCAGGACGGTGAAAACCCATTTTTGGCCCAATGTGCCATCAATGATCAAGAGGTAGATCATTCCGCCAGAAAGAGCCATCCCGCCGCAGACATAGAGCCAGAAAGGATAATCTTCTCCAGTGTCTTTCGATCCAGCGGTTTGGTAGTCGAACCAGAGTGCGATTGCCAGATACAGAGCGCCCAAAAGCGTGGTAAGAATTCTGCGCGTATCCTCGGTGTAAGTGAGTGCTTCACTCAGGTCCATACAGAAATACCAAGCGGCAACAGCGACTGGCAAGAGCAGAAATGAGACCTGCTTCTTTTTAAAGAGCCAGAAGCCGTACATCATGATACCGATTTCTATGAACATCCATTGACCATCAATAATGCGATGGAAATTCCCATGGATAGAGTTGGAGTGAAACATACCGAGTTGCTCTTGGATTCCGTAGACCAGGAGCGCAACGGATCCGACAGAGAGGGTGTAAAGAATTCCCGCAAATCTTTTTTGGGACTCTTGTTCGATTTTCGAGCCCGCCCTGTAGAAGACGAACATGAAAATGATTCCGATTAGGGCGACGCCATAGCCAGGGATTTTTTCCCAGTGGTCATAGAGGAGAATTGAAAGAGCCGCTAGAGCTAGACTCCCTCCTAAGAAGCCCCAGATCATTCCGGTCTTGAAGGCTGATGATTTTTCAAAGAACGTCCACAAGGGCTCCACCTGTTCTTGGCGAAGAAGTCCTTCCCTCGCGGCTTTTTCAAGTAGGCTTTTCGTTATCTTCACTGATTCTTCCTTTCGTTGTGCTAAGGGTAAGTGTATTCATCCAACAAAGTTTTTTTATTGGTTTTATTGTGGTTTGTCAAACGGTGATTTCCCTTTTTTGGGTGAGTAAAGTAATTGACTTTCTCGTGTTTTTGTTTTACTAGTTTTATAATAAGAAATTTGGGAGAAATGGAGACTATGCAGGAGTATATCGATCGAGAAAAAGCCCATCGCCTTATTCGGCCAGTGGACCGTTTTCAGGAAGAACTAACAAAGGGGATGGTTCTCCCCTATCGATCGGAAATTCTATTACTTGTTAAAAAGATACGAGCGCGAGTTGATAGTCAGAAGAAGAAGTATGGGGTTCCCTCAAAAAAGAAAGCGCGTGTTCGAAGAAGGACGATTCAGCCGCCAAGTGTTCGATTACGAGGCGATAGAGTTTATCCGGTTGGGGCTTGTCGCTTTATTCGTGGTCAGGTGTGGAATGAGATGATTTCTGGGGAGCATGCTTTTCGATTTAAGCAGATTCTTCGTCCCTTTAGCAAGGCTGGAGGGCATATAAACCCTTTTTATTCTATACAGCGAGAAGCTTTTTTTCAGAATGGAATTCAGATTGGTTCACATTTTTTAGACGCGGCTAGTAATACAGTTGATTCTAACCAAAGGGAGGTTACTTTTAATTCCTTAGAAGAAGATGAGGTGGTTAATATTACCTCTTTTCAGCAGAGGGCTGATATCGAAGAGTCTTATCAGAGCCAGCGAGTTTTTCCGAATTTATATTGTCCATTTTTTGTGCCGATTTGTCCGACCATAAATATTAGATGTAATGGAACTCTTGAAATACCCCGTCACGAAGTGTTGCTCTGGAATGTGGAACAGGATTACAAGTTGGCTCGAGACTTTCTTTTTTCTTCTCATTATCAAGATCGAGTATTACCTGAACCTTATAGGGAGTTGTTTTGGAAGGCGGTAGAGGAAGTTTATGAGGAACTCATTAGAACGCTGCCTTTTCCTTATTCAAATCATTTACAGTTGATGAGGCGGATTCATGGAACTTGTGAAATGTCCCCTCTTTCTAAAGAGCGGGCGGGAGAAATGTTTGATCGTGTACAAGGATTTCGACTTTCTCAATCCGATGAATGGGCTGAGTTTTATTTTTATTTGGCTCAGGAGTTTATGGATGCGGTAAATAAACGAAAAATTCGTCCCCCAAACGGTGTTTTGCAGCGGTTGAAAGATTGTGGAGAACTTCCGGATATAGAAATTGATCCGGTAGGGCCGTTGAAGTTTAAAAGCGACTTTGGGGCTAAGTTTTGATCTTTTTTACTTGGGATCTTGTGATTTTTGAGGGGAATTTTTGGGGATATATTTATCTTGTCTTAAAATGGAGTTGAAATAAAAAACACAAAATTGCAGGTTAAATTCTGTGGTTTTTGTGTTTTTTTACCCCTTTTCTTAACCTTTTATTTATGGCCGCCCCTTTTGAACATCTTCGTGAAAGTGATATTCAGGCTCTTTTGGCCTCTTCGCCTGATGGGGCGGAATTGGCTTTTTTAAGTACTCGTGATGTGAACGAATCCGATCCGGCTACTTGGCAGGACGCTCTTGTTAAGGGGTTGGCGCCCGATGGAGGGTTGTATGATCCTCATCATTTACCCCCTGTTTTTGATGAAGATTTTTTTACTGAAACCCTCCCCAGAGTCGACCTTTCCGAAGGGGTTTCAGATGTATCAGCTTTGGTTTTGCGTCGTTTTTTACCGCGAGAAGATATTCCCGACCAGCAGCTTTTGGATATGTTGCGGGAGGCGCACAACTTTGGGATTCCTCTTGAGGACATAACCGATGCTTTTGAAGATGTTATTGGCGCTGATGATCCAGGCAAAGTAATGATGGCCTGGTTAGATCGGGGGCCAACAGCCAGCTTTAAGGATTTTGCAGCGCGGGTTATGGGGCAGCTTTTGGAATGGTGGTGTGGAGAAAATGAGCACCCAATAAATATTTTAGTGGCAACTTCGGGGGATACCGGAGTGGCGATTGCTCGCGCTTTTGAAGGCTCTAAGTGGGTATCTGTGACGGTGCTCTACCCTCACGGAGGAGTGAGTGAGATTCAGGAAAAACAAATGATTCAGGCGGATCAACTCAACGAAAATGTGCAGTGTTTTCCTATTGAGGGGGATTTTGATCGAGCCCAATCGATGTCCAAGATTCTTCAGGAAACCCGAGGGAGAGTGAATGATCTTTTATTATTTTCTGATGAACGTGAGGCTTTTATTGCAGAAGTACAATCGCGAATTGGGCAAGAATTAACCCCTGAACAAGTGGCAACATTGGGGCGCGCTTTGGAAAAAACCAATTTAGGAAGTGCTAATTCGATAAATGCTTGGCGATATATGCCGCAGATGACCCAATTTTTTGTCGCTTATGCGCGGGCGATCCAAGAAGAGTTTGTGGAGCCTGGCGGAGAAGTGGTTTATTCGGTTCCGAGTGGAAATATTGGACATATCATGGCGGGAATCACCGCTCGGGAAATGGGGGTTCCGATCAAAGGTTTTGTTATGGCCACTAATCAAAATGATGTGATGTCGACTTTGGTGAATGAGGGAGTACTTCGGCATCAAGGATTAGATGAGTCGATTGCGCCTTCGATGGATATTTTGAATGCGAGCAATGCCGAAAGACTGCTCGATTATGCTCGTCGTAAAGCGGACCCCAATGCACGAGTAGATTATGTGGGAATTCGAAAGGTTTTTGATGAGGCTTCTGCTTTAAAGGTTGCGAGTGAAGCGGATTGGAGCCCACTTTTAACCGAAGAAAGGGAAAAACTGCCTCAGGGAGAAACATTAGACGAAGAAACTTTAAGAGCTCTGTTTGACAAAACTTTAGAGGCTCAGGAACGACTAAAGTTTGGGATTAATTTAATCGATTTTGGGGTTACTCCGGCCATGATTACCTATCTTCAATCGATTATTTTGTTTGCGGGTGGAGTGGCAAACGATGAAGAAATTGCGCAAACGATGCGGTGGGTACACACCAAAACAGATGGGCGAGCAATGCCTGATTCTCATGGAGCAACGGGCGTGCAGGTGGTTCATGATGGGCTCGAACAAGAAGTGGAGGAACTAAGGGGGGCGAAAATAATCTCCCTAGTTACTGCGAGTCCTCATAAATTTCCAAAAGCGAATGCGCTGGCCGGAATAAGTTCGGCCGAAATTCCCAAAAAATATCGTCATCCAGAATTAGAGCAGGCGACTCAGGGGGTGGAAGTAGAACAGGCGCGAAGAGCGGTTGTAACCTCGCTTGTGGAGGTGATGGAAAATATTAGAAGTATGGACAAAGGTATGGAGGAAAGAAGAGCGGCTTAAAAAAAGTGGAGGCGGTGTTGCGAGCGGTCGAAGGACGGATAAAAACGTAAAAGGTTTGGTGCTGGGAGGGATTGTTTTAGAATTTGGGCATGACAACAGTAGATCAGGCTAATATCGACAAAGGAAAACAAGTATCGGGCGCTTTAGAAGCACTCAACGAAGAAGCTATTATTGCTCGGCGAGAACTTTTAGAAGAGGTTCAGGCTACACGACAAGAGGAATCTAAAGAAAGAGCAAAAAAGAGTACTTTAAGTTGGGTTAAAGAGCAGTTTTTTAGGGATGAAGTTAATGAGATACTCACTCCTGAAGAGGTGCTGGAAGTAGTTCGGTTTGAACGAATCGAAAGAGCTGAGCGATTTAAGCAGATTCGAGAAAAAGTGACTAACGCCTTTCCAGATCTATCAGAGGCAGCGCTGCAAAAAAAGGTACAAGAGGAAATGCAGGAATTGAATAACGCTTATTTTTTGAGTCAGGTTCAGTTTTTATCTCCCCAAATAGGTCAAAAATCCCCATTTTATACTGAAGTTTCAGCTTTATTAGTCGATATTGATACCTCGAAAGAGCTGGTTTCTTATGAAAACTTTAAAAAGCGTTTTGATGATATTGTGGCCAACCCGAAGCATGGCATAACTTTATCTCCTGAAGCTCGAGGACTATTGGATTCGTTTACACTTTCTTATTTTTTACAGAGAGAGAAGAATAAGACTGAGGAATATACCCAGGAGTTGGTGCAGATGGATGAGGACGAGGTTGGAAATGGTGAGATCCGTGAAGAAAGGCTGAGAAAAGTGGTTGAAGAACATGGAAGCTCTTGGCTGAAAAATTTGTTGACCACGGATTCAAAACCTGAAGCTGCGGCAGAAGCAGAGGCGACTTATTCGGGATCTTTACCACCGGCCTTAGTGCAGATGTATGGAGAAGATGAAAATGCGGCCAAGGGAGTGGCTCAGATTATTCAGGGGGGGAATTTTAACCTGGATCAGGCGGAGATGGATCCAGATGGAGTGGTTACTTTTCGGCGAGTGGAACAGGTCAGAAACAATCCTCGAATGTTAAACCTTCAGGTTGAGATTCGACCGACGCCAGAAGGGCCAAAGCTTTATTATCGAGATGGAAATATGAAACCGGAGGAAGGGAAACGTTTTGCTACTCAAGCACAGTTGGATCAGGTGTTGGAGGTAGGACGATTTAATGCGATTCTGGATCAGGCGGGGCGTTCGGCTGAAGGGGGGGCGATGGCTGTTGCGGTTAAAGATGAGGAACTCACTCGTTTTGTCCCGTTTTTTAAGCGTTCCATAACGGATAATACGGACCCAGAAATTGCTTTTGAAAAAGAGTGTATCCGTCTGGTAAAGAGAGCGAGAAAGGAAAAGAAGTCTCTGGGGCAAGTTTTTCACGAGAAATTTTTCTCGGCTGAAGAAGGGCCTGATAGTTCTGGAATTATGAATGAGGATGCGATTTTGGAAGCGGCTCAAGGAGAAAAAAAGGTTTAAGTGGGGAGACGCGAAAAAGGAAAAACAATGGATTTTCTCACTTCTTAAAAATAGAGCAGGATCTGCGAATCTAGAATGGGGTTTTTGGTTTGTATTCTTTGTTTTCCGGGGTGATTATTGTGGCTGCCGATCTTTGTTTGGTTTTTTATTGAAAAGGTCTTAGGGAGGAAAACTGAGTCTTTTTTTTAGAGGGGGGCGAAAGGATTGTTTTGGTGCTTTTTTGGGAAGTGTGAAAATCTGCTTGCCAAAGTAAAACATCTCCCCTAAATTGTCATTAATGTCGCTGAAAAAACGACGAAAAAGTATCGTGAAGGCTTTGTGGGACTATTTGTTCCCCCTAGATCCTGGCCCTCAACTCCCCCCACCCAAAAAACCATTTTGTTTTTGGAAGTGGTGTGTGAAGTGGTTTGGAATTGGGGTAGGACTTGTGTTTGTTTCTTGTTTTGCCTATGCGGTTTTTGTTTTGCCGCCGGTCACCGATGCCGAAGAGCTTCAGTTTGCTCAGTCGACGGTGATCTATGATGCGGGAGCGCTAAAAGAAGGCGAAGATCCCAATGATCATGTGCTCTATGTGATTCATGGAGATGAAAACCGAGAGTATATTCCTCTCAACGAAATACCTCAGTGGGTAAAAGAGGCCACAATTGCGATTGAGGATGATCGGTTTTATTCGCATTTTGGATTTGATGTGGGCGGGATTACAAAAGCGGTTTTGAATCGTTTTTTTGGGATTGGGACCCGGCGTGGAGGGTCGACTATTACTCAGCAGTTGGTCAAAAATTCTTTTTTGTCTCGAGAAAAAACAATTGCTCGAAAATTCAACGAGATTCTCTTGGCCATAAAAGTGGAATGGCACTACGAAAAAGATCAGATTTTGGAGATGTACCTAAACAAGATTCCTTATGGACATAATGCACATGGGATTGAAGCGGCGGCCAAGACATTTTTTGGGAAGTCGGCTCGAGAACTCACTCTGGCTGAAACAGTGGTGCTGGTGAGTTTGCCGGTGGCGCCGAGTCGGTTTTCGCCTTATGGGTCAAAGAAGCATTTGTTGATGGGATATTACGAAGAAGATGATCAGGGGGAACAAGTGTTTCGAAAAGGAAGAAAAGATTTAGTGCTTCAGCGAATGTTGGACTTGGAGATGATTAGTTTTGAGGATTTCAAAACGGCTTTTGCTCAGGCCAAAGAACTCGAGTTCCGAACGTATCGAACCGATATTCGGGCGCCGCATTTTGTGTTTTATGTGCGGGAGATTTTGGAGCAGAAGTACGGAAAAGAATTTTTGCGTCAGGGAGGACTTAAGATTTATACGACTTTGGACCCAGATATTCAGGAGATTGCAGAAGAGACAATTCGTGTAAAAACCGAACATCATCCCGCGACTTATGAAGTGGAGAATGCGGCCCTCGTGGCGATTAATCCAGATAATGGGGCGATTGTGGCTCTGGTGGGAGGGAAGGATTATTTTGATTCGGAAAATGATGGGCAGGTAAATATTATGACCTCACGGCGTCAGCCGGGGTCGAGTTTTAAGCCTTTTGTTTATGCGGCGGCTTTTGAAAAAGGCTACTCCCCTTCTACGGTATTGTTTGATGTGGAGACTGACTTTGGGGGGAATTACCAGCCGCAGAATTTTGATGGTAAGTTTTTGGGGCCGGTATCGGCTCGAACTTCGTTGAATCACAGCCTGAATATTCCCGCGATTAAGATGGCGTATTTGGCTACGCCCGAGGACGTCCTAAAATTGGCGGAAAAGGCCGGAATCAAATACGAAGGAAATGCGGATATTCATGGAGTGGCTCTGGGGGTGGGAGTGGCCGAAGTAGAGCCTTTGTCTCATATTTCTGGATACCAAGTTTTTGCGCGTGATGGATCGTATTATGCGCCTTCGGCGATTTTAGAAATTCGAGATTCTCAAGATGCGGTGCTGGAAACCTTTGATTTTGAAAGGAATAAACAAGAGGGTATTTCACCGGCTTCGGCGGCCTTGGTTCGACATATTCTGACCGACGAGACCTCTCGTCCAGAAACCGAAGAATTTGCCTGGAATAAGCTTTTGCAGTTGCCCGAATGGGATAACGGATCCAAAACCGGGACTTCTAACCGAGTAATAGAGAATCCTGATTTTGATGAGGAAGAGGAAGAAGACGAGGACGAGAACCCGAAAACTATTACGGTACCAGGTGATTCTTGGACGATTGGATTTACGTCGCATTTGGTAGCGGGAGTCTGGATTGGAAACAATCGTGGAAAGCCTATGAAAGAGGGGGCCACAGGATTGGCTGTAGCGGCTCCGGTGTGGAAGCGATTTATGATTGATGCGCATAACTTTTTGGTCGAACAGGGGGCGGACAAAGAAAAGCTTTATCCCGAATTTGAGTTTGAGACACTCGAGGTGAACCAGTTTTCAGGAAAATTAGCGACAGAGGGAACCCCTGAGCACTTAATAAAAGAAGAGGTGTTTGACCCCGAAATGGTGATCGAAAAAGAAGATGATTCGGTGGTGGAAAAAGAAGTTGAACGAGTTATGGGGCGGCGAGGGACAGTTTCTTTCCCCTACTATGCTCGAAAAAAGAGAAAGGTTTTGGAGTTGAGTTCCGTTCGTCCTGAAATGCCCAACTGGGTGGCGCCGGTTGAAGAATGGCTCGAGACCCATCCTTTGTTTGTGATGACCCTGGGAAAAGAGATGGATCCCGAACTCGAAGAGCCAGAAGACGAAGAAGAAAAAGAGGCCCAAAAAGAGAAGTTGCGAGAATTGAGGAATCGATTGATTAGTGAGTTTGGAGGCAGTACTTTTGCTCCTCTTTCTTATCTGAGAGAAGACCGAGCGCCGCGTCGAGGGGGAAATGTGGCTCTGCCTTTGGTCAAAATTGAAAGTCCCAAAGACGGAACGGTTGCTCCGGGGGAGGTGGAAGTGCAGGTGAGCGTTAATCACAAAAAACCGATTTCAGCGGTAGAATTTTATTGGGATGAAGTACTGATGGATGAAGTGCGTCGGGCGCCGTGGGTGGGGCGGTTTCGTTTGCCAGAGGGGTCTGGTATTGGGACGACTCATGGTCTGCGCGTGATTGCGGTTGATCGAGAAATGCAGGCTGGGGAATCGAGTATGGAAGTGACGGTTGAGGGCGATTATACGGGCCCTGATATTGTGTTTTTGGGGCCGCTGGGAAATCAGCGAGTTCCACTGCATTCTACCGTTCATTTTTTGGTGGATGTGCAGGATGGATCTTCACGGGTGAAGCAGGTAAAGTTTTGGGTGGATGGCGCAATGGTGGGGGTAAGTGAAACTCCACCCTATCAAACCACTTTTATGGCCGAGGGAAAACTAGGGCGTCATTATTTGATGGTTCAGGCCTGGGACGAATTTGATAATATGTCCGAGCGTAGTGTTCCGATAGTGTTTGAGCGAGAAAAGTTGATACGAGGAACCAATCCGGAGATTACGACGATTGCTAATCTGCGAAACTCTATTGCGGTAGATATGGTTTTTCCCCAGCCAGATAGAGTAGAACGAGCTGAGTTGATCGTAGAAAAGAATGGCGAAGATGTTTTTTCTAAGCGGTTTTCGGTTCAGGGGAAATCCGCGCAGATGTATGTGCCTCGGGATAATCGAGGGAAAGCTTGGTTGTGGCTGAAAGTGCATATGGAAGATGGGGGGACGGTTGAAACGGGGAAGCGAGAGGTGGATCTGTAGAGAGTGAAGAGGAGAGAATGGAGAACAAAGAGTGAAGGAACTAATGATCTTTATTCCTTATTCCAATTCCTCTATATTCCGCGCATGAAAATATCTTCCATCGGAATTTTGGGTGGTACCAATGGTACAGGGGCTGTTTTTGCGACTCATTTTCAGAAGCAGTTTCCTCACGTGGAAGTTTTGGTTTCGGGGCGTTCAACTCCTTTGTCGAATGAGGATTTGGCCGAAAAATGTGATCTGGTTATTTTTTCGGTTCCTATCGAGGTGACTCGTGATGTGATTCGATCATGTCTGCCTTACTCCCGCCCGGATCAAATCTGGGCCGATTTTACGAGTGTAAAATTGTTTCCCATTGAAGAGATGCTGAAATCAAAAGCTCAGGTGTGTGGACTTCATCCCTTGTTTGGGCCCACGATTTCGGTGGTGGGGCAAAAAATTGTTTTTACACCAGTTCGAATTAACGAAGCCGATACCCAGCAATTGATGGCCCTTTTTTCGGATCTTGAGATTTTGACCACTACTCCTCAAGAGCATGATGAATTGATGAGTGTGGTGCAGGGGCTATCGCATTTTTCAGATTTTTTAATGGGGGTGACTCTCAAAGATCTGAAGGTGGATTTTGAGAAAGTTTTGCAGTATTCCTCTCCGGCTTATCAGCTGAAGTTGGAGGTTATGGGACGTATGTTTTCCCAGAACCCCCATCTTTACAGTCAGATTGCGGTGCAGAATACCGAGAACAAAAAAACAATAGCGGTATTTGAACGTGCTTTTCAGCGTTTGAAGAATTATTTAGATGTGGGTGCGGGAGGCGCATTGATTGAGGAGTTTGTGGCGGCTCAACAGTATTTAGGGGCTGATTTTTGTCGTTCGGCGCACTCGTTTTCCGATCAGATTTTGCGCCATCAGCACTATCTCAACCAGAAACGAGAACAGGCTGAAATTCAAAACCCAGATTCTTTTCAGCTGGCTATCTTTGGAGAACGAGGCTCTCAGACCGACATGGCGAGTGAGTTGTTTGCCGAAAGAGGTTCAGATACTTCCGTTGGGTACTATAAAACGATTTTTGAAGTCTTTGAGGCGGTTGAATCAGGGCGGTGTAAATATGGAATTGTGCCGTTCGAGAATTCGATTATGGGATCGGTTTTTGCCACGCTTGATGAGCTCTTTGAGCGTGAGGGGGTGGTGATCACTAAAGCTGTTGAGAAAGAGATTGAACATGCCCTTTTGGGGGTTCGGGGGACGCGAAAAGAGTCAATTAAAAGAGTTATTTCTCATCCACAGGCTTTGGCGCAGTGCCAGAAATGGATTCGGTCTAACCTGCAGTCGGTCGAGATTGGGAGTGAATTTTCAACCGCTGTGGCGGCAAGAAAAGTTTTTGAACTGGGAAGTGAATCTGTCGCGGCATTGGCTTCGGTGCAGATGGCCGATAGATTTGAGCTGGATGTATTGGAAGAAAACGTTCAGTCGAGTGGGAATCGGACGAGGTTTGTTCTGATTGAAAAAAAGGCGCTTCCTACACGATCGGATCGTACTTGTTTTGTGTTTTGGTTTTTGTCGGATCAGGCGGGAAATCTAGAACGGGTGCTTCGTTTCTTTTCTGATAAAAGAGTGAATCTCACCAAAATTGATTCGCGCCGTTCGGACACCACTCATGGTGGATACTTGTTTTTTGTTGATGGAGAAGTGGATATTCAGGCGGCCCAGAAATTTTTGCCGGATTTGGAGAAAATTGTGGGAGGGGTAAGGGTTTTTGGAGGGTTTTAGGAGTAGAGAGTGAAGAGTAAGGAACAGAGAATAGAGGGAATTTATGAACTTGTGAACTTTTGAACTTCGGAATGAGGAATGAAGAATTAGGAATTAGGGGAATTTCAAAAAACTATATTGTTTACCTCTTCCCGCTTCGTTTTCAACTTCGCCGGACAAGTGGAGTTCCTTATACCTACTTCCTTATTCCTGCTTCCGACTAAAATTTTTATTTGCTTTTTATTTCTTCCCGGGTATAAACACTTTCCTGTTTTTCTGAAAATTGCCAAGTGATATTTCGGAGGACACGGAAGGTCTTTTACAGCCGTGAGAAGAGTAAGTCATGCTTGATGCGGACTGGTACCTGGTGAATGTTTAAAAAATGTTTTAGAGGGAATAAGGAATTAGGAATAAAGAATAAGGGAGAAGTTTTGAATGTTTGCCTGGTGCTGGATTCTGGATTTGAGATGTCTTTTTTATCTCTTTGATCTGGTTTAGATCATCCATCTAGTACCACTGCCCGAAAGGGTAGTGGTTTTTCTTTATTATCCGGCGTAACTATTTGTTGCTGTTTTTCGTATTGTGAAGCCGAATTTTTTGGGCTTGGCGTAAACAAATGAGTAAACCTCCTCTTTTTTTGAGGAGATTGAGAGTTTGAGCACATACTAAAAAGGGTGCCGCTGCTCGGGGAGCAGCGGACTTGGTGATGGCGGATGATCTGGTGATGAAGTTGAAGATCGAGAAGCGATATTCTCCCTCAGTTTTCTACATTAAGATACACCGATTATTCTGTTGGCCTTTCGTCGTTGTTTTCCGTCTACGCAGCCCAGAAGTTTTTTTCTCGCTCGTTCTGTTTGGTGTGCATGGGGGATAATTCGGGGATCTATTGGCACTCGATTGATTTTCCTTAGAGCCTTGGTTGCACGGGAGCAATTTCTAACGGAGGATAATTGGGTTCTGAGGTTTGTTTGGGCCATGTATTTTGAACCTTTTGTAGATGGTTGACGCTGTTTTCTCCAACCCCCTGTCGGAGAAACAGCAAGAAGATTTTTTGGGGTCAAAAATCTTGTTGCTGCTTCTCGCGTTTTTTTCACAAAGATCATTCGCTTTTTCTTCTGATCAACGCCAAAAAATAGGTTGGGCAGAAAGAATGTGTGTTGTTTTTAATTTTGTTTGGTGGATATGTCAAAAATTAGCGATTAATTTATTGATGAAGCCTTAATTATTAAGTATGAATTTATTGAGCTCTGAGTTTTGTTTTTACCTCTTGTTCCCATACTTCATAATTCATACTCCATAATTCAGTTTGAATTATTGTTAACCCAAAAAGAATGGACGATCGTTTTCTCGAAGACCTCAAGTCTCAATCTGATATTGTTGAAGTAATCAAACGCTATACCGAGGTGAAAAAGCGGGGGAAAAATTTTATGGCGCGGAGTCCTTTTCGAAATGAACGGACGCCGAGTTTTTCGATTAGTCCGGATAAACAGGTGTGGTATGACTTTGGGGCTTCGGAAGGGGGGGATGTGATTTCTTTTTTGGAGAAGGCAGAGAATGTAAATTTTCAGGAGGCGGTGGAGCTTTTGGCTGATATTGTGGGAGTGGAGATTCCCAAAGAACAGAAATCAAAAGGGGCACGGTCAGGACCCAGCCGAGCCAAAAAACAAGATTTGTTTGCGCTGCATGAGGGGGCCTGTGTTTTTTTTGAGGAGCAGTTGGTAGGTTCCGTGGCCGAAAAGTACTTGAAAACAAGAGAACTTTCTCCTGAGGTGATAAAAAAATGGCGATTGGGTTTTGGGGGGGCGGCCGAAGACGGGTTAACAAAGTATTTGTTGGGGAAGGGCTATACGCAGCAGTCGATTTCTCAATCGGGGGTAGCTTTTGAGCGTGAATTTGGAGACAAGAAAATGCGCGATCGTTTTTTTGGGCGGTTGATGATTCCAATCTGTGATTCGCGAGGAGAGATTATTGCCTTTGGGGGGCGAGATTTGAGCGGGGCCAAAAAAGTAGCGAAATATGTAAACTCCCCTGAAAATCCGGTGTATCACAAGTCTTCTACCCTGTATGGGCTGGATCAGGCTCGAAAACCGATTCTCGAGGCGGATAAGGCCGTGCTTGTGGAGGGATATTTTGATGTGATTGCCGCCCATCAGGCGGGTTTTTGTTATACAGCAGCGACTTGTGGAACGGCTTTGACCGAAGATCATTTACGTTTGTTGAAACGTCTGACAAAAAACATCTATCTGGCGTTTGATTCGGATGAGGCGGGAAAAAAGGCCACGCTTCGATCGGTTGAGATGTGTCTTTCGGCGCAATTAAATCCTTTTATCGTTCAGATTTCGGGCGGAAAAGATTTTGATGAACTCGTGCGGAAAGATGCGAGCGCTTTGGCCGATTCGATAACCAATGCAAAGGGGGCGTTGCAGGTTTTGATGGAGGGGTATGGAAAGAAGTTTTTAAACGGCACGTTGGAAGGGGAAAAAAAATTTTTGGATCATTTTTTTACGTTTTTGCATCTCGTAGAGCGGCCTTTGGAAGTGGAACATTATTTGAATGAAATTGCTGAGCGGACCAATCGAGCGCCTGATATTATTAAGGCGGAATTTGCTCGATTTAAGTCTCAGATCACCAAACCCAAACCGAAATATGTGAAGCCTTCGGCTCCCGAGAAATTCTCGCGGCAGATGTGCTTTGTGGGATTTTTGTCGGCCTATTGGGACTTTTTTGGGGGCAAACTCAAGCCGGTTATTTTGGATTTTGTGCACGAAGAAGGACCACGTCGGATTTTGGAACAGAAAATTGAGGGAAAGGAACTGTCTTCAGAAGATGCGACGAAGTTGATTGCCTGGGAAATGACACAGGAAAACATGTACCCCGAAGTGCCTTCGGAGGATATCATGAAACGGGATTTTCAGACGTTTATGGATTTGTTGAAGACCGATCGAGTGAAAAAAGATCGGTTGGATTCGGCGAAGGAGGTGCGAGAAAAGTTGGGCACGTAGGGGGGCATGGCCATGCGCCCCTACAGATCCCTGTTTGACCGTGCGCTTCTTCTTTGTACAATCGCTTTCTAATGGCCTCAATCTTTTCTTTTCGACTGATTCGATTTCTCCTTAACCCCTTGGATTCACGGTTCGGGTTTCAGGCTTTGAGTTTGGGGTTTTTGCTGTTTTTTGTGATGAGTTTTCGGCCTCCTCAGTTGTTTATGTATGGGGAGCGTTTTGGAGAAGAGGTGGTGACGGGGGTGCGAGAGGAGTATCAGATTGTGGAATCGGGGTTTTTGCACAACAATGTAGGGGTGAATACGGCTGGATTGCGTGAGGTTTTGGTGGAAGATGATGAGGGGAATTTGGTTCGGAAGCTTCAACGGAGAGACAGAGATGAATCTATTTTGTACGTAGTGCGTTCGGGGGATACGATTTCTCGGGTGGCGCATAAGTTTGGGCTCAAAGTGTCTACGCTGCTTTGGGCGAATAATTTGACGGTCAAAGAGGCGCTTCATGTGGGGAAGAAGCTAAAAGTTCCACCTGTAGATGGGGTGTTTTATAAGATTCAGGCGGGAGACACGTTGGGCGAGGTGGCCAAGGCTCATGGGGTGGATAATACTCAGGTGATGGCGTTTAATGAGGGAACCAATATTCGTTCGCTCAAGATTGGGCAGGAGCTTTTTTTGCCAGGGGCGACCAAAAAGTTTATTCCTCAAAAACCAACCTTGGCGGGTCGTGGATCGTATTTGGGGGCGATTGGATATCGACTCCGGCGTCCTACTCGAGGGGTTCTGACTCAGGGGTTTCATCGAGGACACTATGCGATTGATATCGCTAACAAATTAAATTCTCCTATTTATGCAGCGGCTGATGGATTAGTCACCAAAGCCGAGCATGGATGGAATTACGGATTTGGAAAGTACATTGTGGTTGATCATGGGAATGGCGTCGAGACCCTCTATGCCCACAATAATGTTTTAAAAACTGAAGTGGGTGACCGGGTAAAAGCAGGAGAGCTTATTGCGTTGATGGGGAACACCGGAAACGTGTGGGGACCGACGGGGATCCACCTACATTTTGAGCTGCATATCAGGGGGCGAAAGGTGAACCCGGGGAATTATTTTTAGATTGTATCAGACGTAATAAGGGGGAAGAAGGAAGTAAGAATAAAGAATGAGGGACTCCAAGAGGTGAATACTGAAGTCATTTAAAACATTCCCTGATTCCTAATTCCTTATTCTTTATTCCAAATTCTATATTTTCCTCTACCCTAATACTACCGTTCTTTCGATAATCGCAATATCATCAAATCTCTTCGCGATTCGGTAGTAGTGTTTTAGTTTTTCAATCAGTTCTTCTGGAAGCTGAGAAAGCTGTTCGGCTTTTTTGATTTTTCTGGGGCGAAGGATGGCAAAGACTCTTTTGGCTACTTCTTGAGAGATTTCTCTTTGCATAAAGTCTTGGACTTCTTTGGGGACTCGGTTTAGCATGTGGTAGGCGATGTTGGCCAGCTGGTGGTTGTCACCAAGAATGATTTCCAGGAGCCCGGGAATAGATTCTTTGTTGCCGAGTTTTGCCAGGGCAATAAGGGCGTGCAGTCGGATCAGCTCGGATTCGTGGTCGAGGAATTTTTCGACAAATCGGGTCATTTTTGTGTCTCGGACTTCTCCGATCGAGTAAATTCCAGAAATGACGGCTTCTTCGTTCTCTTCAGCCAATAGCTGCAGAATGATTTTTCGCAGTTCTTTTTTGTCTTTGTATTTCCAGAGTGGGATGATGGCAGCTCCTTTGAGTCGACTGTTTTCGCTTTCGAGGAAGGGGGTGATGTAGATGTTTAGGGCCGGATCATCAAAGACGGTACAAGATCGAAGGAAAATGGCCTGAAGGAGTTCGTCGTCGGTGTTTTCGATTTCTCTGAGAAAGAAAGGAACTACCTTGTGGGCGGGAAGATGCTGAAAGATGTTCATAACAATCAGCTTCTTCAGATAAGATTCCTGAGTTTTGGTAAACAGTCGATCGAGAGACTCGAGAAGATGATGCTGAGAAAAAGCGTGTTCTTCCCAGTATCCTTTGAGGCTGTTTATTTTTGCGAGCGAATTCAAAACATCGGACTTGGTAGAAGTACATTCGTCTTCATCGTTTAGAATTTCAGAGTAGACGGCTACTACTTGGGGGTCGTTGATTTGAGTAATCGAGGCGATAATCTTTTCTCGAATAATGGGGTGGTTTTCTTTGTTTTTTAGTTCTTGAGCCAGGTGGAGGGCGGCATCTTTGTGTCCTCTTTGGGCGAGAATTTCGATGTGGTGAAGTTTTTCTCCGATTCCATGTTCGGCCTGCATGTTTTCTACCGAGTTGGTGGTGTAGTTGTTTTTCATATAGATACTCACTCCTAAGGCCCCGGCCCCGACCACTAACATAGCGGGGATTATAAATTCATGAGGAAGAATAAAAAGTATTCCAAGTGAGACAATTACACTAATGGGGGTAAGCACTCCTTCGAAGAAGAGTCGAACACTTTCTCTTCGGTGAGAGAAGAGTGAATAAAACATCATGTGATAGGCCGAAGCGCCAATAGAATGAAATCCGTGCATGATTCCCTGAAGATATCGAATGTCTCCAAATCGGAATACAAGCGCCAGTACGGCACATACCATCAGAGAAAAGAAGGTAATTATAGATCCAACCACTCCAAATCGGGTAAGGATTTTTGAAGAGATCATTAATTCAACAAACAGCGCGATCAGCCCGAAGATAAGGTGAAACATCCCCAAATCATGAGCGAGTTTTTCATGAGCCAGGAGCTTGCTGGAAAGATGTTGAACACCTTCTTCGGCTTTATGAGACAATTCCATTACTTTTTCTTTGGCCGAATCAAGAATTGAGGCCTGAAGATGGTGTCCCTGAACAACCGTATGGGTGTCATTTTTGTGAAGTTGATGTTCAACGATTTCGTGATGGATTTCTCGGGTAAATTCTACCTCGATAAAGGTGAACAAAATGGTCTGAAAAATCACCATAAACATAAGGTTTTTCAGAAATGGTCGAGCTTTGATTCTTTTCCAGGCGGTGACGATTTCGTTTTCTTGCTTTTCCCCTTCGGGAGTTGGCACTATTTCTTCTTTAAATCTGGGGAGTTCTCGAACCAGGGTGGGAAGCAAGACCGTGATAACGGCGATTCCACAAGCGGCAAAAGCCCAGATAATGAGCGCTGACTTTTCCGGAAGAATGGTCAGCATTTGCAGCATGGTAAAGGCTCCAGCAATGGTTCCGATCGTGATGGCCGAATCGATGATTGGGATAACTTTTTTGGCCTCAGAAGGCGAAAAGAGCTCTTCGGTTTGTCGGATAAGAGACATGTTTATTCGGGCGAAGAACAGGTCTTTCGCCATAATGGCCAGAATAAAGAACTCGATCTGGCTTTTGTCGTAGGTTAGGGCCCAACCAATGAAAATCATGGTCAGGAAGACCATTAGCATTTGCACAATGGATCTTTTTTTGACTCTCTTTATAAGGTGGCTGACCAAAATTGACCCAGAAAGAAACAATAAAGCGTCAATCCCAAATAGATAAAGGATGTTTTCGATTCCAAACTTCTCTACAAATAGGGAGGTTATAATTGTCCAGGAGACAACAAAACCTACTTGATACAACAGTCGGAGAGTCCACGAGATGGCTACGCGCCGTCGCTCGCTGATAGAAATTCCGAGTTTTTTACAGAGTGCTTGAAACATCTTTAATTTGTGTTTATTGGTGATTTTTTTGAAAGTTTGAGGGTTATTATACCATTTATTTTATTGTGTATCAAGTGTTTTCTTGACTTTTTTGCTTAATTGTTTATTTTGTTTTTAACTTGATTTTTTAAGATTAAATTTTTATGGAGCAGATAGTTACGGATTCTTCGTTTCGTGGGGCGGCGGGGTTATTTAGTTATTCTGCTGAGGAAAGATTAGTTGTTGAAGAAGGTGAATTTCTTTTAGAAGAACCGAGAGCGCGATGGACGGAGGAGCAGATCAGAGAGGGGTTGGCTCTTACTTGTAGTTATATTAAAGAAGGCCGTGCGACCCTGGCCTTGGAATTGTTTTTAAAACTTGAGAAAAACCTTAAGTCTGAGTCGCACGACTTTTTTATTCTTCTTCAGGAACAGGTTAATCAGTTACATGCTCCGTTGAGATCTGAACTCGAAGCGCTTCGAGTTCCGGTTTATAGTTTGGTGGCTCAGGAGGCTCTTACTTGGCTTCGTAGAGATATTCATGATGGAATGGGGGTGGCTATGATGCGATTGGAAAATGCTCGGAAGAAAACGGAAGAAGCCGCTTTGCAGGGGGTTTGGGCCGATACAATGCTTCATGAATTGGAGCTGCTTCGTCCTTTGGCCCTTAAGGCAGATGAGGACTATAGGCAGAGATTTGAGAAAGCCTTAAGCGAATAGGGGGGCAAATTTGGATCTTTTATATTACTTTTAAAACAGGTATTGCTCTGTTTTTGGTCTTAATTGATGTTGAATTAAATGGATATCCAGTTTTTTGACTCATTAAGAGGGTCGAAAATGGATATCCTGCCTGTTTTACTAGAGGGAGTAAGGCGATGAAATATGTACTCTGGGTCTTGATGGCGGTAAACGGTCTTCAGCTTTTTTATTGGATGCTTCTTGCCCCACAGCCCTACCGTGGATGGTCGGACGAGGTTTTTTATGCCTTTATGGCTATAGGAACCTCCTTTGTGATGTTTTGGGGCTTCCATTTTATGATCCTCTCCAAAACCTATTTTTCCCCTGGATATAAGGCTTTTGTCTTTTTGGGAGGGATGGTGACTCTTTGGTCGGAGGGGGAGAGTTATTTCTCGGTCTTTCAGATCACACTTACGCTTTGGGCGGGGGTGTCGGCACTTTTCTTGTGCTGGAAATGGGCCGAGACTCGGTTTCGACTGGGGGCGGCAGGATAAAACATACAGGTCCGGAGAGCGATTTGCTTTTCGGGCCTGACAACCATATCTAAAAATATACCTCTTCTTCCTCAATTCGTTTTCGTAATTCGGGATAGTTTCGTAGTTCGATGTCTTCTTTGAGGATTTCAGTGGCCCAGTCTCGAGCGCGGGAAAGGGTTTCTACATCGCTCAGATCTGCACATTTAAAATCCGGAAGACCACTTTGACGGGTGCCGTAGACTTCCCCGCTACCGCGCAGTTTGAGATCGACTTCGGACAAATACATTCCGTCGTTGGATTTTTCCATGGCCTTGAGGCGTTCTTTGTGTTTGTCTTCGGTTTTTCCTACCATGAGAAAACAGTAGCTCTGCACGTCGTTTCGGCCGATTCTGCCTCGAAACTGGTGCAGTTGGGCCAGGCCGAATCTTTCGGAGTTTTCAATTACCATTACGGTGGCATTGGGGATGTCGACGCCTACTTCGATGACCGAGGTTGAAACGAGAATATCGAATTCGTGGTTTTTGAAGGCTTCCATGATTTCGTTTTTTTCGCTTGGTTTCATTTTCCCGTGCAAAAACTGAACTCGATGGGAGGGAAAGAGATTGTTGGCGATGTTGTCGTATTCGGCTTTTACGTTTTTGGCCTCGATGGTGTCTGATTCATCAATTAGGGGGCAGATCCAGAATATCTGGTACCCTTTTTTGATCTGATCGTCGATAAATCGGTAGCACAGGGTTTGAGTCTTTGGGTCCCCGATAACGCGGGTAATGATGGGGATTCGCCCGGGGGGAAGTTCGTTTATGACGCACAGATCTTGATCGCCGTAGATGGTCAGAGCCATGGTTCGAGGTATGGGGGTGGCGGTCATGGCCAGGATGTGAGCGTTGTTTTCGGCTAGGAGAGAGCGTTGGTGAACGCCAAATCGGTGTTGTTCGTCGATGACGACTAGGCCGAGGTTTTTAAAGATGGTGTCTTCGGTCAGGATGGCGTGGGTGCCGATGAGTATCCGAGTGGTTCCGGTGCGGAGCTGCTCTTTGATTTCTTTCTTTTTTTTGGCGGTGACGGATCCGGTCAGGAGTTGTAATCCGTATTCTGGGGGAAAAAACTTGAGCGCTCCGGAAAAGTGTTGGGTGGCCAAGATTTCGGTGGGCGCTAAGATGGCCACCTGGTGTCCAGATCGGGCTGTTTGTAGCGCTGCCAAAAATGAGACAATAGTTTTTCCGCTTCCTACGTCTCCCTGCATGAGTCGGTGCATGGGACGAGACTGAGTCATGTCGGTACAGATGTGGTGGAGACACTTTTTTTGAGCCGTAGTGAGTTCGAAGGGCAGGGCGGAGAGGTCGTTTTTTATGGTCTCAACACAGTATTCAACCGGGAATGTGTTTTCCTGTTCTCTTTCGCGTTGGATTTTTTTTTGAATTACTCGGGTTTGTAGTTCGAATATTTCTTCGAAGGCGAGCCTTCTTCGGGCTTCTTCCCATTCGTCGGCGGAAGTGGGCGTGTGGATGGCCTTTATGGCGGCGGCTTTGTTCATCAGACTTTCGTTCTGACAAATATGGGGGGGGATGATTTCGGGAAAATCTTTGGCAAAAACCAAGAGTGGGGTGACTTTTTCGCGCATCCATTTGGAGGTGATGGGGGGAGATTCTGGGTAGATGGCGCGGAGGGTGTCGACGTGAACACCCTTTTGGAGGTGAACCTCGGGATTGGAGATCTGGATGACGCCGTATTTTTGGTCGACTTTTCCCACCAAAAAAACACGTGATTCTTCGCGAAGGTTTTTGAGTACGTAGGGAATAGAAAACCAAACTGCTTCGACGCTAGAACGATCGGCTAAAATGAGAGAGGCTTTCCCGAGGGTGCGTCCGCGAGGGGTTTTTTCTTTTCGAAAATCAACGAGCGTTCCGTAGAGCGTATTTTTTTCGCCCAATCGGAGGTGAGCATAGTTGGCGGTTACTTCGGTGGATTCTATTTTTCGGGGAAAAAATTCGAGCAGGTGTTGAACCTGGCTGAGGTTGAGTTTCTCCAGCTTGGTGAGATGGGCTTTGGTGGTTCGGATTGCCGACTTTAGAGGGAGGAAAAGGGACATTAGTAGTTAATAGTAAACAACAAACAGTAAACAGTGAATGTAAAAAATTAGCTATTGGTTATTAACAAACAGATGCTAAAATATTTGTTTGGGGTTTGTAAATGATTCAGTTTTTAGGGAGCAAACTTGGTTTTGGGTTTCTATTAAAAAAATTTGCCTTCTGTGTCTTTTTTCGCGAGAATGGCGTCCGTAGTTATAGGTATATTTAGCCTGTAATAGTAAAAAATAAAAGTAAATTATTACTATGAATCGTTACTTAGCCCCCGTTCTCGGTTTAGTTTTGGCCTTCGGGCTCTTTGGTGTAGACGTCAGTTTGGCGGCAAATGCTGGTCTGAATGATGATGCGGATAATCCATCTGTTATTGCTGGGAGTACGGTTTGGGGTGGATCAGCTCGGTCGGCTGTATTGACCGTGATCAACTTCTTCCTTTTCTTTTTGGGAATCTTGGCCACGGCCATGATCATCTACGGAGGTTATCTCTATATGACTTCTGCGGGAGACGACCAAAAGGTGGAATCAGCGAAGAAGATTTTAATGTATGCCGCTATTGGAATCATTGTGGTGCTTCTCTCCTTTGCTCTGGTTAATACGCTTACGAATCTTGGAGGCGGAGCGAGAGCGGAAACGTAATATTCGTTCACAACAAGCAAAAATTATGAAGAGCTCCGAAGGGGGCTCTTTTTTTTGTGGGTTTTATTAAAGAACCTTTAGAACTGGATCGTTTGTCTAGAGGAAAAACTAGAGGTTGAGAAAAGGGCTCATAAAGCTGGATATGTGAGTGTTTCACTCTTTGTTCGTGACAAGGTTTTTGCTTCGTAAATTAATGCGCCACAATTGGATTACTGCGGTGATAGATTTCCCCGGTTTTGAGGTTTTTGATGGTGGCGTAAAAAATGTCTCCTGGGGCAATTTCGGGTTGGAGCTGAACCGCGAGGTCGGGGCGAGTGCCCAGATTGATAACGGTTATGCCGTTCGAATCTTGATTTGGTGGAGTGAGTGTGAAAACAGGGCAGCCGCTGGCATTGTTGTTGGAAGGGATTTGGGGACAACGATCTGAGCTGTCGGGAATAAGGTCGCCATCGGTGTCGTTGGTTTGGGCGGCGATGAGAGCGGTGGATGTTCCGATTCCCAGAGCGAGAAAAAGTCCCAAAAGATATATTTTCATCGAGAGAATTATACTGTCGGGAGTGAACAATTAATAGTCCCTTATTTGCCGTGTGGAATTGGTTTTTGTAGAGAGGCAAGATCTTTTGTTCCTTGGGATAAAGAAGTCATCAACTAACCAACCAATACAGAATTAGACTCACTGCAAATCCGACCAAAAAATAAAAGCTGGTGTTCAGTAGTTCTTGTCCACGAGTTTTGGTGGATTCGTTAAACACCATTATCAGTCCAAATCCACCGATAAAAAGAGTGCATCCCAGGCAGATGAGCGTACAAAAGAGGAAGACAAAACTCAGTATTGAAGCCAGGGCAGAATCGGTGTTTTGCCCCCAGAGACTTGAACCTCGCAGGGGGACAGGCACGTCTTTGTTGGTGAAGAGGTCTTTGGTGCCTTCAGCTAGTTCGGGAAAAAGGCCGATGAGGGTGATAAAGAGGACCGCAATTTTATAGGACATGGTCGAGAGTTAATCACAGACAGTATAAACAAATAACCATTATCGGTGATGGAACTTTTTTATCCTTGGTTTCGGGTGGGGCCGGATATACAATGCCCTCGATATGACGACGAACAAAACCACGACTTTGTTTTTGGAACAGGGGGAATTCCTGGGTGGAGCCGAACGGTTTAGCCTGGATTTTTTGCATTCCTTGGACGGGATGGATCGTCGTGGATTGAATGTGGTGTTGGTTGGGGCGGTTCATGAGGCTTATCGGGCCGGATTGGAAAATAAGTTTCCGGTGGAAGAGTTTGTGTTTCCTTCGGTTCGGGGGAATATCTTTTACAAACTGTGGGCGGCGTTTCGATTGTTTTTGGCGGCTGGTGCGCTGTGGAAATTGGCTCGTAAATATAAGAAACGACGTTTTTTTACTAATACTCCCCGGACTCACTTTGTGCTGCTTTTGAGTAAATGGTTTTTCTTTACGCGAGGGAAATGGGTGGTGATGTTTCATGATTTTACCGTTCCGAAGTTTTTGGTGCGCTGGATTGCTCGAGAGGCAGATGTGTTAATTGCCAATTCGGTGCCGATGCGTAATACGCTCCGTCGAACTATTAACAAAGCCGATTATGACAAGATCTTAATTGTTGAGAACGGTATTGATTTTGAGCCTTTGATGGACGCAAGTCCTCCAAAAGAAATTAGAAGCGTTTTGGTGCTTTCGCGGATTGATCCACGTAAGGGGCAGCAGTATGCGGTGGAGGTGGCGGAAAAAATGGAGATGAAGTATCCGCGGGTGAAGTTTCGGATTGTGGGGAGTGGGGTGAAGGAAGATGAAAGGACTATGGAGTACGAGCGCCAGATTCAGGATTATGTGCGCACTCGTAATCTTTCGAATGTAACTTTTGTATCGGAAGTGGATTCTCCATTTGAGGAAATAGAAAAGGCGGATGTGTGTTTATTTTTGCCGACAGAGGCCGAAACCTTTGGTCGAGTAGCGATTGAAGGACTGGCTTTGGGAAAGTTGGTGTTGGCGTTTGACCATACGGGGCCGCGAGAAATTTTGAACCAGTATGCCAAGTTTTTGGACCTCAAAACCATGCCGCTTTTGGTGGATCAAAACAGCACTCAGGCTCTGTATGAGCGACTGACTTTTTTTGTGGATCGACCAGAAAAAATGGATGTCTTTACTTCTCGAGCGAGAGAATTTGTGCAGCAGCAGTTTTCTCTGGAAGAGACCAAGAAACAGTTGATGTTGGCGCTGAGCAATTAGAACTTTTGAGCTTTTGAACTTGTGAACAAGGAGTGGAGGGGGACTATATGATGATTAGTTCTTTTTCAGTTTGCGACAACACCGTTGCTCCGTCCTCTTTTACCACAACCAAATCTTCAATTCGCATTCCATATTTCCCCGGATAATAGAGCCCGGGTTCACAGGTGACGACGTCGTTTTTTGTGAGGGTATAATTTTTTCCCTGGCTTGAGAGGCTGGGGAGTTCGTGAATTTCGAGCCCCACTCCGTGCCCCAGGCCGTGGGTGAAATATTTTTCATCTTTTCCTAGTTGTTTTCGGCAGTACTGATCGAGGGCTTTGGTTTTTTGGGCGGCTTTATACTTTGCTAGCGTTTTGGTTTGGGCCGAGAGCAGATGGAGGTATTGATTTTGAAACTCTGGGGTGGGATTTCCAAAAAAGAACATTCGTGTGATGTCAGAGTGGTAGCCCTTATATTTGGCGCCGCAGTCGATCAAGATGGGGGTGTGGGGCCTTAGCTTTGTTTCGTTGGGTTCGTGATGGGGAATGGCCGAGTTGGGACCGAAGGCGACAATGGTGGGAAAAGCAATCTCGAATTCCCCGTTGTTTCGGATCAGATGTTCGAACTTGAAGACGAGTTCTTGTTCGGTTACCCCGGATTTAGCGTTGGCCTTGAAAAAGGGAACAAGGATTTTGTCGATGTGGTTTTGGGCTTTGGAAATGAGCTGAATTTCTTGGGGTGTTTTGGTGCGACGGAGGTGTTCGATGGTGTATTTCTGGGTTCGGAATCGGGCGGAGGGAAAAGTTTTTTTCAGCCAGCTAAACTTTGCTAGTGAAGCCGAGTCCTCTACTCCGAAGGTGCCCGTTATTTTTTTCCCGAATTTTTTTTTGAAGTGCTGGTCGACGAGTTGAAATCGAAAATTATTTTTATTTGCCAGTGCTTTGGCTTTTTCTGCGTATCGTCCGTCGGTGCATAGAATCCCCTTTCCTTTTTGAGGCTGAATAAAAAGACCAAAGGAGCCTTTGAATCCGGTGCGATGGTAGATGTTTTCGGGCTTGGTGATGATGAGGCCGTCGAGGGCGGGGGGGATTGAAATCATTTTTTTAGGAGTTTTTTGGAGGCATAATAGTCGGGAGAAGCAAATTTGAAAATACCTAGAGAATATGTTAAAAATTAGTCAATGATCTGCGACATTCAGACCGGCAACGAAAACCCTATTTTGCGCACCAAGGCGAAAGCCGTTGAGTCCTTTGATGGGGCGTTGGAATCTTTGGTTGAGAATATGAAAGAAACCATGCTCGAAGAGGATCCCGAGACACAGGTCACAGGTATTGGATTGGCGGCCAATCAGATTGGGGTCGATGCTCGGGTGATTTTGGTGACGATGAATATCAAAAGTCGAAACAATGCCAAAGTGTTGGTGATGGTGAATCCTGAAATTGTGGAGGTATCCAAAGAGACGGTGGTGATGGAGGAAGGATGTTTGAGTGTTCCGGGGAAGTTTGGAAAAGTTCGGCGTCCGGCAAAGGTTAAGGTGCGGTGGAAAAATGTGAAAGGAGCTGAGTCAGAAAAAAGATTGGAGGGCTGGGATGCCCGAATTTTTTTGCACGAGTTTGATCATTTGGAGGGAAGGCTTTTTACGGATTACCTTTAGGCGAGTGAAGAATAAAGAGTAAAGAGTAAAGAGTAGAGAGTAGGGATTGGAAGAATAATTCGTTTTTCACTCTTTGTTTTTTGTTCTCTACTCTTAACTCATCTACACCGCCATCTTTAGCACCTGTTTTCCCCATCGGGTGTTTTCTCGAGGATCGAGGAAGATAATTTCTTCGGCGGAGGGGAAGGTGCCGATGGTCCGGGCGAGGTTGGCCGCTACTTGAGGCATAATCCAGGCGCCGAAAAAGTTGATGTCCATAGACTTGAGGAGTTTTTCCAGTGATTTTTGGAGGGGGGATGGGGGCAAGAAGGCGTATTTTTGGACGATGATCTGGTGGTAGTCTTTGGTCTCGAGATCGGGATGGCAGAATCTTTGATGAAAAAAACAGACCGATTGAGCTTCTTTAAATTTTTCCAGAAATTTTCCGTCCCCTCCCGAGACTCTTTCTCCCAGGCAGGTATGGTTTTTTATTGATCCTTTTTCTCCCATGTAGATGTAGGATTTTTTGAGGGTTTCACCGCTTGAAAAATTGATCGCCATGGATTTTTCAGGCGGACAGAGGGAGCAGTGTTCGAGTATTTTTTCGTTGCAGCAGGTGTTGTATTCTGGGCTCGAGGCCGACACGATGTCTTTGGGGACTCGAATCTTTCTTGGGGTGAAAAGTTCGGCGACGTGATGCGGCGTGAGGTCTTGTTGGGCGAGGAAGAGCTTGAAAAACAAATCGGTTTCTGGATCAGTTTTGTGTCGATGAAGCCAGAGTTTGGGGAAGATATTGAGCGAACTCTTGAGCTCTTTCCATTCTCGGGGGTTCCAGGTATTAAAGGTCAGATTTCCACTTTCGGGATAATAGATGAGCCATCGAGCTAATTGATCGTTGGGCGTGGAGATAACTTCGGCGGCGGTTTTGAGGGCTTCGTTTTTGGGATCGATTTGTTGGAGTTGTTCGGCTAGGTGGGGGTAGGCGTCTTGGGGATTGAGGAGTACTCTTTCGGGGAAAGGCGTGATGGTGTGTTCGAGTTTTTCTTCGATGAGCTCTTTGCAGAGATTTTTAATTGTAAAAAGGGTTTTGGTAGCGATGGTTTCATCGTTGTGTTCCAGGAAAGACTGCAGAGATATGGTTTTGGTGGGGTATTCCAGAAGCGTACGGGCAAATTGTTCTGCTTCGTCAAAAATACAGCATCGATCGGCAAAAATATCGAGGTGTTTGTAGTCCAAGAAAGCTTGGGGGCTACAAACGATTACTGGTTGCTTGGCTCGTTCTTCGCAGATTTCTTTGTAGAGGGGATGGGTTTCTTCGGTGAGGCAGACTTCGTTCCAGTATTTTTTCTCCATAAAGAAGAGGTCAAAATACGTCAGGCCTCGGAATCCCAAGAAATGTCGGTAGGCACATTTGAGGTAGAAGGTGGTTTCTTCGTTGGAGCAGGTTTTTCTTTTGTCTAAAAATTCGCTGAGTCGGTGCGGGTCGAAGATAACTTGTGGGGTGGGGAAAATAGAACCGTCTTGGAAGTAATAGAGTTTGGGGGTGATGATGCAGGTGGGGCGACCGGAGGAGTGGGCCATAGACTTGGTGAAGTTGGCACTTTGGGCATTGTTTCCGATGCGAAGGAGGCCGCTTTGCTCTGGGGTGAGTCCGGCTATAAATTCTTTGGTTTTTTCGGGGATGGTTTCGGGGGTAAATTCTTGTTTGGTATTTTCGGTTTTTGGGATGGTGTCAGATCCTGGACTGGCGAGAAAAAGATTTTTGGCGTGCCACTGCGTTTTAGATTCGAGAAAAGGACGAATTTGAGTGAGATATTTTTTGGGGAGGGTGTTGATTTTTTCGGTCAGAAGCCCAAATAAATCTCGGCAGGCTTCTACATCTGACATCGCTCGGTGAGCGTCTTCGTGAACGAACCCATATTTTTGAGAGAGGACTTCTAGTGCAAAGCTGGTTTCTCCGGGAAGGACGATTCGGGCGACTTCGTGAGTGTCGATTCGTTCATTTTTTTCCAGCGGGATTCCGTTTTCGATCAGAAAATTGATATCAAAATCAATGTTGTGTCCCACGATGGTTGAGTCGCCGATTTTTTTGATGATTTCGGACTGTAGATCGGTGAAGTTTTTCCCCTCTTTTTCGATGTCTTGCTCGGTAATTCCGGTGAGGTTGGTCACAAAGGGGGTTAGAGGGGTTTTGGTTGGGATGATGATTTCATCAACTCGGGCGACTTCTTTTTCGTCTATGTACCGAATAAAAGAGATTTCGATAATGGAATCTTTTTTGGCTTCTAAGCCGGTGGTTTCGAGGTCGAGGAAGGTGAGATCCATGAGGTTTGGCTGATATGAGCGTTTTGAGTAATGAGGAGAGAACAAAGAGTTTTTATTTTTCCAAGATATCTGTGGCCTTGTCCCTTATTCCTTCTGTTCATACTTCTAATCCCTCCTTTCTTCAAGTAAAAACAGACTTTTCAGGTTTGGCTTCAAAAAGACTTGCAATATTCAATGGCTAAAATAGAATCGCTGCTGATCTAATCATTCTGCAATGAAGAAGCTGTTTTCTTTCGTTTTTGTTCTGGGGGCATTTGTTTTGGTATCCGACGTGAGCGCTTATAGTGAGTCTCGAGACGGAGGTAAGGTTCGAGATCCTTTGGCGCCTTTGGTTCAGAAAAAAACGAAGGAAAAATACAGCAATGCCATGTGGCAGAGATATCAGAATTACATTAATCCCAAACGACGGAGAGCGTCTTTTGAGGATCAAAATCAGCTAAAAAGACATCACAACCAGAGTCGTGCCGACCGAAATGTGACTAGTCGATCCACTCGAATGAATCGAAGTGGACGACTTCGAAATGTTCCATTTTACGGTCTATACCGACGATCTTCACGTCCTGCTTATGAACGAGTAAACCACAAACAGACTTTTCGAGCTCGAGCGATTGATTATTATGTAGATGGAGGAACGGGTGGAACTGATGCCATGAAATCAGGTGTGATTTTGGGGTCTCAGCACAAGATTAACCGATTTCCTCTGCGAAGAAGTAATCGAGCGGCCGGTCGAGCGATTAGCGCTACTCGAGACCTGCAACGATCGTTGATGCCCTGGAAGCGTCCTACGGCTCCAGACAAACAAAAACAACCTTCTAGTCGAAAATACCAGCGATTCAATCCTTTCCAGAAATGGGAATAGATCAGGAGATCGTTTAGATGGTATTAGGTAGTAAGTATTAGGTAGTAGGGGGGAGATAATAAAAATGAAATAGCTCTTGGGGGGGAGGGTTTTTTCTTTTCTGGGGGGGAGTGTGTTTGGGGAAATTCTTCCCCCTAATACTTGCTTCCTTATATCTGCTCCCTTTTAAAGTTATTGAAATAGATATGGATGAACAAAAGCCCCCGGTAGGACGTATGACCCCCACGGCTCCCGAAGCGGAGCGGGCGGTTTTGGGTTCTATTTTGCTGGATAAAGATGCGATCTTAAAGATCTCGGATTTTTTGGAACCAACGGATTTTTATCATGATCATCATCGTTTTATTTATGAAGCCACGCTGGACCTTTTTTCGTCTTCTGAGCCGGTCGATTTGGTGACGGTTTCGACCAAGCTTCAGTCAATTGGTCGTTTGGAAACGGTTGGAGGACCGGAGTATTTGGCCGAACTACAGAATGAAGTACCGGTTTCAACGCATATTTTTCAGTATGCCCAGTTGGTGAAGCATACTTCTACGTTGCGGAAGTTGATCAAGGCGGGGAATGAAATTATGGGTTTGGGGTATGATTCTGAGCGAAAGGTTGAGGATTTGTTGGAAGAAGCGGAAAAACGAGTGTTTGCGATTTCTCAGGTCTTTGTAAAGGACCGGTTTGTACCCGTTCGAGATATTTTGGAGGAGCGATACAAAAAGTTTTGTGAGATTCACGACAACCCAGAGCTGGTTACCGCCGATAGAATCAGTACGTCTTATCGAGACCTGGATGCGAAGCTTAATGGAGGATTTAATCCTTCGGATATGGTGGTGGTGGCGGCTCGGCCTTCGATGGGAAAGACGGCGCTTTCGCTGGCCATTGCTCAGAATGCGGCGATACAGAGTGGAAAAAGAGTGGGGGTTATTTCGCTCGAAATGTCGAAAGAGCAGCTCGTGGAAAGAATGTTTTGTTCTCTTTTGGAGGTGGATTCGTGGAAACTGCATAAGGGAAAACTCGAAGATCAGGATTTTGATCGAATGGGGCCGGTTATGGACCAGCTCTCAAGCGCGCCGATTTATATTGATGATTCGATGGGAAGCTCCATTGTGGAGCTTCGATCCAAGGCTCGAAGGCTGCAGATGGAATCGGGATTGGATATGCTGGTGATTGATTATTTGCAGCTGATGAGTGCGTCTGGAGGAAGTGGGGTTTCGACCAATCGAGTGCAGGAAATTTCGGATATTTCCCGAGGCCTCAAGTCGCTGGCTCGTGAACTTCATATACCGGTGATTGCGCTTTCTCAGCTTTCGCGTTCGGTGGAATCACGGCCGGATAAACGTCCGATTCTTTCCGACCTTCGTGATTCGGGAGCGATTGAGCAGGATGCGGATGTGGTGATGATGCTTTACCGAGACGACTACTACAACGAAGACTCCGAGGCCAAAGACGAACTTGAGGTTAATGTGATCAAGCATCGTAACGGAGGGGTGGGACGAGTTAGCTTGTATTTTGACCGGAGCCGGATGAAGTTTTCGGATTTAGACAAAGAACACCAGGTGGGGTTTTAGATCAATTAACAGTTAACAACAAACAATTATTTTGTAGGCGCATGGCCATGCGCCCCTTACTAAAAATTGGCATTTACCATCGCATGATTCAAAGCGCCCAGCTGTAGGTGCACATAATAGATGATAATCAGAGAGAGGATGGCCAGTGCGCCTTCAATGAGGATGAAGTTTTTTTTGTTTTTGGACATTTTTGACCAGGAACTGGCCTTTGGGGTCTTTATTTTTCGGACTTCAAAGTCTTCATATGCCGAATGAATTGGCGGAACATGAGCTTTGGAGATGGGCGTTGATTGGAACGTTGATTGGAACATTTTTTGTTTTTAAATCTTATGATTTTAGCATGGAATTATTTTAAAATCAAATCCTGTCTTTACTTATTTGTTAATATTGGTAAAAGTTTATTGAGTGATTCTTAAAATATTACAAATGACAGCTTCAAAACCTTTGATTTCTCCTCAATTTCGAATTGATGCGACGAAACAATTGTCGGACGGAATAGAGGCTGTTTTTCCTGGACTTGATAAGATGTCTCTTCCTACGATGGAAACGTGTGTTCAGGTATTTCGAGCTATGGAGGCAAATCCCGACCTTATTCAGGCTCTTGAGGAAAAATTAGCGCGTTTACACTCTGCTCGAGATCAGATTAAGGCGCGTGCAGTTGAGGTTATTAAGACGATAACTCGAGCTGTTATGGAAAAGGATATGGAGCCGACGTATATTCATAATGAAGTTTTGCCTTTTGTTGAGGTGGAGGGAGTTCGATATTATGTGGGGGAGAATTCTCAATATACTGCGAGGGAGACTAATGGCTTTTTCCAGGCAGGAAACCCTATGTACATTTCTCGAAACGAACGTCCGTCAGCGTTTGTGTCCCTTACTAAGCCAGGGATTCCTCCGACTATTTGTGTTAATCAAAATGAGAGAAGTTCAATAAATGAGAGTGGGGAAATTTCGAATCATAGATGGCAGACCCCTCTTCAAATTAATGGAGGTATGAGAACTTTTTTCCCACCGGAGAATCGAGTTTAGGATTGGTATTTTGGTTTGAATTTTACAAGGACCTCCCTTCAGGATCGAAGAGGAGATATAGTGTTTTTTGGGGAATAAAATCATAGTAGAACCTTAAATCCCCCAGCCTTTTCTGGGTTTGGTTTCTGGTCGAATTTGAGAGATGGATTCTTAAATTTACATGAAGTTTTGAGCCAAAAAAATTTGGGGATGGGGTGGGAATTCGGTATTTTGAGGACGAAAAAAACGTCTCTTTCTCGACACTCTTTGTTGAGGAAGGGATGGCTCATTTATATCCTTAATTTTTTATAAAAATGACAAAAGATGCTCGAAAGGTCGCGTTGGATGCTGCTTTGGCACAGATTGAGAAGAGTTTTGGAAAGGGCGCGGTGATGCGTATGGGAGAACATGAACACGCTCATATTGAAACGGTTTCTTCCGGTTCTATTTCAATCGATTTGGCCTTGGGGGGGGGGTATCCCAAGGGACGAATTGTGGAGGTGTATGGACCGGAGAGTTCGGGGAAAACCACGCTTTGTTTGCACGCGGTGG
Organism: uncultured Candidatus Peribacteria bacterium; assembly: GCA_964343715.1. Classification (GTDB taxonomy): domain Bacteria; phylum Patescibacteriota; class Gracilibacteria; order UBA4473; family UBA4473; genus CAYFJZ01. Next base: position 268,651 of record CAYFJZ010000002.1, on the reverse strand, counting down.
CGGAGTTTCAGAAGGTGGGGGGAACGGTTGCTTTCATTGATGCGGAGCATGCTCTGGATCCTGATTATGCGCGAAAATTAGGCGTAAATGTGGATGAAATGCTGCTTTCTCAGCCCGATTCTGGGGAACAGGCCTTGGATATTGCGGAGGCTTTGATTCGATCGGGAGGAGTAGACCTGATTGTGGTAGATTCGGTGGCGGCGTTGACCCCTCGTGCTGAAATCGAAGGAGAAATGGGTGATCAGAGCATGGGGCTCCAGGCCCGGTTGATGAGTCGAGCGTTGCGAAAATTAACGGCGGTGGCTTCTCGGATGGGAACGACGATTATTTTTATCAACCAGATTCGAATGAAGATTGGAGTGATGTTTGGAAATCCCGAAACCACGACGGGAGGAAATGCCCTGAAGTTTTATTCTTCGGTTCGACTGGAGGTTCGTAAGGGGCCAAAAATTGAGATGGGAGTGGGCGAAGCTAAGGAAATGAGTGGAAATGTGGCACGCATTAAGATTGTGAAGAATAAAGTAGCGCCTCCGTTTCGGACGGCAGAGGTGGATATTATGTTTAATGAGGGGATTTCACAGATGGGGGATTTGCTGGAAATTGCGGTGAAGCAGGAAATTATAAAAAAGGCCGGTGCGTTTTATTCTTATGGCGATATCAAGTTGGGCCAGGGGAAACAGAATGCGGTAGAGTTTTTGAGAGGAGAAAAGAAATTGGCCAAAGAGATTGATGGATTGGTGCGATCGAAGGTGGGGGTGTAGGTGACAGACGTTAAAAAGGTAGCAGGTATTAGGTAGTAGGTATCAGGGAAGCCAAGAGCTACAAAAGCTCCCTACTACGTACTACCTACTACCTAATACCTGAGAATGATGTTCTTCTTGCATCCTCCTTTTGGGATTGTAGACTCCCCTTTGTGTTAACCTCCTTTCCAATGTTTTCCCGCTTATTTTTGCTTTCGGTCTTGCTTATTCCCCTCTTTCTTACGGCTTGTTCTAATCCTCGATCAGAGCTTTATGAGGTGAAAAACGAAGGGGTTTATTATCGAGCGGAGCAGGATATTTCTTTGGGGCAGGGCGAATTTGAGATTCCGGGGGCGGATCCGTCTACTTTTCGGGCGCTTTCTTATCCTTATGCGGCCGATAAAGACCGGGTTTATATTCAGGGAAAGGTGATTAAGGGGATTGATCGAAATAGTTTTCAGATTCTCAATAGTGCGCATTCTTATGACAAGGATCAGGTTTATTTTGTGACTCAGAAAATCGAAGGGGCGGACCCACAGACGATTAAATCAGTGAATTTGTGGACGGTAAAAGACGGAACGGCGGTATATTATCGGGGCGGAAAAGTAGAAGGGGCCGATCCGGTGAGTACGACTTCTTTTGGGCCGCTGGAGATTTATCGATTTCACGACAAGGATAATCGGTATGAGTGTGGACTGAGTGCGGAGAGTTGTTGGCCGATTGAGCTTTAGGGTTGGCAGGGCGATAAGCTTGAATCATGAATTATGAATCATGAAGCACGGGGTTAAATCAAAGGTAATTATTTATCTCTTGGTATACATACTTCATGATTCATATTCTTTCCTCACCTGCTGTTTTTTTTAGTGGTGCTTTAGCTTTTTGACTTTTTTGTTTTTGTGTTGAACAATGGGGTTGGTTCTTAAGAACTGAGCTCTTTTACTTGTTATTGATTCTTTAATTGAAAGAGATTGTTTGGGTAAAAAAACCGTGTGGAAAGGAAAAAACTATGAGCCCGTTTCTTAAATGGAATATTTCCCAGAATGCGCCAATTGTTTATATGGTGTTTGCTCCTATTCTTTTTCTGGAGATGAAGCTTTGGGACAGCTTTCTGGTTGTTGTGTATGGAGAAAGTATAATGGATATTATTTTGGGCGTAGGAGTGATTGTTGCTGGAGTGTTAACACTAAGCATGTTTCGCTCTTTCTTTACGGCGCGTCACCCGCCTGAGATGCTAATTGGGATGGCTTGTATCACTGTGTATGTCGTGATTGGGACTGGGATGATGTTGTTATTTTATGTCCTCTTGTTTTACCTGGAGATGACATGGAATATTTGGTTGCTTAAACCGGACCCGATTGCGGCTTTTCTGGTGGCAAATATGCTCTTTTTAGGGCCTCTTTACAATCGGGCCCACTTCCCAGAGGATTACCAATAATGAGTTTCGGGGTGTGCCAACAAAATCAAAGATCTTTAGGTTTTGTTGGCACTGCCGAACTTAGTAGAACAATCTCTTTCAACGAACAATTAGAAGTATTATACTTAAGGTGTTATCTAATTTTGCCTTGTATTTTTTTACCTTGTTTTGTTTATGTCTCATTCACTCCCTCCCCTCCCCTACGATTACAACGCTCTTGAGCCTCATATGGATGAGGCGACGGTGAAGCTGCATCATGATCTTCATCATAAGGGGTATGTGGATGGACTGAATGGGGCGGAGGCTCGGGTGAAGTCGGCACGTGAATCGGGTGATTTTTCGGCGTTGAAATCCGCTCTCAAGGATGTGGCCTTTCATGGGTCGGGTCATTTTTTTCACACGATGTTTTGGGAAAATATGGCTCCTACGGGGACGGGCGGGGCGCCGGAGGGTGATTTTTTGGCGCAGATAGAGAAAGATTTTGGATCTCTGGAAGGGCTAAAAAAAGTTTTTTCAGCTGCTGCAGTTCAGGTGGAGGGCAGCGGATGGGCGGTGCTGGGGGCACAAAAGGACGGTTCATTGGTGGTGCACCAGATTGAAAAGCATCAGGATTTGGCCGTTTTTGGGGTGACCCCGATCTTGGTCTGTGATGTGTGGGAGCACGCGTATTATTTGAAATATCAAAATCGACGACCTGAGTGGGTGGAGAATTTTTGGTCTTTGGTGAATTGGGAGGATGTGGAGAGTCGGTGGCAAGCGTTAAAAAACAATTAGTAGTGAACAACAAACAACAAATAGTGATGTAGGCTGGGGGGGAACATTTTTTACTTCTTCTTGCCTTGCTTCAATCAGCAAAGTTTTAACCACTACGTGCGGCAAGTAGTTTACCTGATACCTGAGCAAGTCCTTTCATTTTGCATTCAGCCATGATGGTTGTAGACTTTCTATGTAATAGCTCATCCCCCCCATGACCGACTTCAGCTTCACTTCTCCCATCATCTGTTTGCCGCAGAAAGATATCGATACGGATATGATTATTCCGGCGGAGTATTTGAAGATTACTCACAAAGAGGGGCTCGGGGCGCATTTGTTTGAGAATATGAAAAAGGTGGATCCAGATTTTCCGGTGTTTGATGGGCCTCGGATTTTGGTGGCGGGACGAAACTTTGGGTGTGGGTCTTCGCGGGAGCATGCCTCGTGGGCACTGAAGGATGCGGGGATTGATGTGGTGATTGCTTCGCGATTTGCCGATATCTTTCGGGGAAATGCGGAGAAAAATGAGCTTCTCACGATTGTTTTATCCGAAGAGGAGGTGCAGGAGGTTTTGGAGCATAAAAAGCCTCTGTCGATAAATTTGGACCGTCAGGAGGTGGTTACTGATGACGGGGAGGTCTATAAATTTTCGATTCCGGGATTTCTTAAGCGGAAGATGCTAGAGGGGCTGTCTGATCTGGATTATTTGCTGGAACTTCGCCCAACGATTCGCGAATTTGCCAGTAACGTGTCTGGTTAGGATCGAGTGGGGCCATGTTTGGACGAAGTTGGCTTCGGAGCCATTCCAGTCTCGAAATGTATTCGTGTCGGGTGAGAACGGTGTCGGCAGGATTGGTGTTTCCTATGCTGTGGGACAGAATATCGTTTCGAGTTTGCCATAACCATTTTCTAAAATCTTGATTTTGGACAAAGCAAGCTCCAAATGCGTGATTGAGGAGCTCTTGGTAATCTGTGCTGTGACGATCGATGGATCGCCCTTTCCACCAAAGGGTTTGGGCTTTTTTCCACTTTCCATTTTGTGATTGTCCTCTCTTCCAGGCTTCGTGGCTGGTCAATTGGGCGATTCGAATCTGATCTCGTTGGTTTTGAAATTTGAGGGCCTGAAGGAATCCTTCAAGGGAGGCGTAATTGATTTCGTCGAGTGTGAAAGGTCTGGGGGTGAGATTACTCAGCATTCGTTCTGGTCCGGTGGGGTTGAGATAGTTGATGTCAAAAGTATGGAGAGCGGTGAGGGGTAACCGGTCGAGCATTATCTTTTTTATCCCTCCTTTGTACCCGCCTTTGTGATTCAGAGTGGTTCTTTCGATCCCTGTGTCGTCGGCGTAGTCTTGAGTTTCTTTGTGCGCGCTTGAGCAGAGAATTCGGTTCACTGAAACCCCGAGCTGGCTTACCAGATGGTGCATAAATCGGGCACCTTGTTCGGCGCAAGGATCTTTGCAGCTAGGAGTTTCAAATACAACCCCATCACAGATAAAATAATCGAATTCCGCTCCCGTAACCACTGAGGCAATGGCCTCTTGATAATTGGTAATGACGGTGACAAGAAAATTTTTTTGAAGCATCCTTTTTTGAGCTTCATAGTTTTCTGGTTCGTCTTCGAGGATCAGAACAGAGGGTTTGTACACTTCACGCATGTTTGATAAAAGGATTTACATTTGAGTATAAAAAGGGAGGCCGATGCGGCCCCCATTTTTGATCTGAGTTTGGTGCTTGTTTTTAGTACTCCACCGTGTGGAAGAACATAGGTGATCGGATGATTCGATGGAGTGTTTGAGCATCGCTCATAATATTACCACGTCTTTCAGAGGCTTCCATTTCAATTCTCCAGATGTGATGATTGTCAGGCGTTCTGAAGGTAAATTGTCCAATTCGATTTCGGTCATAACTGGCCATAAACAGATGCCCCGTTTCCTGAAAGGTTCGTGAATCGAGGGAATTGCTTACCGCAATGTTTTCGTCGTGTAAAACAAGCACGCCTTCGAGGTTCAAAACGGGCTGAATGAAAGATTTTCCTTTTTCACGGATACAGTTACGAATGTTTTTTCGTTCTTGAGAGTCTCGGCTTTGAGTATTTCCAGGACAAACATCGTTGGTGGCAATGATGTTGATCACGTTGCCTTTTGTGTCTCGGATTTGAAGGATTCCTTCGTTGTACTGCAATGAGTCTGATACTTTTTTGAATCCCCGAGGAACACGCATTTCAAAAGGTACGTAGTTGGCCCGAATAACCTGGTCGGTTCGTTGTTTTTGGGCTCGAAAGACGGTTTTTCGAACCTCTCTTCGTTTGGGATTTTCATACCGTTTCATGTCGACTCGTTGTCGTTGTCGAAGACGACTAGAAGGAACGGTTTCCTGAAAGAGTGAGGCGATTACTTTATTGACGTAGCCTTCGTTGTTGAGGAGCCCTCTTCGGTTGTTGGGCGATTTGAATTCAATATTCCAGACAAATCCGTGAACCGGATCGAGGAAAGTCAGAGAAGCAGCTTTTTCTAGTCGATTGTGAAGCTGAAGATACCACGCTTCTTGAAGTTCAGCGTTGACTACTGAGTCCGGGATTTCGAGGTATCGTCTTTTTTTGGTCTGAACCGACATTCCGGGGTAGTCTGCTTGAAGAGCGGTTTCAAAATCTCGAGCGTGAGATCGCAGACAGTCGCTTCGAGAAGCGGTGGTGTCTTGATCACAACGAATGGGATAAGCGGTTACTTCGATTGAAGAGTCGGCTTTTTCTAGTCGCATTGATCCCCCACTCCAGGTCAGACTGTCGTTGATTAGTCGGAATCCTTTGGGATGAGAAATGTAAAAAGCGATTTCTTTCGCTTTTCGTTTGAGGAAGTCTTGTTTTTTGTAGACGGCTACGTTTTGACCTCGTCGAGTAGATCCTCGGTAGTGGGGGTCAGAAGTTCCTCGAACCGAAGGTTTTCGTGTCCGATAGTGGAAGGGCCCTACTCGGTCGGAAAATCGTTTTTCAGCTTTCATGAAGCTTAGTGGGCCTCGACGGCTTCGAGCGGCGTCGGAAAGAGGAACAATAATTCCGGCGAGGAAGGTGAGTCCGAGGGCGAGGGCGATGGTTTTTTTCATAGGAGTGTGAAAATGAACAATTAGCAATAAACAATTAACAATTCGGAAAACGCTCAAAAACAAAGGGCTCGAGGGTTCGGGCCGGTTTTGTTTGAGTATTTTTGAAAAAGTGTTTTTCTTTAATTTCCTGGCGACAGTAGTTTAAATTTTGGGTTTGTCAAATTTTTTAGGGAAGAATGATGTTTTTTGGCTCTTTTTTTGTTGACATGTTATTGTATTTATGTGTATATGTGTATGTGTTTTACTAATAATTATTATAAATATGGCTCAAGAACACCTCCCCCTATCTCGTTTCTCTCAATCAATTTTGGATCATGAGAAAGAGCGATTGCAGTTGGCAGAGGACCTGTGGGGGCGGGCGGCTGAGATTTTTAAGCGTCCATCCTTGGAAGTGGCTGATCACGAAATAAGAGGTCTTTTGATTTTTAGTAAATCAGTTTTGGGCGCAGGATGTTTGCGAGAATTGATTCATTTTTTTCAGGAAGAGCTCCCTTTTCCAGATAATTCTACCTCCCTTTTGCAGCGTTCTTTTGAGGACCAAATCAATAGTCGAAAGGGGGCGCAAATTCAAAAAGTTCAACAAATAATTGATCGGTATTCTTGGGCGACTACGTTAGAAGACCAAGGAACGGTAATGCCAACAGATGAGGAGACTCGTCACCGTGTTGCTGGGGATTGTGCGTTTTTGGGCGCTCTTTGGGAGTCTTCTGATCCCCAAAAAGCGAGGCTCTATTATGAAAGAGCTCATTCTTTATCGCCCGGAAGAGAAGACTATCAAACCTCCTTCAATCGAGTGGTTGTTGCCTGTGAAGTGGCAAGTCGGCAAGAGTCTGGAGTTAATGCCAAAATAAGTGCTGGTTTGGCGGCAATGGTGCAGTTAGATTATGAAAGGGCGGTTGAAACGTTTCGAGAAGCCTTAGCTTTATCTCCCGGCTGTGTTGAAGCCCAAACGGAATTGCTGAAAGCATCGGTTTTAATGAAAGGACAAGCGGTTGAAGCGGTTCTATAGATGTCGGGAGAGTAGTGTTTAATTATCATTTTTATGGAAGAATATTATCAAAGTGGAGTTGATGGAGACGAAGAAAATGCTCATTACTCTGAAGGAACAGAGGGGCTAAGAGGTGTTTTTTGGAGGCTCATAGAGAGGATAAAAGAAGACCCGAATCCAGAAGTTACAGAGATGCAAAAAATGGAATTTTTGGCTTTGCGTAATGATTCTGGATTTGAGGATTTATTGAGGGAATACAATACGTATTTAGATGCTTTTTGTACGGCAAAAGCGGTTAAAGAGGCTCCTCCTGACCAAAAAGATGTTTTAAGAAAACAGGCGATGAAGCTTCGATTTTTGGATGCCCAGTATCACCTTGATGTGAGCAGCAGAATGGAGAGAGTTATGTATTCTAGCTATGTAACACTAGGTGTTGTTTGCCAAAGAAATAATGATCTTCGATCGGCAATTTTTTGGTTTCAGAAGGCACTGAGTATTTTTCCGGATGATTTGGAATGTCAGCAGGCGTTGAAAGCGACTCAAGCCTTTTTATTGAGCGAGATGAATGTTTTGGGAGAAGAGGGGCACTAGATTTGTTTGTGATTTTGTGCTCGCCCCCCCTCCTTTGAAAGTTTTTGTATAGCCTTTGAGAAGAGATATTCTAAATGTACTCGTTTACTTTTTATTTGAGTCCCTCTTCTCAGGGGGATTTTAGAAACTGCTTAATATCTTCCGTGTTTTTGGTTTCCTCATACAACTGAATAATTTTACTCCCGATTACCACAATGTCGGCTTGTGCTCCTACTTCGTGAATGGCTTCCTGGCTGTCGATTCCAAATCCTACGGCGAGAGAAACTTGTACGTGCTCACGGATTCTTTTTAGATAATCACCCAAGTCTTCGAGCCGTTTTTGTTTGGTGCCCGTAGTACCAAACCCGGCGACGCAGTAGACGAATCCTTCGGTGATTTCGCCAATACGTTCGAGTCTTTTTTTTGGGGTGATCGGCGAGATGAGCTGGATGGGGACGAGCCCGTTGTTTTTGGCGATTTGAATGAAATGATCAAAAGGTTCCTCATCGAAAGGGATGTCTGGCACAATCAAACCCCAGGCACCGACTTGTTTCGCTTTTTTACAGAATTCTTTGACCCCGTACTGAAACAAAATGTTGTAGTAGGTCATGAACAGCAATTTGGTGGGGCTGGTTTTTGGCAGGGATTCCATCAGGTCAAAGCACTGGGATACTTTGGTTCCTTTCTCAATTGAGGTGCGGCAGGCTGTCGTGATTGTGGGGCCGTCGCCGATGGGATCGGAGAATGGGATTTGGATTTCTAGGTACTCTACTGGAATCTCGAGCATTGCGTTGGCGATGGCTTTGGATTCGCGGAGAGAGGGGTATCCAGCGACGATGTGAGTCATTAATGGCGTTGGCATGGCTTTTTAATTAACAATTAGTGGTGATTTTGTGTTATCCCGAATGACGGATGATTTTGAAACGTACGACGATTGAGATGAGGGATCATCCGAATAAAAAAGGATTATAGAATTAGAAATATAGGTTTATGAAGTTTATTTCTTTTTGTATGTGGTCAGATTTATAAGGAGGATTCCTCGTTTTATGTTTGGATACTAAGGAATGATTTTATACTCGGAATGACACGATTATTATGAAGACTGTGTCTTCAGGAATTCTTTGAACTTTTCTTCGTCCAATAAGGGGGCGGTGATGAAGAGGTCTTTGTCCCCTCTTCCGGAGCAATTGACGACGATTATTTTTTCTTTGGAGAGGGTAGGCGCCAAGCGAATGACTTCAACCATGGCATGGGTAGATTCCATGGCGGCGAAGACGCCTTCGGTTCGCGCCAGGAGAGTGTAGGCGTTCATTACTTCGTCGTCTTTGGCGTAGGTGTATTGGATTCTCTCGATTTCGTTTAGATAGGTGTGCTGCGGGCCGACGCCTGAATAATCGAGGCCGGCGGAGATGGAGTGGGTGTTTTTTATCTGGCCGTCGGAGTCCTGCAAAAAGAGGCTTTTCATGCCTTCTGAAACACCGGCTTTTCCGGTTTGCATACGGGCGGCGTGGTCGCATTTTTCTTCGTTTTCGGTGATTCCTTTTCCGCCGGCTTCTACTCCTATCATTTTGACGTTTTCATCATCCAAAAATTCGTAAAAAAGACCGATGGAGTTGCTGCCTCCCCCGACGCAGGCGACTAGATAATCGGGATCTTTTCCTTCTTGGTCGTGAAGTTGAGTGCGGACTTCTTTTCCGATAATAGCCTGGAAAAAGGTGTTCATTACCGGATAGGGATGAGGCCCACAGACCGTTCCCAAAAGGTAATGGGTGTCGATGGGATTGGCGAGGAGGTCTTTGAGCGCGGCATTGATGGCATCGCGGAGGACTTGTCCGCCTTCGGTCACGGGAATGACGGTGGCGCCGAGTTGCTCCATCCAGAAGACGTTGGGGCGTTGTCGGTTGTAGTCTTTTTGTCCCATGTAAACTACGCATTCCAGCCCTAATCGGGCGCACATGGTGGCGGTGGCTAGGCCGTGTTGGCCGGCGCCGGTTTCGGCGATGATGCGAGTTTTGCCCATCCTTTTGGCCAGAAGTCCTTGTCCCAGACAGTGGTTTATTTTGTGGGCTCCGGTGTGGTTGAGTCCTTCGTTTTTGAGGTATATTTTGGCCCCTCCCAGCTTTTCGGAAAGGTTTTTGCAGTAGTGCAGTGGCGTGGGGCGCCCCGAGTAGTTGTAGTACAAATCGTTGAGTTCTTCGATAAATTCGGGGTTGGTGTGATATTTGATAAAGGCGTTTTTTAGTTCTTCCATGATGGGAACCAGCATTTCGGGGACGTAGATGCCTCCGTAATCACCGAAGTGACCGTGATCGAGGTTGAAACAGGTTTGTTTGAGCGACATGGCTTTTTTGGTTAGGAGTGGAGATTTTTTGAACTTGGGAACTTATGAACTTATGAACAAGGAGTGCAGGGCATTGAGTGTGTTTTTTCATAATGAGCAGGAGAGAGATGAGGGATCATCGGAATTTTTGTGTGTGAGGTCAGTTTTATATGGATGATTCCTCGTTTCATGTATGAGGGTTTCAAAAGGTATAGAGACTCGGACTGACGCATTTTTATAGGTTATTAAAAATACTCACCTTCTGTCGATCTACTAGTCCTTCTGTTTCGATCCCTGAGGCTACATCGATGCCGATAGGATGAATTTTGGTGAGGATTTCGGGGGTGTTTTCGATAGTGAGACCACCGGCGAGGAGGTAGGGATGTTGGACTTTTTGCAGGAGTTCGTAGTTGATCAGTTTGCCGCTGCCGGGCTCTCGTCCGTCGAAGATGATGTAGGCGACGTGAGGAAGCAGTGATTCGGCTTTTTTGAGGTCTTTTGGGGAGTGGAGCGGGATGGTCTTCATAATTTTTTCTTTTGGGGCGCAGGACTGAATAAAACCCAGGTCCTCATTTCCGGCGAATTGTAAGTAATCAAGTGAAAGTGCATCTGATATCTTCTGAATTTCTTCTTGGGATTGATTTTGGAAGACGCCTACGATTTTGGTCGTTCGTTTTTTTCCCAGAGCCATAACAATACTTTGGGCGGTCTCGAGATCGATTTTTCGTGAAGAAGTGGAAACAAAGTTGAGGCCAATGAAGTCGACGCCTTGGGCTTCGCAGAATTGAGCGTCCTGCGGGGTGCGGATACCGCAGGCTTTAAACAGTGGTCGTTTTTGGATTTCAGTGATGTGATGAGGATTTTCCATTAACGAGGATCCGACTAGTATTCCGTTGACCCTTTTGGGAAGTGTTTTTGTGTCCTGTGGGGTATAGATCCCGCTTTCGGAAATAATGATTTTTCCCTGAAGGTGTTTGGCCTGAACTGACTGGAGGATCTTTTGGGTGCTGTTGAGGTCGATTTTGAGGGTGTTAAGATCTCGATTGTTGATGCCGATTATGGTCGCGTTGGTTTTGGTTAATACGGTTTGTAGTTCTTTTGTGGTGTGAGTTTCGACCAAACACTCAAGGCCCAATTTTTCGGCTTTTTGAAGCAACAGGTTGATCTGAAGCGGGTCCAGGATGTTGGCGATGAGCAGAATTGCGCTGGCTCCAGCGGCGTGGGCTTCTTCGATTTGAGATTCGTGGATGATAAAGTCTTTTCGCAATACGGGAATAGAAACCTTTTGGCACACGTTTTCCAGATCTTTTAGACATCCTCCGAAATATTTTTTGTCGGTTAAAACTGAGATGGCTTTGGCTCCGTTTTTTTCATACATCTGCGCCTGAGCAACAATGTCGAAGGCGGGAGGCACGATTTGTCCTTTAGAGGGGGATGATTTTTTGATTTCGGCGATGAGGGCGATCCCTGGGGAGGAGAGAGCCTTTCTAAATCCCGTTGGTAGAGCCACATTGCAATGTGAATCTACGGGATTGGTAATGAGGGTTTGATACGTGGTTCCGACGATTTTGTAGAGGGTGCTGGAGCTCTGACTGATCTCTTTGTAGCGCTGGAGTTTTTCTCCGGCGGCGCCGGAGGCGAGAATTTGTTTGGCTTTTTCGTATCCTTCTCGATAGGAGTTGGCTTTTCCGACCAATTTGAGCACGGCCGCGGTATTGATGAGTACGAGGTCTTGATGTCGGGTTTGGCATTGATTCTGGAGGATGTCTTGAGCGATTCGAGTGTTGAATTCCGCATTGCCCCCTGCGATTTCTTGAAAGCTCTGAACCGGGTCGATCCCAAAGTCTTTTGGGGTGATGATGGTGGGGGTGAAGTGATTTTTGTGTGGAGAGACCTCAATCACAGTGGTAGGGCCCGTGAGCGTGATTTCGTCGAGGTTGTCGTGCCCTCGAACGATGAGACCAGTCTTGCCTTTGGCATGAAGGGCTTTGGCCAGTACTTCCATTTTTTCTTCAAAAGGGGTGCCGATTATCTGAAAGTGGGGATCAAAGGGGTTGATGAGGGGGCCGAGAATGTTGAATATGGTGGGAATGCCGAGTTCTTGTCGGGGGACGGCAAAGTGTTTCATGGCTGGATGAAAGGAGCGGGCGAAAATAAAGGCGAGGTGCTCTTTCCAGTAGGCGTAGGACAAAATCTCGTTGGCAGGAGTGAGATTGATGCCGAGGTTTTCAAGTAGATCAAAGGATCCAAATCTTCCAGAGGCGGCTTTGTTTCCGTGTTTGCAGATAGGAATTCCCGCTGCTGAGAGCAGAAAGGCTGAGATGGTGGAAGTATTGATTCTTTGAAGTCCCGATCCGCCTGTTCCACAGCAGTCGACGCTGTTGGGGAAGCAAAAATCTTTTGGAGCGGTGGTGTGGGTCAATAAATATTTGCCAAAGGTGTTGAGTTCGGTGGCTGTGACGCCTTTTTCTTGAAGCGCCTGCAGTATTTCTCCTTTTTGTGTGTCAGAAAGAGATTCATTGATACTTTCGGAGAGAAAGAATGAGATCTGGTCAGAAGTGAGATCTTTTTTTGATTGGAGAGTGGTAAGGATTTTGTTGTACATACTGTGGCAGTTGTGGGAACTCTCCCGGCTCTGAGAGCGGGATGTGTTTATGAATTGGAGCTTCGCCACCCTCTCTTATAGCAAAAGAGGGTTCGGAGTTTTAGAGATTTGCGAACTTTTTGTGTACGACGTTTTCGATGATTCGGAATCCGTTTTCGCCTTTCATGGTCAGGATAGATTCGGGATGGAATTGAACGGATTCAATCGGCAGGTCTTTGTGGCGGATGGCCATTACGATCTCTTCGTGTGTGGGAAGAGGTTCGCCGGTAGAAGTGGCGGTTATGTGAAAGCAGTCGGGAATATGGTCTCCCGCGAGGGAGTGGTATCTTCCCCCGAGGAATTTAGGATCACAGTCGGAAAAAATAGTCATTCCGTCGTGATCGATTTCGGTGGATTTTCCGTGGACGGGAGCGACGAGCTTGAGAGTGCCTCCGAAGTATTCGATGAAGGCTTCATGCCCCAAACAGACTCCAAACATGGGATACTGCTGGTGATATTGATCGATGATGTCCATCATGTTCCCAGCGTTTTTGGGAATGTTGGGTCCGGGAGAAAAGACGATCAGTTCGGGATCTACTTTTTCTACGATTTTGGGATCAACATTATTGCGGTGTACTTCGACTTCGCAGTTGCACTGACGAAAGTAGTCGACCAGATTGAAGGTAAAGGAGTCGAAGTTGTCGATGATGAGAACTTTTTTGAAGCGGGTCATGAGGCAATTAACAATTAGCAATTATTTTGTGTCATCCCGAATGACGGGAGGTTTTGAAATGTACGACGATTGAGATGATCAGCCTTCGCTTTCATTATAAAGTAATTACAATGCTTCGGCCGACGGGGGGGATCATCCGAATATTAAAGGATTAAAGAATTAGAAATTTTTATGGTGTTAACTTCTTTATGTATGAGGTCAGATTTATAAGGATGATTTCTCGTTTTATGTTTGGTGACTTCGAAATGTATTGTCACTCGAAATGACATTTTTTTATTCGAGGAGTGATAAAAAGGCGCTGGCTTTGTTTATGGTTTCTTGGTATTCGTCTTCGGGACGTGAATCGTAGACCAGAGAGGCTCCGGCGGCAAACGTGAGGTGATCACCGGTGATGTGGGCGGTTCGGATAATGATTCCGGTATCCATATTGCCGTTGAAGGCGAGGTAGCCCATGGTTCCGCCGTAGTATCCCCGTCGGTGACGTTCGTGTTGTTCGATAATCTGCATGGCGCGGACTTTTGGGGCGCCGGTGAGGGTGCCGTTGTTGATCGTGGCAATAAGGGCGTCGAAGGCGGTGCATTCGGGGCGAATTTTTCCCTTAACATGAGAAACGGTGTGCATCACGCGTGAGTATTTTTCGACGAATCGGTAATCTTGGACCTCGATTCCAGGTTCGCATACCCGGGTAAGATCGTTTCTTCCCAGGTCGACCAGCATGTCTAGTTCGGCTCTTTCTTTGGGACTGTTGAGCAGGGTGCACATGTTTTCGTGGTCTTCTATGGGGTTTTTGCCACGCTCAATTGTGCCTGATATTGGGCGCAGGTGGACCATATCGTCTTCACAACGCACCATCATTTCGGGCGAAGCGCCAACGAGCTGTTCTTCGCCGAAGTCGAGGAAAAAGAGGTAGGGAGACGGATTTATTTCTCGGTACTTGAGATAGAGGTCGAGCGGGTCACCGCTAAAGTCGGCTTTCATGGTGTTGGCGAAAACGATTTCAAAAGCGTCTCCCTGGATGATGTAGTCTTTGGCAATTCGAACCAGTTCTTCATAGCCCTCTTTTTCGTAGGTAAACTGTGCGTTTTTGACGGTGCTTTTATTAAGGGGGGGCGGTGAGGTGGAGAGATGCTCTTGGATTTGGGCGATAGCCTGTGCGCTGAGATTTGAATTTTCTCGAAAGACGATGATGTGAGCGGTTTCTTTGAGATGATCGATGTGGAGAAAGGTGTCGTATAGAAATAAGTTGAAATCAGGTGTGGTGGTAGGATCTGAATAATCTCCTAGGTTTTCGTATAGACGAACAAAATCGTAGCTAAAGGCTCCGTACAATCCCAGGAAAGGGGTTTTGGGGCTTTTGAATTTCTCAAGTACGGTGGCAACCACCTGCCCAATGTTTTGAGTATGAGAGAGCTGGTGATCTTCTGTTCTTTCTGCTTTGGGGATTGTTCCGGTGATCTGTGTTTGAGTTTTGGAAAACTTTTGAGCGGTAGGAAAATCGGCTTGATCGAGGTGTTCGTAAAAGGCATTGCCTCTTTCGTTAAGGGCGGTGATTTGGAAGTTTTCTTCTTTTCCTGTGCAGTGTAAAACGGGATCGATCCCAATCAGGCTCATTCGCCCGTATACCGGAGAGACATCTTTGGATTCGAGTAGGATTTTGTATCGGTAATGCGGAGCCAGTCTTTGAAAGTAATCTGCGGCTTCGGTGTAATCGATTGGTTGAGTGGATTGAATGAGGGGGATGGGGCCGGATTTTGTAGGAGAATGCATGGAGCAGTGAGTAGTTAACAGCAAGGAACAAATAGTGAGGCGGTTTTTGAACTTTTGATCTTTTGAACTTATGAACAAGGAGTGAAGGAATTAATAAGTTAAATTAGTTTCATTCCGAATGACGGAGTGCTTTTAAATGTACAACGATTGAGATGGGGGACATCTGAATATTAAGGGATTATTGAATTAGAAATGTTTAATATATGAAGTTTGTTTCTTTTTATATGAGGTCTGAGTTGTAAGGATGATTTCTCGTTTTTAGTTTGAGGGCTTCGAAAAAATCTGTCACTCGAAATGACGTATTATTTATTGTCTGTGCCTAACACTTTTTTAAACCCCGGCACACCATACTTCAGTTCTCTGGCTCCCCTACTGACGGTCCCGATGCTGACGCCAAGCTCTTCGGCGACCTGGCGTTGAGGCTCTCCTTTCATGAGACGCTTAACGATTTGCAGACGTCGAGCGATTTCTTCTTTTTCAGGCGGGGTAAGAATGTTTTCGAGGAATTCGAGGCAGGTGCGTCGGTCTTCAATTTTCAGCAGGGTGTCGGCGAGTTCGTTGAGATAGGGATCGGTCATATGTGTTTTTATGTATCAGTATAATAGTATGCTGTATTTCTGGGGTCAAGCTTTTTGAAATAAATCTTGAGATACGCTCGTTTTCTATTTTTTCTGCAATTATATGTCTCATTAGTATTTACTAAAAAAATCCAGATCACGATGGAGGGGGGCGAGAAGCTTTGGGGGAGCGCCCTCGGAGGGCAACAAGCTTCATGGGTTGGACGCCCTTAAGTCGTGATCTGGTGCCCAATTATTTAGGGCTAAGGGAACTTGTGTTTCGGAGAAGTCTTTTAGAAACTGAAGTTCACCCCCTTTTTTTATGTTTTTTATGGTTTTATGTCAAATCGTTACTGGCAGGCCTCACAATCTGGCCCATTTAAGATCGAACACATAGCCGCATTGACCTCTTTTTTTGAAGGAAGGTCTTGAGCCTCTTTTTCGTTTTTGCCCAGATCTCTTTTGTGGGTTCCGTGGGTCCCGATAGTGGATTTTTCGACCTGGCTGGCGCCAAGCGTTCGGAGATAGTAGGTGGTTTTGAGTCCCATTTTCCAGGCAAATTTATAAATTTCAGAGATGTCTTTTCCGCTCTGGCCTCGGTAGAAGATGTTGACCGATTGAGATTGGTCGAGCCATTTGTTTCGGACGGCGGCGTGTTTGATGATCCACTGAGGTTCGATCTCGAAGACTTCTTTGTATTTGTCTCGGATCATGATGGGGATTTCGTGGATGTCTTGGATGGATCCATCGTTGGCTTTGATGTGTTGGAAGAGTTGGGGGGTCCAGAGATTATTTTTTTTGAGGTCTTCGATGAGGTGGTAGTTGATGATGGTGAATTCTCCGCCCATGTTGGATTTTACGTATAGATTTTTGTAGATCGGTTCGGTACAGGGGATGCAGCCAGAAATATTAGAGATGGTGGCGGTGGGGGCGATGGCCAGGCAGTTTGAGTTTCGCATTCCGTGGGCGGCAATGTGTTCACGGACGGGAGCCCAGTCGAGTTTTCCTCCTTTGGGGAAAGGGAAATCGGCGCCTCTTTCTTGGGCCACGGTTTCCATTGTGTCGATGGGCAGAAGATTTCGGTCCCACTTGGAGCCTTTGAAGGTTTTGTAGTTTCCTCGTTCTTTAGCCAGGTGAGAGCTGGCTAAAATTGCGTGGTAGGAGATGAACTCCATGAGTTCATCCGAAAACTCAACGGCGACTTCGGAGTCGAAGTCGAGATTCTTTTGATACAAAACGTCCTGAAATCCCATCATCCCCATTCCTACGGGGCGGTGTCTGTCATTGGCATTGCGGGTCTCTTGAGTGGGATAGAGGTTGATGTCGATCACGTTGTCGAGCATTCGCATCGCGGTGTTGATGGTCTTTTCGAGTAACGGACGGTTGATGTCACCAGAGGCTTTGTCGATGTGTTGGGCGAGGTTGAGTGATCCTAGATTACACACAGCGGTTTCGTCTTCGGAGCTGTTGAGCGTGATTTCGGTACAGAGGTTGGAGTTGTGGACTACTCCGGTGTGATCTTGAGGAGATCGGAGGTTGCAGGGATCTTTAAAGGTCAGCCAGGGGTGACCGGTTTCAAAGAGCATCGTGACCATTTTTCGCCAGAGCTGTGCGGCGGGGAGACGCTTGAAGACTTTTAGTTCGTTTCGGTCGGCCTTGGCTTCGTATTCTTCGTATTTTTGTTCGAAGGCTTTTCCGTAGAGTTCGTGAAGTTCGGGGGTTTCGTCGGGAGAAAAAAGCGTCCACTCCCCTTCTGATTCGACTCGTTTCATAAAGAGGTCGGGAATCCAGCTGGCGGTACTCATGTCGTGGGTCCTTCGGCGTTCGTCTCCGGTGTTTTTTCTCAGTTCGAGGAATTCTTCGAAGTCGTAGTGCCAGCATTCGAGGTAGGCACAGACCGCGCCTTTTCTCTTTCCGCCTTGGTTTACGGCGAGGGCCGTGTCGTTGGCAATTTTGAGGAATGGAATTACGCCTTGTGAGTTTCCATTTGTTCCTTCGATTCGAGCTCCCGTGGCACGCACGGAGGTCCAGTCGTTTCCGATCCCGCCGGCCCACTTTGAGAGCTGAGCGTTGTCGGAGATGACTTTGAAGATATGAGAAAGACTGTCTTTGACGGTGGAAAGATAACAGGAAGAGAGTTGAGGATGGGTTGTTCCTGAGTTGAAGAGGGTGGGAGTAGAGCTGATAAATCGAAGCGAAGAGAGTACTTCGTAAAATTCTAACGCTCGTTCTTCTCTGTTTTCGTTCTCGCCCAGGGCTAGTCCCATGGCGACTCGCATCCAGAAATGCTGAGGGGCTTCGATTCGGGTTCCGTGCACGTGGATGAAGTATCGATCGTAGAGGGTTTGTAGACCCAGGTAGGTTAAAATCTGATCTCGTTTTGGTTTGAGCCCGGTGGAGATTTTGTTGAAGTTGAAATTTAGAAGCTCGGGATTAATTCGTTTGGCGTCGACTCCTTTTTGAAGATTTTTCTTAAAGCTCTCGGCATAAGAAGTGGCGAATCGATCTTCGGGTACTTTTTCGCCGAAGACTTCTCGGTAGACGGTAGTGAGCAGGAGCTGAGAAGTAAAAAAGGAGTAATCGTGATCTCGTTCGATGAAGCTTTTTCCTACCATTACGAGGGCTTGGGAAATGGCCTTGGTGGTGATTCCGTCGAAGACGTTTTTTTTGACCTCGGCAGTGACCAGTCCCGTATCGATATTGGGGAAGGCTTTGGCGGCCCGAGTGATGACTTTTTCTATTTTTGAAATGTTGAAAATCTCTTCACGCCCAGAGCTTTTGATGACTTTGAGCATGTTTTTTTCGAGTTTTTGGAGTTCTTCTACTCGCGCGTTGGCGCGGGTTTGGGCGTGCTCGGCTCTATAGAGGATATAGCGTTTGGCGATTTCAAAATTTCCCGATTCTACCAGCTTTTGTTCTACGATGTCCTGAATGTTCTCAACGGTTGGGAGGTCCTCCATGCCGTCGTAAGAGTTGTTAACTTCCGTGACGACGAGGTCGGTTATTTCTTCGTTGAGTGTTGGTTCGGCTGTGATGCCTGGAGTAGACTCAACGGCTTTTGAAATAGCGGAATGGATTCGGTTTTTGTCGAAGGCAACAATGAGGCCGTTTCGTTTTCGAACTTGAAGGACAGACATGGGAGGAGAATTAACAATTAGTAATAAACAATTAACAGTTTTTGGAGGCCTCCTTTGGTTTGTGGAGGGAATTCACCCTGAGGCCAAAAGGGGTCGGTACTTTGTCACCTTCTCGGGAACTCACCCGCCTCTGGTTTTTTGTGCCATTTTTTTGGTTGATCTTCGGCCACCCTCTCTTGGGGTTTGATTTTGTTTTACAAAGAGAGGGTTTGAAAGAAGATTTGTGGGCACTAAAATAGACGCTCAAGAGAAGGTTTGGGATTTGTTGCGAATGGGGTTTTTCCTTTTGTTTTAGGGCATAAATCTAGTTTTTTGGTCTTCCTTTTTTTTGTTTTTCAGTTTGGTTTTGTGCTCCGAATTGTGGGTGAAAATTGGGGGGATTTCAATTAAGTGGCGTTGACTTTTTGGAGGTGAATTTGTGGTGAATTATTTAAAAATGATGTGAGGGGTATTGGGGATGGGGTTTTTGTTTTTTTGTGAAAAAAATGTGATCTAAATATCACACTTCTTTGTGTCTTTTGAGGATGACATTTTTTTCTTTTTATTTGTGTATTGACTTTTTTTGGTTTTTGCTTATGTATATTTTTGTTTTTGTTTTTTTTCTATGACATTACAGCCCTCTTTTGAAACTATTCCTCCTCAAAAAACTTTAAACATTGAGCAGTTGATACAATATGCTGAAAGCTATGTTGATGATAGTGGATTTGGGATTGATTCAATCCATAGTTGGCTTTGGCAGGCTCAGGAGTTAGCTTTTCGGGAAGGAGATGATATTTCTGGCCGATGCTATACAATTTTAGAGCGAGCGGCACGGGTTAGAATTGAGTATTTGTTGTCCGAGGCAGAGGCCTTTGCTCAAAAAGGGGATACGATAGAAACAGAAGATTATTTACATTTGGCTCAAGAGGTGGCCAAACTGGTTAGAATAGATATTAATTCGGAGGAACAAAGGGTTTTAGAAATCCTGGATCGGGTTTTGAAGTTTTGGTTTAAAAACAGCATGAACCAAGCTCGAAAAGACGCTCGTAATGGTTGTTTTTCTCGAAGGACTTATGAAAGGGCTTTTATTTACTATCGTGTTGAGCGAAGGATTGGGGCGGTTTATGAAGCTCAATTTGATTCGCTTGAAAAAATATCAGAAGCACGGACCCAAAAAGCTAAGAAGACACACGCCAAAAGAAGTTATTATCGGAATTTGGGTTTGGCTCAAATAAGGGCGGAATCGGGTTCCCCTGATGCGGTTTGGGAAACCTTAAATGACGCAACTGTTTCGGCTCAAAAAGCGGAGATGAAGCATTATTCTGCTCCTATTAGAAAAGTAAGAAAGCTTTGTCAGGAGATATGTCATCAGGTGCAGAGGGATCAGGTGTTGAAGGAATTTAAATCTTTAGAGCAAAGAGCCCAAAAAGGAGAGGCTCCAGATCTTTTTTTGGCGGTGTTAAGAGATTTTAAAGAACGAGCGGCCGTATTTGGTATGGACTACGAAGCAGAGTGCCAAAATTTTTGTCGCATGAACGCTGAAGTGGCTGTTCAAAAAGCGCTGGAAGAAGCCTTTCAACAAATGAGGGCTGGAGAGGACTTTGATTTTGAACTAAGTATGGCTGAGGAGTATGCACGAGGGGGATCTATTGATCTGAAGGAGGAGGTTACAAATCTAATGACGGAATATCACCAGAGAGAACTCAAGAATAATCTTGATTATTTAGAGGATGGGGTGGCTGAAATGAAAGCTTCATCGGGTATTGAGAGGTATTATTATCTGATTGAGGAGGCGGCAAAATATTTAGAAATTGAAATTCCTCCTGAGGCGATTGGATTGCGTGAGTTTTATTACGAGATTTTGATTCAAAGATCACTTAAGAAAGCCAAAAAAGCTGCTAAAAAAGGAGATTATGAGTCCATGGAATGGCATTTGAACCAAATCGATAAATGTGGAGAGGCTCTAGGAAATAGGGATTTGCGTGACTCGAAAAATACGGTTATAGAGGAGTTTCGGAAGCGTTTTGAACCCCGTTTGGAACGGTTTTTGGATCGGCAAGAACGAAGAAAATCTAGAATAGGAGAACGATATTATCTTCGGCATGGAGATGCGGAGCCTTTTTCGTACTGGCTTCAATATATTGATGACGAAGCGCTTTTGGTTCGCTTTAGAGATTTGTAGAGTTTTTTCATAAGATACTTTTTATTTATATCTTTTTTAATTGTCGGGTTAGTCAAAAAAACTGGGGTTTTTTTAGGCGTTTTTTTTGCAAAATGAGCGGGAAGGTGAGCGTTTCGAAATGATGAAAGTGGAATATTGATTCTTACTTTTGGCCAATATTTTGAACACGAAAAAAAGGCCAGCAGAATCTGGTTTGTCTAAAAAAAAATTGGGGTGGCCCTTCCTGTACACAAGGAAGGACCACCAGCATCACGAGGGGAATAGAATGGCGCTCTTAATTCTCCGACTCAATTGCCATAAGGAGAAACAGGCAGATCCACTCGCAGAGAAGCGAACCGGCCAAGCAGATGCCGAACATTTCTGGCGGGGTGGCTGGAGAATAGATGACGGTGTTGAGCCCGAAGGCAAAAATGACGTTTCCAATGAAGATAAACATCAGAAGGTGCTGGAGGAACGCCTGCTTTGGCGTTCTGGTTGGTTTGAATATTTGGTCCGCCGTCATGAGAGTGATCATGATGGCTAGTCCGCCCACCCATTGGATGGCCCCCATTGGTGGATGGTTGGATGTGGCCAAGATGGTGAACGCGCTTTGGGCGGAGGTGAGGATCATGAAGCCCAGCATTGAGGGGAGTACAAATGAGTATTTCGGTTGGGTGATGGTCATGGTCTAACTCCTAAGAATACTTCTTGTGGTGTGTGCGTAATTCGTTTTCCCTTAATCTGAAAAATAATCCTGGTCCTTTTGAAAAATGGAGGGGGACTATTATTTTCAAATCGTTGACGTGATGTGAAAGATGAGTATTTATTAGCTTGTTTTGGTGATTTAGTCAATGTCTGGGACATAAAAAAAGCGCCCCATAAGAATTGGGACGCTATCGCCTTGGAAAACCAGATCAAAATGATGATCAGAGCAGGCGGTATTGAAATCAACCATCGCCCACATTGTGGGCGATGGTCTTGGTCACATCATGAGACAGATCCGAGAGTTTAGTCCTTTGGAATTAAGAAGAGGCCATAAACGAGGCTTATAATCAGAACAATGATGTTAAGGACTTTTATTATTGGGACGAAGACGTGAAGAATATCTTCTTGTGGAGGCCATGATGTTCCAGCGAGCGATACAAACGCTATAGAGAGGCAAGCTAGGCCCCAAATGTATCGGAGATTTACGCGTTTATCTTTTTTTGTTTCAAAGTGAAACATAAAGTTCCCCAGGAAGAATTGAAGGACCCCACAGATGAAGAATGGAACTATGCTGGTGAACGATTGGGCTCCATATAGAGCGATTATCTCCAGAAATCCCAGAAGAGAAAAACAGGCCCAGAAGAGCAGAGTAGGAATTTGATTTGGGAAGGATTTGTATGCACTTGTGTTCATGGCGAAACTCCTTGATCTGAATATTCTAATAGTTCCTAGAATGATCAGGGCACAATAATAGTTCCGCCAAATTGGGGAATAGGTTTGTGACGCCTGAATTGCGTGATGTGAAAGATGAATATTTATTAGCTTGTTTTAGTGTTTTAGTCAATGTCTTGGGCATAAAAAAAGCGCCCCGTAATAATTGGGGCGCTATCACGTTGGAAAACCAGATCAAAATGATGATCAGAGAGGGCTGATGGTGGTGTCTGTCCAGTGGATGGTCATGTCCTCTGATTGTCTGCATAAAAAGGAGAAGGAACTTTTGTTTTGGTAGTATTCTTGGACCTCCTCTAAAGACATGCCTGAGGTGTCTTTTTCGCGAATTTGTCTTTCGACCTCTGTTTTGAGATCTAAGAGGGTTTCGAAAACTAGCTCTCGCGAGTGTTCGATCATTCCTCCCCTGATGTAGAACAAAGTGGCAAAGACGCGAACGGGTTTATTTTCTTTGCCGGCTTTCATAGTGAAGGTGAGATCGGCGACATATCTTCGCTGAAGAAACCACGCACTCCAGGCCGGGCATTTTTCCCCGGATTGGTAGGTAAGCCTCTCTTCGTCGCGATTCAAAACCCACTGTTCCTTTTTGGGAACGGTTTTGATGCTGCCCCAGAGAAGGTTGATGATCTCTAGGATATACCAACCGCCCAAAACGAGTGAGAATTGTGGTTGTTTTGGGGAGGCGGCAAGGCTGACTATGGTGGTTGCCAGAAGCATGATGAAGAGGATGTACTTGCTGAAGTGCAGGAGAATAAAGAGGATTCTGACCAGGCCTTTCGGTTTTTTGGGGGCATTTTCTCGATACCCTTTTTGTCTTATCCGAAACGCTTCGAGAATCAGCAATAAGAGTGGGATAACTCTTGCGACTTCGTGGTTGGGGATGAAAATAAGAATAATGAGGCCCAATATGATGATGCCTCGAGTGAGAATAAACCGATTTCGTAACCGCTTATAGTCACGAGCCCAGAGGGCTTTTTTGCTGGTCATGAGGGCCTCCTAACCCATTGAAGGTTTTCCGTCTATTTTTGGAGCAAATTCGTCATGGAAGAGTCTTTTGATCACACAAAAATAGGTTTGTGATGTAAAAAAGCGGTCTTTTTTTAGTCGTCTTTGAACGAGAAATCAATACAAAAAGACTCCCACCCCATAATGCGGGGTGGGATTAATCACGTTTTGGCGAATATCAAGCGTTTCTGGGACAGCGAAAGATCGTGGTGTGTTTTCTGCTCCACAAAACGGGGAATCCGCAGATACGAAGTTCTTGGGTGTCTGTCGCTTTTGAATCGACTGGGGAAGGATCTTGATCGTCCTGTTTTTGGGCGTGTTGTTCCGGGTCTTCCCACATTTCCAGAGTCCCCTCTGGGGCCTGAATGGGAGAGTCGCTTGCTTTGGCTTTAAGCTTGCAGATTATGGTTTTTTCAAGCTTTTCGGCAAGATCCTCTTCGGAGAGAGAACGAAGGCCTTCTTGGCGGGCTTTTCGGATGTTCATGGTGGCCTTGAAGAAAATGAGAACTTCTTTTTCTCCAGCCCCCTCAACAGGAAGAACTCCTTCTGCGTAGCCGTAGACGGTTCTGGTAAAAAGGTTTCCGGGGGAGAGCCACGTGTGAACTATTTCTCCTGGATAAGTGACGAAATAGGCTTCTTTTAGGGTGGGAGCTGCCTTGTGGATTTCGAAGTTGTCAGGAGGGGTGGGAACCGGCTTGGTGTAAAAGTAAATGGCGATCCAGATCCCGTAAAGGCACGGGACAAAGAGGAAATGAGCGTCGACCATGATCCAGTACATGAAATCGGGCTCTTTTGGGCCCTCAGGAGCGTTGAGGCCTCCCAAAAAATGGCTTGCCAAAATAACGGTGCTGAGGATGCTTACAAAGAGGCAGACCGCGACGGAAAAACCTCCGAGAATACTCAGGAGGTATCTTTTTTGGAGGAAAAAGTCTACCCAGACAGGCCGAATGAGCAGGGGAAACCCTCGAAATAGTCCGTAAATAAGGGGGATGAATGTGAGGGGGCTCAGAAGATCTGACGTATGCCAGGAGTATAGATATACGATGGAAGCCAAGGTGACCAGACCGAATTCGATGGTCAGCTTTTTTTTGCGGTATCGGGCTTGCTGTTGTTTGATTTCTTTGAATGGTGTCATAGCGTACTCCGTAGAAGGGGGGCGAGTTATTCTTTAATTTCTGGGATTGGGTCTTCAGGAGTAGCTGAGACGGCAACATCACACAGAAATTGGTACGTGATTTGAATGAGCGGGGGAGATTTTTGTTTTTTTTAGGGGGAGTGTCAAATGGGAAGCGGGGGCAATTTTAAGGAGAATGAAGTGATTTGGGGATTGCGTTTTTTGACTAATCCCCTTGCCCCTTCTATCTTACGCAGGATGGAAACTTTGCTTCAGAACTGGCTGGCGGAACATTGGGATAAGGGGAAATCAGAAGGGTTTCGCTTTGCTCCAGTCCCAAAAGGGCAAGCGGGCGATTTGGCGGTGGCTTTTTTTGAACTGGCTAAAAAGGCCGGCCAGAGTCCGATAGTTTTGGCCGAGGAAGTGGAAAAAGTTTTGGCTGGAGCTGATTTTGTCGAAAAAACCGCGATTGTGGGGCCGTATCTGAATGTCTTTTTTTCGAATGAGCCCTTTTTTCAGGCGGTGGCGGAGACGGCCTTGAAGACGGATCTCTGTAAAGGGAAGGAAATTGTTTTGGAGTATTCTGGTCCGAATACGAATAAGCCCTTGCACTTGGGACATATGCGAAATCATGCGCTGGGGATTTCTATGGCACATATATATGAGGCGGTGGGGGCGAAGGTGCATCGGGTGAATATTGTGAATGATCGGGGGGTGCATATTTGTAAGTCGATGCTGGCCTATGATCGTTTTGGCGAGGGAAAGACGCCTGAGTCAGAGGCGATAAAATCCGACCACTTTGTGGGGGATTTTTATGTTCGATTTGAATCGGCGCTCAAAGAAGACCCTTCTCTCAAAGACGCGGTTCAGGAAATGTTGGTGCAGTGGGAAGAGGGGGATGAGGTGACACGGGAGCTCTGGAAGAAGATGAATGACTGGGCTCTGGAAGGTCATCAGCAGACCTATGAACGGCAGGGAGTGGAGTTTGAAAAGGAATATTTGGAGTCGGAATATTATTTAGCTGGAAAGGATATTGCGCTGAAGGGCTGGGAAGAAGGAGTGTTTATGAAACGTCCTGACGGCGCTATTGTGGTGGATTTGTCGGATGAAGGACTGGATGAAAAAGTGGTACTGCGACCAGATGGGACTTCGATTTATCTGACTCAGGATATGGCGGTGGCTGTGGCGCGACAAAAAGACTTTTCCCCCGACGAGATGATCTGGGTCGTGGCGGATGAACAGAACTACCACTTCCAGGTGCTGTTTATGTGCCTGGCCAAGTTGGGCATTTTGGATTCGGAGCACCTACATCATTTGGGATATGGATTGGTGCATCTGCCTGAAGGTCGAATGAAGTCGCGTGAGGGGACGGTGGTGGATGCGGATAATCTGATGGATCGACTTTCGGATTTGGCCCTGGCTTCGGTTCAGGAGCGACATGAGTCTCTTTCTGATGATGAGGCGCGGGTTATTGCCGAGCAGATTATGGATGGGGCGTGGAAGTTTTATTTGCTTTCTACGAGTCCTCGTAAGTCGATCACCTTTGATATCGAGCAGTCGATTGCATTTGAGGGCAGTACGGGGCCGTATTTGCAGTATGCGGCGGTGCGAATTCGGTCGATTTTCAATAAAGCTGGAGTGGCCCTGAGTGATGATTTTTCCTCGTCTTGGGAACATTTGGGTGAAGAAGAAAAAGGTTTGGGGGGGAAAATATTGGAGTATCCAGGCGTGCTTAATCGAGCGGCGGAGACCAAAAATCCGACGTATATTGTGACCTACTTGTTGGAGCTGGCTCAGGCGTGGTCTTCTTTTTATGGGGCGCATTCGGTGTTGAAGGCGGAAACGGAGGACAAAAAGAATGGGCGATTGGGGTTGGCAAAGAAGGTTTTTGAGGTGCTAAAATCGGGGCTTGGGGTGTTGGGGATAAGTGTTCCGGAGAGGATGTAGATCAAATTTTATCTTTGAGGCGTCACTTTTGGTTCTGGGAACTCACCCAACTCTAATTGGGAGATCAGCTCTTTAGTCTGTGCTTCGTGTACCCTCTCTTATAGAATTTTGAATGGCTTTAAACGCAAGAGAGGGTTTCGGTGAGAAGGGGCTAACGGGGTAATAAAGGGGAAAACTGGGAAAGTGATTATTTTTTTGACACGAATAAAATGATCCCTATACTCGGCAAGCTCTTTTTAATATTTTAAAGAATGGCGGCAACGAAAACCACTACTGGAAAAGGAAAAAAAGCGGCTCCCGCGATTTCGAAAGTACGAATCTTGGTTCGATCTTTCGACTATCTGATCATCGATGAAGCGGCTCGACTTATTGTTGAGACAGCCGAACGCGGTGGTTCGATGGTAAGTGGACCAGTTCCTCTTCCGACGAAGATTAAGAAATACACGGTCAATCGGTCATTCTTTATTAATAAAGATGCGCGTGATCAATACGAAGTTCGAACGCACAAGCGTTTGGTCGATATCAAAGAACCGACTCCGCAGACCATTGATGCTCTGCAGAATCTTTCTTTGCCGGCAGGGGTGGATGTGGAAATAAAAATGCTGCAGGACTAGTTTTCGTCCGTGGCTTTCGTTTTTTGTGACGAACTAAAACAGTAGAGAGTGTAGAGTAGAGAACAAAGAGTTATGGTAATAAACTAGGGGGAAAGACGTTTTAATTTTTGATCCTATGAAAGGAATTTTGGCTCGGAAACTGGGAATGACCTCTTATATCTGTTCGGAAACTGGACAGGTTCATGGGGTGACGCTTTTGGAAGTTCCAGGCGCAGAAGTTTTACAGGTAAAGACTACCGAAAAAGATGGATATTCTTCTGCGGTTTTGGGCGCTTTCCCGCGAAAAAATTATGGAAAGAATGAAAATAAGAAGTTTAAATTTGTAAAAGAGGTGCCTCTGGAAGATGGGGCCGAAGTAAAGAAAGGTGATGCGGTAACCCTGGAAATGCTAAAAGAAGCCAAGTCTGTACGAATTACTGGAACGTCTAAAGGACGAGGTTTTGCGGGGGTGATTAAACGACACAACTTTAGTCGAGGACCCGAAACTCACGGATCACACCATCACCGAGAACCTGGTTCTGTGGGGATGTGTGCGAAGCCCGCTCGAATTCTGAAGGGGAAAAAGATGCCCGGACGAATGGGAACGGGAAAAATTACTCTGCGAGAAGTGACCGTGATGGATGTCGATACGGATCGAAATGTTATAGCTCTCAAGGGCGCTGTGCCGGGAGCCAAAAATAGTTATGTATTATTACAGACCTCATGAAAATAGATACTTACGACTCTGCGGGGGCCAAAAAAGGAACGGCTACTCTGAATAAGACCGTTTTTGAGGCCAAGATTAACCCTGATTTGATGCATCGATCAGTGATTATGCGATTGGCGAATGCTCGTCGTCCCATTGCTCATGTAAAAACTCGTGGAGAAGTGGCTGCAACCACCAAAAAAATGTTCCGTCAGAAAGGAACAGGAAATGCCCGACGAGGATCGAAGGTGGTGAACTTACTCCGAGGAGGAGGGGTGGTACATGGTCCGCGAAATACCCGAAATTTTTCAAAAATGATGCCCAAAAAAGAACGAAGGGCGGCTTTGTTTTCTTCCCTTTCGGTGAAAGCCAAAGCCAAAGAACTTTTTGGTTGGGAAGACTTTAAGGCGAAAGCTCCTAAGACCAAGGATTTCTTGAAGGTTTTAGAAAAATTTCCTCAGGGAAAGAAGTACCTTTTTGTGCTTCCTGAGAAGAATGAGGTGTTGGAAAAATCTCTTTCGAATGTTCCGGGCGTCAAAGCGATTTTGGTGAATTACCTCAATCCTTTTGATGTGCTTCATGCAGATCAGATCTGCTTTTTTAAAGATTCTTTGCCTAAGGTAGAAGAAGTATTTTTGTCTTCTAAATAATCATGACGGTACGAAATACGAACGTTCTCATTGCTCCTGTGGTGACGGAAAAAACCGTCGCTCAGACAGGAAAATATGTCTTTTCGGTTCACCCCGATGCGACAAAGCCCGATGTAAAAGCCGCGGTTTTGGAGCACTATGGAGTGGAAGTTGTAAAGGTGAATATTACGTCGCTGCCCGAAAAGACTCGGACGGTAGGACGAGGTCGTACACTGCGAAAACGAAAACCGACCAAAAAAGCAACGGTCACTCTTAAGGAGGGGGCAACACTTGATTTTAATGCCTTTAAATAGGTTTAATTAATATACGAAAATGGGAATTCGAATACTGAAACCGAACACGAATGGACAGCGGAATATGACGCTGTTGGATAATGAGCAGATTACGGCCAAGAAGCCTTCTGTGAAGAATCTGTTGGTTCGTGGAAAAAAAGTAACCGGCCGAAGTAAGGGGCGAATCTCGATTCGACATCGAGGAGGAGGGACTCGTCCTCAGTACCGAAAAGTTGACTTTAATGGGACTGATAAATTGGGGATTCCTGGAGTGATTCGAGAAATCGAATACGATCCAAATCGAACAGCGAACATTGCGTTGGTTTTTTTCCCAGATGGTGACAAACGATATCAATTAGCGCACAAGAGTGCGAAGGTGGGAGACACGGTTGTAACGGATATCAAAGCCAAAGTTCGAGACGGAAATCGAATGCAGCTCAAGGCTATTCCCGTTGGATTTTCGATTTATAATGTTGAAGTAAAAGAAAATAAAGGTGGGCAGTTTGCACGAAGTGCGGGAGCCAGTGCGAAGTTGGTTTCTCTTGATGGAGACAAAGCTCAAGTGGAGTTCTCTTCCGGAGAGATTCGATTTGTACCGAAGACCTGTTTTGCCACGATCGGGGTGCTTTCAAACGAAGAACATTCTTTGGTAAAGGTTGGTAAGGCGGGACGAGTTCGACACAAAGGACGACGACCTCAGGTTCGAGGGAAGGCGATGAACCCGAATGACCATCCGCACGGAGGAGGAGAAGGAGGGTCTCCCATCGGAATGAAATATCCAAAGACGCCTTGGGGAGCGCATGCTCTCGGGGTAAAGACCCGACGTAATAAAGTGACGGATAAGTTGATTGTGCGGTCACGACATCGAGCGAAGAAGTAGGGGGGCTTCAGTGAACAACAAACAACAAGTAACAAACAGTAGAGACGCATTGCAATGCGTCTTTTTTGCTCCGACACGCGAAGCGTATGTGGGAGCTTGGGAACGAAAGACGTGTGTGGTATTCTTTCGTTCGAAAAAAATACCCAATATGGAAATCGCTCTTACGTGGAATTTGGTTTTGGTTTCTGCCTTTGTGATGCTCTTTGCGTACAATCTGCTATTGGGGCAGTCTTCGACGATTAAACTGATTATTTCCATCTATATTTCAATTTTGGCGGCAGATGGGATTGCGGCCTTTTTTAAGAAGGTCTTCATCGATCTTTCGCCTGGGGTTCAGGCGGTTATGGGAGAACATGAGACTGAGGTTTTTTCGGCGGTTCGGATAATTTTATTGCTGGTTTCGATTATCATCTTGGTGATCAAGAGCGGTTTTGTGATTTCGGTGGATCGCCACAGTCATTGGGGGGTTCGAACGGGGGTGCATATTGGTTTTGCGGTCCTTTCGGCGATTTTGTTTTTGGCGACGATATTGATCTATCTTTCGGGGAGTTCTTTTTCTGAAGGGATGCTTTTTGCCCGAGAGATTCATATTTATGAGCAGAGTTTGGTGGCGCAGATTTTGATCGATTATTATCAGCTGTGGTTTACCCTGCCGGCGTTAGCGTTTGTGGGTTCGAGTTTTTTCTTTGAGTCGAAGGAGTAGGATTTCGGTTGGCAGGAATTAAGAAGTAAGAATTAGGAAGTGGGGGGGATTTGTGTTATTTTCCTGTTATGAACTTTACAGTTATTGTTCAGCAAGATTCAGATGGGTGGTATTTGGGATCAATTCCTCAGATACCTTCTTGTCGTACTCAGGCAAAATCTTTACCAGAATTGTATAAGCGTTTGGAGGAGGTGGCTTTATTGTGTTTGGAAGAAGAGTCGCCGGAGAAAGAGATAAAGTTGATTGATGTTCGGGATATTAAAATTCCGGTACATGCCTAAACTACCAAGAGTAACGGGGAAACAATTATTGAAATTTCTTGAAGGGGAAGGTTTTGAGGTGGTTCGAATTCGGGGGAGCCATTTTTTTCTGAGAAATGAAGTACTTAACTTGAGAACAACTGTGCCCATCCACTCAAAAGAAATTCTGCGTCCTGGAACGATGTTGGGAATTTTGTCAGATATTGAGATGGGGAAGACTGAATTTTGTGAAAAGTATGCTCGTTAGAAGTTTTTTTGGGGGAATGAGTTATTAGGAATAAAGAATTAGGGACTCCAAGAGGTTAAACCGAAGTTGTATTTCCCCTTATTCCTTATTCTTTATTCCTTATTCTATTTGCATTATTATCTATTGGACTAACCAATACATATGCAAATACAATTTTTTGGCGCTACCAAGGGGGTGACAGGTTCAAAACACATGTTACGGGTTAATGGGAAGAATGTACTGCTGGATTGTGGGCTTTTTCAGGGGCATCGTGTTGAATCGATCGAGCGAAATATGCACTTTCCTTTTGATCCAGCAGAAGTGGACGTGATGGTGCTTTCTCATGCTCATATTGATCACTCCGGGGCGATCCCCTCTTTGGTGAAGAATGGATTTGAGGGGCCGATTTATTGTACGCATGCGACGCGGGATTTGTGTTCGGTGATGTTGTTGGATTCGGGGTACATTCAGGAAAAAGATGCCGAGTGGATGCGGAAGAAGCTGAAAGATCCTGAGGCCGAACCGATTTATACGATGGAAGATGCCGAACGCTCACTCTCTCAGTTTCGATCGGTGGCCTATGGGCAGAAGATTTATATTACGAAGGGGGTGCATGTCACTTTTCATGATGCCGGGCATATCCTGGGGTCGGCGGTGGAGGAGTGGGAAATTAAAGACGAAGAAACCGGTCAGGAAATTCGATTGGGGTTCACGGGGGATTTGGGGCGACACGATTTGCCGATTTTAAACGATCCTACGCCCTTAAAGAATCTAGATGCCCTCATTACCGAATCTACATATGGAAATCGCTTACACGACGAAATAGAGGCTGTAGAGGAGCAACTGGCATCGACAATTAACCAGACTTTGGAGCGAGGCGGGAAAGTAATCATCCCCTCTTTTGCGGTGGAACGAACTCAAGAGATTTTATATGTGTTGCGAGAGCTGATTATGGCCAAGAAAATTCCGATGATGCCGGTGTTTGTGGATTCGCCTTTGGCGACCCGAGCGACCGAGATTTTTCGGCTCCATCCGGAGTGTTTTGATAAAGAACTTTTAGAGATGATCGAAAAAGGCAAAGACCCTTTTGCCGAAGAACATTGTGTGCAGTTTACCCGGAGTGTAGATGAGTCGAAGGCCCTCAATACGTTCCCCGATCCGTGCATTATTATCTCGGCCAGTGGTATGTGTGAGGCGGGACGTATACGACATCATTTGGCGAATATGGTTTCCAATGGAGACAATACAGTAATGGTGGTGGGGTTCATGGCGGCGAATACGCTGGGGCGAAAATTGGTGGATGGCGAGAGCCCGGTGAATATTTTTGGAGAGCCCCATGATGTAAATGCCGATGTGGTGATTTTTAATGCTTTTTCTGCCCATGCCGATCAACAGGATTTGCTGCGGTATGCGGGGAATGCGGGAGAGCTGAAAAATGTGTTTTGTGTGCACGGAGAAGAAAGCCAGATTGAGGTGCTACAGGAAGAATTATCAAAGCTTCCAAACTGTAAAAACGCCGATATTTATGCGCCGGAGTTTGAAACGACGTATGTTTTGGGCGAAAACAAACGGTTTCGGGAACGATAAATTCAGTTAACAGTAAACACACAAACACCAAACGGTGATTGGTAGTTATGAAAATTTTATAATTTTTTCTTGAAAGGGCGCCAAGTTGTGCGTCCTTTATTATCTCCTGTCAATCACCGTCCTCCCCTGCTCTGAATCGATTTCATTCCCCCACACATCTCTGATCCCTTCGAGCTTGAGAAGATATCGTTCTTCGGCTTGAGCTTCTTTTTGG
Source organism: uncultured Candidatus Peribacteria bacterium (assembly GCA_964343715.1). Lineage (GTDB taxonomy): Bacteria > Patescibacteriota > Gracilibacteria > UBA4473 > UBA4473 > CAYFJZ01. The sequence continues at coordinate 236,258 of CAYFJZ010000002.1, read as the reverse complement.
GTGAAGGTGAGCAAGAGGGTTCTTTGGTCTTCGAGTAGGCGGGCTTGGGTGAATTGAGGATGGTCGGTGGTGGGGTTGGTGTGGTTGAGGTCGGTGAGGTGGGCTTTTATTTTGGATTGAGGGTTGATTTGCTCGTTGGTGTGCACTTCTACTCGAAGCCTCCCCTCTTTGGCTCCGGGGATAATTTCGTGGAGGGTTGGGAAGGGGCGGGTTTTGTCTTTTTTGGTTTCCCAGTGGAAAACTTCTCGAAAACTCGTGGTTTTCCCCATTTTTGTACCTATGTTTTCGTGGTGAGGGAAGGTGGCGTGGGAGAAGGATTGTTGGGGAAAAAGGGCGAGATCAAAGTCGATGAATAGGTTTTGTCCGCGGGGGGTAAAAACCGAAAATCCTTTTTGGTATTCGGATATTTCGGCGAAATCAAATCCTTCAAAAACCCAGCTTTGCTCGATCATTTCTCCGGGGGGAAGATCGGCCATAAGCAGGGCAGGAGATTTTTCTAGAAATTCGGGAAAGTGCAGATGAAATTCTCCTTTCCAGGTTTGAGAGAGGGGTTCGTCGATTCCGCCGAGATTTTTGGCGGCGAATTTTACCCCCATTTGCCACTGTCCGGGGAAGGTTTCTCGGGCGGAAATTTTCAGGGTTTTTTTCAGAAAACGGGAGGTTTTGGCTCCTCCGAGGTTCCATTCGATGACGGCAAAGTCTTCTTTTTGAGGCGCGATGGAGGGCGAATTTTTTGGATGATAGAGTTCGCCGGTGGCGAAGTGGTGGTTCAGGCGTTGGTAGAGGGGGAACCATTTGGTGGGGGAAGTGATGGTTTTTGTGATGAGGGCCTTTCCCAGAGAACGAAGGGGCGCTTTTCGATTGTGCAGGGCTTCTTCATTGTGACGGTCGACATTGGCGACGGTTCGAGAGAGGTGGGCGAAAAGATTTTTATGATCAAGAATCGTCTCCCCTACTTGAATGGGACCGATTATTTTTATTAGATCTTGAATCATTCCAAAGTTGATCAGGAGTATTTGATTTAGATTTTCGTTGGTGAGTTGGTTGTAGGAGGAGAGGAATTTGTCGCTACAGGTTTTGGTATTTGGGGAGGTGCCGAGGTCCCAAAAGTGAAGTTCTTGGGCCACTTTTGAAAGGGGGGTTGGGGCTTTGCCAAGGGATTGATTGAGGGTGTAGCTGTTTTTGAGCTCTAGCTGAGGGGGGAAGACTCTGAAGGTGCCATAAGCACTGACAAATCCTCCGCAGGGTCGAGTTTCGGCCTCGTTGGTGAGGATGACCAGGTGGCGGGTGAAGGGATTTATAGGAGATATGAGGCACAGGCTTAAGAACCCTAAGGCTATGATGGTAAGACTTGAAAAGATGACTGTTCTCCAGGTTTTCATGGTTTTGATTATAGTCTTTCTCCTCTAAAACCCGAGAAAAACTGTGGTTCTGCGGAGTTTATGTAGATTTTTCTTTTCTTGTGATTAATTTTTATGTCGAAAGTTTCAAAATCTTTCGTCGTTCAGGATGCCGCATTTTTTTGTGTATTGAATGTGAATGTCTCCGTCTAGGTTTTTGGTTTTGCTCAGGGTAAATTGACTCAGGATCTTTTCGTTTTTGAAGGCCGATTGGGTTTGTGGGAGGATGTTGGGGGCTATAAAAAGGTCGATTTGGTCTACGAGATCTTCCTTTATTAGGGTGGAGGCCAGGGTAGTGCCGCATTCAGTCATGATGGAGTCGATGCTCAGCTCTCCGGCTCTTTTGAGGATGGCGGATAAGTCCTTGGATTCGGAAAAATGGAGTTTTCTTTTGGGGAAGGCAAAGATATTTGAATCGGGGGGCAGGTTTTCTTTTTTTCCCAGGATAATGACTTGAGGGTTTGAAACCGGGTGTGGGAGTTCGTTTTTCGGAAGACGACAATCGAGAGTGGGGTTGTCTGAGAGAATGGTTTTTTCGGTGGTGAGAATGGCGCTGTATTGAGCGCGCATGTGATGGACTTGGTTTCTGGAGGCCTCGTTTGAAATCCAGGGGCCCTTTGGGTTTATCGTTTGTCCGTTGAGACTTTGAGCGATTTTGACGGTTACATAAGGGGTTTTGGTAGTGATGAATTTTTCGAAAAAGGGGTTGAGCGCTTGGCAGTCAGGATCGGAGCATATTTCTACGTTGATTCCAGCGTTTTGGAGTATTTGTGCGTTTTTCCCTTTGAATTGAGGATCGAGTGAGCCGATGACTAGACGTTTGGGTTTGTGTTTGAGAAGGAGGTCTGTGCAGCTGGGCGTTTTTTTACCTTCGAAGTGATGACAGGGTTCGAGCGTGACGAATATTTCAGATTCGGCGATGATTTCGTGGGTGGTTCTCTTGAAGGGGAGAGCCAGGAGTTTGTTTATTGCTTGGGCTTCGGCGTGCGGTTCGCCGAGGCGTTCGTGTACGCCGGTGGAAATGATTTTTCCATTGTGGGTGATGACGCAGCCGACCCGTGGGTTGGGGCTGGTGAGGTGGGGGGCGATCTGGGCGGCGATTGTTTGAGCGTGGTGGAGCATTTGTGCGTATGGAATATTCTCGTTGGAGAGACGCAATGAATCGCGTCTGTACAGACGCGGGTGGCTATGGGCGTCTCCGTTTCCATTCGGCGCTTAGCCAAAGGAGGGTTACGATGATCATCATATACAGGGCGGTGTCTTTGCCAACTGTGGCGTAGACGTAGTAGGTACCCGCGTAGAAGTAGAGGTAGGCAAAGCGCTGGATGCGTTTCCAGTTTCTTTTGAGCCAGCGGGTTGAATGGGTGTTGGAGGTGACGAGGAGGATGAAGCCCAGGAGTTCGGATAAGTGCGCGTAGAATTTGTTTTTTTCAAAACTCCAGTAGTCGAGTGAAAAATAGGTCGAAAGGAAGTTGAAATCGGGGTGGCAATAGTGAGCGATTCCAAACATGACCACGATGGAGGCCGAAAGGATGCCGAACTCTTTTCTCAGAGGAATCCATTTTTTGAAGGGGGCGGAAGGGAAAAGGTTCGCCAGGGGGCGGATAATCATCACCAAGAAAACGGTCCAGAGACTGAGGTCCCAGAGGAGTGTTTCAATCTGATTAGTCCATAGATAGTTAAAACCTAGTTTAAAAATAGGTATGAGGATGGTGCAGAGGGAAAGAAGAGCTGTAAAGCGAGCGATGGTTTTGTTTTTTATCATGTTAAAGGGGATAAAGATGTATTTTTATCCGGTAGGGACGCAAAATCTTGCGTCTCTACAGACGTTGGGATGTCGGAATGTATTTTTCCGTTTTTTTCTATGAGGAGAAAGTGCACGGATTTTTCGGTCAGGAATTGGATCGCTTTATTGGGGGGGAGGGTAATGGCGGTTGTGGCGTAGGCGTCGGCTCGGCATGAATCTGGAGTGATGATGGTGGCCGAAATAATATTTGAGGTACTTGGCGCTCGAGTTTGAGAGGCGAGGATGTGGTGATAATCCTGATCTTTGATCGACCATTTCCGTTTATAGGTACCGCTGGTGGCAAGACTCGTATTTTGGATATTTAATTTTATGGGATTTTGAGGATCGGTTGGGTTTTGAATGGATATTGTGTGTTGTCCTTGGAGAGTGAGGTCGCCTCCGAGATTGATGATGCCTCGAAAGTGGGAGGGCATCAGGTCCTTCATTTTTTGGACCACGAGCCCCTTTAGGTATCCTCCAAAATCGAGGTTTTGCTCCTTTTTTAGGGTTATCGTTTTGGTGCTTGGGTTGGATTTGATGGAGGGGAAGTTGGTATTGAAATCTGCCTCGCGGAGAGACGTGATAGATCGCGTCTGTACCATATTAAAATCTTGATCGTATCCGTATTGTTGTGGAGTGAGGAGCGGGTTGAAAAGGCCTCCCGTTTCTTTGTGAAGCTGATCAACCTGTGTGAAGACTTCCCAGAATAGGCTGGATACCTGAAGGTGTTTTCTTTTGTTAAGTTGAGAAAGTTCGCTGTGGGGATCAAAGCGGGAGAAGGTGGATTCGTATTTTTTTCCAAGTTCATAGCAATTGGTAAAAAGACGGTCCGTATTTTTGACGGACTCAATTTTTACCGAGAACTGGCATCCCATGAGGGGGATGGTATAGTTGTTAGCTGGCATGAGATTCCTCAGCGGCAGATGGAGCGGCTTCGGCGTTCTTTTTGGCTTCTTCTACCACTGGAGCGGCATTGATTTCCTCCGTCGGTGGAGCAGTAGCTTCTGGAGCTGACTCTGGTGTTGGAGGGGCGGGAGTAGGTTCTTGGGGGGTGGTTTTGTTACAGCCGACCAAAAGAATGAGCGAGAGGAGAGAGAGTAATTTTTTCATGGTTATGATTTTAAAGTGTGAGTATTTTAGAGTAATTGATCTTCATGGGAAGTATTTTGCTTTTTGACTTCCGATGGCATTTTGATAAACATGAAAAAAAGGAGCGCCTTTTTATTTATTGTGTCATGCCTTCAGAATTTAAGCCGTCTTGGGTTGAGGCTGTGGAGCCTGGGGATTATGAGTCTGATGAAGTTGGCCTTGGTCAACTTACATATACGGTGGTTTTGAGTGATACCGAGGGGGATGTTGAAACAATCCTTCGAAATCTTCGGTTGGCGGGATTGATTAAGAAAAAAAAGGTGGAATTTAATGTCTCTCGAATTGGGGATAAAATTATTCATATTATTGATACGGGGGATGCGACGCGAAAACAGGTCTCCAATACGGGAGGATTTAAGTTGATTCAGAACCTTCGTGAGCAGATTCTGGATCAGAATCTGGCGGTGGGATATATCCATATTTTGGGGAATCACTGTTTTGAGGCGGATGCTTTTTCGGATAAATGGGCCCACTTTGTGGAGGAGGAAGATATTTTCCGGTTTTATGAAGGAGTTTTGTTTTTGCATGGTTATCCTACTGTGGAGTTTTTGAGAGATCTTTGGCTTCATTATGGTGCTCTGGGGCGAGACATAAATGACTTTAACGAAGTTTTTCGGGATGCTCTGGCTCGGGGGGGGAAGATTCAGGAGCATTTTCGGTATGCCAATGGCAAAAGGTGGTTTTTGCACGATATTGATGACTGGGAGGCTTATTGTGACGAAATGGAGATGGATGGAGAGGCGGTGATAGGTCGGCGGGGAGATGAGATCGTTGAGTTGGCTGATAAACTGGGGATTCGATCGGTGGTTATGGGGCATAAACCGTGTCGAGGTGGAATTCAGCAGGTTCGTTCAGTGGCCGATCGAAAACACCATCCCCAGGCCATTAAAAAAATTGCTCGTCTGCAGCAAAAAATCCGAAGGGGGGAGATTATCTATCTTTCGCCACAATGGTTTTCCGACGATCGTTTGTTTGTGGTTTTAAATGATGTTTTGGGGAAAGGAAACACCTGGAAGCAAGGGATGCTGCTTTTGCGACATCACCCGGATGGCGGTTTGGATATTTATCCGGTCAATCATCGGAATGCGGACAAGGATAAGGTGCGGGAGTTCTTGAGGACGGGGTGGCGAGTTGAGTCGGTTATTGGTCGATAGTCATTCTTGACTGATGCTTGAATTTTTGTAAAACAGGTGTGATATTTTATTATTTCAAGTAGTTATGGAAGAAGCCCCAATTTATCAGACTCGAGTGGAATGGATTGAACCGGAAGATTTTTATCAGCGGTTTTTGAGAGTGCCTTCTTCTAAGTCTTTGATATTAGATATTCGAACAGAAGAGCATACGACTCTTCGTCCTTATATTCAGCTTTCCGATCAGGGCCCTCATTTAGCCCGTATTCCCAATCATATAATGCAGGATGCGTTGGGGCATATTATGCGACAAGAAGGAGAAGAGGAAGATGAAAGTTCAGTCGAAATATTCGGGGATCAGGGAGTGTCTCTTCAGGCCTTGCTGGAGCGTAGAGGAATAGATCTGTTACAGTACGAAGATGTGGTTTTCGTTTGTGGAAGTCAGCCTTTGCAGGTTCATTTGGCGGTGGAAAATGCTCTTTCGGATAATACGGATGAAAACATGCCTGTGATTCACTTTTTGAGAGAAGGGATTGATGGGCAGATTGAGGGGATAGAAAAAGAGCTCCGCCCAGAATCGGCAGTGCCAGACTCTTTGTTGGAGGTTGATGAAGCAGTGGTTCAGGCTGGATGTGGGAATCCGGTGCTGAAATTAGGAGAGGTGCTCAATCATGAGACTTTACATTATCCAGTGCTTAGGGCCGCTTTTCCTGTTCAGCACTGTACTACTCAGATTCAGCAGGGATGTGAGGCGGTTTGTGCGTCTTTTCAGTGTCATCCTGGTTATGTTCCTCGGGTGGTGCCAGAGGATGTAGAAGCGGGTCTAAAAAAATATAAAGTTACCGAAGAAGGGTTCTTAGAAAATCTTGAAGATTGGACAGAGGAATTTGCAGTTCTTATGGCGAAACGTTATCACGACTGGAATCTTTCTGATTCAACTCCTGAAAATCATGCTCGTTGGAGAATAATTCGTGGTTATCGTGAGTATGGGGTTGAAGGTTTTGGGTCGTCTCCCTATCGATCTAGTCGGAGGAAGATGATGGAGCGTCTTTTTCCCGATGAAGAGCGGGCCGAGTTTTTGATTTTTAAGTATTTCGATAAAACGGCTGAAATTTCTAGGCTTGCTGGTTTGAGGGACCCGAGGTGTTAGGGGCCTTGGTTCCTTAATTTTTCTGTGACTTTTTTTTGAATGATAAAACTAGGGGGAAATCGAGAGTGAAGGAAGAAAATATGAAGTCCAAAAATCAGAGCCTCAAGTATTGATTTTGAGACGAAGAGGTAATGGAATACAGGAGGGCGCCCACATTTGTGAGTTGCTGAAAGTGTGGAATTAATTCTGTGGATGGTATCGCCAGGGGGAATCGAACCCCCGTTACCAGGATGAGAACCTGGCGTCCTAACCACTAGACGATGGCGACGCGGCGTCGGACGTGACTGCGTATGTTCCGTTTCCACTTCATTTCATTGCGTGAAAACTGCACATACTCTGTAACGTCCTCCTTTTCCCAGAAAAACCAATTAAGTATATTTCTAAGCTTTGCGTGAAAACTGCACATACTCTGTAACGTCCTCCTTTTCCCAGAAAAACCAATTAAGTATATTTCTAAGCTTTTTCTGGGGCCCCGTTTTGATGGGGAATACTGCTGTAAAGAACTATACAATCTTTGCTGTGTGAAAACTATAGATACTCTGTAACGTCCTCCTTTTCAAAAAGCGCTTATTGACGATACTTTCTCAATCACTTTTTGGGGGAATGTCTTGATGCTGCTGTGAAATAACATAAAACCTGGTGGGGAGAGACATAAGATTTTGTGTCCCTACGGGGCGTTTTTTACCTATTTCTTGGTCAAAAATCAAACTTTCTGGAAGGCTTCGATGACCTTGGCCCTTTCTTCGGCGGGTTTCTTGATCAGGAAAGATCCGACTACGACGATGTCGGCGCCAGCTTTTTTTAGTTCTTCGACGTTTTCGAGATTTACGCCGCCGTCGATTTCGATTTCGTTTTGGTAGCCTTTTTGCCGGAGGTATTTAACTTTGTCGATGACTTCGGGCATAAAGCTCTGCCCCCCTTTTCCAGCTTTGACCGACATCAGGAGGATCTGGTCGGCGAGGTTGATCATTTCATCGGACAGGAGTTTTATGTCGGTGAATCCGTCGATACAGATACCGGCTTTTACGCCGTGGTCTTTGATTTGTTGTAGGAGGCGTTCGGATGTGCCCCAGGTGTTTTCGGCATGGAAGGTAATGGTGCCGCATCCTTGCTCGGCGAAAAAGTCGAAGTATTTTTCGGGATGGTCGACCATTAGGTGGACTTCAGTTTCGATGGGAAAATCGATGCTGGTTAATTCGTGACCTGGTTTTTGATCGCTTTGGGCATAGGGATTAATGTTGAAGTAGAGTTTTCCGGCAGTAGAAGCGGGGACATACCATCCGTCCATGATGTCGAGATGGATTCGATCGGCAGTGCGGATGGAATCTAGTTCGTTTTCAATATCGGCAAAGTTGGCGTCGAGGATGGAAGGGGCGATTTTCATGGGAGGGGGGGATTATAGTTTTGAAGCCAGCAAGGCAAGAATATTTAGTTGTGTTTGTTGAGATATGGATTTTATGGTTCCGATGGGAAAGTCTTTTTTGTTCATAGGAATGGTGGTTTTTCGTCCATCTTTGTGTCCAAAACGGGCATGAGAGCCTTTTTGGCGAATAAAGAAGAAACCCTCTGTTTCCAGAATTCTTATGATTTCTTTGGAACTATAGGAGGTCATACGGTGACTTCAAGTTGCTCTATTTTTGGCTTTTTAATTTGGGCAAGAGGGGCGGGATTTTTTTCTTCTAACAGGTCTTCTAGGGTGACTTCGATGGCTTCTTTTAAATTACTATGGGCTTGGGCTTCAGTGTCCCCGAAGCTAGATACGTTTAGCTCCAAGCAGAGGCCTACATGCTTTGAGCCTTCTTTCCAAAAGATGGATGTGAATGATTGAGTCATGTCACATTCATACTTCATGATTCGTAATTCACCAAGTAAAAATTTGTTTTTCTCCTATGCGAGTACTTCGAACTTGTTCTTTCTAACCACTCCAAAATGTTCCCACTGGCAGGCGTCTCGGCCGTCGAGAGTGACAACGGTCCAGCCATCGGAGAGTGTTTTTGTTTTGGGGGATCCGGCGGTGATGATGGGTTCTATGGCGAGAGTCATGCCTTCGTGCAGACGTGGTCCTTTGCCCGGTTTTCCATAATTGTAGACCGAAGGATCTTCGTGGAGCTGGGTCCCGAGTCCATGACCTGTGTATTCACGGCAGACGTGATAACCGCTTTTTTCTACGTATGTTTGGATCGCGTGGCCGATGTCGCCAATAGTGTTTCCGGCAATAGCGGCGTTACATCCTTTTTGAAGCGCTTCGTAAACACAGTTGGAGAACTTGGCTCTTTCGGGGTGGGTATCATCCCCTCCCACAATCACGGTGAAGGCGGCGTCGGCGTAGTACCCTTTCCACAATACACCACAATCGACCGAAAGCAGGTCGCCGGCTTTGAGTGTTCGCTGATCGGGGATGCCGTGAACCACTTCGGAATTGAGCATGGTGCACAAAGTAGCAGGAAAGCCTTGGTATCCTTTAAACCCAGGCTCGGCTCCGTGTTCGCGAATAACGCGTTCGGCAATAAGGTCTAGTTGTTGAAGTGAAACCCCGGGGGCAATGGCTTCTTTTACGTCCTGGTGCGCTTTTTTGAGGATTTCACCTCCGTGTCGCATGAGTTCGATTTCTGATTCGGTTTTGATGAAGTGATTGGACATGGGGAGCTTTTTTGAGGGGGTTATAAGGGGGGGAGGTTTTTGTGTCAAGAGAGGAAGGAATAAAGAACTCCAAGAGGTATACGATGAAGATTTAAACTCCCCTATTTCTTTTTTATTCCTTATTCCTAATCACATACTTCCCTAATATATCAAACTCTAAACTCACTTTGTCCCCGCTCTTCTTCTTCCCTAATGTGGTAATTTTGAGTGTGTGGGAAATGATCGATACTTCAAATCCCTGAGGTACGACTTTTGATATAGTGAGAGAAATCCCATCAACCGCGATGGACCCCTTTGGGACCATATATTTTTCGTTTTCGGGGTTGATCTTTATCTGAAAAAGTTCGTAGTCGCTGGTAGTTTTTCGTTCGGTTATAGTGCCGACTTGATCGACGTGGCCTAGGACAAAGTGGCCGGAATTTCGGGCGCCCATGCGAGCGGCTCGTTCGAGGTTGATGTGATCGCCCTCTTTTATCGATCCAAAAATAGTTTTGTTACGGGATTCTTCCATCACTTCCACGGTAAACGTATTTTTTTCGGTTTTGATGACGGTGGTGCACATGCCTGAAAGAGCGATCGACTCCCCTATTTCGAAGGGTTCGGTGTAGGGGTGGGAAATCGTAAAGAGGTTGTTTTCGATTTTTTGTATGGTGCCGGTGTGTTCGATTATTCCGGTGAACATTTTATTAGTCAGTAGTTAGTAGGCAGCAGTAAACAGTTGGTAGAGACGTATTGCAATGCGTCTTATTGTGAAAGGGGTTGAAAATATTGTTGTTTTGTTGTAATTTGCTTGTGTGATTTGGCAAAATGTTCTTTGAAAAAACGTTTTTCAGCGAGGGATTGTTGTTTTGGTGAGTGCTTTGTGCTTTTTGAGCAGTGGAGGACTTCGAATCAACGCCTCCTGGCTGATCTTCATTTGAACTTCTTGAATTCTCTTTTTGGTTAATTTGATAGATTTTGAGCGGTTCAAATGGGGGATTTGGTTTGAATGGTAGGATCTTGGGGGAGATACTATGGCGAAAGACGTATGTCGAACTACGAGTCTAAAGGGGATGCCGGCATGGAAGCGCATTCCAACTTGTTTGTTGCGGAGAATGATGGCCTGGAATGCTTCATTGCCGTTACGAGTTTATCATCGGTTCTTTTGTGAGCAGTGTACTGCTACGCCGAAGTTCATAATTCCTTACACGCATTTTCTCTTTGGTGGAAAAGGCTGTTTAGGAACCATAAATTGGCGGGCTAATTTGGCAGCCTTTTTGGTGCTGATTGTTCTGCCTTTCTCTGTCTTTGACGAGATTATGGCAGTTTCTATTGGACTTTTTGTTATTGTGGCGATTGCCCGTCCTTTGATTAGAGGGATGGGGAGAATTATTCGTCACTTTCAAACCAAAAAGGAGGAATCTTAATGACCCTGGTGCTGTGATGCCAGGGTCTTTTTTTTGGGTTTTAATGGGCCACATTGTCATGTGGTTGGACGTGAGATCTCTTTTTGGGGCGCGTTTAATCCTTTATTTGGCTATGTTATTGAGGGAGAGCAGGCCTTTTTGTGCGCCGAATTCGTTTACAACCGAGGTGGCGTTTTGGCTGCCCCACTGCATTTGGGCGATTGTGTTTTTGCCGTGCAAAAAAGCTCCCATAACTCCTACAGCAAAAGCATCTCCAGCTCCGAGGGTGCATACGGGGGGAGTTGTTTCGACGGGGATGTAGAGGTGTTGGTCTTTGGTAAAAAACTGCGCGCCTCGTCGACCGTCGGTGATGAGAACGTTTTTTATGCCGTATGAGAGGAGTTTTTTTCCGATTTCTCGTACGTCAGCCATGGATTCGGGCGTGTTTTCGGGTTGGTGAATTTCTATTTTTTGGCCTCGAATGGTTTCGTCGGCTTGAGCGGTGGGGATGTCGGGGGCCAGGATGTCGGTGAATTTTTCGGCCTCTTCTCTATTGAGCAGGAGGTAGTCGACATGGGGGAAGAGCTTTTTGAATTTATTGAGCCCTGTTTTGAATTGAGTGGCTCCCGGGTTCCAAAAAAAGGTGCCCTTGTGTTTGTTTTTCCAGTTTGGAATTTCGAAAAACATTTCTTGAGCTTGTTCATAGAGGTGACTGATGTAGAGGCCTCGAGCGCCTGAAGCGGTGGAGAGTGTTTGGGCGTCGAATTCAGACGTTGTGGTGCGGTGATGGAGGACGGTTCTTTTTCCGGAGGAGGCGGTAAGGATCACCGAAAAACTGCTTTCGTCTTTGGTCTCGATGAGGTGAGAGGTGTCGACATTGTGTTTCTGGAGATGTTGGGCAATAAAGTGTCCGTTTTCGTCGTTACCGATTACTCCAAAGGCGCTTGTTTTAAGTCCCAGAGCGCTGAGCCCTACGGCAGAATTAGCGGCTCCTCCTCCCGAAGATTTGATGATGTTTTGAACTTGGATCTTGGCGCCTGCCGGAAGTAAAAAAAAGCGCTCTTTGTGTTGGTGGGTCACGTGTGTTTCTTCTTCCATTTCGGGGATTTGAAGGAAGAGGTCGGTGGTGATGGAGCCGATGGTGAGGGCGTCAAACATGGAGGAGGTTTAGAAGTAATTTAGTTGGGAAGTAGGTATTAAGAAGTAAGAATTAAGGGGCTGAAAAGGAGATAAAACTGCCTCTTGGTGCTTAACTCTTAATTCTTGCTTCTTTTTTATTTATTTTTGATTTCATCATTTAAGATACATTTTTTGTAACAAAATCGGAACTGATCCGTTTAAAATTTTGCCTCTTGAGAGGTCAAGCGATTTTTTTTGACAGGTCGCTTTCCCCTTTCTAAGATGGTTTAGATTGGTGGTCTGTGCACATTTTTTACACTCCCACCTCGTGCCTTGTGCGCGAAAAAAATCGAGATCTTTTACGTCTTCGGCTAAAGACAAAATTGTCTTTTTGCTCACGTATGGGAATTTCTTTCGAGTTATTCATTTTCTCTATAAAGGGTCGACGCAGGTCTAATTGTTTATTAAAAAAACCTTTAGCAAAGCGACTTCCCGGCAGTGAAGAACGCGAATTTCGTGTTTGGAACTGAATCAAATATTTATCTATTATTTTTTAACACGCAAGAACTATGGAATCCATTGCAAAAAAGCTTCGGAAAAGTCTTGCCTCTCTTACGCTTGTGGCCATGGGGTTCTCCTTTTTGGCAGCGCCTGCGGCTCAAGCTCGGCTTGATTTTACCGATAGTATGGAAATTCCTTCATGGGCAGAAGAGGCTATTGAAGAGCTTATGGATCAAGGAGTTATTAGCGGAAACGACGATGGTTCGTTTGCGCCAAATCGACAATTAAATCGTGCAGAAGTATCAAAAGTAATCGTTTTGGCTTCTGGAGTTGAGATCGACACTACTGGTGGCCCTCACTTTCCAGATGTAAAAGACGGAGCTTGGTACTACGACTACATTGAAACTATGTACAACCAGGGTTGGATTAACGGATATCCAGATGGATACTTCCGACCAGCCGTTGGAATTAACCGAGCAGAAATTGCAAAGATGGCGATCAACGCTTTCGAGATTGATCAAGATCTTTCTGGTGCACCACACTTTGATGATGTGAGTGCTTCTGATTGGTTCTATGGTTACGTAGAAACAGCTTACAACAACGGTTTGATGCGAGGATACGGTGACGGTTCTTTTGGACCGGCTAACGCTGTTACACGTGCAGAAACTGTGAAAATCGTTTACGATTCTCAACTTGTTGTTGCTGAACCTATGGGACCAGCAGAAGGAACGTTGGAAGTGGCGCTTTCTTACGACACTCCACGAGGAACAAATGTTCCTTACAACGCAACTTCTGTGCCTTACACAACTGTTGAGTTGACTGCTTCTGATGACAGTGATGTTGAGATTTCATCTCTAACTTTCACTCGACTTGGATTGGGAGACAACGACGACTTTGATAATGTATGGCTAGAAATTGATGGATTTAAAATCGGAAACGATAAATCTATCAACAACGATGACATCGTTGAACTACGGTTCAACCCACCAATCGTTGTTCCAGCGGGACAAACTCTCGTTGCTGATGTAGTTACTTCAGCTAAATACAGCTCAGACGACAAGAACATCGGACATCACAACCGAATCGCTCTTGTTTCTCCTGATGACGTTGTTACCACTGCGGCTAACATCGTAGGAGACTTCCCTATTGAAGGAGAAGAAATGGAAGTTGCTGACTACGAAGTTTCTAGTATCCAGTTCACTACTTTGGGATCTGATACAAACATCGACGTAGGAGACAACTTCATCGAAATCGGTAAATTCCGAGTTTTGAGCTCAACGGCTTCAAACAAGGACATCGAAGTTCGAGCTATCACCTTCAAAAATGATGGAACTGCTGAAATCGAAGATGCTCTTGAAAACGTAGCCCTCTACGTTTCAGGAGAACAAGTTTCTGCCGAAACTATCATTGATGGAGACTACGTTACTTTCCGACTTGATAACGGTGTGACCGGAGGTTACATTATTGAAGACGGAGACAGTAAAATCTTCTCAATTCGAGCGGATGTTGTATCTGCTGAACGAAGTGATACTATTCAGTTCAAAATCGATAACTACGAAGACATTGTTGGAGTAGAAATCGGAACTTCATTTGGAATCAAAGCCGTTTACGGTGGAGGTGCTTCTAGTGATGCTAGCTGTACTTCAGGAACTTCAAATGCAGAAGATGAATGTGCTTCACTTCGAACCTACTCGATTGATTCTGGAGACTTGAACATTTCTCGTGATCCAGCTTCTATCGGAAACCAGACCTACTCACCTGGGTCTAACGATGTAGTTTTCTTGACTGCTCGAGTAGTAGTTGATCAACCTTTGATCATTGACGGACTTCGTGTTGATGTGGCTGACAGTTCAGCGATTACAAATCGAACTGAATTGAACACTAACTTCGACAACTTCCGATTCTACTTGAACGACCGATTGGTTGACTCTGAAAACGATTTCTCAGCTGGAACTACTGACACTACAGACAATTCTTACCTCAACTTCAACACTACGTTTGAAATTGCAGGAACTTCAATCATTAAGATTGTTGGGAATGTTTCTAGTGAAGCAGATGACGCTGATAAGTTGAAACTTGAGATTCTTGGAAACAGTTCAACACTTGACGCTTTCTTCTCACCTGAATACATCTCTACTGGAGACCAGGTGTCTGACAGCCAAGTGCTTGGATCTGCTCAAGGATCATTCGTAGAAATTCAGAGTTCAACTCTTTCTGTTACTCGAACTGACGGTCTAACTGATGGTGACAAAATTGTTGCTGGAGTGGACGACGTTGAGTTCTTGAAAGTAGTTCTTGATAACAACGATTCTGGAGACGTAAACGTTACTTCTCTTTCAATTGTTGGAATCGGAACTGGAAAGTCTCGAACTTACACCAACTACACCGCGGCTGTTTTCGTTGACGGAACACAACAAGGATCTGCAAAGAACCTTAGTTCTACTGACGGATCAGCTACTTTCAACGACCTGTCTGTGGTTATCCCATCAGCTGGTCAGAAAGAATTCGTTATCGTAGTTGATACGATCGAAGCGGCTGCTACGGCTACTTCAGAAACTCTTTCTACAAATGCTGTGAATGCTACAGGAAGTACTCAGATTGAAGTTACAAACAGCTTCAAAGATGAACTTACTGTTGGAGACACAATCATCTTGTCAGATGGAACGACTGAAGAAGAACGTGAAGTTTCAGCTCTAGGAGCTGACGATTCAGGTGCTAGTGGTTCAGGATACGCTGATGTTGATATTACTGTTGCTACCGCAACAAATTTCAACGGCGGATCATCAACTGTTGAACTAAAACACACTATGTTGCTTTACCTCTCTGCGGTAGATGCTGACAATGTGGATAATGGTGACCCAGTTACTACCAACCGATCTGGTTCTACACTTGCTGCTACAGGAACTGACGAAACCTCTGTAGGTTACGACGGAAACTGTGACGGTGATACAGCAGATACTTCAACCACAAACTACCTTTGTGGGGCTTCATTTGAACTGGTTCAATCAGGACGCGTAACTGTGTCTAAGGGAGAACCTGTTTACTCTGACATCTTGGTGGCCGGATCTTCTAACGTAGAAGTTATGAAGGTTCAGTTCAACGCTGCTGATGATGAAGTACAGGTCAAAGACCTATTCATGATCAACGATATCGGAGACGATGACGCGGTTAGTGCTTCTGAAAAAACGTTTGGAGATCGTGTGACCTTCAAGCTCTTCAATGAGTCTGGACAACTTGTTCAGGAAAAACAGATGACTTCTGGAGAACTCCACTTCGAACTTGGAAACCAAGATCGAATTCGAGTGCCAAAAGATGACTCTACATTCGTTACCATCAAGGTTGACGTACGAGACATCACCAAATCAAACCAGACTGGAGAACGACTTCAGTTAGGACTTGATGTGGCATCAACTCCAGTAATTTCTGAAAATACAACCAACGGAGTTGAAGCTGTTACGGCAGCAACAGGAGCGGATCTTGCTGCTTCTGCGATTTCTGGAGATGCAGACGGAGAAGTTTTCGTAGCTTACCGATCTGAAATCTCAATTAATCACGCTACTACTCAGCCAAGCTATTCAATTCCATCTTCTGCAAAGCCAGTTTACAACTTCACCGTAACAGCAGATTCTGCTTACGATGTTGAATTGGCTGAATTGACTTTCCTCGTTTCATTGAGTGGAGGTCTTCAGGAAGACGGAGGCGACGCTAACTTGGCTGCTTCTAACTTCAGTGTTGTACGATTGGATAGTAACTTCAACGAGCTAACAAGTGGTGCTGATACTGGTATCACTGAAGCTGTTATTGCTGATGCTACTGAGCAGACTGCAAGCACAACAGCTGCTGTGTTGGCTGTTACCTTCTCAACACCTGAGCAAATTGCTCGAGGAACCAGCAAAAACTTCCAGTTGCAGATGTCAGGACTTGAAAGTGCTTCAGGAAACGACTCTGTTGACCAGGTTGCGGTTCAGATCTTGAGCGACAGCTCTTACGACGCCCCAGACACTATGTCTAACCAAACTAACACGAACGCTGCTCAAGCCACTCGTGGAAACGACTTGGTATGGTCTGATAAATCAGACACTGCTCACAGTACGACCACTTCTGACTGGTTGAACGGTTATCTTGTTACGGTAGGACAGAGTTCTGCTGGAATGAAGGAACGATAAAAGGAGAACCTCTTGAGGTTTGAAATTATCATTTCTATACGGCCAAAGCCCTCCCCCGCTTCGCGGGGGGGGGCTTTTGGTATAAAAAGTAAGAAGTAAGAAGCCCTCTTTTTGGTGAGGATGATTCTTACTTCGGTTTTTTGGGGTACTTTTTTTCTGAGGTTTTGAGGAAGTCCTGGAGAATGTTTGGGTATTTTAGTTTTCCAAATTCCCAGGTCATGAGAAAAATAGAACGGAGGGTTTCGTAGATTTCTCGGTTTTCGATGATTATTCCGACATGCCCACTCTCTGAAAAGGTGACAATGGCGGCCTTGTTGTCGTAGATGTTGATTTCGGAGGCAAAGGGAAATAGCGTGTGGTCTACGAAGACGATTTCTGTGAATTCGTTTGCCTCATATTCTGACATGTGACGAAGGGCTCGATCGTTGTCGGGAATGATTACTTTTTCGTGTAAACGACGTTTGATTCTTTCAGGCGCATAGTGCGTTTCGTTGTATCTTTTGAAGTATTTACGGTAGCCAGAAACGTCAGAGAAGGTGAGAAGGTCGGTTTGTGAGGTGAGGGTGTCGTTGAGAACTTTTTTTACCCCGTCATCGCCCTGGAAGAACTGTACTTTTGGGAGGACTGAGAGGGGGTTGATCATCCCTTTGAGCGTCCCGAGAATGCGGTTAATTTGGTCTTTTTTTTCTTTGAGGGATTTTTCTTCTTGTTCAACCAGATAGAGGAGTTTGTCTGGAGAATCGGGCGTAAATATGTGTGAATTGTCTTTTTCTACTACGTTGATCAGCCCCTTTTTTTGAAGTTGGTGGCAGATGAAATGCGTGGTAGAACGAGGGAGTTTGGCTCGATGAGAGAGCGTGGAGGCCGAAGCACTTCCCATGGCCAGGAGTGCTAGGTAGGTTTTGATTTCTTTTGGGGTGAGTCCCAAGGATTCGAGGGTTTGTTCGATCATGTGAAAATAATCAGTATGAGTCGCGATATTGGGACTCTTTTGTACTGATTTTCTAATCTATATCGAAGGGAAAGTCAATGTCTTCGTCTGGAGAGGGCTTGTGGCTTTTTTAGTTTTTGAATGACCTGCTTGGTTAGCATTTTCTTTTTTTGGAGTTTTTTTTCGTTTATTTCTATTAGTTGTAGCAGTGTTTCGGGGGGGGCGGGAAAAAATAAGAGATAGTACTCTTTTTCCAGCGCGTTACACAGTCCTTTTTTTTGAAGTGATTTGCATACTTGGTGAATAGAAGCTCGAGGAATTTGTGTTTTTTCAGCTAGGTGGGTAGCTGTAGCCTGCCCGATTGAAAGAAGGGATAGATATACCTGAACCTCTTTTTTGCTGAGGCCGAAATTTTCTAGATATTTATGGAGCATATCCCTACGTTAACGGTTTGTTACCCCCTTTCAATCGCAATGTGTTATCGGGTTTTGGAAATACTTGAAAATGAGTCTGTCTCCAGTTGTTGTTGGCGCTTGGTTTTTTGCTTGTTTTAGCTGTTTGTTTGTCGTTTCTGGTCCTTGTTGACAGCAGGTGATTGATGGCCTGGCTGGTGCTGAGTATGCTGGGTGTGCCTTTGAAAAAAGGGTGAACGAAGATCTTTTACATCGCGGAAGAAGTAAGGAGTTCTCTGAACGTTTCGTTCACTTTGGGGAGCTCCTTACTGACACAGATAAGTAGGAGTATCGATTTAACCTCGAACTATGGAGATTTATGATGAGTGTGTATCACTCGCTACGTACTCACCCCTGTCGAAAAAAAAGACCTGCTGTGAGCGGTGGTTCAGTTTCGCGCTCATTGCTGGTGAAAGTTCCGTTTTCGAACGTAGGAGAGAATGGATTGACTCTGTTTTCTCAGGAGCGTTTGGAGGTGGAATCCCCCCAAGAAGGGGGTGGATTTTCGTCAATATAGTTCACAGATTTGTTGGAAGAATGAACTGTGCTCGACCTTGGTGTAAATGTTGTCGAAAAACTCGCGGAATGGCGGTCGTTAATGGCCAGTTCTGTTGTCGATCATGTGGAAGTTCAGATGTGGAGAGAAAGGAGGTGATAATATGAAAAAGCCAACGTTTTGTAGAGCGGAAAGGATGACGCGTCCGATGATTTTGATCAGAGGACAATGGCATTGTCGTTCGTGCGGTAGTTCGGACGTGGAATAACAGGCCCCTTCGCCCTCACCTTGTGTGGGGGCGAAGCACTCAGTTTTGATCCCCCTTTTTGGGAAGGTCTGCCAGAGGAGAAAGATTATGTTGGCTATTGGAACTAAGGTCTTAGGGCATTGTGATTCCTGTGGGTGTCCTCGAAACCTAAAGTTTTTGGGACATACGTTTGAGTGTGTTGAGTGTGGATATCAGAAGATTCCACCGGCCTATGCCAATCAGATTCGTTGAAAGGATCTGAATAACCAGAGGAGAAAGATCATGGCTGATACCTGGGAATTTGATTGTTCAAAGTGTGGAAACAGGACCCATCGAATCGTTCGCGGTGCGGTGAATCGCCTGTATGAATGCACCAAATGCGGAAAACTGATTCCGATGACATTCTAGACCGAGGAGAAGAAAGATGAGTGAAGAACGGTATAAGGAACTGCTGGAGAAGCAAAAAGATGGTGTTGTCTCTGGCGCTTTGGATCGTGCTCTGGGGAATGATGCTGAACCGGAGCCCTACAGCACGAAACTCGACCCTGACGAAGGTGCTTTTCAGAAGGGTTACCGAGATGGATACGACAAGTAGTCGTAGCCTTGTGGGGGGATGTTCCCCCCTTTAACCTACTACTTTTGGAGAAAGATCATGAAAACTTGGTGCCATATGTGCCAAAGAACGACCTCTCACCGGATGGTTCCTGGTGGGGATGGTACGCCCATTTATGAGTGCAAACGCTGTAATACGGCTTCTCGTCCCTATGGTTAATAACCCCCTGCCCAATCTGTGTCAGTAATGAGCCCTAAAGCTCTGGCTTTTGGGCCCAGCCTCTTCTCTACGGAAGAGAGCGATAGGCTTCTGGCGGAGATAGGAATATGAGCCAACCTCACGTGTGAGGTTGGCTCTTTTGTTTTATTTCCGGCTTTTGGTGTATATACGTCTTCGCGAACACGTTTCGGTTATAAATTTTAATCCTGATATTAAGATGATCCTCTTTTTGTAGGGCCTTACGCTTTGCTGCATTATACTTATTCGGAATTGTTTCTGGTTTTGTATATAATGCCGGCCGATGTCAAAAAAGAAAATCCTTATCATCGGTTCGGGACCTTACTGTATTGGAAGCTCGGTTGAGTTTGATTGGTGCGGAGTTCAGGTGCTTCGGACGCTCAAGAAGATGGGGCACGAAACTATTTTTATAAATTCAAACCCCGAAACCGTTTCTACAGATTTTGATGAGTGTGATCGGTTGTATTTTGAAGAACTGACAGTTGAACGGGTGTTGGATATATATGAAAAAGAAAGACCCGATGGGGTGGTATTCTCTACGGGAGGCCAGGTGGCCCAGAATATGGTAGAGACTTTGGCGGAGCACGATTTACCGCTTTTGGGGACTTCGGTTGCTTCCATTATGCAGTGTGAAGATCGTGAAAAGTTTTCGGCTATGTGTGATCGTTTGGGGGTCGATCAGCCGCGCTGGAATTCTTTTTCGAGTAAAAAAGAGGCGTTTGCGTTTGCGCGTGAGGTAGGATTTCCTGTTTTGGTTCGGCCCAGCTTTGTACTTTCGGGGGCGGCCATGGCTATTGCCAACAGCGAGGAGTCTCTTGAAAAATATTTAGAGGTAGCTGTGGGGACTACGGATGCTTCGGTGGTGATTTCGAAATTTGAAGAAAATGCGAAAGAAGTAGAGTTTGATGGAGTGGCTCAGTCAGGTGAAATTATCTGTTCGGCTATTTCTGAGCATGTCGAGAATGCGGGGGTTCATTCGGGAGATGCGACGATTGTGCTGCCGCCTCAAAATTTGTACCTCGAGACGGTGCGCCGAGTGCGAAAGATTGCGCAGGATATGGCTCGTCATTTGAATATTTCTGGACCGTTTAATATCCAGTTTTTGGCGCGAGAGAATGAAATTAAGGTGATTGAATGTAATCTTAGAGCGAGTCGTTCTTTTCCTTTTGCTTCTAAGGTTTTGGCTCAGAATTTTATAGAATTGGCCACACGGATTTGGATGGGAGAGAAACTCAACCCCCAAGAAAAGAACCCTCTAGAAATTCAAGCTGTGGGAGTAAAAGCGGCTCAGTTTTCTTTTTCTCGCCTGAAGGGCGCTGATCCCAATTTGGGGGTGGAAATGAGCTCAACGGGAGAAGTAGCTTGTTTTGGAGCGACGGCTGAAGAAGCTTTTTTGAAAAGTATGATTTCGGTTGGATTCACTATGCCGCCCAAAGGTACTACTATTTTGGTTACCCTGGGGAAATTGAAAGATAAGATTGATTTTGTTTCTTTTGCGAAACGGCTTGGGAAACTTGGATATAGCTTTATGGGGACCGAGAATACGGCGAAGTTTTTGGTAGAACACGGTATTAAGTGCAAATCGGTCCATAAGATTTCTTCGGGAAAACATCCGGATGTGACGGATGTGATTGAATCGAAAAAAGTATCGATGGTGATCAATACCTCTAACAAATTTTCTCATGAGGAAATTTCGGATGGCTATCTCATACGACGAAAGGCCATTGATCAAAATATACCGCTGATTACGAATCTGCAGGTGGCACGCCTTTTGGTGAAAACGTTTGAACAGTTTGAGGGCGTGGAGGATTTGGAGGTTTTGAGTTATGCAGAAAGAGCGGGAGAAACAGGCAGTAGTCAATAATTTTTGAGTTATTAATGATTTATTTTTAGTCAGGAACAAACAGTAAAGAGTAGTTAATTACTTTTTGTTCCTGACTATCAACTAATAACTATCCAATTAATAATTACTGACTCCTGATTAGTGACTAATCACTGAAACGCTCATAACTATTGACTGTTTATTGTTCCATCACCTTCTCCATCTCCTGGGTTGAGATCCGTTTTACGACGGCTTTTTTTCGAGCGGTGAGGGCTTTTCTCATCTTGAGATACTTGAACCACTGCCCAAGAGTTTCCGTTTCGAAGAGGAGCAGGTAGGCAAAAACTTTGCAGTTGTACCAGAAAGTTGCGCCTTTGACGTCGATTGAAAAATCGGGGGAGTAGTTTTTTTTGAGAAGAATTTGGTGGTTGAGGTAGGAGTCTCGATTGATGCGGCTCGATTTTTTGAGTCGGTTTTTGATGATGTTTATGGCACTTCGGCCTACAGCTGAAGCGGTTCGGTCGTGGTATCCCACGGCCAGTGGAGTATATCGACACTTCCAGCCGGCCCACTGAAGACGGTAGGCCAGATCAACGTCTTCTTTGTACATGAACATCATTTCGTCAAAGTATTCTTTCTCGCCGGATTCGTTGGTAAAGGCGGTGTCTTCGAGCGCTTTTCGACGCAGGAGTACGGCGGCCCCGGAGACTCCGAAGATGTCTTTTTTGTGGTCGTAGAGACCATAATCAATATCAGCTTGTCCGATATCTTCAAAGCGGTGAGATTTGAGTAAACGGAGCCCTACTGAATCGATGAAGTTTGTTTTCCCCATTTCCTGGACGGCGCCGGAGTTGTTTTTAAATGCTTCGAAATCCCATCGCTTGAGTTTGCCTCCGGTCGATCCGTAGATGGGTTTTTCGTTGATCGCGGCAACGAGCTCAGAAATAAAATTGGGTTCAAACAGCATGTCGATATTTAGACAGGCATAAAAATCTCCGTCGGTGGATCGAATGATGCGATTATGACCTCGGGCAAATCCGAGGTTTTCGGAGGATTTTATAAGACGGACCTGTGGGAATTTCCGTTGAATAATGTTTGGGGTTTGATCCATTGAGTGATTGTCGAGGACGACAATTTCAAGATTTTCGTAGTCCTGAGCCAGAAGGGATCGAATACAGGGTTCGAGATATTTTTCGGAATTGTAGGTAAGTAGTCCCACGGTAACCTTGGGAGAATGGGGTAATGCCTCTGTCGATTTTGAGGCCTTTTTTTTTGCTTCCTGGCGTTTTTTTATTCGATCTGGGTCGAATGATTCTTGGGCAAGTAAACTCGCCTCTAAGAGCGAATTATGAGTCCCTGCGTCTACCCACATACCACTAATAACCGAAGCTTTTAGTTGGTTCTTCTGAAGATAGAGGGCGTTTACATCCGTGATTTCTAGCTCCCCTCTTTTGGAGGGTTGGATTTGTTTGATGTAGTCAAAGACGTGTCGGTCGTAGAGAAAAAATCCGGTTTGAGCGTAGTTTGATTTGGGGAAGGCGGGTTTTTCTTCGATGGATCGAACGGAGTTGTCTTCTCTGATTTCTACGATTCCGAAACGTGAAGGGTCTTCGACTTTTTTGACGAATATTTGGGCCCCTTTTTGAAAGTAGAAAACTTCGTCGGCGAAGTCGTCTTCAAAAATATTATCCGAAAGACTTACGGCAATGGGCGCTCCATGCGCAAATTCTTCAGCGAGCGAAAGAGCCTGAGCAATTCCGCCGGCTCCGTCTTGAACCTTATAGGTAAAATCGAGATCAAAATCCATTCCAGAACCCAGTAGCTGCATAAAATCTCCCGCATGTTCAGGGCTGGATATAATGAGAATTTCCCGAATACCAGAATTTTTAAGGGTTTGGATGGGGTAGTAGATCATCGGCCGATCATAGACCGGAAGCAGATGTTTGTTGGTTACTTTTGTACTGGGGTAAAGGCGTGAGCCGGTTCCTCCAGCGAGTATGATTCCTTTCATGGGGCAATTGGAAAACTAGTTTTTCTTTATCAAAACACCTTCTTTTTAGAAGGCGTTTTGTTTTTTATTTTGTTTTTTTGGGCTCTTTATTCTTTTTTTGTCTGCCTATTCTGTCGAGCCGTCCAGAGACCCTTCGAGTCGAGCGCCTCTCCATCCTCGGTAGTGAGAAATGGTCCTTCGGGTATGTGTTTTCTTTTTGATTTTCTTTTTGAGGTTGGAGGGTTTGTTCCAGTAGGGAGAGGTGCCGTATTGTTTTGTTTTGAAGTGTTGGCTTTGAGCGGTTCTCCAGTGTGGAGTGGAGGAAATGCCTCCGACTCTTTGTACTTCGGAACGGGACTGAAGGGGGGGCCTTCTTGAACCCCATTGGTTCCGATTGGCCTTTCTTTTTTCTTTTTTGGTTGTTTCTCCGTCTTGTCGGTAGAGATTGCGTTTGGGGTTATATTTTTTGAGACTCTGATCTGAAAAATTCCTTTTTCGGTATGAGTGTCGATCTTTGAGCGCACTTTTGGCTCTTCTTTCGGCTTTTGATTCTAGAGGGATTTCGTCGTTTCTGAGCTTTGTAGATTGGGTGATGGCGCCTCGTCCGAATCTTTTGTAGCGTTGTGAGGATCGTGTGGTGCGAGATCTTTTCTGAGTTCTTCTTTTGGCCCAATAATTATCGCCGTATCTTCGTTCGGTAACGTCTTCTGGTCGAGAGGCGGTAGAGGTCCGAACGGCTCGGCAGCTTTCTACTTTTTTCCAGGACGAAGGGATGAGACATTCACTGGTAAAGGTTTTACACATTCCCGAAGGCGCGACGGCGTCCTGTGTTTTTGCGGGACAGTTGTCGGCCGCTTGGGTGGATGGCAAAATGAAACAAAGTGCCAAAAGTCCGAAAGCTAAAGGTGGAACCGAAAAGAATCCTTTATTCATGGTTTTTTGATTTTATTTTTTTTAGGGGAAATAGCAAGTCCCATAGAGGGTTTATCGTCCTCGGCTTCGGAGCCAAGAACGAGTGTCGACGTAACTTTTTTTGGTCGATCCACTTCGACTGGATCTCGATGATCGTCGAGATTTTGAGTTTCGGGTGTAGCGAGAGGATGAAGTGGCGGAGCTTTTTCGGGTAGAATTATTGTTGGGGCCTACTCTTTTTCTAAGCTTTTTTTGCCAGGCTTTAAGCTCTGTTTGAAGCCGTTTTATTTCTTTTTGTAGGTGGTTGATGTGGTCTTTGATTTCTTCTTTTGAGTTGGCTTTGTCGAGAGATGGACTGGAATAGTTGGAGGGGGCTGTACTGTTAGAAGCCGAAGAAGATGACGAGGCGCTGGTATTTGAATCGGAAGAGTTATTGGAGGAATCCTCGTTGTTGCTTGTGTTGCTGCTGCTGGAACTGGTGGTGGTGTCTCCTACCTGTACGGTTACATAGTTTTTCCGTTCGATTTTTTTGATGTTTCGGCTGGCACGAGTGTTTTTTGTTCGATCAATGAGCGCAAAGGTTTTGAACGTTTTTTTAAGGCCTTTCCCAAAACGAACTTTTTCTCCGTTTTTGTATTTGTAAAAATATCCTTGGGCGTGGTACTGAGTCTGAGGAGAGAGGCCTTTTACTCGCCCTTTAAAGTTGGATCTTTCGACTTCGAGAATGGCGATGGGATCGGTCATGTCGCTTTTTGAGGCAATTAAGACGTGGTAGCCATCATAGTCGGATTTGGTGAGTTTCCGCGGGCGAGACCAGGAAAAATCGGCAAAAGTGTCGAGGGCTTGAGCTCGTATTTTTCCAAATTCTTCGAGTGCTTCGAGGGCTTGGGTTTCGGAAGAAGTGTCTTGCTCGACGATGGTTTCTTCGCTGGTTTCAATTTCTCCCGAATTTGACCAATTCCATTTCAATAACTTTGAACCGTTTGAGAGATGTCGAGAACGACCTTCTTTGGTGAAGGAATAGATACGAAAGTAGTAGTCTTGATTTCGGGTAAACCCTCCGGCTCGAATCTCGAGGCTGTTCTGATTGTTGGAGAGGTATTGGCGAGCGGTTTTTTCGCTTCCAATATCGCTTCGATACTTACTCCACTGGAGCGCATATCCACTGGTGTAGGCCGTTACTTCTGTTCCGAGTGGTTCCCAGGTAATGAAGAGTGTTTTTTCGTCGGTTGAAGGCTGAACTTTGAGATGATTGATGTCTTCGGCAAAAGCGGAAGGAATTGCAAAAAATCCCCCAAGGAAAAAGGTGAAAACTAGTTTTCGCATGGTTTGGTTGGTTAGGTATGTGTCGGAGGAATGGTAGGAATATTTTGAGGAAAGGCAATGGACGCATTGTGGGTTTTTTGTTGTTTATTAGGCTCTTGATCTTTTCTTTGTATTTGGTAGACAGCTGTTTGTAGAAGAATAACTAAATGCTGTGTTTGGTGTTTTTCTCGGGTTCTTTTACAGCGTGGGTTAGTTTGATGTTCTCTTTTTGGATTTCTTTCTTTGGATTTTTGAAAGAGAGCATTAAACACTGAAATGGTTAGCTCTCATTCTACCTTTGAAGTAGCTGAAATGGCGCTTCAAATCTATCTTTTACAAGGAGATGAAACAATGGGGAGCCACAAACTGGTTCATGGTATGGCACAAACTACAACAAGCTACTATCAAGATTTGCTTTTGGTGCCCGATAAGAGGACTCTTTTTCAGGTGCTAAAATGGGTTATTGATAACCGCTTTCCTGGAATGCTCGTCCAGCATTATGTAGAGGGCAAACCGTATTCTCAAAGAGAATGGGAGAAATTTGAATCCTCTGTTCATCAGGCACTGGAGGAGAAGTGGGTCACGAATGTCGGAGAAAACCCTTCTTTGAATTTGCAATCTAAGCTCATGGGAGAATCCCCTTTTATTCCCAGGCTTGAGATCCTTTATCATTCAATTGGGAATGTTACCGTTTATGGGATATACATTGTCAATTGGGGGGCTGCTGCTCCAGAGGCAAGACGGCGAATTCAGGAACATTTTCAACTTCAGCAGGTAGCCAGCGCTTATTGGGTCACCTTTGAACTGCACTGTCGAAAACTGTTTATGGAGTCTGTGTTGATTGATCCTCTTAGTACGATTGAGGGGCTTATTCTTCCTGAAAAAGATTTGACTTCGATCACTAACTGGATGGGGCGCTTGCGTCTTGGTAAACCCTATTTGTTTGGCGTGGATAGACCTTCTTGTTACTATGTTTCTCCGTATTTGGGGGGGGGGAAGGAGGCGGCGGAAAAGTGGTACTTTGGTGGGCCGAAGGTAATCTGTGCGAGAAAAGGAGAAGATAAAAGGGTTCGAATTGGTTTTCACCCTGCAAATCCTGTATGTCTTCCGGGGGGGACTTTTGGGCCAGAAAAAAGGGCCAATAATGACTACTCTGCCCTTACTGGAGGGCTCTTGTTTTTTTCTGATCCGAGCAGGATTTTGGGGCTTGCTGAGCAACTTTGTGCTCACTACAATCAGTTGACCGTTTCGAAATAACCAGCTGCGAAGGGGCGCCGCCTTCCTACTTGTGTTGGGGAGGCGGCTTTTTTTGGTTTTAGTAGGTGGCTGTTTCCAGCTTTCGAACCAAGGATGGTGGCCAAATAACAGCTTCGGCTCGGCCTCGGATACGATTTCGGGTTACGAAGGGGGTGTTGTCGGCGGTACAGCCCATCGAGGCAAAACATTGTCTGGCATCTAGGCTCTGAAGGCGGTTGTCTCCAAAAAGTAGATAGTGCCCTTCTGGTACTTCAAATGTGTTGCGGCCACGAGTTCGGGTGAGGCCTTTGTTTTGTTCTGATAGATAAGCTTCGTCGAGAATTGTTTTTTCTCCCTCGGAAGTGAGGATGACTTTTCCGTCTATGACTTCGACGGTGTCTCCCGGGATTCCGATGACCCGTTTGATGTAGGAAACGTCTTTGTTTGGGGCTTTGAAGACCACAATTTCGCCTCTTTTTGGGTCTTGGCGAAGGAGGTGATAGAGGAATTCGTTTACAAAAATAAACTCTCCTTTTGAGCGATAGCAGGAGCCATCAATCATGTTGAGGGTGGGGCACATAGAGGGCCCGGATACTCGGAACAGCTGAAAAACGTAGTATCGGACAAAGAGGACAATGCCGATTAAAAGGGCCATTTCGAGAAAGAAACTGCCCCAGGTTTGATTTTCGTCTTTGAGCATGCGGAGATTGTAATCAACGAAAGGGAGTTTGCAATCTTGGGGAATGGATAATTTGAATCATGAAGCATGAATTATGAATCATGTTTCGAGAAGTGTTATTTTTTTGTGTGATTCATGATTCTTTCTTCATTTTTCAAGAGAATAAACAGGTTGTTGGAATTGGGAATGGTTAAGCCCTTATGTAAGAAGGCTAGTCCAAAATTTTCGCCAGCTCCTTCTTGAACGTTTCTACGTCTTTGAACTGTTTATACACCGAGGCAAAACGAATATAGGCGATTTCGTCTATTTCTTTTAAAAGGGCAATGAGGTCTTCTCCAATAGTGGTGGTGGGGACCGTTTTTTCTTTGCCCCATTTTTCTTCGAGGCTCGAAAGTTGTTCTCGGATTTGTTGGGTTGAGACAGGGCGTTTTCCGCAGGCCACGAGGATTCCGTTTTCTAGCTTGGCTCGATCATAGGGTTCGGAGGTGCCGTCTTTTTTTTCGACCATCAAATTTACGGTTTGAGGGCGCTCAAAAGTGGTAAATCGAAAACTGCACTTTTCACATTCTCGTCGTCGACGAATAGAGGTTCCAGAATCTGAAATTCGAGAATCGACGACTTTGGTGGATTCATTTTGGCAGGAAGGGCAAAACATGAGGGGGATCTGAGGTTGGTGGGATTTTACAATCCTTTTGAGGGGATACAAATCAAAGTTTCTACTCGGGTATTAGGCAGTAGGTATAAGGGGGGCAAGAGATAATAAACCTGTTTAATAACCCCCTAATACCTAATACTTACTACCTACTACCTATTGATTTACTGTCGATTCAACATCATCTTTCTCGCCTCTTTTTCCTGTGATCTTTGTTTGAGAACCTGTCTTTTTTCGTGTTTTTTTCTTCCTTTTACCAGACCTATGGTGCATTTGAGTTTTCCTTTTTTTTCCTGGATCGAAAGAGGGATCAGGGTACAGGACTTTTCTTTGGCTTTTTGTTCTAGGCGTTCGATTTCTCGTTTTTTGAGCAGAAGCTTTTTTTCTCGGTCCGGTATTTGTTCGGTTTGAGCGTACTTATAAGGGGCGATGTGGAAGTTGCAGATCCACATTTCTCCATTGCGAAAGCTGATCCAGGCTGGACGGATATTTCCCTGTCCGGCATGAAGCGATTTCACTTCCCATCCCAAAAGTACCAGTCCGGCTTCTGTTTCTTCCAGGACTTCGTATTCGAATCGGGCACGTTTGTTGGTTATCAGACTCATGGGGGCAATTAGCAATTAACAGTTAACAATGAAGGAAATGTTTAATACTAATTTCCTTATTATTTAATACTTAGTTTTGGGGGTTGTTCAAAGTGAATTGTGAAAAAGGGGGTGGGGGGGAGAAGTTTTGGGAGCGAGTTTTTATGTTTGGATGTGGAAAAGGATTTGAAAAAGTGTGAAGGCAAGAACAAAGTTGACGAGAATCATGGCCATTCCGGCTTGTCCAGACCACTTTATGCGTTGTTTTCTGATTTCTTTTAGCAGTATGTTGTGGCTGTTGTCGACTTTGTTTTCGAGATTATTGAATCGTTCTTCGAATTTATCGAACCGTCTTTCAAATTTATCGAATCGTCTCTCAAGCTTTCCAACATCTTTATCTACCTTTTGAAAGTACAGATAGATAATTTGGTCCTTTTCCTCCTTTGGAATTGGAATAGATGAATTCATTTTTTGAATGTTAAAACCCATCTTTACCAAAGGCAAAAGATAATTACAAGGGAAGGATTTAAGGTTAATTTAATAAAACGCTCTAGATTTTTGTGAATAGTTCTTCTTTCGGAAACCGTACCTTTTCCCTTGGTGAATCTTCGGCTCGGTACCCGATGGGCAGTAACAGGGTGGTTTTTTGGTGTGTGGGGAGAGATAGGATTTCGTCTACTTCGGGGGCGGAAAAGCCTTCCATGGGGCAGGCGTCTATTTTTAGTTCGGCGCATGCGGCCATGGCGAAGCCAAGGGCTATGTAGGTTTGTTTTTGGGCCCAGGAAACCAATGCCTCACCTTTGAATTGATCAGTGAACTGCTGCATCATTTCGATGTAGGGTTTCAGTTTTTCTTTGGTGGCTTCGTCTCCTTTCGAGGCGGTTTTTTGGTAGTCTTGGATTCTTTGAGGGATGTCGGTTCGGGCGCAGAACGCGAGCAGATGTGAGCAATCGGTTACTTGGGCCTGATTCCAAGCGTGAGGGCGAATGGCGGCCTTAGTTTCGGGGTTGGTTATCACGTAGATATGATAGGGCTGAAGGCCAAAAGAGCTGGGGGTGAATTGTATAGCTTCGATGATTTTATTGAGGGTGGTGTCGTCGAGGGGCTTTTGGGGATCGAACGATTTGGTGGCTTCGCGCCAGTGGAGTTGGGTGAGGAAGTCGGACATTTCAATTAGTAATTAGCAATTAACAATGCGTAGGGACGCAAAATTTTGCGTCCAGGAACATACTTTGTGCTGGAGCACAAAGAGTGCTTGGAACATGAAGAAGATGATGGTGCTGCTGCTGATTCCATGAGTGTTCGGGCGAATTTTTGGATCAGAGGACCTTTTTTTTTAGGAGAAATGGAATATTGTTCCTCCCTCAACTTTTTGAAGTTCTATAGTATGAAGAGGTGGTGTTGGGGTTGGTTCGGTTGAATCGGGAGAATCTTTGCTTATAACAACACTTCCAAGGCCCCCATTTAAGGGGTCATCATGGGTGGTAACGTAAATTGGGGTAGTGTCGGGTAGTTCTTTAAGTTTTGGAAGACGATCCATAATTTCTGATTCTGGGTTGTCTGTTTCTTGCACAAGGAAACTCATTAGTTCTGGAATAGAGGTTTCCCCGCTGGGGACTTCGGCATTGTTTTCTAGCGTCATGTTGTAATAAGTAATGAAATAGACAATAAGGATGATGAGCCGTTACTCTTTGATGAGGACGGCCTTGATTCGTCTGACCCCTCGGGATGAGGATTGTTCTTTTTTGATCTTGAATCGGCCGAGCGCACCGGTGTGTTCGGCGTGAGGGCCACCACAAATTTCTTTGGAAAAGGGGCCCATAGAGTAAACCTTGATGACTTCTCCGTATTTGTGGCCAAAAAGCCCTATGGCGCCTTGAGTCTTGGCTTCTTCGACGGTCATTTCTTCCATGGTAATGGGGGCATTGGCCCGGATGGCTTCGTTGACGATATTTTCTACTTCTTCTTTTTGTTCGGGGGTGAGTTTTTCTTCGTGATTAAAGTCGAATCTGAGTCGTTGTGGGGTGATGTTGGAACCGCGTTGTTCCACGTGATCGCCCAATACTTTTCGAAGGGCTGCGTGCAGAAGATGGGTGGCGGTATGAAGATTGGTTTCTTCATCAGATTGCCCTGCTAGTCCGCCGGCAAATTTTTCAGCGGATCCGGCTCGTGATTTTTCTTGATGAGCGGCAAAAGCGGCCTGAAAGGCTTCTTCGTCGACTTTTAATCCTTTTTCTTCGGCTAATTCAACGGTCATTTCCAGCGGAAATCCATAGGTTTCGTAGAGATAAAAGGCTTTTGTTCCGGGAATGGTGCCTTCGCATTTTTCGGCGAGTTTTTCAAATTCTCTTTCACCAGATACAAGGGTGGTTCGGAATTGAGATTCTTCTCGTTTGAGTTCGGTGAGGATTAGATCTTCTCCGTCGCCAATTTCTGGGTAGTGGGAGGCGAGTTTTTCGATAATGGCTTCGGCTATGGGGACACAGAGATTGTCGGTGACGCCAATTTTTCGGCCATGACGAATGGCCCGTCGCATAATTCGTCGAAGAATGTATCCCTGATCAAGATTTGAAGGAACGACATTGTCGGCCAGCATGACGACGGAGGTTCTTAAGTGGTCGGCAATGATTCGAGCCGAAGCGTTGATCTCAGATTTTCCCAGTGGATCTTCGACAATTCCGGGGTGACCGGAAATATCTGCGATTTTCTGGAGAATGGGGGTAAAGGCGTCGGTTTGGTAGACAGACTTGAGTCCGTTCAGAACTGCCACGGTTCGTTCGAGTCCCATTCCGGTATCGATGTTTTGGGAGGGGAGTGGCTCGAGCATGCCGTCTTCTTTTTTGTTGAACTGCATAAAGACGTCGTTCCAGATTTCGACCCAACGAGGATCGTCGGCAGTGTCCTGAAAGTTTTTGGGGGCTGGTTCGTCCCCAGTCCAATAAAACATTTCGGTGTCGGGACCACAGGGGCCCACTTCTCCTTTGGCCCACCAGTTGTCTTCTTTGCCCAGAAAGGCGATTTTTTCGAGGGGCATTCCCAGGTCTTTCCAGAGCTGAGCGGATTCTTCGTCTCGAGGCGCGTCTTGGTCTCCGGCAAAAACCGAGACGGCTAGTCGCTCAAGGGGAAGTTCGAGTTCTTTTGTGAGGAACTCAAAAGACCAGGGAATTTGTTCTTTTTTGAAATAGTCTCCTAAAGACCAGTTCCCCAGCATTTCAAAGAACGTGAGGTGTGTTTCGTCCCCTACTTCTTCTATGTCGCCGGTACGGACGCATTTTTGGGCATTGGCCAGGCGAACTCCATAGGGATGAGGTTCGCCTAAAAGATAGGGCACCAGCGGGTGCATTCCAGAATTGATAAAAAGAGCGGAGGGGTCGTTTTCCGGGACGACGGAACTACTATTAATAATAGCGTGTTCCTTTTTTTCCCAAAAATTGATCCACTTGGTACGAAGATCGTCGGTGGTAATCATATTAGTTTTTGTGAAAGACTCTGACGGCTCTGGATTCTCCTTCTCCCAAAGATTCGGTCGTGAGGTCGGGGAAGTTGGAGGAAACCCAGAGGTGGACGATGCGCCGAAAATAAGGACTCATGGGAGGCAGCTTGGTTTCGAGCAGATTTCTTTCGCGCATGGCGTCGATGTAGGAGCTGCATTTTTCGAGCAGGTGTTCTTCTTGTTCTTTTCGGTAGCCGTCGACGTCGATTGAGACGAATACTTTTTCGCTGCATTGTTCCCACAAAATGTTTTTTAGCAGGATCTGGAGTGCACTCAGCACGGCTCCGTTACGCCCGATAAGGCGGCCGGCGTCATCGGTTTCGATATTGGCTCGGTAGTGACTGTTTTCTTCCGAGACGGTGATGCAGTCGTAGGTGGCTCCAAATTTGTCGAGGAGCAGGCGGAGGGTTTTTTGAATGATGGATTCCATGGGGATTAGTTAAAAAGTAAATCAAAAGAGTCAGTAGTCAGTAACAAACAGTGAGTAGTGTTTGTGTATAAACGCATGGCAAGCGCCTATTGATTTAATACGATTTAGGGATGCAAACGGGATAAAATTCGGAGGGTGTGTCTGCGATCGATTGTAATTTTAGGAGAAATGGGCAGGGGGGCAAGAAAAAAAAACTGGGAAGAAAAACGTTGCAAATATGTAACAATATGTCACATTTGGTTTGGAGATCCTCTTGAAAAGGCGGATGAAGTGGGGAATCTCTTGACAGAAATACAGAAATAATGTAAATAGGATTTGAAATTTTATTTATTTGTTTTTTTTGTATGCCTCCAAGGAAGGTTACGGAATCGGGA
The DNA here is from genome assembly GCA_964343715.1 of uncultured Candidatus Peribacteria bacterium. GTDB lineage: Bacteria > Patescibacteriota > Gracilibacteria > UBA4473 > UBA4473 > CAYFJZ01. The sequence goes on along the minus strand of CAYFJZ010000002.1, from coordinate 203,439 downwards.
AATGAAGAGGCTCCAGCATTTATGGAGTCATTGAGAAGGTCACCTTTGGGGCCTTGGGTAAATGCTGTGAGTATGGCGATGGCTGTAGCTTTGGTGGCTCAAGAGGCTCGTGCTGGGGGATTTAGTTTGAGTGGTTTTGTTGAATTTTTGAATGATCCGGGCCAAAACAAGACCGATTCTCGCTCTGTGGTTCCCAATTTTGCGGCCGAAGGAGGAGTGCAGTTGGTAGAGACTTCTACTCGATCGGGAGTACAGGTTCAGGTTCCGGTACGTCGAACTTCGGTACAGGCTTCGCCACCGGCGAGCAAAACTCGTCCGAGCCCAAAAATGCCCAAAAGGATGGCTCCGAGGAGAGAGTTGCCGGAGGCTGTGAGTAATTCTTCGAATAGGACTAGTGATAGATTGCTCTCACGAGTGACCTCACAAGCTAAAGCCCATGTATGGCGATCCCCCACTATGGATTTACCTCCTGTTTCTAAAAAGAGCGAGTCTCATCAGAGGAACTCGATCGAAAATCTTTTTGAAACTAAAAAAGGGCAATGGGTACCGACCTATATGCTATTGGATCGATATGATGCGCTTTCGGCCTTGTTGAGATCGAATGCCCAGGTGGCACAAAAAGTTGCCTACTTTAGTGAAAAATGTAGTAAGGAGACGGTGGAGTGGTTGATTCGAAAAGGCTATTTGAGCCCTCAGAACAGAGCTTCGGCTCTTCAGTGTGGAGAAAAAGAGAATCTGGCCCGTATTTCGAATGAAAGTGAAGTTCTTCGCTTGAAGCGAAAATCTCTTAAATCAGAAATATTGGGACGGACTACTCATGAAGGTTTTATGGGACATTTAACTCCTGATCGACAGAGGCGATTGTTGGGAAAGATGTCACCAACCGCCCAGATGCGGGACCTTTTTTCTCTGCTTGGAACGGCTCAGGGAGCGCTTGAATCAGGGCAAATTACGAATGAATTTTTTGCCGAAGAAATTGGACGTTTGTTTGAAATCGCAGAAGAATATGTAGATAAGATTAAATCAGGGGAAGGCGTGAGCGAGACCGAAATTGTGTTTTTTCGAAAAGATATTTCGAGTGCTTTTCGATTTTTACTCCCAGAAGATAAGTCGCTCTATGAAAATAAGAAGAGTCGGCTTAAAAGAGTTTCACCTCGAGAGCGGGGGCAGCGATCTCGTGAGCTCAGAGCTATTCTTATGCTGAGTCGAGTTTTTGAAGGGGTTGTGGGGAAAACAGAGGGAAAATTGCCCGTGCTTACTATGGCCTCTAAGGCAATAAATGCCATTATGAGTCTTCGAATGGATGACTATACAGAGGGAGTAAGAGAGTGGAAAAGAACGGTGCGAAAAAATGGCGCTTACCATGCAAAGCTAGCGGCCTCAGCGGTTTTGGCAGAGAAAATGGGAGATCTGGCTGTGGCCTTGGATCATTATCGACAGGCTGCCGAAGAGGCACCGCAGAATCCTAAGTATGCTCGTGAAGTAGCGCGTTTGAATCATTTAGTTCCTGAATATGAACAAAGGGCTGAGAGGGAGAGAAGAGAAAAGAGTTTGTATGCTCGTTTGATGAATCAATAGTAGGGAAGAAATTAATTGAGGATGTGCTAAGCTAGCGATAATGAAAATGGATCCTTCTCAACAACTTACCCAGTCTCGTCAGGTCATTAACAAATTAGACGAGCAAATTTTGAGTCTTTTGGCCCAGAGGATGAAGTGTTCTTTGGAGGTTATTGAGGCAAAGAAAGAAATGGGCAAGGCGGTGTATGACCCTGAACGTGAGGCGTGGCATCTGGAAGATTTGATGACTTTGGGAAAAGAAATAGGGGTGGATGCGTCTTTTGTTCGATTGTTGTGGGCGATGATTTATGAGGAGAGTCGGCGAGTTCAGAGTCAGTAGTAAACCGTTATTTAGGGACGCAATATCTTACGTCTGTTTAGGGGTGAATTATTAAATAAACCTTAAATGGTGGGGTTGATTTATTTTTTTGCGTCTGATAGGAAAGGGTTTTAATATTGTAAAAATGAGTGCTGATTCTTCGGTTTCGGGGGAGGGAAATGTACAGTTGGTTCCTTATTTAAAGCAGTTGGATGGTGATGTGAAGCGGGTTGAAGGACGAGTTGAGAGGGTGGAGGTTCGTTTTGATCGAATGGAAGATAGGTTTGATCGTTTTGAGATTAAGATAGAAGGAGAAATTAGGGATTTGAGAGATGATATGAAGTATTTGCGGGGAGAGGTGCAGTCGGGACATCAGTTGTTGTTAGGAGAGATTCAAAATATTCGAAGAGAAGTGAAGGGACTAAAAAATCGTCCTTTTTCTTGGCCGCGAGGAATGGCGATGATTTTGTTGGGGACGAACGTGTTTTTGATAGTGGTGGTGTTTGAGGTTTTGTGGTTGGTGCATTCTTGAAACCATATAAACAAGGTGTTGCGAAGCTTTTGAACCATTACGGGGGTGTTGATTTTTTTTGTGTTTTTGTGTATTTGTGATTTGTTCTTTTACACCCATTCTCTGCTTTTTCAGCCGAAGGGGCTTTGGTTCTTATTTTTATAGGGGTTAAGGGCCCTTCGTTTTGGAAAGAGAGAATGATCGTTTAACTCTTAACTTATGGCGCAGAAAGGGCGCTGATGTATACCGGAATAACGTCATTAATGTGTGAGGTGATGAGATGATCAAGAGATTTTTTAGTATTCAGGGGGTTTTAGTCGTCCTTGTGAGTTTGCTGCTGATGGGGTGTATGTCCCAGACGATTGAAACAAAGACCTACCCGGTTGATCCTCTGGCACAGTCTTTGGAGAACAAGAACTATCCAGAGGCCAAAAGAATCATTGCGGAAGCTGAGGACCAGGAGCGCTGGGGGGCGCTGGTGTTTCAGCATTTGCAGGAGGTTCTGGAGACTGAACACCAGGATCGAGCAAGTTTGGTATTGGAACAACTGGGCTTTTCCCTGGAGTTGGGAGACAAGATTCTCTATGACCTATCTGTATCGATTCAATACGATAGGCTCTTTTATGGAAACTCGCCCTGTGAGGATGGGCGCTTGGTGGAGCGGATCGCCAAGATGCGGGGGCTAGAGCTTGGGAGTATTCGTGCCAAGGCGTATGATATGTTCAAAGAGAGCTATCCTGACGAGGCTGCGGCTTTAGAGATGGATTATTCATGCGGGGATGAATCATTGTCCCGAACAGATCTGCCCCCCGAGGAGATGGCAGCATCCGGCATAGTGCTGACGAAAGAAGAGGCCCGGTTGCAGGCTCTAGATTTTTCGATTAAGGGCTGGGTGACCGGAGAGAACTATTGGTTTTCTTTGGCCCATGGGGTTGTAAGGATGTATAAGCTGGACAAAAAGGTTGTCACGGATGCTTATCGCATGATCAGCGAAGATGAACCAGAGGCTATTCATCACAGCTTTCGCGGAACGAACTTCTGAGTTGAACGAGACAAGAACTGTATGCCTGCAGGAGCCAATCTTTGGTTCCTGTGGGTTTTTTTTATTTTTTTGGCTGTCAGTGAAAATATCTCAAAAATTGGGGTCTTTTAAAGATATGCTTGACATTTCTCGTGCTTCTGCTATTATATTATTTGTTCTTTTCACAAGTTCTCATCTTTTTCAGACGAAGAGGCTTTGCTCCCTGTTTAGGAATAAAACTCAGATAAAGTTATTTCTTAGGGGGTGAGGGCTCTTCGTTCTGAAGAGGGGGAATTAACGTTTAACTCTTTATTTTATAGGTGTTAGAGGAACACCAATGCTTAAGAGAAGGATATATAATCTATATAATGTTGGAATACAGAGAGGTGATGCAATGTTTGGACGTCTTTTTTCCGTTATTGGGGTAGTGTTTTTGGTAGCGATTTTGAGTGGGTGTCATTCGGCTCCACCTAATCTGGCTGCTCAGGCAAAGGAGGCAGATAGCTCTGAGATGCAAATTCCGCCCCCTCTTTTGAACCTTGAGGTCGAGGAGGTGTTTGCGCCTTTGAATATGTGTAACGAGAAACTTCCTCTGATGCCCCAAAAAATGCGTGAAGAGGTGCAACGAGGTATTTCTGATCGCTCCTTTTCAACCACCGGTTCTGTCAACGAGTTTGAAGGCCGGTACATATCAGGGTGGGTCATGTGCTTGGTGGCGCTTGACTTTAGAGAGCTTCTCGTGTCTGGAGATTTTTCTCTCTATAAGGCCTCCTTTAACAGTGTCCCGTTCATCACTTACGGCATGCTTGATGATTTGAGGACATTCTCCAAGTCGCCGTTGTTGAATCCGGCCCAATTAAAGTCTCTCAATTCGGTTGTTCGCTCCCTCGCCTTTGACCTTGTAAAGGATGGGCGGTGGTGGATTCAAGAACTACTTCAGAAACGCTTCCCTCATACTGTTTGGGAATGGACGTCTGAAGAGAAAGAGGAGGTGGCTCGGCACCTAGCTGACAAGGGATGGACCACTGGTGGTAGTGTTTGGTTTCCATTGCTTATGGAGTGGACGAAACTCAATGATATGGATTATGCGGAAAAGGTTCAGGCATCCTATCAGAGGATATCGGAGTCTGCTCCAGAGTCTTTCCGCGCTCCAAAGTCTGCTCCCAACCGACAATCGAAAGTTGTATTCGAATTTGTGGGAGATTAATTGAGGGGGACAGTTAGAGACTTTTAAGTCCCCTTCCCATACACGTACCTGGAAAAAAAGAGCGAGTTGAACGATGTAAGAACTGTATGCCTGCAGGAGCCAATCTTTGGTTCCTGTGGGTTTTTTTTATTTTATGAGCTTAATGTCTACACACACGGCTCTTTTTTCTGTAACGATTACGGGATTGAGATCGATGGTGTCGATTTCTGGGTAGTCGAGGGCTAAGCGTTGGAGGGCTTCCATTGTTTTGACGACCTGATCGATGGCTTTTGGGCGTTGTCCTCTTTGGCCTTTGAGCAAAGTATAGATTTTGGTTTCGGCCAGGAGGGACTCAAAGTGGGCCGAGGGTAGAACTCGAATGGCGGAGTCGGAGAGGATTTCGGTGTAGATGCCACCGGCTCCCGCGAGCATTATTTTTCCAAAATGGCGATCGGTGTTGATTCCGAGAATGAGCGGAATCCCCTCTTCGATGTATTCTTGAACTTGGATTTGAGCGTTTTTGAGATGATGGGATTCGATGACGCTTTCGAGGCTGTCCCAGCCGAGAGAAAAAGCCAGTGGCGTGTTAATATTTTGAATTACGCCCTTGAGATCGGTTTTGTGGATCGCGTCTTGGGCGGCGATTTTGAGGACTATTTTTTGAGGGAATATTTTTTGGGCAAATTTTTGAGCTTCTTTTTTGTCGGTGAAGCTCTGACTTTGGGGGCAATCAAGTTTGTATTGTTGGGTGATATATTTTGTATGAGAGGCTGATATGAGGTGTCCGGGGGTTTGGTTGATGATTTTGGTGATGGGGCTGAGTCGTTTGATTTTGGGGGTGGAAATTGCGCATTGGGGATGGGCTTGTTGTTGGGCCACTAAATGAATGGTTTTGACGGCCTCGGCTGGATAGTCGAAAGACGGGATGTGATGGGCTTGGAGGATGCCTCGTCCGGGTTCGACTTTGGTGCCGCCGATAAAACTAGCGATGATGCATTTGTCGGTTGTTCGGTTGTAGTGAGCAATGGCTTGTGCGGTGCGTTCGATTTGGGTGGTGCGTTGGGGGGTGAGCAAGACAAGGATTTGATCGATGTCTGGGTCCTGTGTGAGCACAGAAAGAGCTTGGTTGTAGCGGTCGGCTTTAGCGTCCCCTACTAGATCTACGGGGTTGGCGGTGGTGGCTTCGTGGGGGAGGACTTTTTTGAGTTGATTTTGGGTTTTTTTACTGAGGGTGGGGAGATTTAGATGACGCGAAGCGGCGAGATCGGTGGTAATGACTCCAATGCCTCCTGCGTTGGTGAGGATGGCGACTCGAGGGCCGTGGTTTTTCTTGGGAGTGAAAGACAGATATTCAATGACCCCAAACATTTCTTGGGCGGATTGCACCTGGATGGCACCCACATTTTTGAGGGCGGATTGCACCACACGATGGTCGGGGGCAAGAGAGCCAGTGTGTGAGAGTGAAGCGGCCTGAGCTTTTTCTGATTGGCCTGGTTCGAGAATGATGATGTTCTTTTTTGGGGATATACGGCAACAGGCTTTCAGGAGTTCTTTTCCGTTGTGCAGTGACTCTAGGTAGAGCGCGATGGTCTTGGTTTTTCGGTCTTTTGCCAGATATTGCAGAAGATCGATTTCGTTGATCCCGGCCTTGTTGCCGAGAGATATAAAGTGCGAAAATCCGATTCCTTTTTCGTTGGCCCAGTCGAGCATGGCTGTGCAAAAGGCACCAGATTGTGAGATAAAGGCCACTGATCCGGGTTCGGGATGACCGTTAGAAAAACTCGCGTTGATTTTTTGATGCGGAAATATTGCTCCCAAACAGTTGGGTCCTAAGAGATTTATTTTGTGCTTTTTGCATTTTTCGGCGATTTCTTTCTCCAAAAGGAAATTCCCGGTTTCTCCGAATCCTGCCGAAATTATGATGACGTTCTTGGTTTTGTTTTTTGCCAGGTCATCTATGGCGGGAGAAACAAAAATTGAGGGAATGACAATAATAGCCAGGTCTACGGGCTTTTTTATTTGAGTGGTGGTTTTGTGGCACGGAACGGAAAAAAGTTCTTGACCGTTATATTTGGGGTTAATGGCGTAGAGGGTGCCTTTGTACCCCGATTCGAGGATGTTTTGTAAAATGACCGACCCGAGCTTTTCTTCGTCTTTAGACACCCCCACCACGGCAATGGATTTGGGCGCGACAAAGGAATCTAAATTTGGGGACATTTTTCAATTAACAATTAGCAATAATCAATTAACAATTTGGATTATTTTCCAATTTTTATTGTACGGGAAAAACGAGGCAAGGTGGGGTTTTGTAATTGTGTGGTGGGAGGGTTTGTGGTTATTTGCGGTTGACAAGGTTTTGGTGTTTTTGTATTTGGGGTTGTGTATTTAATAAGATTGGACTTATGGAAGGTGTTGAAGATTTAGTTTCTTCGGAATTAGTGGTGGTTCAACCAGGGCTTGATGTGCCACAAATGCAATCGAGATTAGATGATCTTGGGGGGAGGATAAAAAGAGCTGTGAGCGATTTATCTTCTCGTTACCCGGAGGTGAAGGAATCTTACGATCGAGTACGACGTAAGCTTGCAAGAGAAGCAGAAATCGGTGCGGTCGAAGGTTCGCCCTATGAAGTACAGACGGCCCTCTTCGATATGGATTTAAAGCGATGTGAAGTGATATCAAAAGGTTTGGACGAAAAAGCGCGTCGGATATTTGGGGCGGTGATGAGTGGTGATTATTCTGGAATTGGGGGAGAGCATTTTTTTGCTCGGAAAATAGCTGAGTATGTTGCAGATCCAGATTTTTTTAGAAGGGAGTTGAATGGTGTGGCTTGGAATTTGTACCGAAAAGAAAGACATGAGGGAGAAAACTTTGAGTTGCTTATTGAAATGATTGTTGAGCGTTTTTTGGGAGAATTTTTAGAAGATAGAAGTCTCATTGATCAGGCGTATGGTGTGGCTCGAGAAGCGCTGAGTTTTGAGAGGGCCGATTTTTTTTGGACCTTAGAAGGATTGGATGATGGAAAGAAGGTTCAGGCGGTTTTTGATGAAGATTGGCACCGATGTATGGAGTTTTTGGAATCTTTAGATGATGATTTTGAGCGAAGGCTCTTTTATGGTTATGTTACGAACTTGAGAAATGATCTAGGCGGGGGGTTGGATTTTTGTCTTCAGTTGAGTTACTTGAAAGAAGGTCCTGCCTTGGCCGTCTCCTTGTTTATGATTGTTCGGAATGGGCCTTTAAAAAATCATGAGCGACTTTCTGGTATGACGGAAGAAGAACTTAGGGACTTGTGTGTTGATCTTATAGATCGGTTTGTGGTGTATTTTCCAGAGAACCGTCTGGAATTGAGATCTATTGAAAAAAGATTTATGGAAGAATCTCAAAAGGCTATGAGGAGAGCTTTAAAAAAGGGAAAAATGTTAAGGGCTAGTTATTGATTTGTTTGTATGAAAAGAAGAGGCTTGGTTTCAGGGAGTAAGATTGAACTTCGAGAGGAGGTGAATCAATGGGTTGATATGCATATGCAACGTGTTCATGACCTTGAAGGTGAGTGGTCTCCAGCGATTGTAAAAGAGCGACAAAAGGGGCGGAAAAGGAAGAGAGGCGGGAGAAAAAGAATGCAGCGAGTTGATGGGCGTAGGCTGGATGAGCAATTTTGTATTTCTTTGGCTGACACGACGGCCCAACAGGTGAAATTAGTGTTGGTGTCGCGAAGACCGGAGGGGCGGTTTTTTGTGCATCAGCTTTATGCTACGACTCGTAAGAGTTTTGGCCTAAAGCCTATAAATCATACGGAGGATATTTCGAGAGTGTTTTCTTCTTTGGTTGATGGGGATAAGAGTCTGAGAAATTTTCCGGTAGCGGTTGGTGCTATTGTAAAATCTCAGCAAGAAGTTCGGGGGGTGGATCATCGGGGACTTGAAGTGCACCCTGATTTTCGTGGGGGAGGATTGGCGGGATTGTTGGGTGAAACTTTTGAAGCCGTTGTAGGTCCCTGGGAGCAGGATGCTTCCGATCGTTTTTCGACCTCAAATTTTTTAATTAAACAGGGGTTTGAGCCGGTGAGGCTCCATTTGGTTGGAATGTTTGGGCTGAGTATAAAGATTCAGTTGAATTCTCCAGAGTTGAAAAATGTTGCGCATTGTTTTTTGACTTCTCCCCAAACGCAGGCTCTTTGTGGATCTTTTGAGCATAATGCCCTGATTCCATTTCACGTAGAATTTGCTCGTGTTGGGCGTACTAAATTTGAGCCTCAAGAGCATTATTATCCAGAGGAAGTGGTTTCAGCTCTGTTAGGTTATTCGGAGAAAATGAATAAAGCAGTAGCTCGTATGGTGCGTGATACTGGGGGAAATTCTTTTGAAAAAGATCCGATGGAGCTTCAGCAACTTTTTGAACTTTTAAGACCTTATGAGCAAAAAGGAGTTTTTGGAGTTAAAAAAGCGAGCTCGGATCAAAATCTAGAGGATGAGAGTGTCTTACCAAGGAAAACTGGTTGGTTTCAGGGGCTGAAAAGAAGATTTTCTTTTGGAAAAAAAGGGACTTAAAACATTGATTTTTGGTCTTTGTCTTTTGCTTGCGGAGGTACTAAATCTAAGTGCAAAAAAGCCTTTTCTGTGGCTATGCGGCCGCGGGGTGTTTTTTGCAAAAAGCCTTCGCGGATGAGGAAGGGTTCGATCATTTCTTCGATGGTGTTTTCGTCTTCTCCCGTTGCGGCGGCAATTGTGCTGAGACCTACGGGGCCACCATTGAATTTGGTGCAGAGAGCGTTGAGGTATTCTTGATCGGCGTAGTCGAGTCCGATAGGGTCGATAGAAAGGTTTTGAAGGCCTTTTGATGCAGTTTCTTCGGTGATAATCCCTTCGTGCAGGACTTCGGCAAAGTCTCGCATTCGGCGAAGGAGTCGGTTGGCGATTCGAGGGGTTCTTCGGGCACAGTGAGAAATTCTTTCGGCGGCGGGTTTTTCTATCTCTACTTCGAGGATGTCAGCGGATCGGTGGATGATCTGCTGTATTTCTGCTGGTTCGTAGAATCGTAGTTTTTCTACATGTCCAAATCGGTCTCGAAGCGGGTTGGCGAGCATGGAGGCTTTGGTAGTGGCTCCCACGAGGGTGAATCGGGGGATGTTGAGCCGCATTGTTCGGGCAGAGGGGCCTTTTCCTACGACGAGATCAATTGCAAAGTCTTCCATAGCCGAATAGAGGATTTCTTCGACAGGGCGACGAAGGCGATGGATTTCGTCTACAAAAAGAAAGTCGTTTTCTTGCAGGTTGGTGAGTATTGAGGCCAGATCGCCGGGTTTTTCTAGGGCCGGACCGGATGTGATGCGGAGTTGGGTTCCCATTTCAGAGGCTAAAATCATTGAAAGGGTGGTTTTCCCAAGTCCTGGAGGGCCATAGAAAAGCGTGTGGTCGAGCGGTTCGGAGCGCTTTTTGGCGGCCTTGCAAAAGATGATGAGATTTTCTTTCACTTCTTTTTGCCCTATGTAGTCATCAAAGGTTTGAGGGCGGAGTTTATTGTCGAAAGCATCGCCCTCTTCGTTGTTTTGGGGGGCGGTAATGGGGGTGGCTGATTTTTGTTGTTTTTCTTCGATGATCATCGGTGGGTATTGTGCCTGAAGTGTGTTGAAATGCAATTGGGGGAGGGGGGAAGAGTGGGGGAGGTGGAGAGTGGAGAGTGAAGAACAAAGAGTAGAGAGTAAGAAAGGACGCAAAATATTGCGTCTACCTCTGTATTGAAAATGAAATGCTCCTGAGTAATTTTGAAGTGTGGAGAATGAGGTTTATCTGAGTTTAAGAAAAATTGCGAAGGATCTTTGATTTATGATGGAGGCGAAATATGAATTTGCAGGCTCTAGTTATTAAATTTTTCCTTCTTATTTTAAATTAAACAGCCGTTTCCCATTTTCAAATAACTGCTCCCCTACTTCCTGAACTGGTTTTTCTTTGATATTGGCAATGAGTTCTACTACTTCAGGAAGAAACCCAGGTTCGTTATTTTTGAATTCTTTTCGGGCTTTGTGTGGGGTGAGGAATGGGGCGTCGGTTTCGGTTACGAGATATTTGAGGGGGGTTGATTTTATGGCTTCGCGTATGGTTTCGGATTTTGGATATGTCGCGATGCCTCCTATCCCGAGATAAAAACCGTATTTTTCCGTTACAATATTGGCAAATTCTGCATTTTCACAAAAACAATGAACGACTACTCGCATGGGGGTGCCGTTTTTGTATTGAAAGAGAGCTTTGTTTTCTTCGAAAAACTGAAGCGTTTCTTCTCGGGCTTCCCGGGTATGAATGATGAGTGTTTTTTCGTGTTTTTGGGCCAGTTTTATGTGAGATAGAAAAGCTGCTTTTTGGCGTTGGGAGTGCTTTTCTTTGTTTCCGTGATGAAAGTCAAAACCCGTCTCGCCGAAGGCGACGATTTTTTCGGAGTAATTCGCAAGAGTTTGTTCAAACCATTCGACTAATTGGTCGAGATTTTTGGCCTGAATAGAATAGTCTTCGAAGCCCGAAATACGATGGGGGGTAGGTCGCCCTAGGTTCATTACATCCGAAGGATGAAGCCCCAGGGTGGCGTAGTAACCATCGTGCTTTTGGGCGATTCTAATGGCGGATAAAGAGGAAATTTCATCGCATCCTACTTGGATTTGAATCTGGACGTTGTGTTCTTTGGCACGCTGAATGGCTTCGCCTCTTATTTTGTCGAGCGCGGGGAAATAGAGGTGGCAGTGGGTGTCGATGATGGGGTAATTCATCCGCTTGTAGTTAAGAGTGGTTGATGTGTTTTTATGTGAAACAATACCTTAGGTTTGAAGTAATTTGAAGTGAGAGGTGTGGAAGTAGGTATTTTGAATAAGGAATAAGGGGAATTTCTAAGTTCTTTATTTATTGAAACTGAGTGAAGAAGCAGGGTACAACCCTGCTCCGGCCCTGGGACTTTTTTTAAAAGCAATCTTTCTTTCGCTTTTTATCCTCTAATAATTCGAGGATCCCTCATCTCAATCAAGGAGGTCCGTCATTTGGGATGACATGAGTTTAAATGATTCCTTCGAAAATCTTTTCGAGCGAAGCATTGCGGGTGTCGTGCATGATTTCTCCTTCGTGGAGTCGAATGACTCTGGGACGAAGGGATTTGACCAGTATGGGGTCGTGGGTAGCGAAGATAATGGTCAGTCCCCTCTCTTGATTGAGGTGGGCAAATATTTCGGCGATTTCTCGTGAGTTTTTTGGATCGAGATTTCCGGTGGCCTCGTCGGCGATGAGGATTTTGGGCTCGTGTACAAGGGCTCGGGCAATGGCGACTCTTTGGCGTTCTCCTCCGGAGAGCTCTCGAGGGAAGGCGTCCCTTTTTTCGGCCAGTCCTACACTCTGAAGTAGTGTGGGGACACGGGAGGGAATGTGGTGATCTTCTCCACACACCTCAAGGGCAAAGGCAACGTTTTCAAAAACTGTTTTTTCTTTGAGGAGTTTGTAGTCCTGAAAAATAATTCCTACTTGTCGGCGGTATTTTTGGACGCTGGAGGGGGTCAAATCTCCGAGTGAAGTTCCGTCGAGTTCGATGCGTCCTTGAGTGGGAAATCGTTCGCCAATAAGCAGACGAAAGAGTGAAGACTTTCCCGCTCCGGAGGCTCCAATAATGGCGATCAGTTCTTTGGGAGTGATCTGGAGGTTGAGATCTGATAAGATGGGGTTTGATCCTTCTGTGAGGGAGACGTTTTTGAATTCGAGCATGAGGGAGTAGGAAAAAGTAATTTAAGGGAAGTAGGAATTATGAATTATGAATCAAGAATCATAAGGCCAAGAGGTAAACAATATTGTTGATTTATTCCCATAATTCATGATTCATTCTTCATGATTCATTTTTGTCGTTGTTTCCCCTTCTGTGCACTGCTCAAATACCTCCGGCCGATAGGCGAAGCTTTCCATGTATCGGGCGTGATTTTGGTCGTGAAATTGTGTGCGAAACATATTCAATAACTGGAGTTTTTTTTCATTGAGGGGCGCAGACTTGCTGTGAGTGGTAGATTTGGTGTGGACGGTGTATTCAAAGACTTTTGTTTTGGGAAAGGAATTTTTGATGATTTCTTTGGCGATGGCGCCGGTGTATTTGTGGTCGGGGTGAAGGTCTGCTTGTGAAGGAATGTAGATCTCTGTTGGTTGATGCTTTTGGATGGTTTGGCTTAGTAGTTGTTTGAGGTTCTTTTCGGTAAAAGGGACTCCCGGAATATACGATCCTAGTGGAGTGAAGGTCCTTTTGGTGTAGATCGACTGTAGCGGGGTAGGGCCTAGATCGGATAGATAACTATCGGGGAAGCCCAGAAAAAGCAGATCGTGAGAATTGAGTCCCAAAATACGGCTGGCCGCCATAGATTCTTTTCTTCGGATTCGGCCGTAGGCTTTTGATTCTTTGGGGTTTGTGGCGCTCAGGGCGTCTCCATCTGTGAGATAGATGATTTTTACTTCTTCGTTGAGGTCGAGTTTTTCTCTGATCTTTCGGGTACAACAAATAATTTCGTCGTCGGGATGAGGAGCGAAGATAAGGGTTTTTGTTGGAGGGGGGGGCGGAGCGGTGATTTCTTTTGGGGCGGGAAAAATTTGAGCCGAAAGATCCGAAGAAGCCTGGACGACTTTGTCCCAGAACATGGCCGAAACTACCAGAGAAGATAACATTGGTTTTTGTTTGGGTTATGTTTTGATTTTAGAGGAGAAGGTGTGAGTTTCAACTTAATTTAAAAGAGTTAATAGTGAGCAACAAGCAACAAACAGTTAACGAGTTCTTTTTATGTATGAGTTAAGACCAGCGGAAGAAGGTGCGCCCGGTCTGTTCTCTTTTGGAGGGGAACCAGGAAGGAAATGAGACGGTTTCTGATCTTGGGAGGTTTTGGAAAAACTTTATGGCTTGTGGATTATCGTTTTTGACCACTGCGATGCCGTGTTCAATACCGGCCTCTCTTCTTCGGTTTTCAAACTCGGTGAAGACCTTATTACCGATCTGTTGTTGCTGGAATTGATTGAATACCCTTTCCCCTACTTCCCGTTTTCTTAAAAAGTCGGGGACTGAAAAAGCTCCCAGTTCCCAACAACTGTATTCGGGATAGGGAATGGCCTCACAGACGCCTTTGATGATTTTGTCGTGTACCAGCAGAATCCAGTTTTCGATGCTTTCGGCGATGTGGTCTACATGGCGAGCCAAGATATTTGGTGTGTGTTGAAGTACAGTGGCTATTTGGTCTACTAGGGGATCGCCTGGGTCTTTTACGGTGATGAATTGCTCTTGGGGGAGCGCTTTGGCGATCATGGTACAGGTATTAGGACTTCCATCGGGGAGAAACGATTCTCGTACAATTCCGGCCCAGTCTTTATTGGAAAAAAGATGCACGGGGATGCCTTGTGTTTCGGCGATTCTTTTGGCCATCGCCATTTTTGTTGCCATGCCTTGATACAAATTATCACTGGGTTTGAGCGTGGAAGAATCAAGAAATGGAATCGTTCTTTGATTTTCGTCTAATACTCCGGGGGTGGTGCCCTGAATGAATAACTTGTGGGCTTGGTGTCCTAGTTTTTCTACCAATCGGGCCGCTAGATTGTTGGAGTTAAAGAGAAGGGGCTTTTGGTAGTCGGCTTCGCTGATTCCTGTAGATCCTACGATGAGCGCCGATTTTGCCTGTACCTGTTGTCGCAATGAGTTGGCTATGGTCGAGGGAGATCCTTTGTGGTCGTGCTCAAAGGAGGTGCCTTTTATACAATGAGGACGAAGAATGCCTACGTTTTCGCTCCCCAGAGCACTTTCTAGAGCTTGATGAATGGTCTGGCTGAGCGCTTGTGTTTTTTGGATGTATTCTATTGCGAGAGCTTTGTTTATCGGTTGGGATTCAATTTCGGCCCATTTTTTGTAGGCATCATGAACAAGCACCGAATGAACCTTGTGTTCGGCTAAAAAAGCTATGGCTTGAGCGAGCCCTTCCAGAGATGGCCCAGCCTCTTCTATGACTCGAGGATTCACTCTTATAACAAAAACTTCTCCGGCCCGTCGAGAACGATATTGGGCTCGATAGGTTTCGGGGATTTGATCGAAGGGGGAATCTAGTCTGTTCACTAGCCTTCTATAGCTTAACTTGTAAAAAAGTCAAACATGTATATAAGTGTGTTATTGTTCTTAATGTTTTCATTTGGACACCATTCAGCGTAGGGCTACCTACAGGAGGCGAAATATGAACGGATTTTGGAGAGGGATGTTGCTGTGCGGATTTCTGCTGGTTTTTCCATTGGAAGGAGGGGCCTGTATCAAGATCAATCCCGAAGCCAAGGGAAATGATGAGCCGAGAATTATGACTCCGGCCTGTGAGCAGCTCAAGGAGCGGATCTCTGACAAAGTGGCGCAAGGGATTCATGGTTTTGATCCTCTTCCCTCTTCTCTGGAGGTTGCTACTTTGGCGGTTGAAGGGGTAAGAGATCTGATTGTTGGGACGAAAGAGTGGGAAGCTGCTAATCGTCCCAAAAGAGGCCAAATGGTCTATAAAAAGGCCGGGCTCTTACTTGCAGAAGTTAAAGCAGGGGCTGTTTGGCGGTTTATTCAGGCGCGCGATGGGGCGGCCAAAGAGCCTTCGTACCACGCTGACCTACAAGAAATTGGCTCTCAGGTGCGTATGGAAGACCTTGTGAATCGGGCACTTCGGATTGTCGAGATTGCTCTGCGACGATACTGAGGTCCGTGATCACCCAAGAGCATTGTGCCCCCGGTTTGGTTGGGGGCACGATATTTTTTAATCTTTTAGGCAGTTTTCACAGACCCCCGTAAAAGAGAGGTGGACATCTTTGAGCACGAAATTCTTTTCTGCCGCGAGTTGTTTTCCTATAGCTTCCTTGTAATCGAGGAAGATTTCTTCGGCTTTTCCGCATTCGGTACAGATGAGGAAGTGATGGTCGTCGGTGTTTTCTGGATCGGTGCATTTGATCCATTTTCCGTTGAGTTCGTGAACCACTTCGGCTTCTTTCAGCTTTTTGAGGATTCGATAGACGGTGACCGGATCGATTTTTCGATAAAAAGACGCCAGCATTTCTTCGATTTCAGATGCGGCGAGAAATGTGTCTTCTTGGTCTAGAACGTTGATAACGTTTCGCACTCCCAGAGTGAGTCTCCAGTTTCGAGCGGTGAATCTTTGGTGTACGTGTTCGGCGAATTCCATCTTTTTTATGTGAAAGGATCATGCCCGGCGAAGCTATTGAGTTATTTTTAAAAGTATCGCGAAGCTGGGCGATGGTAGTCAGAATGTTGGATTTTGCAAGGGTTTTGAAAGAGTCGTGGGACTTTGTTGTTTTTTTAAAAAAAATGGAGGCGAGTATGCTGTCTCGCCCCCGATTGTGTTCCCGCCATTAGTTAAAAGAGGTTTAAAATAATGGCAGAGATAAGGGGGGGATGGATTATTTTTTGGGGTTTGGGTTTTTGGGGTGGATATCAACCCCTGGTTGTCCTGGTTTAAGATGGATTCTTTCCCAGATATGGTCTCCGCATGCACAAGGCCAGATTATGCTGTTGTCTGCCCCTCCACCAACCCCTCCAGATTGTTCTTTTTCCCCACAGTTGGGACATCCGTGATTCCGAAGATCCTCTGATGCTATTGCCCAAGTTTTAGCCATGGCTTTGCCTTTCTTTTTTTGGGAAGGTTAAAATATTATAAGAACATTCTTGTGTTTAGGCTATTTCTGCGAATATGTCAATGGCTTTGGTGATAATTCTCTCAAAGAGCATAATGTTTTTTTGTTTTCTCGTGAGAAAGTGTGGGGCGGGGTGTATCTCTGTTCCTTTGTAATTATTCTCTAAAATCGATAATGGCTCGGTATTCTTCGTCGCGCAGAGGAAGGGGGCGACCTATGTTTTTGGTTTCGGCATTGAATCGTCCTCCGGCTTCTGTGGAGATGGTTTTGAGGTAGGTGGTTTGATTTCTTCCAGGCGTGCCGGTGATCTGATGGGTGTAGGGGCGCCAGTGGTGAGATCCACGTGAGATGGAGGTATCGTACTCAAAAGTAATTTTGAGCCGTTCCCCAGGGAGAACATTCATAGGCACTTCTAGGATTCGGAATTGATTGTTGGCCGATACACTTTGGGTGATGCGACCAGATGGGTTGATCTGGTTGGTCAGATGGGCGTCTTTGGGAACGTGGAGTCTGAGTACGGTTCGGTTTTCACCCGTTCCTAATTTCCAGAGTAGTGTGGGGGTGACAAGTTGTCGCAGATTAGCCGGCCAGGCTTTTGTTTGAAGTATTTGAGACAACTCCCCTCCTTTGAGGGCATGAGAACGAATCAGTTCAATACGATTGGTGACGGTTCCGTCTTGATGGATGGTGGCGTCGTGCCAGATTTTGGTCCACATGAATTTCTCTGATTTATTGGCTCCCACGGAGACGAAATCGTAATAGGCGAAGTTGTCGCTCGTTTTTTTGTGATGAACAATGCCTCCAATCCCCCATTTTTTAAATAACTTTTGCAGGGGACGATCGGCCGAATAGGCCAGAATATTTTTGCCCTCCATAAAAGGGGTTAGGTCTAATTCTTTGACCTGTTCCCAGGTTAAGTCCTGCCAGTTTTCCCACTGAAAGAGCATTTTGGCGAAATCGAGTACGGGTTTTTTGGTGGCAAAACGGCCGGCAATTTTGGATTCGACTAAGAAAGAAATCAGGGTGTCGAAGTTTTGGTCGTCAAAGGTTATTCCCCAAGAGGGAAGATAGATGGGGCCGGTGAGCTTCATCATTTCTCGTACCACATTGAGATTTATCGCGACAATGGTGGTAGGAATGGCTTCCCCAGCTTTGACAAAAAGCTCTTGATAGTAGCGTCCAGAGGATGGAAAGTGGGGAAAAAAGTTGGCGTCTCGGAGGGAGATGTGTTTGGAGAGATCGTGAAAAAAGGCCGGGGCTAAATTGAGCGTGTCTTGGGGAATGCGTCTATCGAGGGCGTAGATGTCTTCGAATCGCCACGAGAGGTGGTCTTTTTTGAAATCAACAATGACTAAGCTGCCTACAAACCCCCCGGTGGAACGGGGTTCGTTTTGATTCTGAAGCAGAACGACCATTCGGCTTTCTTGGCCGACAAAGCGTTTGAAAATGCGCGAAAGACGATGGAGGTCGTCTAGGTGTTTGGTGGCAAAGTCGATTTTGGTGTTTATTTCATCACGTTGTGCGATTTGGTTTTCGTTGAGGGCAAAATCTGGGATGGAGTTGATTTGACGACGAATTTTTGAGAGCGAGTGGTTGATGGATTCTACTGCCGAAAAAAGCTCGTTTATGGTTTGGGTCGGTATTTTTTGTGTCCAGAGTTGGTGAATTAAGGGCTTTATTTTTTCGCCTTGTATTGTGATTTTTTCGACTTCTAAAAGACTGTTTTTGATTGTTGAAAAGGGATAGATTGGAGGAAGAGTTTCTACTTTTTCTTTTAGGGAGTCACTGACTTTGTGCAGATGAGGAAGTTCTTGTTGGGCTTGAGTGAGTATGGTTTGTACGTCATTTTTCCAGATGGGTATTTGGGCTTTTGTAGCGGAAATACCCCACAAAAGGAGGGCCAAAGGGATGGCGAGGAAGGGGGTGATTCGCATGATGAGATTGTATCATGGAAGTAAGGGAAGTTGGGAACTTTAAACGAACTTTGTTTGCTCTTTAAGTGGATTCTTGACAATATTTTGGAATCGAATAAAAAGCCTGCGTTGACTACTATTTAACTCCCTATGAAGATGGCAGAAATTAGAGCAGAAGCGTTTGCACAAGATGATAAACAGCGTTGGTTTATCCAGCCTGGGACCACGGTTCCGCTGACTCGGTTAGATTTTCAGCACAACCAAGCAACTATTCAGGAGTGTCCACGGTATGATGAGATTATACTTGAAGCTGGAGAACTAAAAAAAGTTGTTGGGAAAACGGTTACCAAGGTGACTTGTGCTTGTGGGGATTTGAAGGTGGTTAGTGGATGTGTAAGTGGGGCTGCAAAGTGCCCACCTCTGGGGGAAGAAAAAGATGAAGAAACTGGGAGAATGGTTGATAGGGAATGTGCTGTTACGATGATGGAAGGGGTGGTGAGACATCCGGATAATGATGATGCGCAGGCTAAACTGGGGGTAGTGGTTCAGGAGCCAAAGAAACATGCCTATCAGACGGCGGCGTCTTCGGCGCTTTCAACTACTCCTCTTACTACTTCTACACCTACACCTACAGAGTCTCCAGATCTGGAGGAAAAGAAGTCTTCAATCTGGGGATGGGCCTCTTCTTTAGTTGCCAAATGGTGTTGAGGTTAGTTTGTTGAGTACAAAAAAATTTGGCGCAGGCTCGAGTCCTGCGCCCAATTGTGTAGCCCTCTGTGGTTTGGAATTTATAGAATTCCGTATTTGGTGAGGAGTTTTGTTCCGTGATAATAGACGATATAAGCTGATCCGCTCCAGAGAATGAACCCCAGAACTCCCATTTTTTTACACTCTTGAAAGTGAAAGGGGTTGTACCATTTGCAGAGCCGTGCCACAAAAGGCCAGGCCACGACACTTCCAAAAAGAACGAGGGAGAAGAGATGTTCTATTTGCCCGAAACTGAAAGCGGAGCCCAGAATACTGAGAGCCGCTATGATGAAGTATTTCATCATTATTAAGTTTAGGCTTATGGTTGTACGACCTTCAGGAGGTCGTTCGTTTTGTTGGTTGATTTCTTTGAGTGTGTCTCTGGTTTTTAGGGTGCATATGATTCCTGAAATGTAGAGAATAATCCCCAACAAAACGAAAATAATTTTCATATCCATGGAAAACTCCTAACTATTGGCAGAGGGCGGACACGTTTATCACGTCCGCTTACTGGTTGATGAGTAGCAAAAGTGCAATAATTCGTGTCGGCGACTGCCAATTGAGGGGGTGTGAAAGAGCGAAAGAGATTTTAGATTTCGGGGATGTGAAGTCAATGAGGTGATATTTAGGCAAAAAACCCCCTCCTTGAATATTTGATTACTTCTAATTGAAGAAGCTCTGATTGGCTATGATGAAGACGGAAGGTCGTTTTCCCCTTCAAAAGGGGGATAAGAAATTACTGCCTAGTCGGTGTTTCGTCAGCCCTTTTTTCCACGACAAAGGGAACCTTGGTTGGGGCTTTTGGAGCGGGGGTGGGGGAAGCTTTTTCTTCTGGGGTGGTTTTTTCAGAACTGGTTTTTGGATCTATTTTTTCTGAAGGGGCTTCCTCCCCTATTCGATTTTGAGCGATCTGAAGGTCTTTTAGTTTTTTGAGTACTTCTTTTTCGGGACTGTGGGCTTCGGGGCCTGAAAGGGTGATGTCGAGTCCGTTGAGGACTTCTTTTCCTTTGAGGACGGGCTGAATGAGCTGTGGTTTAAGGCTTCCTGTAGATGGGATTCGGATCTGAAGTAGGATGTCGTCGTCTTGTTCGATAAAAAGAGCGACGAGATCGGCGCCTTTGATGTGTCGTAATAGTTGATTGGCCAGGTCTTCGATGTCGGCAATGGTGGCATCTGAAGATTCGAGTTCTTGTTGGGTTACGCTGGCATAAGCGATCCGATGTGGTACGTCCAACTGGAGTTTTTCTAGAATAATGCCCCAGATTTTTAGAATCGGAAGCGACTTCATTTTGAAGAGTCGTTCGATTATTTCAGAATGGTCAGCGCCCGCTTTCTGAAGCGCGCCAGCGGTGGAAAGAGCGCTGGTGGAGGTGTTTTGTTTTTGGAAAGAATTGGTAGTCGCAATAACTCCGGTTAAGAGACTGGTGGCCACCTGTTTTCCGATATGGGGGGCGAGAGTGGGGGTAGCGGCGGCCAATTCATAGATAATTTCGCAGGTCGAAGACTTGCTCAGGTCTACCAGATTGAGTTTCCCATAGTGTTCATTGGCTGGATCGGCTGATATATTAATGATTGGGGTAGAGGTAAAAAATGCCGTGTTATGAGCAAATACCTGTCCGAGTGTCTCTAGGTTTGGGGTGTCGAGCGTGATAATGAGGTCAAAGTCGGCTGGAGCGGGCAGTAATTCGATTTCTTTTTCAGAGAGAAGAGAGCCGTCGGTTTTTACTTTGATACGGGTTCGATTGTTTTCGATGTCATAATTAACCTTTTCAATATTTCCGCTTCCTTTGGGAATAGAAATTATGTACTCCCCCTTTGTTTCTAGATCGTGTTGGATTTCTTTGGCTCCGGGAAGAAAGGTAAAATTGTTTTTTATGTGATTTGGCTTTACCGAAACCACTTTTTTCCCCATTCGTGTTAGCAGGATTTTTAGCCCCAAAAGAGCACAAACACCGTCTGATGAAAAAGGGTTTTCGGTTGCGAGCAGTATTTTGTTACTGCGCTTTATCCAGTTGATCGCTTGTTCGTTTTGACTGAGAGACATGGTGTTGGGAGTTGGGGGGGAAATTTAAGTGTGAGGAGTATTTTATAATTTATTTGGATATTTGTCAAGTATATCTGTAAGATTTTAAAGTAGTGTTTGGGGGGCAAATAGCAAGAGGAAATAAAAATTGTGTCATCCCGAATCTGCTGCGGTATGTTATTGAATGATCGTAAAATGAGGGATCATCCTTTTAAATATGAATAAGTAGGTTCGATAAATATCTCATTGAGCTATTGTGCTGCTTAAGAATATTTCCTTCTAATATCTCTGATCCTTTTTTGTTTGGAGGATCCCTCATCTCAATCGTTGTGCGTTTCAAAAAAGTCCGTCATTCGGGATGACGCAATTTTTAAAAACTAAACTCAATCTTTTCTTCGAGTATGGAGGCTACGTCGGGGGCGAAGAGTTCACTGGCTAGGTGCAGGAAGGTTTTGGCTTCTGGAGTTCGGGGCAGGAGGGCGATTCGCTCATTGAGCATGGTGATTTGGTCGATTCTTAGTTCTTGGTTTTGAATTTTTCGGAGAAAGGCTACAACGTAGCGATGCATGAGGAGCTCTTGGGCTTTTGTTTCCTGTTGAGGAGTGAGGGCAAAAATGTTTTGGAGTAGGACATAGCGGTCGAAGCTGGGGAGGGCGGTTTCTTGTACTTCGAAAGTGAGAGGGGTGTTTTTTACAATTTCAAAGATTTGTTTGATGCCTTCGGCTTCAGTGAGAAGTGTTTGTGATGATACTTTTTCGTTGAGGAGTTCTAGAATGTCGTCTAGTTCTAGTTTGTTGAGATTTATGCGTCGTGCGATTTCGAGGTTTCGGGTGGTATAAAAAACCTGGGCGATGGATTTGTAGGTTTTTTCGGCGGAGGCGATATCTTTGTTTCCCTGGTTAGAATTTCCTTTGACGCTCTCCATTACCCCGGTGAGGAGTTTGGACCGGGAAATGGCTAATTTTGATCGAATAGCGCGTATCTGAGAGCGCGAAAGCTCGAGGTCTTCGGGGAAGTCTTCGTATTGGGCGAGGGTGGTATTGGTTCGCAGGAGGATTTCGTCTCCTTCCGTAAGGGTTATGGTTCGGTTTTCGAGGTCAGAAACCTGGATCCAGCTTTTTTCACTGAGGATTTTTGAAATTCCTTCATCTGAGATGCTCACTCGAAATTCCGCGCCTTTTTCTCCGGCAATTTTTCCTCGAATGGTTTCGATGTTGGCATCAGAAATCACTTCGCTGAGGAGTTCTCCCTGCGTCAAAAAGAGTGACTTTTTCCCGGTAATAGTGATTTTTGAGGCGGGATTTGTGGTGGCGATGAGGTTGTTGGGAAAGGTGATCAGTGCCGAAGAGGTTGCGGGAGTAATTATCTGATCCCCTACTTTTAATTCGGTTGGATCATGAGTGTGAAGGGTTTGGTCTCCTCTCAGGATTTTTATAGCTCCGTTTGGAGTGATAGTGGCCATAGGGGCGGCCTGGGAGTTGAAGGTGTAGGCGGAAAAACTCAAAAATAAAATCCCCATCGAAAAGTAGAGCGGTGAGTATTTTTTACGAAAAAGAAGATCCCAGAGGGTCCCATGTGGAGCCTGCTTTTTAGCTCTAAATCGAGCTATAATGTCTTTTTTTAGCTGGGGATGGGAGGCCGAAGAACTTTGAGTTCGGGCAAAGAAGGCTCTTAGCTGTTGCTCTAGGTCTTCAAAACTCATCTTGGAGGATGGGGAGGGGTTAATCACCTATTTAAACGGTTCAACGCGGGGTTTGTTACAAAAATGTTGTAAAAAACTATTCTATGAGGGCCTTTACGATGGTCACCGGTTCGATCGGAGAATCGTTTTCATCAGTTTGAACCTTGCTGATCAGGTCTACAATTTCCATTCCTTCGATGACTTTTCCGAAGATAGAATGCCTTCCGTCTAGATACTGGGCGTCTTTTTGAACGATGAAAAACTGTGATCCGTTTGTGTTAGGTCCTTTGTTGGCCATAGAAACAGCACCTCGAAGATGAGAAAGGTGGTCCACGAATTCATCGGGTAGATATTCTCCTCGATAAGAGGTTCCCCCCGTTCCGTCGAAGTTTTCAAAATCTCCTCCCTGAATCATAAATCCATCAATTACTCGGTGAAAAACTGTGTTGTCGTATTTTTCTTGTTCTACCAGCGTGAGGAAGTTTCGACTCAATTCGGGGGTGCCTTTTCGGTAGACTCGTATTTTTATTTCTCCCTGATTGGTTTTTAGCGTTACGTATTGATCAACGCCCAGAACATCTCCGAAGAGACCTCCGATTTCTGAACGAAAGAAAAAACCACCAACAATGGCGATAGTAAGGGCGACTCCGAGACCGATAAGCGTATTTTTATTCATTTTTTTGAACAAATTTTGTGTGAAAGAATTATGGCAGTCCTTTTTTGGAGAGTCAAATAACTTTATGAGTCTTGAATCTAGAGTCGAGAGTTTGGAGTAGAAGTTATACTCTTTGTTCTTTACTCTCTACTCTTCACTTTTTTACTATTTAACTCGCTCACAGTATTCCCCATTCAGCGTATTGATCACGATTTTGTCTCCTTTATCGATAAAGAAAGGTACTTTAACTACGAATCCGGTAGAGATGGTGGCGGGTTTGTTGCCACCAGAAGCGGTGTCTCCTTTTACCCCGGGCTCAGTTTCGATCACTTCAAATTCCATTTTTGGAGGGAGTTGAACGTTGATGGGCGTGCCGTCGAAGTACTGGATGTCGACGTCCATTCCGTCGGTGAGAAAATTGGTGGATTCTCCGAGTTGATCGGTTGTAAAGTTGTGTGTTTCGAAGGATTCTTGGTTCATAAACTCGTAGTCGTCTCCGTTTTTGTAGAGGAACTGAGCTCTTTGGTAGCCAATTTCTGCGTCTTCGATTTTGTCGTTTCCCTGAAACGTTCGGTCGATGGTGCCTCCGGTGATGAGGTTTTTGAGTTTGGTTTTCATCACTCCCCCACCCCGAGCTTGTTTACTGTGCTGGCTCCAGGTAACAACAAAGGGTTGACCATCGATTTGGAGATAAGCGCCGACTTTGAGATCTGTAATTCCGAGCATGGGAAATGAGTTAAGAGTAAAGAACAAGGAACAAAGAGTGTTTTTGTTGTTCTGACGATGGATATTTTGTTTAAATTTGGGGGTTTGGCAAGAAGATATGAGAAAGGGGCCGGCCGCAGAAGCGGCCGGGTTGGAGATTCGAAGGCGAGTGTTTTGAGCCTGTGGCTTGAACATTCAGCAGTTTTCCCAGTGCAGGACCAATACCGTAGAAGGTCCGCTTCCCAGAGGGTGATTGTCGGGAGGGCCCTGGGTCCATTCGAGGCGGAAGCCCCCCAGTTCTGGATCTGCCAGCCAAGCGAGAAGCGCTTGATATTTGGGGTCAATCGGATGTTGGGGGATGTTGGTGACCACCAGTTTAAACTCTCGTTGATGGGCTTTTGCTTTGGCACGAGCCCCGATCCTTTTGACCATCTCTTGGACGTAGCCTTTTACGTCCAGATGTCTGAGGTCTGAAGGTGCCTTAATGGCAATTTCATTTAATTCGTCTGCGAGAGACATGTTGCATTTCCTCCGTTGAGAATTTTGTGGGTTTTAATCGAATCTTATTTTTTGTTTAATTCTTATTTGTTAAGAAGTCAAGAAAGGGCGTTTGACTTTGTAGTAGCGCAAGTCAGAATTGGTTTACATGTTCTTTCACACCTTTGTTGTTCATTTTTTTTAGGGAGGTAACGACTCGTGAACATAGTTCAGAGAGATGTTCAGGTTAAACGCATGTTTTGGGGTTTAGTGGGCCTGTATTGTATGACGGCCTGGGCTCAAAATAGTGGGAATCAAGAGGTGCGAACTCTGGTTCAGGCAGTTATGATGGGAGTGGATTTCAAATCTCTATCTTTGGCTTGGGGGTGCGCTATGGTCGGGGTTTTGATTACGATTATCACCCCGTCTCAACAGGAAGCGTTTAAGGCTTTTTACTCTCCTGATTTAAAGGGCCCAGGATGGCTCTTGATAGGACATCTGTCGATGTATGTGGTTATGTCACCTGTTTGGGATGGGAAGAGTCCAACCGTTCTGGGGACAGCGTTTATGATCCTGTTTTTGAGCTTTACGTTATATCTGGACATCAAATGTTGGCGCAGGATTCGAATAGCCCCCCAACATCTTGTTGTCAGGGGCGGTACAAAAATTTTTTCGGGTGATTGGTTTCAGATGTCCTATTGGCCCTTCCCCAGGACTTACGTCTTGTGTTTGGATCAGAGTCGGAGGTTGAGTTTCGATTTGAATTGTACAGATGGGGCGTGGCGAGTTTGTGCCACTCCTCGAGTGAGTATACGTCAGGGCACTTTCTCGCCTTTGGATGTACGGCAGCTGTTTGCTCGGAGATCTTGGGTGGAACTATTTCTTGGCGCTTTGTGGGAGTTGAAGTTGCGAAGAGCCAGTTTTTCCCATGCGATGACTTTCAACCGTCGAGGCGAACATATGCAAAAAAAACTTCTTGCGTATATTCCCCCTCTTGTTCAACAGTGCTTGGATAAAAGGGCACAAGAACAGAGTTTGCATGAAATGGTAATTTCTTTGGCAAAGAACCCCCTTCAAGGCACTAATGACTTTTTGCAATTGGAAGAGGGGTTTTCCGTTCACGGTTTAGAGGTTCTCACTTCCGAAAAATAAAGAGGTAGTGGTGAAGAACTGGTTCTTGAGGAGCACGCTTTTGAGCGATGCTCCTCGTATTTTTTTTAGGCTTTTTGAAGGCTTATCTTCATTTTTTCGTCTTCGATCTCAAGGGCTTTTATGCCTTCTCCAGTCTGGATAGAGGCGGCGAGGGTTTCTTCACTGATTTTTTCGCTGAATTGGTCGAGGGCTTTCTTTAGTGTTTCGGATTCTGTTTCATAGGTAATGATGATTCGATCTGATACTTCGAATCCTTCTTTTTTTCGCAGGTCTTGAATGGCGCGGATGATTTCTCGGGCGTTTCCTTCGATTTTTAGATCTTCGCTGACTTCGGTGTTGAGTAATACAACTACCGAGGATGTGGCTTCGGCTTCCAGGCCCTCTTCGCACAAGAAGGCGTTTTCGTATTCTTCGGGTTTTAGAATTTCACCGGCGATTTCAACTTCTCCATTTTCGAGCGGGGTGAAATTTCCTTCTTTTCCGGCCTTGATGAGTTCTTGTACCTTTTTTCCGAGCCGAGGGCCGACTTTTCGAGCGTCAACTTTGATGATCTGTTGGGCGATTCCGTCGAGTTTTTGTAGGACTTCAACTTTTTTGACGTTGGCTTCTTCGGCGATGATGGGAAGCAGTGGCTCGAGGTCTTTTATGTCGGTACTGGTGGCAAATTGAAGAACCGAAAGGGGTTGTCGGAGTTTGATCTTTTTTCGAGCTCTTATCGCTCCAGAAAGACGAGTGATTTCTCGCGCTAGATGGGTTTGGGTTTCAGCGTTTTTATCGATCCAGTGAGTACGAGCAAAAGGGAAGACGCTTAGATGTACGGAAGCTCCTCCGCCAAGATCTTGGAATAGTTTTTCGGCGAAGAAGGGACAGATGGGGGCGATAACCTTAGACATTGTGATCAGTACGTGATGTAGTGTTTCGTAGGCCGATTGTTTGTCGTTGCTGAATTCGCCGGGTTTGCCCTCCCAAAAACGTCTTCGAGAACGCCGAAGATACCAGTTGTTGAGGTGGTCTATAAATTGAGGGATGACCCGAAGGGCCTGTTCTGTTTCGTAGGCTTCAAAGTGATAACGGAAGGTTTTTATGGTGGATTGAAGTTCGGATAAAATCCATTTATCGAGGTCGTTTTTTGCCTTTGGATCCGGGAAAATACGGTTGGCGGACGCGGTGTGGTTCTTGGGAAAACGAAGGTATTCTTCGAGGGTTATGTCGGACGGAGCCCCCGCATTTATAGCGCGGGTCATTTTTATGGGATCTCCGTGGCTGGCGACACAGATCGTTGATCGGGGGTGGGATTCTGTTTTTTCGTCTATAAAGCTTTTGAGACGTGTGTAAATCGCCTGAAGAGATTCGTTTTTGTCGTCTTGATATCGGGCTTTTGGGCCGATGAGAGCTTCGCCTTCGAGGGTTTCGTGCACGCCGACTTCTCGGACCCGATCGTCGATTTGGATTTCGCCTTCAAACTGGGCGGTGTCTTTGATGATTTGTGCTGTTTCTTGAGTTCGTACGAATGGAGAAGCAAAAAGATGTTCGAATTTTTCTAGGTTTTTTGCGGTAGCGGTGACTTGATCTTTTCCTTTTGAAGTCAGGTGATGTCGGACGTCGGGAGAGGAAGAATAGATGTTGAGGATGTTGTGATCCCCTTCTCCGTGTCGGACAAAGACGAATTTTGTGGGATTCCATCCATCAATATTGGCGTAGGTGGCGAAGAAGTTGTAGGCGTTTTGGAGCGGTAAAATAACCGATTTGAGGACTTCTTCGACTCCTTTTTCAGCGAAATTAAAGTTTTCCCCTTTCATTACCGAAGAGCCCATTAGATAAAACCGCATAGCGTCGGCTCCGTATTTGTCGAAGATGAGCGTTGGATCGGGGTAGTTTTTCTTGGATTTAGACATTTTGGTACCGTCTTCGGCCAAAATTGTTCCGGTACAGATGGCGTTTTTAAAAGAATGAGACCCAAAAAGGGCGGTCGAAAGCACGTGGAGGGTATAGAACCAGCCTCGAGTTTGGGCGATGTATTCGGCGATGAAGTCTCCGGGGAAAGTGCGTTCAAATTGGTCAACGTGCTCGAATGGATAGTGTTTTTGGGCGTAGGGCATGGAGCCGGATTCAAACCAACAATCCAGTACTTCAGGGGTTCGATTCATGCGCCCAGAAGCACATTTTTCGCATTTCCAGCTGAGTTTGTCGACGAAATGTTTGTGTAGATCGGCTACTTTTTCTCCAGAGAGTTGTTCAAGTTCTTCGACGGATTCAACGACGGTTTCTGCGTCACAGCTATCACATTTCCAGATCGGGATGGGGCTTCCCCAGAATCGATTCCGAGAAAGATTCCAGTCGGGGGCGGTTTCGAGCCCTTTTCCGAATCGACCGTCTTTTAGATGTCCCGGCGACCAGTAGATCTCTTGATTGTTTTTGAGCATCTGGTCTTTGATTTTGTGAACGGCGAGGAAGTAGGCGCGTTGAGGTTTGTAGATAAGAGGGGTTTCACACCGATAACAGTGGGGATAGGAATGAGAATGTTGTTGGGCGTGGAAGAGTTGCCCTCTTTCTTCGAGGACCAGATTGATTTGTTTATTGGTTTGGGGATCGATGACCGACATACCGACAAAATCGGTCACTTCTTCGGTAAAGATGCCACCTTCATCAACGGTTTCTAATTCTTGAATGGGTAATTTGTGGGTTTGAGCGTAGTTGAAATCGTCTTCTCCAAACGGAGCCAAATGAACGATTCCGGTTCCGTCTTCGTCGGAAACAAAGTCGGCTCCCACGACGCGGAAGAGTTCGGTTTGGTCTTTGAAATAGGGGAAAAGAGGTTCGTACTCGAGCCCCTCTAGCTCTTTTCCGAGGAAGGTCGCAACGATTTGGGTGTCTTCACCAAAGATTTTTTCGACTAAGTTTTTGGTCACGATCAGTTTTTCGCCTTCGTGTTCAACCGTGCAGTATTCCAATTCTGGATTTACCGCAAGGGCAAAGTTGGAGGGAAGGGTCCAGGGAGTGGTCGTCCAGGCGAGGATGGAGATATTGTCCTGGTGGTGCCCGAGACCCCCCTTAGTCCCCCCTAGAAGGGGGGATGGTGCTGCTGTTTGGGAAGAGGTTTGTTTGAGACGAAACTTTACGGTCGCGGTTTGGTCGTGTTTGATCTGGTAGGAGTTGTCCATGGCGATTTCAAAGTTGGACAACGGGGTAGCGCAGCGGCTGCAGTAGAGGGAGATTCGACGACCTTCGTAGATCAGGTCTTTTTTGTGCAATGTGGCAAAGGCCCACATCACACTTTCCATGAAGTCTAGGTCCATGGTTTTGTAGTCGTTTTCAAAGTCGGTCCACCTTCCTAGTCGATGGACTACTTTTTCCCATTCTTCTACGTACAGATCGACTTTGGATCGACAGGCTTCGTTGAAGGTATCGATTCCAATTTTATCTTCGATGTCTTTTTTGGACGTTGATCCCAACTCTTTTTCGACGATGTTTTCGATGGGGAGCCCGTGACAGTCCCATCCAAATCGTCGTTCTACGCGGTAGCCTTTCATGGTCCAGTAGCGTGGAATTACGTCTTTTATGGTGGAGGCGAGCAGATGACCGTAGTGAGGAAGTCCAGTCGCAAAAGGAGGGCCATCGTAGAATACGTATTCGTTTTCTACGTGACGGGTTTCGATGGATTGTTCGAAAATTTGATTTTTGTCCCAAAATTGAAGGATTTCTTCTTCGAGCGAGGCGAATGATTTTTGGGCGTTGGGGATTGGGAAGGACATGAAGTGGATAATTAACAATTAGCAATAAACAATTAACAGTAAAAAGCATTAAAAGTTTGGGGGCTTTTAACTTATGAGAATGCCCATTAACGGTTTGCTGTTAATTGAAAGGGCACGGTACCATCTCACTTCCCGTACTGTTTAAAGTGATTTCAAGTCCGGCGAAGCTATTGATTTAGATTAATAGTATCGGGAAGACGGATCTACTTAATGAGTATTGGGCGCTTAATTTTTTGATTACGCTCAAGGTCCAAGGGGCAAAAGCGGCACGGTCTAATACTCTATTTCAAAGAAATAAAGGTTCTTCGTGCTCCTCTGGCTTATTGTTTTTTGCTTAAGCGTTTGATTTGCTCTGATGGTTTGTTGCTTGTTGTTTGTTGATTGCTGTTTGTACCATTTGTGGGTGATAGCCACTCAAGAGGATTTTGGTTGTCCCCTGTGAGGGGGGACAATTTCATTATGTATAAAGAGCTAGGGGAATATAGGGTAAGAAAAGAGTTGTGTAAACTTGACTTTCTTTCTTGTTTATTATATAAATATAAATATTTAGCTCTTTTACATTTTGGTCAAGCCCTTACATCTGGTGCTTTATATGGCTTTTAGTTTGCCTTTTCGAGAATGCGAATTGTTTTTTCGAATGGGCAAATTGGAGCTTTTGGGCATTAGATCCCAAGGGCTTAGGTTTATATCTTTATGGTTCCTATTTGGAGGATTAAGAAATGATCGCCGTTGGCATCCCAAAACCGCATACTTCCCCCCTTCTCCCCTTTTACCAGCAGGCTTTTCCGAATCGGTCAGAATCTTCACAAGGTTTTTTTCCGCTACTGGCCTATCTCTACGAAGCCGCCAAAACCGACCCCAAAGCCTGGCACTTGTTGGTCCCGCGAGTGGGTCCGACGATGCGCTTGCTGTATTACACTTGGTTTTACCGGCAGGTGATTGTGCTGGGGGTTCTGCTTTGCACTTTGTTGTGGCTGGTGGTTCCTGCAAAAACGTTGGATTCGGTGGTTCGTTATGATTCGCTGATGACTTCGGAGATGGAACCGTTTGAGGTGCGTGAGCCGGATACGAAGGAGTCTCTCAGCCGCCAAGAAAAACTGGATCGACGTGCGGCAGAGTTTGACGGTGTTCGTTTGTATCTCACTGCGGAAAGCTGTATCTTCACCGGTACTTCAGATGAGTTTGCAAAACCCATCGACGTGGCAAGAGGTCCCTCTATTGAACTTTTCTTCGAGGAAGCGGGGGATTTCGGGGACTGTCCTGAAAATGGAAGCGCCAGCCAGTCTTACATGGCGGCTTTCATGAAGCGGTATCCCAACTTTTCCTTTCCTCAATAACCCCCTACCCCCTTGGGAATGCGGGCCAACTTTGGTTGGTCCGCTTTCTCATGCTCTAAATTATTTAAGAGTGATGTTACAGCCCGGAATTCATGATGGCTAACCCAATAAAGAGCTTGATAGAAATAGTTTTGGCCAGGATGAAATAGGCAAAGACTGAGACAATGGTGGGCATGAGCCGTTTGACCCGCTGTAGTTCCCAAATATATGGCGCAGATATTGACTTTGTTTGTTTTTGCTTTATGGAGTATGAAATAATTATTGACTATGGAGGGTTTGGACCATTTGTTTACGGGTTTGAAAGTTGTTAACCGGGCTTTGGAACAGGGAGATTGTTTAAGTCCTTTTGACTATTCTGCTCTGCCTCAGGATAAACTGTTGTGTTTGGATCTGGCCGCTGGTGAAGGGCGTTTTGGGGATATGATGTTGCAATCAGCACAGAGCAATAAACCTTATCCTGTATTGAGAGAATTAGCGGGAAGCAATAACAAAGTACGAAAGAGAGGGGTTCACTGGGTTTCGGTGGATAATAATCATGAATTGGTTCAGAGTGGACAGGCGTTGGCGGCTCATTCTTTACCGGAGGTAGAACCTCATCATCAGCGAAAAGTGGCGAATATTCGAGACTTGTTTCGAGAAGAAAATCCGGTGATACCTCCCAATAGTTTTGATATGGTGAGTATTTGTTTTCCTGATGAGGATGTTGCCGCATTTATGGACGAATGTTGGAAAGAAGTTTTCAGAGTCTTGAGAGGGGATGGAATTTTTTTGTTGCGACACAATGGGCAATGTGGGAAGAAGAAGTTCACTGATCGTGACTGGAAGATAATTCGAAAGAAAAATCTCAAGATGGTGCTTGATGAGATTGAATGTCGTTCTCTTGTGTCGAGGGATATGAAATATCACGATGTGACCAAAGAGGTAAGAACTCGGTTCATGCGGGTTGAAACATGGACTAAGAAGATTGTGTTAGATAGAGATCAGAAGTAGCTTGTGAATATATGATTTTTTTGAGAACCATGAGAAGTGTTTAATGGTTTGTAGTTTTTGTGTTTGGTGCGAATGATGAAACGTTTTCTTGATGATTATAATTTCTATAAAAGACAGTCAGAAGTAGGTTTGGCTTCTGTATTTAGAGAAGAGAAGGACTCTTTTTTGAAACGTTATTTTTGGGATTTTGTTTATTTTTTAAACTTGAGAAGAGAACGGTGCTTTTCTGGCTTTGATATGTCTGTTTTACCTCAGAATAAAATATTGGGTTTGGATATGGCTTCTGGTATGGGCAAATTTGGGGACGATATGGTACGTTCCGTGCAAGACAAAAATCCAAATCCTGTTTTGGTGGAAGTCGCGGGGGGAGTGTCTGAGGTTTTAAATAGGGGAGTCCATTGGGTTTCGATTGAAAAGAACATGGGGATGGTGATGTTGGGGCTTTTTGAAATGATACGAGATGCTGAGGACTTGCTTGGCCATCATTCTCGAAGAGTTATGGATGTTTTAGAATTGCTTGATAAAGAGGCAATGGCTATTCCTTCTCATTCTTTTGATGTTGTGAGCTTGTGTTTTATGGATTTAGATTTGGAACTCCAAAAAACGCTGGTTTTGGAAGAAGTGGATCGTATTCTGAAGCCTGGAGGTGTTTTTTTGCGGCGTTTTACTTCTAAGCCGGGATGCTCGGACTTTGTTTCAGATGCTGATGAACAGGCTTTTATGTATGAAAACAAATTAGTTGAAACGGTTGATGGTACGCGATGTCGTTTGCTTTCTGCTTCTGATATGGATCTCCATACTGTTTATTTTAATAAACAGGGACGAACCTTTGTGGAATCTTGGCAGAAAAAAGAATGATTATTTGAGACCCATCTTTTCTCGCACTTCCTTTAGTTTCGCATTCGCAATGGATCCGGCTTTTTCAGCGCCTTTTTTGAGAATCATTTCTACTTGCCCGGGATCATTTAAGAGGGCTTCTCGTTTTTTTCTGGCGGGGGCAAAGTAGTCCCAGATCAGTTCAAAAAGCTGGGTTTTGGCGTCTCCATATCCGATTTCGCCGTTGAGGTATTGATTTTTGAGGGTGTCTAGGTTTGGATTGTTAAAGAGTGTGTGAAGCTGAAAAACCAAACAGTTTTTTGGGTCAAGTGGCTCTCCGAGCGCTTTTGAGTCGGTTTGGATGCTCATGACTTTTTTTCGAATGGCCTTTTCTTCGCCGAAGATTTCGATGGTGTTTCCATAACTTTTCGACATCTTTTGCCCATCGGTTCCAGGGATGGTCTGGACGGTTTCGCTGATTTTTGGTTCGGGTAAAACGAAGGTTTCTCCGTAGGTGTGATTGAACTTTTGAGCGATGTCACGAGCCATTTCAACGTGTTGTTTTTGGTCTTTTCCCACCGGGATTACTTGGGCGTCGTACAACAAAATGTCGGCGGCCATGAGGATGGGGTAGGTAAAAAGCCCCACGTTGGTTTCCAGTCCTCGGGCTTTTTTGTCTTTAAAAGAATGAGCTCGTTCGAGGAGTCCCATGGGAGCCATGCATGAGAGATACCAGGTTAGTTCGGTATGGGCGGGAATGTCGGATTGTCGGTAAAAATAACATTTTTCCGGATCCAATCCCAAAGCGATCCAGTCGATGACCACGCTTTTTTGCGCTTGTCGAAATCCTTCGGGATCTCGATTGGTGGTAAAAGCGTGAAGGTCGGCGACGAAGTAAAAACACTCGTTTTTTTCGCCGTTGTGAAGTTCGAGTGAGGGCTTCATCATGCCGAAGTAGTTTCCGATGTGGGGGGTGCCGGAGGCCTGCATGCCGGTTAGTATTCGCATTTTCAATTGGCAATTAACAATGAGCAATAATCAATTGGTGAATTATTGTCTGTCTTTTCGAATCTACTGCTTTTCGGTAAGAGATCAAAGATAAAATGGGGCATCTTCGATATGTTAACGAGAACAGGGGGGATTTGTTTTTTTTGTGTGAGTTTTATTAAGTTAACCTTAAATCCTTCCCTTGCTTTTATTTTTTGCCTTTGTTACAAGGGGGTTTTAATATGATAAAAATGGATTCTGCAATTCCAGTTCCAAAGGGGGAGAAGGATCAGTTTATTTACTTGTATTTGCAAAAAGTGGATGGGGATGTGAAACGTTTGGAGGGGCGGTTTGATCGATTAGAAGATGAAGTAAGATCTGGACATCGAATGCTTTTAGAAGAGATTCGTAGTATTCGTAGAGAAGTAAAAGGTTTGAAAAATCGTCCTTTTCGTTGGCCTAAAGGGATGGCCATGGTTTTGTTAGGAACGAATGTTTTTTTGATGGTAGTGGTTTTTGAGATTTTGTTTTTGGTGCATGGGTAGTTTTTCGGGGGAAAAGAAGTAAATTTCGGAAATTCTCTTTGATCCCATTTTTGTTGGTCCAGAAAACCCCCTCCTGGAAAGTTTGAGA
Source organism: uncultured Candidatus Peribacteria bacterium (assembly GCA_964343715.1). Taxonomy (GTDB): domain Bacteria; phylum Patescibacteriota; class Gracilibacteria; order UBA4473; family UBA4473; genus CAYFJZ01. The sequence goes on along the minus strand of CAYFJZ010000002.1, from coordinate 169,323 downwards.
GGGCCCTTTATTTGAGAAGTCTTTTTCGCTTTTAAACCACTTTTGTTTATTTCCCCCTTCAATAAGGGGGATTTTACGAGATCAACTTTTCTAGTTCTTTTTCGTCAATTTCCGGACCGATTCCGGCGAATCGGTAGTTTTTGGGTGTGAGAAGTTCTTTGGCTAAAGCCTCTACTTCTTCTTTTTCCACGGATTTGATTTTGGTTTTAATCTGTTCGAAATCTTCGGTGAGATCGTAGAGTAGTGCGTCTTTGGCAAAGTGATGGGCGACTTCTTCGGTGTCTTCGGTCGAGAGATCCATTTTTCCGATTAGGTAGTTTTGGGCCTTTGTGAGTTCTTCGGAGGTGATGCCTTTTTGGGCCATACGGTCGTATTCGTTTCGGATGGCTTCGGTGGCCGAGAGTACGTCGTCGAGCTTTACGCCCGCTCGGGTGGTCAGCAGTCCGGTGTCGGTGAATTCGTCTACTTGAGAGCGAATGGAATAACAGAGGCCTTTTTCTTCGCGAATAGTCTGGAACATACGAGAACTCATGTTGCCTCCCAGGATGGTCGAGAGCACCTGTAGGGTGTGATATCGATCATCTCTTTCTGGGATTGCTCTGAGCCCAAAAGAGATGTGGTACTGTTCGGTTTTCTTTTTTCTGATCTTGAATTTTTCGGTGGAGATGTCTTTGTCGAATGGGGTTAGATCACGACTTTGTGTGGGGCCAGAAAAAGTAAAATATTCTTCCACTCTGTTGAGCGTATCTTCATTGACGGCTCCGGCCACGCAGAGCACCATGTTTTCCGGGACGTAGAGCTCGTTTTTGTACTGAAAAAATTGATCTTGGGTGACGGATTTGATGAGTTCTTTGGTTCCGATTTGATCTCTTCCTAGGGGTTGATCTCCAAAAACCAGCTGTTCGAAATCCCAGGAAATCTGATACATGGGAGCGTCGAGATACATGGCCATTTCTTCAAGAATCACGCCGCGTTCTTTTTCGATTTCTTCTTTGGGAAAGGTTGAATGGATGAGCATGTCTGAGAGCACATCGAGTGATTTATCGAGATTTTCTTTGTTGGATTTTACGTAGTAGCCGGCGTATTCTTTGCCGGTGAAGGCGTTGAATTCTCCGCCAAAACTATCGATGGCTTCGGAAACGGCTTTTGGGGTGGTGTATTTTTTGGCTCCCTTGAAAAACATGTGTTCCAGGAAGTGAGAAATTCCGGAGATAGATTTGTCTTCATAACGTGATCCCGCGCCAGCCAGAATTAAGGTCGTGACGACGTTGGTGCCGGGCATTTCGATGGCCTGAAGACGAAGGCCTGAGGAGAGGGTTTTGGAGTGAACTTTCATGCTTTAGTTAAGAGTAAGTAACAAAGAGTAAAGAGTGAAGGAGTATTTTTTTATTTTTTGAGGTGTAGAAAAACCTCTTCCATTGGAGTTGATTGAAGGAGGCCTGCTTTGATCATACTTAACTCTGTTTGAATGAGAATTACTTCCCGAACGGTGATGCCTTCTTCAATTTCAGTATCAAGTGATGGTAGAGGCATTTTTTTCTGTATTGATCAGCTTTTTGTAGATGAATTGTAGGAAGGAGAGGACCTAAGATCAATGAATTTGTCTTTGGTTTTGGGGCGGTTTTGGATTTTGGGAAGGCGTGGAGGGATGATTTCTTTGGGCGTTGGGTTCTGGTCGAGGGTGAAAACTAGGTGGTTTGGGTGATTTTTGTGTGGGCAAATCGGGGGGGAATGTCTTTTTTTTGGGTTTATTTGATCGCTCGGGCCTATTTGAAGTTCTTTGATCCTTTCTTGAGGCAAGCGTTTTTTGGGGGGCTGGAGGTGTGGGAACGGGTGGGGTAGGGACAGTGTTTGGATTGGTGTAGACCTGAGCGGCCTGGTCTCTTTGGTTTTCATCCAGATGAGTGAGGGGCTCTTTGGTCGTGGGTTCGTCGGGAAGTTGATCGAGGATGCTTTTTTTTCGATGTGGACGTCGGTTGGCAAAGGCCAGACCGATGAAGCTTAGTCCGACAATTCCGATGATCCAGGGAAAAATGAACAGCCACTGGATGTCGTGTGGTTCTTGAGATTGGGGGGGAAAGGCAAATTGTTCCCATATTTCAGGCAGTCTTTCGCTGAGGGGATCGGGGTGACTTTTTCGCAGATCAATAATGGAGGTGGCGAGGAATTCACCATGAGCCGAGAGTCCTTTTATGCGGGAATAGGTTCTCATGGGGCGACGAAATTTTCCGATGATGAATATTTCGTTTGGCCCCCAAAATTGCTGGGTGTCGGTATACACGTCGCTGATATTGCCTCCAAAATCTAACGTAATGTCCTGAAACAAAACGGGAGTGAGGAACTCTTGGGAAAAGATCTCAAAGGCTTCGAGGCCCCCTTCGGGAGGAGCTTCGAAGTGGAGGAGGTTGCCCTCTGGTTCCCCGAGAATGATGAGTCGAATGTTTTCTTGGAGGTAGACCTCGCTGGTGAGCTCGGATTTGTCGATTACCACCGCGCCGCTTTCGCTGAGAATATTGAGGATTTCTTCGTAGTGTGCCTCATTTTCAGCGGCAAAATTTCGAATAAAGACGTCTTGAGTGGGGAGTGTTTTAGCCGTTGGGTCGGGGTAGATTCGCAGGGCAAAAAACCCGGGAGATTCTTTGGTCCGGAGGGTTTCTACTTCGAATTGGTAGGCGTGTAGAGCGGTGGGCAGGGCACAAAGAGAGAGTATGAGGGCCTTTATAGTTTTATTCAGAGAAAACATAGGGGAGGGGAATATGAATCATGAATTATGAAGTATGAATTATGGGGCCACCATAATCATAATTCTTTAATTCTTTTTGTGTTTTTCTTTGTTTTAATAGATTGTTTTTGGTTTTTAGTCAATCAAAACCCCAAAAGAACCCCTGTTTGGGGAAGAATAAAAGCGGAAGATCAGACCGGACAAGCCGCTGGCGGGAGCCAGCGGCTTGTCCCTGTTTAGCAGAAGGCGTAGCAGCCGAAGAAACAGTTAAATCCTGCCAGACGCCAAAGTCGCATCATGGGGGTGATGTTCCCTTTTTCTTGAGGAGGAAGACGTTTGGCGAGATAATCGTAATGTTCTGGACAATTTCCAAATCGTTCTCGGAACTTTTTTTCAAAGTTTCGTGTGAAGGGTGGATGTTTGTATTCTTGATAGTAGCTTCGTAGGGAGTTTATCGCCCAAATGAGTCTTTCGTCCAGGGTGATTCCATCCCTTTTTGCCAACATGTCTCGGACACTTTCGTTCCATTGCTCGGGGAGGTGTAAACACCCGTGACCATCTAGGGGGATGGTTGCGCCTTTTACTGTAATTGTTGCCACTTTGATTCTCCTTTCGGGGAGGCCTGATCTTCTAAAACAACAGAATCGTTTTAACGCTGAAGCGTTCAAACGTATTACTTATGTTGGAAATTTATTTACTTTGTTTTTTAATGTCAATCTGGTTGCTAAAGATGCTTTTTAATGAGGGGACTTCAGATTCGTATTTTTAATTTCTTCAAATATGCTTTCCAGCTCCTCATAAGTATTTACCTGAATGAGTTTTTCTCGAAAGTGGGCGGCCGAGTGAATGCCTCGGATAAATTGAGCGAAGTGTTTTCTCAGCTCTAGGAGAGCCCATTTTTCGCCTTTTTGTTCGATGGCGAGTTTGGCCTGGCGGAGGAAGAAGTCGAGTTGTTTTTCGAGCGGTGGTTTTTCGTCGGGGACGCTTTGGCCGTCGAATATTTGTCGGCATTGGGCAAAAATCCAGGGATTACGGAGGGCGGCTCGACCGATCATGATTCCGTCGAGGTTTTTGAGCTTTTCTTTGGCTTCTTGAGCGGTCAAAACATCCCCGTTTCCGATGACCGGTATCTGAAGCTGGTCTTTGACCAGGTAGATTTTTTCCCACTGGGCCGTTCCGTTGAATTTTTGTTTGGTAGTGCGGCCGTGGATGGCGAGCGAGGCTATCCCTGCTGATTCGAAGCTTTTGGTGGTGGTGAGCAGGTCCGAGTCGTCATAAAACCCCAGTCTCATCTTCACTGATACTGGAAGAGGAGTTGAGGCTACTAGTTTTTCGATCATTTTAGCCGATTTGAGCGGATCTTTGAGCAGTGCTGACCCATGACCGCTTCCGATTACTTTTGGGCTGGGACAACCAAAATTTAGGTCAATTCCATCGGCACCGAGATCGGCGACTACTTTTCCCGCGTCGATAAAGGCCTGAGTGTCAGACCCAAACAGCTGAATGCAGTAGTATTTTTTTTCGCTGGGAGCGAATTGAACCATGCGCATGGTTTTTTCGTTGTGGCGTCGAAGCGCTTCACACGAAATCAGTTCGGAAATCAGAATGGTGGATGGTTCGATCTCTTTTACCAGCTGACGAAAGGGGCTTTCGGTGTAGCCGGCCATGGGGGCGAGGGCGAGAATGGGGGTTGGCAGAGAAGACCAGAATGACATTGAGTAAAGAACAAAGACTAGAGAACAAAGAGTTTTATAGTAAACCATTGCGATTTATCAATGTTACTCCCTTATTCTTTATTCCTTATTCTTTATTCCTGAGTACGATGGTTTAGACGACTACTATGAGTTGTCGTATTGTTTCCTGATAGTTCTTATCTTCATGAAAATCATTTCCTGGAATGTAAACGGTATTCGCGCGGTAGAGCGTAAAGGAGAGCTGGAAAAGTTGTTAGCGGCTTTTGATCCGGATATTTTTGTAATTCAGGAAACCAAGGCGAAGGTCGAGCAGCTGACCCCTTTTGTTAAAAAATATATCGATTACGAACAGTTTTATCATGAGGCCGAGAAGCCTGGGTATGCTGGGACGGGGGTTTGGGTGAAAAAATCGTCGTTTGGAGAAACGGTTTCGTTTCATTCAGGAATGCCAGACTTTGAAGATACCGAAGGGCGTGTGGTTCGGTGTGATATTGCGGAGTATTCGATATTGGGGGTGTATTTTCCCAATGGTGGTAAATCGTCCGAGGCCTGGGATGGAAAATTGGTGTTTTATGACTTGTTTTTGTCGTATGTGAATCAGCTTCGATCCCAGGGACGAAAGGTGATTTGGGGAGGGGATGTGAATTGTGCGCATGAGGAAATTGATCTGGCGCGGCCGAAAGAGAATCGAGAGTCGATTGGTTTTTTGCCTGAAGAAAGAGCGTGGGTTTCGCGAGTGGTGGGGGAAGGATGGACCGATGTTTTTCGATCTCAATACCCCGAAAAGGTGATGTATTCGTGGTGGCATGTGATTTCTCGAGCGCGACTTCGAAATGTAGGATGGCGGATTGATTACTGGTTTGTGGATGAAGCTTTGATGGGGCAGGTGGAGGAAATTGAGTATTTGAATGATCAGATGGGGAGTGATCATTGCCCACTACTATTAAAATTTGGTTCGTCCGGCGAAGCTCTTTAGCATTTTGGATGAATCACGAAGACGGATTCATTGCTGTTGGATATTTTACCTCCTCGTTGACATTGTTGTTTTTTTTGGTGTATTGATTGTGTGTTGTAGTTTTTATTCATGGAAAAAGCTCATCAAGTTACTACTCATAGTGTGGAGTGTAGAGGCATTTTTTCTCCTAGACAAGGTCGTCAGATTGTTAGACACCATCTGTTTTTTGAGTCTCCATTATCGGCTTTAGTTCAGGCGGCTGCCGATGGAACAACTCGTGTTCTTTGTATGTATGCGGTTGATGATGGATCGGGAAGACAGAAGTGTTCTGCGGATAAGTTTGTGACGGAAGACCCGAATTATTATTCATATTGTCCTTATTCGGTTGGAGCTTTGAGCATGAAACCCCCCTCTGAACAATCTTGACCCGAGGGATTTAGGAATGTATTGAATTGGCGATTTTAAAGTTCGGGAGGCGTTAAAAAACACTGATGAGGGGCATGAAGAAAGTGCGCTATGGCGAAAAAGAGCTCGTAATTGTTTTACACAAAGTACGAACGGAACCCTTGTTTGCGGCTTTACTATCCAGGGTTTTATAAAAAGGTTCTTTAGAGCACTTCTGGAGCCAATGAAATAATCTTCTGGAATCCTTTTCCTCGGAGTTCTCGGGCAATAGGGCCAAAAACACGCGTTCCTTTAGGTTGGTTTTCGGCGTTGACGATTACGACCGCATTTTCGTCGAATCGGAGGTAGGTTCCGTCTTTTCGGCGGATGTTTTTATTCTGACGAACGATTACGGCTCGTTCGATGGATTTTTTCTTTACGACTCCTCGAGGGGCGGCGTTTTTGATACTGACGATAATAACGTCCCCAATTCGAGCGTATCGTCTTTTGGATCCTCCAAGGACTTTGATACACATCACTTCTTTTGCGCCGGTGTTATCGGCTACTCGGAGTCGGGATTGCATTTGAATCATCTCAGTCTTTTTTAAGTCATAGATCCGGCGAAGCTATTGATGGTTGTTTAGCTCATCGCGAAGCCGGATGGGAGGGGCGGTTATTTTTTGGCCTGAGCGGCTTTGATTTCTTCTTCAGAGGTGAGGGTCCAGCATTTTCTTTTGGAAATGGGTTTGTGCTGAATGATGAGTACTTCATCGCCTACTTTAGCGGCTTCTTTTTCGTCATGAGCCAAAAAAGATCGTGTTACTCGGTATCGTTTTTTGTATTTCTTGTGCGCTCGGTATTCGTTTACTTCAACCTTGATGGTTTTAGCGCCTGAGATCTTGGTAACGGTTCCTTTTTTGGTAATCATGGGGGACAATGAGCAATTAGTAATTAACAATTAACACTTCATTTATTGTTAATTGTTTATTGATTATTGTTAATTGATAACAACTCTTTCTCTTTCTGTATCGTCTTTATCTGGGCAATGGCTCGTCTTTGCTTTCGGATTTCGGCCGTGTTTTTTTCTTGTCCCGTTTGTACGTGAAACCTAGTTTTGGCTAGTTCTCGATACGTCTTCTTGAGTTGTTCAAGAAGCTTTTTTGGGGTCAGTTGTCGGAGTTCTTCGATTTTCATTAGACTTCGTGGGTGACGATTTTACATTTCACACAGAGTTTGTAGGTGGCCAGGTGAAGGGCTTCTCGCATGAGGGCTTCATCGGCTCCTGCAATTTCAAAGAGAATTTTTCCGGGTTTCACCTGAGAGACCCATCGGTCTGGAGCTCCTTTTCCCGATCCCATCGGTACTTCGGCGCCTTTGGCGGTGATCACTTTGTCGGGGAAAATTCGGATCCAGACTTTTCCTCCACGTTTGATGGCTCGAGTAATAGTTCTTCGAGCCGCCTCGATCTGTCGAGCGGAAATTTCGCCGGCGGTCATAGCTTTGATAGCCATATCTCCGTAGGCAATTTGGGCTCCTCGAGTAGCGATTCCTTTCTTTTGGGATCGGAGTCTGAATATCTTTCGGCGACGTGGTCTTTTCGGTTCTAGCATGGTTTTTCTAGAGAAAGCTGGTCGATTTTATGAAAGGGAAAGGGGTTGTCAAGGATTAATTGCGATTAGGGGGATTGGTATGTGTTTTTTCGTCTAAAAATCCGGTCCCTCCCTCGAGTGGGGGGGACCGGTAATATGAAGAGAGTATGGGTTGGAAACGTCCAGTAATACTCTACAGAGAACGTTCTTGGTGGCGGAGATCATACTTATGCCGTCAGAGCCGCAGCAGTGGTTTCATCTAACTCCATTTGGGCGGCTCGGGCGGAGTCTTCGGCTTCGTCCGCTTTTTGTTCGATGGCCTCAAGGAGGGTATCGCAGTGACCTTTCGCCTGGTGAATGGTCATTGAAGCGCCCATTGCTTCCAGTTCGGCGAGCTCTTTTCGGCGTTTGGCCTGGAGGACTTCGCTTTCGAATTGGATCAGGCTTTCGGTAGCGGTGGTTGCTACTTTCTCAGCCACGGCCAGAACTTGAGCCAGTTGGTGGTTGTTCTGTGTCTGGGTTTGGATCTGGAGATTAACAGTATCCAGTTCCCCACGTTTGTCTTGGGCTTCTTTCCAGACACTTTTGGCCGCTACCGAATCGGTTTTGACCAGAGATTCGTGTCTGGTTTTCAGCCCTTGCAATTCTGCGGTCAGACGGGTGGCTTGGGCTTCGAGTTGACTTACTCGAGCTTCGCCTTCGGTTAACGCTCGTTTTTTGGCCTCCTTTTGTTGTTGGGTGTAGTCTCGTTTTGCCTTGAGAGCCATAAGCCTTCCTTCGAGGGCGGCTTTGGAATAACGCTGGGCGTTTTTTTCCAGCCACTGAAGGAACCAGGCTTTGGCGAATTTGGGAATGAACATGTGGACCTCCTGAGAAGTGGAACCCTTAAAACAATGAAAGAATAGAGGGTGATATGATCTGTTGGTGCCGATAAGAACAAGATTGAGACTCCAGATAGAGCCTCCCTTAGATCTTATCATAATATCTTGACAATGTCAATAATTATTTTATTTAAATAGTTTATGTTTTTTGAAAGGGGGCAGGGTTGAATTTGTCCTTTGTTTAAGGTATAATTGTATGATTTATAAAGCTGAAAAAAATGCGAAAAGTTATTGGAAGTTTGGCCCTGGTTTTGTTTATGAGTGTTTTTGGGATAAAAATACCGGATCTTTGGGCCACGAGCATTACTTCGGTGAGTGGGGGAGATGGGGTTGATGTGGTGGCTACCAACAATAGTGATGGCACATCGGCCGTCTTGTATGATCTGGCGATAGAAGGGAGTTTTGATACTGATCAGTTGATCGAGGTGTACATCAGTGGAGATAGTGGGGTGGGACTGAGTTTTCGATCTACGGGAACCTCTGTCGAAGTGGGATCTGGCATGACGAATGATTCTTTGGTGGAGGCGGCTGATAAGATTAGTGTAAAGGTGAGTGGAAGTGGGACGGTGGCTCTGAACAATATTGGGGTTTATATCTCGGGAACGACCGAAGCGGCTGGGAATGATCGTTTGCGGGTTCAGATTAATGGGGTGGATTATTATGGTGGGTACTTTTCGGCCACCACGATTGAAGAAACGGTGACTCTTACTGGGGCGGGAGGGACAAATGGCGCTTTTGTGAAGGGGAATTATCTTTCTTTTTCGATTGATTCACCGGTTTCGGGAGCGACTTATACCCTGGATCTTTCGGGGATCGGAGAAACCGCTAGCCTGGCCGAAGGTGAAAGTGTCATGTTGAGTGCGGGGACGATTGATGGGAGTTATAGTTTTCCGGTGACGATCGATTATGGGGGGGGCAATACCCAGACGATTCAGAGTGATACTGTGACAGTCGATACCGAGAGTTCATCTTTTGGTGGGACAGGAAGCTTTTCGGGAGCCTCAGGAAGTGGGGGAACGATTTTTATGGAGGGGGATACACTGACCTATACGGCCCCCACAACTGTGGATGGCGATACGTTTGTTATTGATTTGAGTGAAATTGGTCTGTCTGATACGGCGACTGATGGAGTGGGGTATGTGGTAGGAACGGTGAGCGAGGATATTTCTTCTATTACCTTTCCCGTGGTCGCGACTGATAATGCGGGAAACAAAACAAGTTTTACTTCGGATGCCATTGCTCTGGGGGATGCGCTTCCGAGTTTTGATACTACGTGTGGAGGAACCTTTAGCGTTACGGATGTGGGGGATTCCAATGGCATTGCAGATGCGACCAATAATGGGTCGGATTCGGTCGTGTTTACGCCCCCAGATGGAAGTTTGGTCGGATGTACTTATGCGGCAGAATCGTCTACATGGGCTTCTTATAGTGTGGATTTGAGTGGGATATCGGGCAATACGTCGGATAATATTGTTAATGGAACCATTGGTGGAGCGGATATTACCCTGAATGTGGGGGTGGGGAGTTTGGATTCGTTGACTCAGACCTTTACGATCACCATTACCGATACTGATGGGGATGAAAATAAATTTTCTTCTGGAGAGCTAAAGATCGATAACGATATTTTTGTAGCGGAAGAGACTGAATTTATAATCGGCGGATCGCCTCATCCCGATGGTGAATTTCGGGCGGGGGATCAGGTGCGTGTGGACTTGAATTCACAGGAATCAGATCTGGCTTCGATTCAGGTCGAAATTTCACAGGTGATAGAAACCACGACCCTGGCCAACCATCAGGGAAATGTCTGGATGGGGAATCTACAGATCTTGGATGGAGACGTGGTTGATACGGCTCAAGAGCTCTCTATTACGCTTTGGGACGATGCGGGAAATACGGTTTATTACACGCCTTCGCAAACGATTCGGGTTTCGAATGAAACGACCGTTCACCATATGGGAAGTGGGGGAACCGGATCACTCCACACACCCAATCGACAAAAAGTTCGGAGAGATACCCTGCACACAATTCTGGAGGATTCGGTGCAGACCGAGCTAGAAAAGCAACGAGAAGAATCGTTGCATAAGGCCGCAGAAGAAAAGGTAGTAGAGCAAGCTCCTGACCGACCGATGATTAATAGAGCGACTTATTATGATGATTTTCGAGCGCAATTGGTTCGAGAACGACAACGAATGAAGCGCGGAACCGTTGAGCCGCACAAGCTGAAAAACAAAATGCGAAAACTGTTTTTTCCCTCTGCCAACGATCGAGATTGGTATCGGGGAGCTGATGTTCAGGGTGGATTTCGGTTTCAGGCGACCCAGTCGAATCTGAAAAAAATCAAACGACGACGTGAAAAAGTGTTGTCGCCGTATGCTAAAACCATGCGAAAAACCGATATTTTTAATCGGGGGAAGTATGGTCGTGTAGTGAAACCAGGGGGACGAATGGGAACGGTGAGGTAAATAGGGAATTAGGTATGAAGAATGAGGAATAAGGGACTCCAAGAGGTAAACAACTCGTTATTTTAAATTCCCCTTCTTCCTCATTCCTACTTCCTAATTCCTGTAAACGTTTTTTTTCTTACTTTTTGGCGAAGAAGTATTCCAAAATTTTTGCCGCCGAGAGGTCGTCGACTGGATTGTCGTCGGTGCTGAGGGTGGATTGGGTGGAATAGCGTTCGTTGACGAGAAATGAAGGAAGTATTTTTTCCCATTCTTCGTGTAGGGTGCGGATGATACTGCAGAGTTGGTTTTCGGTTCCGTCGCTCGCAAGAGGGAGTCCCCACACGAGAGCTTTGATCGATTTTTCAGCTATGATTTCTTTGAGAGTGGATTCGAGTTTTTTGGTTTCTACAATCGAATGGGGGAGTGCGACTATTCCGTCTGGGGAGTAGGCCAGCCCACATTTTTTACTGCCATAGTCGATGGCTAAAAGGGGGAAAACAGAAGAGTGGGAGAGATCTTTTGAGTTTTGAAGTTCGAGATTTTTTAGCGGGGCGGGGGTGGTTGGGGGCATGAGGGGGGAGTTAGCAATGAAGTATTTGGTGTGTATTAACTCTTGGCGAGGGAATGAGGAATAAAGAATAAGGAATTAGGGACTCCAAGAGGTGAAACACAAAGCTATCATCAATCTCCTTTATTCCTTATTTAACTTCTCATTTGAACGTTTTTAGAAGAGGGCTCCCTGGAGCGCTGTTTTGAGATTGATTCCGGGAGGCTGAGGAGAGAAATCGATGTCTTTTCCGTTGTAGTCTTTCAGGCAGACGGCGATGATTTCGTCGGGAGTTTCGAGGAAGACGAAGGGGCCTTTTATGGCTAATATTTTTCCGGAAACCGATTCTTCTTTTTCGAGTTTGAGGCTTTGGAAGGTTTTGCTCGATTGGGTTATTTGGGGAAGATGATAAGTGGCACTCCAGTCGACGAATTCGGGGGTGGGGAGGAGAAACTCTTTTAGGTGTGGATGGGTGTCGAGGGCGTTTTTATGTGACTCGATGAGCTCTTTTAGTTTGGTTTTTCCTTCTTGGGTCGTGATTTCGGGGCAGAGAAAATCCTTTTTTTGAGAGGGTTTAATTTTGTCGGCGAGGCCTTTTTTGCGGATGAGGGTTTCTATTTGTCGGGCGGTAATTCCATCGGGAGTTTGAGCGATGTAGAGGGTAAAATGCGATCCCTGTTCGAGCTGTCGAAGTTCTTTCCGATCGAGTTGAGAGACTCCTATTTTGACCAGATCTTTGTCGAATAAGGCCAAGTAGACCCAGTGGGGTCCCTGTATGAGTTGGAGTTCTTGAGGTTCGATGTTGTGTTGGTTGAATCCGTCAAAGACAGTGTAGACAAAAGAACCTTCTCGGGCTCGGCAGATTTTACATTTTTTGGTGCCGGTTTCGTTTTGAGGACAGGGATGATGTGTGTTGTCTTTCCAGTGGCCGGCGCAATAAGGATCAGAAAGGATTTTGAGGCTGAGATCATCTCCGATTCGGATGGTTTTTCGACCGAGTTTTTGACCGACGCAGGCTTGGATTTCGCAGTGCTGAGGATCGGTCCATCGAAAGTCGAATAGATGAGCTTGCATGGCCCTGTTTATACTGATATTGGGGGGGAATTCAATCTTGGGGAGGGGGCCAACCTTAAATGAACCTTAAATGTGAGGGTTGATATTTATTTTTCTGGGTGGTAGAGAAGGGTTTTATTTTTTAATTATTTATCATGAATGACTTTCATAATGATATCAGAGGGAGAAGGTCTATAAGAATTAAGGGATATGATTATGGACGGGATGGAGCTTATTTTGTTACTGTTTGTACAAAGGAAAAGAGGCATTTATTTGGTCGAATTGTTGGTTCGAAGATGTATTGTTCTTCTTTAGGAAGAGTTGTTGAAAATTGTTGGTTACAGATTCCAATTCATTTTCCGTTTGTTGAATTGGGCGAGTGGATTGTTATGCCAAACCATGTGCACGGTGTTTTGATTTTTGATAAAAAATCTCGTAGGGACGCAAAATCTTGCGTCCACCCCTTCGGAGAAGGGGAAATATCAAACCTGTTTGGTCCTCAATCTCAAAACTTGGCTTCGATCGTTCGTGGATTTAAGGTGGGAGTAACAAAATACGCGAGAAAGTACACAGATGTTTATGAGGTTTGGCAATCTCGATTCTATGATCGCGTGATTCGAGATGAGTGTGAGTTATTTTTTATTTCAGAATACATAGAATCAAATCCGAAGAATTGGGGAAAGGATCGTTTTTATAACTATTGATGGGGGAGGGACGCAAGATTTTGCGTCCCTACGTAAGGGGGATATATTTCTTTTTGTTTTAATCATGATTGATCTACTAAAAAAATATTTCGGCTATGACTCTTTTCGGCCTTATCAGGAGGATATTATTCAACATGTGATTTCGGGGGGGGATGGTTTGGTACTTATGCCTACGGGAGGTGGGAAATCGATGTGTTATCAGTTGCCGGCTCTAAAATTTGAAGGGTTGACGCTGGTGCTTTCGCCTCTGATTTCTCTGATGAAAGACCAGGTTGATTCTCTTCGGGCGAATGGCATAGAGGCGCGATTTCTTAATTCCACTCTTACGCCCCGAGAACAAGAAGACATTATGTCGGAGTTGATTCGGGGAAAGGTAAAGATTTTGTATGTGGCTCCTGAACGGTTTTCGGTCCCTGAGTTTCAGTCTTTTTTGTCTTCTTTGGAGGTGTCTTTTGTGGCGGTTGATGAGGCGCATTGTATTTCTCAGTGGGGACATGATTTTCGACCTGATTATCGAAATCTTAAGCGTTTGAAGAAACTTTTTCCTTCTGCCCCACTTTTGGCGCTGACCGCAACGGCTACGCCAAAAGTTCGGACCGATATTTTGCAGCAGTTGGAAATCGAAGAGGCCGAAAAGTTTGTGACGAGTTTTGATCGACCGAATCTGGATATTCAGGTCATGGGAAAAAAGAATGGAGTAGAAAAACTGGTAGGGCTGTTGCAGGGCCAGGCCGGAGAGAGTGCGATTGTGTATTGTTTTTCCAGGAACGATACAGAACAGTTGGCTCGGGACCTAAATCTAAATGGAATTCGGGCTTTGCCCTATCATGCCGGACTCGGAGTGAGGGAAAGAAAGCAGGCACAGGATGCTTTTGTGCGGGATGAAGTAGAGGTGATTGTAGCGACAATTGCCTTTGGAATGGGGATTGATAAGCCCGATGTGCGAATGGTGGTGCACTACACCTTTCCTAAATCGCTGGAGGGATATTATCAAGAAATCGGAAGAGCCGGACGAGATGGGCTGCCGAGCAAGTGCGTGATGCTTTATTCTTATGGCGACAAACGCAAGCACGATTTTTTTCTTGCTCAGCAGCAGGATCCCACTCTGCAATTAAAAGAAGCCCTCAAACTAGAGGAAGTGATTGAGTTTTGTGAGTTGTCGACCTGTAGACGGTCTTTTTTGCTCAATTATTTTGGAGAAATCAATGCCGAGTCATGTGGCAACTGTGATGTGTGTCGACAGGAAAAAGAACGATTAGATGCTACCGATTCTGCCCAGAAGATTCTTTCGGCCGTGGTAAGAACGGGAAATTCGTTTGGAAAAAACTATGTGTTGGATGTGCTTCGGGGGTCGAGGAGTAAAAAAATTTTGGAACGATATCACGATCAGTTGTCGGTTTATGGAGTAGCTAAAGGGGCGAGTAAGGAGGATTTAGGACTGGTTTTTAAGGCCCTTTATGATCGGAATTTTTTGAAACGCAATGAGGGGGAATATCCTACTTTTTCGATTACGGCCAAGGGGAAAACCTTTTTAGAACAGCGAGAAAAGTTTGAGATTGAACGAGTGAAGGAAGAAAAAATATCTGTTGTTAAGGGAGAAATGGAGTATGATGAGGTGCTTTTTGAGCGTTTGAGAGCCCTTCGAAAAGAGTTGGCTGATGAGAGAGGGGTGCCTCCCTTTGTGGTTTTTGGAGATCGGACATTGCAGGAAATGGCCAAGTGGTATCCAGCGGATGAAGAAAACTTTTCTCGGCTTTCAGGAGTTGGAAAATCTAAACTGGATCAATATGGAAAGGTGTTTTTGACGCTTATTGGGGAGTACTGTGGAGAAAACGGAAAAACTATGGGGATGGTGCCGCTTCGTAAAAGCATGAAGACGACCAAGAAACGAGTAAAACGTGGTGTGAAACTAGATCGGTACGAGACGACTCGACAGATGGTTGAGCAGAAGAAATCTTTGTCTCAGATGGCTTCAGCTCAGAAGTTGCGAGAAAGTACTATTTTGCGTCATATCGAAAAACTTCTAGCGGCGGGAACGGTTCTTGATATTGCCTATTTAAAGCCGGAGAAGAAGGTTTATGATCGAATTTGTGCTGCTTTTGAGGCTTGTAGAGGGGAGTTTTTGCGGCCGGTGTATGAGTATTTGAACCAGGAAGTAGACTATGGTGTGATTCGATTGGTCGGAGTTATAAAGAGTGAAGAACAAAGAACAAAGAGTAAAGAGTAGTAGGTAGGGGCAAACATAATTCCGGAGCGGGGGTATGACCCTGCTCCATCTTTTTTTGTTGAAACAAAAAAAGACGCCCTCTGGCGTCTTTTTTAAATAATCTAAATGAAAGACCTATTCCTTTTCGTATCGAACGAAAGGCAGAAGCCCCATAAGACGAGCTTTTTTGACGGCATTGGCCAATCTTTTCTGCATTTTGAGAGATACTCCGGTGTGGAATCGACTCTGAATTGATCGGTAGTACGTGATGTAGTCACTGAGCAATTTCGGGTCTTTGTAGTCGATGTGAGTAATCCCTTGTTTGGTAAAGGGGCAGATGTATTTTTTCGGCTTAGGAGGCATTTTTATCAGTTAGTAGTTAGGGAACAAACAGTAAACAGTGTTGGTATCTGCTTTGCAGACGGTCAAAGTTATAACCCGAGGGCGGAATCATTAATGATGTCGTCGAGTTTTTTGTCTACGTCGTCTTTCTTTGGTTCTTCAGTCTTTTTCGGAGCTTCTTTCGTTTTTTCTGGTGCGGGTGAGTCTTCGGTTTTTTCTTCTTTCTTTACGGTTGAAAGTTTTTGTCTTCCTGATGTTGGTTTTTCGCTTTTTTCTTCTGGCTTGTTCGCTTTTTCAGCCGCTTCGTATTCGGCCTTGAGTTCGGCGTAGTATCGAGGGGCGGGAGCTTTTGGATCGACAGAAGAAATCAAAAACCGAATAATACTGTTTTCGATGTTCCAATCTCTTTCGAGTTCTTTGAGGATCGCTCCATCGGCTTCAAACTGAGCTACGAAATAGTAGCCCCACTTTTGTTTGTTGATGGTGTAGGCAAACCCTCGGGCGCCCCAAAAGTCTTCGAACGTAATTTTTCCTTTCTTCTTCTCAATTTTCTGGAGGATGGTCTCTTTGACCTGCTTTTTAGCGTCTTCTTCCTTCAGCTCGTTGGAGAAAATGACCATAACTTCGTATTTTTTCATCCCAAAAAAGGTTGGAAATAGGGTTAAAACGGCCCAGATCATAATGTGAAAAATATATTTGGCAAGTTTTTTGGGGAATGAATTATGAATTATGAATTATGAAGTAAGGGGGCGTGACCCATTATGTAGAAGAGAACGTAGTATTGACGCTGTTTTAATCGTTATTTTAAAAGAGATTCTTTTATTTCGATTTTGTTTTCTGGTTTTGGTTTATTTGCTCTTTTTCCATAATTCATAATTCTTGATTCATCATTTACATTGAACTTTTTATTCCCCATGAGTTATTTCTTGGTAAACGGTGGCAACAAACTTTCGGGGAAGGTAAAAATTCCGGGGGCCAAAAATGCGGTTTTGCCGATGATGTGTGCGGCCCTTTTGACGAGTGAAAAGTGTGTTTTTCGGGATGTGCCCAACATTGGGGATGTTCGGACGCTTTTGGAGATCTTTCAGGAGATTGGTGTAGAAGTGCAACACGATACGAAAACCAAGGTTGTGGAGATTACGGCCCGATCTTTTGATCCTGCTAAGCTAGCGACGAGTAAAAAGATAAAAAAATTACGAGCGACCCTCTTGCTTTTGGGACCGGTCTTGGCTCGTTATGGAGAGGTCAAGATCCCTATGCCGGGAGGGTGTGTGATTGGGGCCCGTTCTAATGGGATTCATATTGATGGTTTGACCACTTTGGGAGCGGAAATTGTTCCGAATGAAGCGTATATACATCTGCGTTTTAAGCGAGATTCCTTAGCCGAAAAACGGATTTTGTTGCCTGAGGCTTCCGTAACGGGGACCGAAAACTTGGCGATCTTTTTGGCGGGCCAAAAAGAAGAAACCGAAATGTATTTTACAGCAGCGGAACCTCATGTGTGTACGGTTTTGCGAATGCTGCAGACTATGGGGGCTGATATTGAGGGGATTGGAACTCATAAACTGCGTATTAGGGGTAATGCGGCTCTGAAGGGGGGCGACTTTACGGTTTCTCCCGATGGGCTATTGGTGGGGACTTATGCTATTGCTGGAGCTATTACAGGAGGGGATTTGATGCTAGAGAATGTAAATCACGAAGAACTTTTTTCTTTTTATGGATTGCTCAAGCGAGTGGGAGTGAATTTTGAGATGGGGACTAATCGGTTGCGTGTACAACCCTCTTCTGGTTTTGATTCGATTCCCAAGCTGCAGACGGGGATTTATCCGAGTTTTTCAACCGACTTACAGAGTCCATTTGGGGTGCTTTTGACCCAGTGTCAGGGGACAACAAGAGTGTTTGAAACGCTTTTTGAAAACCGTTTGACGTATCTAAACGAGCTGGAAAAAATGGGCGCACAGATTGAGATGCTCAACGCTCACGAAGCAAGAATTACTGGTCCTACGCAGCTCAGAGGGGCCGAAGTAACCTCGTGGGATCTACGAGCCGGAGCGGCTATGGTGTTGGCGGGGTTGATTGCTGAGGGGACGACCAAGATTACTAATATTGCTTATATTGATCGGGGGTATGAGGATTTTGTAGAGAACTTGTGTGAACTTGGAGGGGATATAAAACGGGTTGAGGAAGAAGCACAACCATAGAGTAATCCTTAAGTCATGTTCTTTTTCTTTTCCCTAAATTCTTGAATTATGAAGCATGAATTATGAATCATGCGGGTTATTTCCCTTCGCAGTTTGATCCAGCAGCCATGGTGGAATCGCTTCCAGAACCTCCAGTAGAAAGGGTAAAGTAGATACCTTTCATAAGAGAATAACTAATGGCGACAAAGATAAGTCCAACCAGGGCATTATGGAAGAATTTTTTGGATTCGGTGACCTGTTCTTCGTCGTCTCCGGCGTAGACAAATCGAATACCGGAGTAGATAAACATCACGACCACAATGGGGGCGATGAATTTTAGGAGGATATTGGTGACTTTGGGGATAATGTAGAGAAGGGTGCGCCCTTTTCCTTGAGTGAGTCCTTCTTTTGATTTTTCGTTTATTCCGATGATTCCTCGAGGGGCTTTTATTTCTTCTCCTTCGGGACTTTCTTCTCCCCAGGTGGGAAAGACTCGCCACGATTTGTAGCCAAGCGTTTTTTCGGTACAGGAGCCTGCGCTGGTATCGCCGGTTGATTCGCCAGAGGCGACTTCTGGGCCTGCGTCGGCGTTGGAGGTCGATTCTGATCCTTCTTCTGAGTTTGAATCACCTTCTGTGGAGGCGTCTTCTGCTGATGATTCGGTTTCTGAAACCGCTTCTGTGTCGTCGCTTGTGGGAGCGGAGCTTTTGTCGGTTTCATCAGAGCTTTCTGGTGCTCCCGCAGCTACTTCTTCTTTGATTTCTTGCGTTTGTGCTTCTTGAGTAATGTTTGCCTCAGCGGTTTCGATTTCGTTTTCAAACTCTTTACATTCTTCAGGTGTTGGGTCGTCAGGTTTGGCGTTGTGCTGCTTTCTACAACTGGCAAGATCCACTATGGCAACTTGTTTGTCTTCTTGTTGTTGCTTGGTTCGGGCTTGGTTTGCTACTTGTGTACGGTCAATTTCAGACAATTTTTTTCCGTCGAGGACTTGTTGATTGATGATGGAGTCTTCCCTTTGAGCTAGTTCTTGAGTTCTTGCTTTTTTTAATCCTTCTTCTTGGGATTGGCATTGGAAGGCCGGAAGGCCGAGTTTTTTACAGTTATCAAGGCTTTTTTTTATGCGATCTTGTGATGTGCGACTGGGAGTGTTGTAGTCTTTTGTGAGAGCACTCCCTTTTTTTTGTGTTTTTGAGCACTGATACTCAGCGGTGAATCGTACAGCTTTGGCACGTTTTATGAAAGATGGTTTTTTGGGGGTAAGAGAACAACCCTGCCCTAAGTGGTTTTCGATCTCACTTTTTGCTGTTGTGACAATGCTGTTTTTTTGTTTTGTGAAGTTTGAAAATTTGTCATAAGGAACGAAGATAGTACATCTTTTGATGTTTTCTCCCTTTTCTGTGCAGGAGACTTGATTTGTTGTTGTGCCGTAAGTTGTTGTGGCTCCCAATAAAATAGCAATTATTATTGCTGCAAATTTTTGCCCCCATTTCTGGAGTTTTTTGATTCGTGGGGCTTTATTTTTTCTAAATCCCATAACAAAGGATATTTTTAATCCTTATATTATACCCTAAAAACCCCGAAAAATAAAGGGTTTTGTCGCGTAAAATGGGGGAAAGGATCCACAGTCGAGGGGAAGGGAAGGGCCATTGACTGGAGTGTGTTTATGCAATCCAGCCAATGGTCCTTTGTTGAGTTGAGTGTAGGGGGTTAGTCTTCCTTGTTTTTTCCCTCTCTCTTCTCTGATTGAAGATGGAGCTCTCTTGATTTTGGGTCAAATGAGATCACCAGGTCTTCACCTTCTCTGAATTGGTATCGTATCGGCTTTTGATAGAGGCCCTGAACAGAGAGAACTTCAACGCCTTCCTGTTTTATGGTCCCATTCGCTCTTGCTTTTGCCCCCTTGCGAATCATCACGGAAATTGAAACCTGGTGATTGAAAATGGAATGACCTCCGTAGATTATCAGATCGGTGTTTCTAATCCTGCTCCATATTTGACATGCGGAAACGCGCTGGTTGATCCGTTTTGTTAGACTGCGCGTTTTTTGCTGTGGTTGTGTCATATTACCGTGACTCCCTCGGCTCGACTGTGGATGATAAGAACGTTGATTTGGGTGGCGCAAAATTTCGCCCCAAATACAAACTGTTCGTTTTTTAGTGATTTTTTTCGAATTGGCAACAGATGATTGTTACCAATCTTGTAGAAATGTTTTTTATTAGTCTGGAAGAGCTTCAGGGGAGGGGGTGTTTTTTTTGGGGAGGCTCCAAAAAAGACCTTCATTCGGAGGAGAATAAAGGTCTATAATTTTTGTGGTTGAGTGCCGATTAGCCGAGCTTTTTGGCTTTTTGGGCGACGTCTACGAGTTTTTCAAATACGGCTGGGTAATTAACGGCCAATTCCGAAAGATTTTTTCGGTCGATGTCCATTTTGGCGTGGAGCCATTGGTTTTTTACGACTGAATATTTGAGTCCTTTTTCGCGTAGAGCGGCCGAAATACGAGCGATCCAGAGTCTTCTGAAGTCTCTTTTTTTCTGCTTTCGCCCTTTGTAGGCGTGCATTCCGGCTTTCATGACGGCCTGATTTGCCAGTCGAAAAGTAGAGTGTCTTTTGCCTCGGTATCCTTTGGCGAGTGCTCGAATTTTTTTGTGTCGTGCGTGTGCGGCGGTTCCGCCTTTTACTCGGGTCATGAGATGGGGGGTTAGATGTGTTTTGTTAGATCTTCAACAGTCTCTTAAAGGTCTTTACTGCTCCCTCTGGGACGGGGATTCCAAGTCGAGCGTATTTCTTCTGTCGTTTTGATTTCGAAGAAAGGAGGTGGTTTTTTCCGGCCTTTTGGAGTCGGAGTTTTCCTTTTCCTGTAACCTTAATTCTTTTTTTGGTACCGGAGTGAGTTTTTTGCTTCATGGCTTTATCGGGGGTGAATTTATGAGGTTAGCTTAGTCTTTTTTGTCTTCGGAGGCCTCTTTCTTTCGGTCTGGGCGCATCATGGCAACGATTTGGTGACCGGAGCCTTTGGCACGGTCGTCGGCGGTTCCAAATTCTGCGAGTGACTCGATGAACGCGTTCATTTTGTCGTAGGCCAGGTCTTTGTGGGCTTTCTCTCGCCCTTTCATGATCAGCTGTATGCGGATCGGATGCCCGGTGGACAAAAATTTTTCGGCCATGGCCCTTTGGCGTTCTAAATCGCCGGGCCCGATACGAAACGTGAGGCGAACGCCTTTGGTTTCGTTGGCTTTCGTTTTTCTTTTGGTTTGCTGGTCTTTCTTTTTCAGCGCGTAGAGCATTTTCCCGTAATCGATGGTTTTACACACCGGGGGATCGGCTGTGGGTGAAATTTCGACCAGATCAATTCCTTTTTCCTGCGCTATTCGAAGCGCTTCTTCTTTTTTTACCACTCCAATCAGTTCTCCTGTTTCATCCAGAAGCCGCACGGTATGAGCGCGAATCTGTTGATTCCTTCGATAACGAAACTGAGGCTTCCAGGGGGCTTGGCCTCTCCTTCTTCCGCCTCTAAATGGACCTTTTATCTTGTAGTGGGGTAAAAAAGCTTCGTGATTGTAATGTGGGGAGGAGCTTTGTCAAATGTTTAAAACTTGCTCCCAAGGGGCCTGAGGATTGGTTCGACCGAAATGTCCGTAGGCGGCGAAGGGGCTGTAGATTGGACGCAAGAGATCGAAATGCTGGATAATGCCTTTTGGCGTGAGGGGGAACCGGTTTCGGACGAGGTGCTCCAGTTCTTTTTGAGTTTGGCGTCCGGTTCCAAAAGTATCGATGTATACAGACACTGGTTCTGAAACTCCAATGGCGTAGGAAAGTTGAACTTCGCATTTTTCTGCGTATCCGTTGGCCACCAAATTTTTGGCGATGTAACGAGCCATGTAGGCTCCGGTTCGATCCACTTTTGAGGGGTCTTTTCCCGAAAAAGCCCCTCCTCCATGTCTTCCCATGCCTCCATAGGTATCCACGATGGTTTTTCTGCCGGTAAGACCACAGTCTCCTTGGGGGCCGCCGATAATGAAGGAGCCGGTGGGGTTGATGTGAAAAATAGTTTTGGAATCAATCCATTCATCGGCTATGGGACGTGCGATATGCTGAATGAGGTCTTCTCGTGTTTGTTCCTGTGAAATCAAAGGCGCGTGTTGGGCCGAGATTACAATAGTGTGGGCACGGATGGGTTTTCCGTTTTTGTATTCTATGGTGACCTGAGTTTTGCCATCAGGTCTCAAGTAGGGGAGATGTTTTTGTTTTCGAGCTTTGGTAAGTTGTTGGGCCAGGCGGTGAGCCAAAGAGATGGGAAGTGGCATGAGCTCGGGAGTTTCCCGTACAGCGTATCCAAACATCATTCCTTGGTCTCCGGCTCCCTGAGTGTGATTTTGAGTTTCGTTGACTCCTTGCGCAATGTCGGGAGATTGTTCGTCGATGGCGGTTAATATAGCGCAGCTCCGGCCATCAAAATGCATGTCTCCATGGTCGTAGCCAATTTCTACTATTTTTTTACGTGCAATTTCTTGCAGGTCGATGTAGCAATTGGTTGTTATTTCTCCAGATATCAGCACGAGTCCGGTGTTTACTAGGGTTTCGCAGGCAACTCTCCCTTGAGGGTCTTGAGCAAGAATAGAGTCTAAAATCGCGTCTGAAATTTGATCGGCAATTTTGTCAGGATGCCCTTCGGTGACGGATTCGGAGGTGAATAACATTGGTGGTGCAATTTAGGAAGGAAGCGATTGGAGAAGGTGGATCTGCTAATTTATTGAGATTTGAGAAGTAGGTATTAGGTATTAAGAATTAGGAATTAGGGGGGAAGATGTTTTATAGAAGAGAGTGCTTACTTCTCAATTCTTACTTCTTTATTCATTATTCATTATTCTTAAATGTTTGATAGCTTATTGCTTTTTTGAGTCAATAAAATGCTCAGGGCAGTGGCGTTCATAGCCACTGCCCCTTCTGAGAGTCGGCGCGTGGTCTTCCCCTCAGGAATTTTTGCGCCGGGATTTTCGCACCTTGCAGGTCTTTCTGTGTTTTTTCTGGGATGTTCGAAGGATTACCGCGCGGCATGCTTTGCATTCGCATTTGTGGTTGGCGCCTGGTTTCTTTCGAAATCCCCTGGTAAGTCGTGGGTATGTGGGTGTGCTCTTACCTTTGGGCATGTGCCTTCTCCCGTGGCTCTTAGGGGTTGGGGGGGGACGTAGCGTCCGAAAATATTCACTCCTGAGAAAAACCAAAGATCGGTGAGGATCTCGGTTTTTACATTTCAAGAAGGAATACAATTGGGCGCTTTTTCGCGCGATTTTTATTAGATCAAAGATGTGTTATGCTTTTTGTTTTAAAATGTCAATTGTGCAAAATCTAAAACATTGTAAATTGTATTAATTTATGAAGGGGGTGGTAGAAAGATAATTGATAAATTTTTTTTAAAATATCTATGTTTTACTAAAAAATGATGGTGCCTGGCGCTCTGGAAGAGCGCGCAGGACTTTTTGTGTGAACCCTTTCAGCTTCATCTTCGTAATTGTCTACATTTCTTAGCGTGTTTTTTCTGCTGATTGGCGTCAATTTTGGCTTGGCAGCCAGTGCACTGAACGCGATTTTTTCCGGGGGTCAGTCTGAAGCCGGGGAGCAGCGGAGGAGTATGTTTGTTCTGGGGTACCATGTTTAGCCTCTCGATTGAGTGATGGGTCCGCTAATATTTGTTTCTGGGAGCTTAAGTTTCGATGATAAACTTTAGGCTACGTGAGTACAGAAACAAATGAAGGCGGACAGAGATTGAGCTGGAAAAGAGTCGCGCGTTTGATAGCTTTTCTGTTTTTTTAGTCAATATGAGGTTTTCATTATCTCAATGAGTGTTGATGAGCATGGAAACTCTTCTTGACACCTCTCTGTAAATACTTAATTAGTGTCTATGGTTGATTTTGAAAAGGCAATATGAGGCTGGAAAGTGGAATGTTTACGTCTAATGTTGATTCGAGTGAAGAACCTGATTTTGTAGATTTTTCTACAGAAGGGACTGATTTGCTTGTTGTTGGAGAAAATGGAAGAGGAAAGACTTATTTGATGAATAATATCTATGAAATTGCAAAATCCCTTACAGGGAGGCCACAATTTAATAATGTTGATTGGTCCTATAGCAGGGCTCAGTATGAAGCCTCTTATAGGAAATTAGATAAAGGGGGGTTTGATTTTGTTTCGAATAAGCTGGCTCCTCCAGAAGATTTTTTTAGGGCTTTTATGCTCAATTTTAGTGGATTGGAGACTGGAGAGGTGGTATTTCCTTCGGAAAGGCACCCTCTTCAGCTTATTGAGGAGCTTGAGGCTAAGTTGACGGGCAATCAAGCAGTGGATATGTTGCTGAGTCAGCAGGGGGTTTTTGAAACTCTCAAGGGAGAAATTGAATTACAAAATAGAAAACGGTTAAAAGAAATGAGGGAAATATGTGATGAGGATTTGTCAGTTTTTGGGATACGGCCCAATCCGAAGCTTGAGAATCTATCGAAGGGGCAGAGGCAGGTTTTGAATGTGGTTACTGGGATAAAGAGTACTGTAAATCAAATGGGTGTAATTGCACTTCCTGAAGAAAGTGTAGTTCTTTTGGATGAGCCTGAGAGTTCGCTCTCTATGATGAATAAATATAAATTGAGAAAGTTGATTGAAAAGATAAAAATAAAAAAACGACTTCAGTTAGTAATATCTACTCATGATCGAGAGTTTATGAGGGGGGATCATCGAAAAGAGGTATTGATCATGGGGGAAAACCAGGAGGAGATTCAGGCCTGGAGGGCCTTGGTTGAGAAGGAAATGAATTCAAATAAGCCTTAGGCTGATTCATTTTTTGGTAAGGGACGGGATTTGTAATTCATTTTGATAACTGGTGGTATTTGGTTATCTTTTGGGGCATGAAATCAGATATATTAAAAAATCGGACCGAAACCCTGCCGCATCGATCGCTGTTGCGGGCTTCGGGGTTAAAAGATGGGGATTTTCAAAAACCCTTTATTGGAGTGGCGAACTCGTATAACAATATTATTCCGGGGCACATTCATCTAAACGAATTGACCCAAGAGGTCATGCGCGGGGTGAGAGATGGAGGGGGAGTGCCTTTTACTTGGGGGGTGCCGGGAGTTTGTGATGGGATTGCGATGTATGCGGAGATGCGCTTGAGTTTGCCTTCTCGAGACCATATCGCGGATAATATTGAGATCATGATGCTCTCCCATTCGTTGGATGGATGGGTGGGGGTGACAAACTGTGACAAAATTACCCCGGGGATGCTGATGGCGGCGGGAAGACTCGATTTGCCTTCAGTTATTTTGACTGGGGGGGCGATGAAGGCAGGGCATCACCATGGAAAAACCATTGATCTTATTTCTGGTTTCGAAGCGGTGGGGGGGATAAAGGCGGGGAATTTTTCGGAGGAAGAAGGGAAGGAAATTGAATGTGAAGCTTGTCCGGGGGCGGGGAGTTGTGCGGGGCTTTTTACGGCTAATTCTATGGCTTGTATGACCGAGGTTCTTGGCATGAGTGTGACGGGATGTGCCACGACTCTCGCTGTTGACCCGAAGAAAAAGCAGCAGGCTTATGAATCGGGAAAGCGTATTGTGGAATTGGTTCTTGCGGGGGAAGAATATAAGCCTTCGAACATAATGACGCGTGAGGCTTTTGATAATGCAATTCGTATTGATAATGCAATTGGTGGGTCAACGAATGTGGTGCTTCATTTGATAGCCATTGCAAAGGAGTTGGGGATCACGTTAACCGAAGAAGATTTTGATGTCATGTCGAAGGAGACGCCTAATATTTGTCATATTCGTCCAGCGGGACCGTATGTTATAGAAGATTTGGATCGAGCGGGCGGAATGGCGGGGGTTATGTCTCGTTTTGCAGGAGTTATGAACAATTGTTCCACAATAAATGCAAAATCTATTGGGGATATTGCACGTGCGGGAAAGGTGAATGATGAGGAAATTATTCGGCCTTTAGATCGACCTTATTATGCTGAGGGAGGGGTTGCGTGTCTTAAGGGGAACCTGGCAGATTCTTCCATTATCAAGCAGACTGCGGTCGATAAAGATATGTTGGTTCACTCGGGACCGGCGAAGGTGTTTGAAAGTGAAGATGATATGTTGGATTCTCTCGAGAGGGGTGGGATTGAAGAAGGAGATATCGTTGTGCTTCGATATTTGGGCGCTGCTGGGGCTCCAGGGATGCCAGAGATGCTTACCCCTACTTCGGCTATTAAAGGGGCAGGATTTAAGCGTGTAGCTCTTATTACAGATGGAAGATTTTCTGGGGGGACGGCGGGGCCGTGTTTGGGACATATTCAGCCAGAGGCAGCGGCAGGAGGCGTAATTGGTGTTTTGAGGGATGGAGACATGATCGACATTGATATTCCGTCTCGGAAGTTGAATGTTCGGTTGAGTGATGATCAGATTGAACAGCGAAAAAAAGAGGTGGTGGTTCCCGAAAGAAAGTTAACACCTTTGTTGAAGAAATTTATGAGTAGTCAGTAGTGTTTGTGCAGGGGAACTCTCCCGGCTCTGATAGTTTTTAGTTTTTGAAGGTGAATGCTTCGCCATCCTCTCTTATAGCAAGAGAGGGTTTTGGGGGTTATTTTTTCTTTAGCCCTAGTCCTACGCGTTCTCGGAGGTCTTTGAGTTCTCTTTCGACGACGAAACTCAGGACGATACGAATCACAACAATGGTAATTAGAGAAATTAGGTGCTGATTAAAGTCGGGGCCTGGTTCGAGCAGGATGGTGTCGATCACGTCTTTCCCCACCAAGAAATCAAGTCCTAATATTAAGTGTGATCCCAGGATAATACGGATCATAGGGAATTCGTGATCGGTTTTGATCAGGTAGTTGTAAAAACCACGCAGGCATCCGAGCAAGATGATCAGGATTCCTACGACTCCGATTCCCAGAGCTATGTATTCGATAACGTGGAAGAGAAGTTCTTTCATCTGAGTATTTTAGCATGTTTTTTTTTGTTTTTCAAGACATCCGTAATGGTTCAATAGTCTCGCAACACTTTGGTGTAAAAAGAGGTCATGGCATATATTACGAATCCCCGAGCAATGAATTTTTGAATGGAGGCTGTAAGTCTGGTCAGAAAAGGCTGGTCAATAAATAGGTTGTCCGGTATTGGGAGGGATTCTCCGTTAATACGTATTGACAAAATCTTGTTTTTGATTAGTTGTTTCTTGTTAATACTCTATAAATGTCTGAAAAACGTTATCTTGTAGAAGCGGCTTACGAAGGGGGAGATGTTATGCATTTGAGAGATGAGCAGGGAGAAGTGCAAATCTTGTTTCATAACCATGATTCAGATGAAACGAAAATATCACCTCCCGATGGGCGAAATAATCATCCTATGGCAACTCAATGTTTGGAGCCGGTTGATCTGAGCTTTTTTGCGTTTTTATTAGGGGAGGAGTTGGGAAGGGTTATAGATTTGGACTTTGATCAAGAATTGTTGAATCGAATATTGCCTCGGTTAGGACGCTGTCGACAGAAAAAGTTCTTTTCGGAAGAAGCTATTATGAACTTTCACCTAATTTTGCGACATATAAGTGAATTTGTTATTTGTGATAATTCGAGGTATGAAGGAACCGCTCTTGGCTATCAGCTTTTGGATTCGGGGTGTGAGAGCCTGAAAGAGTTGAAGACTCTTTTAGAACAGTGGATGCCTTCTTTGGATGCACACCAGCTGAAGAATCTGTTGTTGGTTATGGTGGCTCGACAGTATAAATTAAAAGTAGAGAAAGCTCTGGCTTATTGTGAGCAATTGGAGCAGGTAGAAGCCATAAGAGATCGAGATGATGGTGAGCAAGTGGCTGTTCAGATTCAGCGCTATGATGCTATTAATGTCGATGTTGAGGCTCTTGCTGATGAAAGACATGAAATAGATTTTGGAAAATCTACTCTTTCGGAACCAGATAAAGAGACCCGGTTGACCGAAATTGAGCAGGCTTTAATGAAGTTGTTTGATGAAAGAGAACGACTTCGTGGAGAGATTTTACGCGTTAATGAAGTGGTGAGTTTGGGTTAGCTTCCTAATAGTGCTAACCATTCCGGTTTGATCACCAAAACGATTCCGAGTATCACGAGAATGATTCCTCCGGCTAGGTGGGAGAATCGTACGATTTTTGGTGAGAATACGGTGAGGGAGAGGGTCTTCATGGCGATCAGGAAGACGGCTAGATCGTCTAATATGTAGGCAAAGGTGTAGATGGAAATGGCGGTGATTTGTTCCCAAAAGTTGATGCCCAACTGAAGAAGGGTGGCGGTAAAGGTTGTGGGGATGGCGAATGAGCAGAGCAATTCGATGGCATTGACCGAAAAGGCTAGTCCAATTATTCCTACCACCACGAGCCAAAAGTTTTCTCGGGCTAGTACATCGTGCATTTTTTTTGAAAACTTTTTTTTGCTTTCTCCATCTCGCACCGTGCAGTCGACTTCGGCTTTGTGCCAGGCTCTGAGCGAAATTCCGCCGGTGATGATGGCGAGGGCTCCAACAGCCTTGAAGATCCACTGCATGATGGATCCGGCCACGAAACTGGATATTTCAGAAAATCCATAGAGGTAGGCCAAAAGAGCACTAAAATAGATAATTCCAGATGATCCGATAAAGATGCCTCCAATCCACCATCTGCGGCGGGTGTTTTCCATTGAAATCAGAAACGATATTAGGATTAAGAGCGACCACATGGCGCAGGGATTGAATCCGTCTATTAGCCCCAGGGTAAAACTCATGGCGGGCCAGGAAAGGGAGAGGTGTTTTTTCCATCCGTTTTCGTTTTTTGTTTTTTCTGTGGATGGGGTTTTTGAGATTTCCTTTTTTTGAACCGGAGGACCGTATTTTTGGTTTAAGACATCGAGTATTTCTTGTTTTTTAAACCCAATAACAACGGCGTCATCAATAATGTTTGTCGGGACGCCGTGTGATTTTTTGTTTAGGGCGGCCAATCGGTCGTCCATTCTTTTTTTGTTGGTGGCATTCATCCACACCTCGTACTGTTCAATTTCTAGATCTGGATAGAGTTCTTGAAGTTCGGGAAACCATTTCATTTCCTCGTGACAGTGCGGGCAGGTGGCGCCGTAGTAGAATTCGAGTGCTTCACGTTGTTGGGCACTGGCAGTGGAGGAGATAAAGCCCAAGAAAAGGCCGAGAAAGGAAAGGGCAAGGAGTTTTTTCATGATGTGAGGATTGAATAATGAATTATGAATTATGAAGCATGAGACCAAAAGGTATAAAGGATGTTTTTTCCTTGCATGATTCATGCCCCATAATTCAATTCTGACGTTTTTTGTATTTATTCTACCTTTTAACGCTTACTTCTTTTGAATTATTTTTTAATCCCTACGGGGCGTGTTTGAGTCTTTTGCTTTTGAGTTTCATTTCGTGCACACGCTTGTTTAACTCGTTGTATTTTTCGGCGGCAAGGTTAACGACTTGGTCTTGCGTGGATCCTTTTCCCAGCTGATGGCTTTTTTGGAAAGCGGTGATGGCTTTTTCGAATTCTTCTTGAGCTTCGTAGAGTACTCCAAAGTTGAGATAGGTTCGGGGGTATTGGGAGTTGAGGTTTTCGGCTTTTTTTAGAATTTCTTCGGCCACGATGTATTGCTTGTTGGCGATAAGAGCCCAGGCGTACATGTTCAGCATAAAGACGTTTTGTGGTTCTTTTTCAGTAAGGGTTTTGGTAACTTCCAGCGCGGTTCGAGGGCTTTTGATCAGACTGATCATTTGGTGCATGGCTGTGGTGAATTTTTGTTCCTCTACGTCGGAGTCGAGGAGTTCTTTGTAGAGCTCGAGGACTCGTTCATATTTTTTTTGTTTGCTGAATATTTCTACCAGTTTCCATCGGATTTCATTGGTGAATTCAAATTGGTGTTCGAGCGAACGTTCAAAAAATAAAACCGCTTCGGCGTCTTTGCCGGCTTCTAGCAGGGCGAGGGCCAAAAAGTAATGAGTTTGAGGTCGAATTGGATCGAGTTCGTAGGCATAACGAAGATCTTTGAGGGCTTCTTCGTTGTTTTTGAGCAGAAGGTTGGCATAGCCTCGCAGTATCCAGGCATCTATGTATTTGGGGTCTTCTTTGATAGCGATATCAGCGAATTCTCGAGAAAGTTTAGTTTCGGTATGAGCGGCGAGGGCTTTTGAGATGAGGGCAAAGAGATGAGGAGATCGTCCATCTTCGAGCGTTTCGAAGTTTTCGTACACATTTAGGATAGCGGTAACTTTTTTGACCTGTTCGGGCGTGATGAAGTTTGCGGCATTGGCTTCTTTTGGGTCGTCAGAAAACTTCTTGATGACCAGTTTTTTTTGGTTAACTCTTAGGTTTTTAAGGTCAGAAAGAATTCTTTTGGTTTGGGCGTGATCGTTTTGTAGGGCTTTGAGAAGCGCCTGATAAAACTGAAGTTCTGGGGTGAGGTGGTCTTTTGATTTGTCTAAAAAACTAAGGACTTCGGCGTATTTTCCTTCGAGAATAAGTTTTCGGGCTTCGAGAGCGGCGACCTTTTCGTTTCCGGGGAATCGAGTATTGAGTTCGAAGATCAAGTTTTTGAGTTTGTTGATATCGTTGGTGCGAAGATAGACTTCTCCCAAGAGTAGGTAGGGTTCGGTAAAGTCTGGTTTTTGTTTCATCGCGTTGAGAAGCTCCAGTGTGGCGATGGTGTAGTATTCGTTTTCGATGAGTTTTTTGGCTTCTCGTATTCGACCTAGGTAGGATTTTTTACGAGTTATTTTTTTTGCGTTTGGATCGGCCGTGTTGCCCTTTGGGGCTTCCAAATGATTTGTGTCTTCTCGAGAAGCAAATCCATTAGTCTGAAGCTGGGAAAAGGTGATGGCAATCGAAGGCCAAAAGATAAATAGGAGTGTTCCGGTAAGGATCAAAACACTCAGTGTAATAATGATTTTGTGAGTTCTTGTGGTTTTGCGCATGGAAGAATTGTACGAAGGGAGCGGGTGGGGTCAATGTTTTGGAGACAGAAGTTGTTCAGAATTGAAGTGGGTGATGAAGCATGAATTATGAATTATGGGGTATAAGGGTGATTTAGGGTTAAGATGAGGGGAAAAAAGATCGTCTTTTTTCTTCTTTAAAAGAGGTAGATCCCCGGGGGGGATCTACGTACAGGAGTGCTTGGCGGTCCAATAGAATAAGGCGCTTAAACTCACAAATGTGAAGCCTGAGGCACAAAGGGTGAGGGACGCCAGTTTGGTGTTTTTCCAGCTGATTTTTCTGGTCATTACGCAGAGTAGCGTTGGCAACAACGGGGCCAGTGTGAGAAAGAGGAGTCCCCAAAGGGCTTGATTTTGAGTTGTAGAGGAAAGAAAAATGAGCACGGACACGGCATAGAGCGAGAGTGTTCCTATTCCTCCGAGTGTTAAAGCATTTGTATTTTCCGGTAGATAAGCGGTTCCGATTTGCATGGGGTTGCCTTTCTTTTTCTATTTGAACGTTGAAGCGGCCATGAAAAATGACGAATCTTATAGACTGAGATTGTCGCTTTTCCAAGGGACTTCAACCGGGTGATGTGTCAGAGCGGTGAATTGTACGGAGCAGGGAACAACCCTGCTCCTTCGTGTTTTTCATTCTTGGTGCCTTGTTCAAAAGTTTGTAACTTTTAGAGGACGACTTCTACAATCATCTCCTGTCTAAACTTTTGCAGAATAAGTTTTTGGACGCCTTTTTTGATCGGTTCGGCCAAAACTCTGGTTGGTCGAGCTGGATCGTAGTTTCGATCGTAGATATCTTTCACTTCTTTTTGGAGGAGTTTAAAGATTTCGTGTTCCATATCCATGTAGAGGAAACCTCGAGCGGTGATTTCTACTTTTTGGAGTTTGCCTTTAACGTGTCGAACGACCACGATTAGTATCCCGTTTTCGGACATTAATTTACGGTCTTCGACGACTTTGGAGTGCACTTTTTCTCCGAATTCGATCAGAATATCACGGCCTCCGATACGTTCTTTTGGCGTCATGAGTCGGGCGCCTTTTGGTCCCAAGACGACTCCTTGTCCGTTTTTCATAATGAAGGCGTTTTCGCGTTTAAACTGGAGATCGTTGATCATGAGTTCTCGGTGGGCGTGTCGCATAAAAAGTTCTCCGTGGATAGGCGCAATATACTTAGGGTTAAGTAAGGATGTCATAAGCTTACATTCCTCGGCGTGGGCATGTCCGGATACGTGAATGTCCATCTGCTTGTAGTCGATGGTTTGGACGCCGATTTCGGCCAGGTTGTTTTGTACCGACACAATGGCCATTTCGTTTCCTGGGATGGGGGATGAAGAGAATACGACGGTATCGTCTTTGGTGAGTTTGATGTCTTTGTGTGTGCCGGCGGCCATTCGAGTAAGGGCGGCTAGTTCTTCTCCTTGAGATCCGGTAGAGAGAATGAGGACCTTTTCGGGGGGCATTTTGTTGGCCTTGGAGCTCATACGTTGGAGCGTTTTTTCTTTGCACCGCAGATAATTGAGCTTTCGAGCAATCGCCAGGTTTCGCTCCATGGATCGGCCAGACAAAAACACGGTTCGCCCCTGTTTTTCTGCTGTTTCAACGATTTTAGAAATTCGTCCGATGTTGGAGGCAAAGGTGGTAATTATCAGCCTTTTTTCGGCTTGTTTTACGATTTTTGAAATGGTGTCTTCTATTTTTGACTCCGAAAGTGTGTGTCCTGATTTCATGGCCGAAGTTGAATCGACCATGGCCAGAGCGACTCCCTTGTACCCAATTCCCGCAATACGGTTGAGGTTGATGGGTTGGTCGTCTGAGGGGCTGTAGTCGAATTTGAAATCGGAAGAATGTACGATCGATCCGTAGGGGGTTTTGGCGACGATGGCGACTCCATCGGGGATAGAGTGGTTGATGTGGAAGAATTCGAATTCGAATTTTCCGAGTTTTATTCGAGATTTTGGGGTGATTTCGGTAATTCGGAGGTTTTTTCCGATGCCGTGTTCTTGGCACTGGGCAAAGATTAGTTCTTTGGTTAGTCGGGTGGCGTACATTTGAGGGTAGCCTAGTTCGGGAAGGATGTAGGGCACGCCTCCAATATGGTCGAGGTGGCCGTGGGTATAGATAATCCCACGGATTTTTTGCTTGTTTTTGACCAGATATCGATAGTCGGGCATGAGAAAGTCTACCCCCAGGTGTTCTGGAGAGGTGAACTGAAACCCCGTATCAATGATTACGATATCGTTTCCCCATTCGAGAAACATCATGTTTTCTCCGACTTGTTCCATCCCGCCCAAGGGAACCACTCGGATTTCACCGGCGTTCTTTTTGGGCAGATAGTTGGTCGGATGCATTCGTTCTCTTTTTTCCACCGTTGGTCGGTGTAGAAAAGGATCGTGATTGGTTGTCTTACGATTTGTAGTGGCTCTTGGAGAGCGACTGGTTTTGGTGCTTTTGGACGTTGTTTTTTTCGTCGTTGTAGTTCGTGTTGTTCGGGGTGTTTTAGATTCTGTTTTAGAATCTTTTTCTCCGCCGAACCATTTTTTGATAGGACTCATTTTGAGTGTGATTAAAGGTTAGTTTGAGATTTAATTGAAGGTATTAGGTTGAAAGTATTAGGGGGGAATCAAACAGAGAAGTAAGGTCTTTCCCCCTTTTAGGGGGAACACGAAGGTAAGTAGTTTTAAATTAGATAAGAATAACTTACTTCAGGAGATCTATGCCCTTTCGAAGGAAAGGGGTCTGGGATAGACCTTTGTTGTGGTGTAAATGAGTCTTAGTGCCGTTTGTTGGCTAAGACTCTGTGGACAAAAGGATAACTTGGCCCTGTCCTTGTGAAGCCCCCCTTTTAAAAATTTTCTGGTAGGTGGAACTGTTCGGACCAGGGTATAACCCTGCTCCGGCTTAGACTCGCGGTGCCTTCAGGAGCATTTTACGAATATTATTTGAACTTTTTCCCCAATACTTAAAAGAGCTTTTTTTAGGGAAAACTCTCTTTTTATGTGAGAGGAGAACGAAGTATATGCTTTACGTTCGGTGGTCTTTCCCTTTGTTTAATCTGTCCGCAGCGAAATTATTGAGCGAAACGGTACAGGTATTTAATTAAATCGGCGGTATTGTAGCGTAAAATGAGGTTTGGAGTCAAATTTTTGATCAAGCAGGCTCGGTTCCGGCGGGATCGAGTTCATCAATTTTGAACCAGATGTGACCTCCTAGTGAGATAAGCGTCTGGTGAATGGGATGGTCTATAGTTAGGTAGACATCGCAGAGGGGTTCTTGCTTACTTGCTCTGACTTGATTTATGGCATTCGTTTTGTCTTCTATTGAAATTGGTTTTTGAGAGCTTGTGAGGAAGTTTTCGTTCCAGAAAAGAAAGTGATAGGTGGCAAGAATGCTGGCTCTATCTTTCCCAAGATACACACAGAGTTCGTCAATAAACTGAGAAATTAGGATTTCTCCTCTGGTAAAGATATCTCGGTTGTATCGGGATTCCATAACTGGGGGTGAGTCTTTTCGTGCGGCAATGTGAATGGGCTGAAACTCTCCTTGAGTGAATTCGATTTGTAGAAAATACTCAAAGTGAATGGGCGGGCGTTCGGTTCCTTTGAGGGCTTGAGGTATTTCGGTGGAGTTCGCGTTGGTGAAAACAAGTTCTCCGTCGAAGGATTCTAGTTGGGGAAACGTTCGGTATATGGCCTGATCATCGAGGTTGAGAAGGACTCCTATTTGAGCCACCGCATCTCCGGCATTCATGGCTTTGTTGAATTCGATTTGATCGAGCAGCTGCTCTGTAGGGGAGGTCATGAGGTCTGAATTTATATATGAGACACTTTTCTAATTAGCGTTTCCTTCTTGTTGTTGTCAAGTGTTTGTGGTAGAATGGTGCGATTCTTTTGTTTCGGAATGAGTTTTTTCCGAATACAGGAGGATCTGTGATCTTTGAGACGGCGGAAAATGTGTCTTTTCTTGGGCTTAAGTCTGAGAACTGATAAATGCACGATTTGTAATGAGGAAATGAGCCATGATACCGAAAGATAGAATGATTATTAAGGGGCCTGACAGGCTTGGATTGGCTGCGTCGCAGTTTTTTCATCGTCCTGTTGAGTTTCAGTTTGAGGGGGGAAAGTCTTTTCCTCTTTGGGTCTGTGGGACCTATACGGAAGCGCTTGGAATCGAGATGGAACGTGATCTTATCATCTGCTTTGGATTTTTTCCGAGTGATGATCCCGAGAATCCGCATAGGATTCGTTTCAATTACAATCCTGATACAAAGCAAGGATCGGCCCTTGAAGAGGTCGACCGCTTTTGCATCTAAGTACAACTATTAGGTAGAGTACTATCCGCCGTCTCTACCTTTTTTGGTGTTTTTGGAGCTTTTTTGCGCTCTTTTTTTTGGGGGACTTGGTAGTTGATTTTTTGTTTTAAATAAGGTATAATAGTTAGATTTAATGAAGTATTTATCCACCTTTGTTTTTGCGTCCTCTGTTTCTCGGTTTTGTTACCGGGATGTAGCGCGTAATCAGTCGGTGAATCCCCATCAGAGGAAAGGGGGCAAGGAATGGACTTCGGAAACACAGAATCAGTTGGCGGAATCGCTGAAGATGGATCTCAAAAAGGAATTGGGAGGTCTTTCGGCTGAGATTCGAAAAAAGCATCCGGTTCTTTCGGTGAAGGTCAAACGGGGGGATACGATGGGGGCCTTGGTGAAAGGATTGGTAGAGAAAGGAAAGTTTAGCTGGTCTTTGCCGGTTTCGTATTTGAGTACGAAGCTTGCTTCCAAGCCGAAGATTTTGAAGCAGACTAATTTGATTTATCCAGGACAGGTGGTGAAGGTGCGGATCGAAAAGGGGAAACCCAAAGTATATGTTTTGGATGCGGGGCAGCATTTGCCTATGGCCCCAGAGATTAAAGAAGCGAGAGAAGCGGCTCGAAAAAAACAGGAAGCGGCAAAAAAGGCCGCACAGGAGGCTCAAGCTGCAGCAGCGGCGAAAAAGAAGGTAGAAAGTTCTGCTGTAAAACAGGAAACGTCTTCGCAAACAGTAAAAGAAGCATCTCCCTTGGTGAGTGAATCGTCATTTTTGTCTCATTTAGGCATGACAGCAGCTGTAGCGGCGGCACGAACTGATCGTTTGAATCGAGCGAAGGGGCGAGTTGATGATCGATCTCTTGAGATGACGAAACGTGCTCGAAATACTGAAACCCTGCCGACGCACCGCGTGTTTAACAATAATTTTGTGAAGGAATACGCTCGAATGAGCGGGACGGAACTCGAAAAAGTTCAGCGTCAGCTGAGTGATGTGGCCAAAAAGGCGGGGGTTGAGCCGGGGGTGGTCGAAGATTTTGTAAAACGGCTAAAAGACTTGGAGGAGGTCTATAAAACAAAAGGGATTGATGCATTTAAGAAGGCGGTGGAAAAGCTTTTTGATGATTCTGAGAAGTTTGGAGATAAGGCCAAGGTGATTTTTGATGAATCGATGAAGTATTCGGGGTTTGCCGGACCTTTGGCTTTTATGCAGAAGCCGGGAATTACAAAAGCGCTTAAGGCATTGCCGGTTTTTGGGGGCTTGGGACTGTATTGGAATTTGGGACGGTCAGAAAACCTGGCCATGGATTTGGGAAAGACGACTTTGTATATGGTTCCTATTGTGGGATCGGGAATGGATTTTTACGATGTTTATGTGGCGGTGAAGAAAGGGAGACTTGATGAGGCCGCTCTATCGGCTTTTGGAGGACTTTTCGGTTTGGGAATGGATGTTATTTCGTTGGCGTCTTTTGGGACGCTGGCCGCGCCGGCTCAGGGAGGGAAATTGGCGATTCGAGCGACGATCCAGGGAGCTAAAGTGGCGGTAAGGAGAATGGGATGGAAAGGGGTTGGAAAATGGATGGTGAAAGAAACCGCCAGTACTATGGGAACTTTGGCCAAAGCCCCTTGGACGGTGGCCAAGTGGGGCTGGGATAAAACGATTGGTCGATTCTTAAAAAAGAAGGGGACTGCTGAAGCGGCGGAGGCGAGTTCTGGGGCGGCCAAGAAGGGATGGTTTTCCAAACTCAAGGAAAAGCTGCCTTTTACGAAATCTTCGCATGAGACGACCCGACGATCGGCGAGTGAAGCTGCAGATTCTACGACAGAAAAGAGTTGGTTTGCTCGAATGAAAGAGAAGATTCCTTTTTTGCGGTCTTCGACCCATACATCTCCTCGATCAGGTGGCGGAGCGGCGGAGACAGGGGAAGATGGATCTTCTCGATCTTCTGCGCCTTCTCGAGCCAGAGAAAGGATGTCTCGTTTGGGGGCCAAGATGGCTTCTTCTCGTCCAGGAGAATGGGTGAAGGGGAAGGTGGAAAAAAGAGTTGAGGCCAAAGTGAAGGCCCGGGATGAGTTGATCAAAGAGTTGTCGGCGATGGAGGGAAAGAGTGATATGAAGAAGTTTGATCTGTTGGTGCGAACGCAGGATGCTTTGGGGGATATTGGAAAATTATCGAGGGTTTCTTCGCGCGATGTGCGTCAGCAGAAGACAATTCTGAAAGAAGCGGAAGCGGAAATAAAGGCTCATTTTGTGCCCAAAGAATCTATTTGGAGTGGGGTATTTCGTCGGAATGGAGATGAAAGAAAGTTTGGGCAATTGCATAAAACGGGGCTTGAGAACCGGAAAATGATTAAGAAAATTAAAGAAGAAGATCTTTCGGGTCTTAGCAAGAAAGAAATTGAAGCTCGAATTAAAGAGGTTGATGATCGACTGAAGAAACAGGACCAGGTTCTTGAGGATTTTGGGGGATCGAAGTTTGATACCGATGCAACGAGAGGGATTGGGAAATATTTTGAGAACCAAAAGAAAGTCCTGGAATCGGTAAAGGAAAATTATCAAAGACAGACTCGTATTTTGAATCTGAAGGCGGAGGTAAAGAAGAAACCTCGATTTATGAAGGACAAACTAGATTATTACTCAGAAACTCTGACCAGGCTTGAAAAGGCTGAGAGAGGTGGGGGACTCACCAAAAAAGATCAAAAACGGTTTTTAGAGGAGCTTGAGTTGGCTCATGCTGATGTAAAAAAGCAGGTTCATCGCGTTGAATTTGAGAGGAAGTTTTCTGGAGAGGTTCGTGACCTGAAAGACATGGAAGTAAGATTAAAGGCCCAGGTGGATCGTTTGAAGGCAGAAAAGGGCCTTGTGAAGGACGTGGTTTCGGCTTCGAAAGAACGAACGAAAAAAATTGAAAAATGGGAAGAAGTGGAAGTGAGTGGTTTGTTAAAAAAAGACCTTGAGTCTCAAAAGAAAGCGGTGGGAAAAGAAATGGAAGCCATTGAAGCAAGAATGGCAGGGACCATTACTGAGCCTCAGAAGAAGGTGTTAATGCAGCAGAAAGCCCGATTGGAAAAGATTGATTCGGATGTTGATGCGCGGTTGAAGGCGCAAGAAAAAGAGTTTAAGGATTTGAAGGAGGGGCAGGTGTTGGTTCGAGGTAGGGATGGAAAGAGAATTAAGGTAGAAACTATTACGGATAAAACGACAGAAGGGTTGAAGATAAAATTAGAAGATGGAGATGCGCTTGATTATGATGGTTTGGTTACTCATATGGTTCGAGTAGAAAAATAAATTTTTGAACTCTTCCATGGATAACTTGTCCCCCCGCCCGACGATTTTCGAACAAGATCCTCAAACCCGATCTTGTTTAGATGGTTTGGGCTGTGATGTTGAGGAGGACCAAAAGGCGCTTCGATTAGAATTGAAAGAAGGGGATGATGGGAGCTTTTTGATTGAGTCGCCAAAAGAGGGGCGGGTGGCTTATATGGGAGAGCAAGATGTGAGACGGTCACTTTTTTTCCCTCGGGCACAGCTGCGGTTTGATCCAAAGGTTTTGGGAGCAATAAAAACCGTGAAGGTTCGGTTGAATGGGACCGAAACTGTTTTTATGAATTATGCACTTCATGACGATCAACAGATTGATGCGGAGCTACGCAGAAGGATTCGTTTGGTTAATAGTGAATCGGTACGAGTGGGAGATAACAATATTGAAGTTACCCTGATCGGACAGAATGGAAGGATTCGGAGAGTGGATATTCCTTTTTCTGTTCCTGCCCAAGAGACACAGCAAGGAAAGGTAACGCTCAGAGAAGATGTGAAACAGTTTTTGGGGCAAAAAATTCGACAGGCTTTGTTGGCAAAAGTGGAAGCGTTGAGGAAAGAATATTATGATGGTCCTTTTTTGGTTGAGGTGGGCTTTTCTAATACTTTTGCAACCCAAAAGGGATTTCGATCTAAGGTTTTTCGTTCTGTAGAGGAGGCGGAGTTTTCTTCGACTCACGAATTTGCGCATTTTTTGTTGAATCGCCCGGAAAACCAGAAGATGAAAGGAGCCTTTTTGAAGATTTATCGGACCTTGAGTCGGTATCAGCGTTCGGATTTGAATCATCCGTTGGTCGAGTCGGCGGAAGAGGTAGAAGTAGGGAAGCGGGCTATTGGGAGTGTTTTGACCTGGTTTAATGAATCCAATTATGTCGAAGGTGTGGGCTATCAAGCTGGGCACGCTCAGGACAATGAAGAAGAGTTGTTTGCCAGTGCCTTCAATGTTTATAAGAATTATCGAGATCAATTTGATGTTCGTTTTTATCGGTTTGCCCCGCAAGAGGTAAA
Organism: uncultured Candidatus Peribacteria bacterium; assembly: GCA_964343715.1. Classification (GTDB taxonomy): domain Bacteria; phylum Patescibacteriota; class Gracilibacteria; order UBA4473; family UBA4473; genus CAYFJZ01. The sequence continues at coordinate 130,049 of CAYFJZ010000002.1, read as the reverse complement.
AAATCAGATTGATGCGCTTTTTGCGCTTATTGAATCAATGAAGATTTCTTCTTAAAAATTTTGACAGAAATTAATTTTGTACTATAATTGCCCCGAACTATGAAGGTACTCTTTCCTCAAGAAGCGCTTTTGTCCAGCCTGAAGATTGTTTCTCGGGCGGTTTCGGGGCAGAATACTCTGCCGGTTTTGGGGAATATTCTTATCCAGGCGACCGACGGAGAAGTTCGTTTTTCTGCGACCAATTTGGAGATTTCGATTTCGACTTCTATCAAAGCCGAAGTAACCGAAGAAGGTTCCATTACGGTGCCGGCCAAAATTTTGACGTCTTATGCGTCGCTTTTGAGCAAAAAAGAAGATGTTGAGCTCGAAGCGCTCGAAGGGAATACCCTCAAGGTGAAGTCCAAAAGTTCTACGACTAAGATTAAAGGAATTGGAGCGGGAGAGTTTCCGCAGATTGCCGAAGTAGAAGGAGGGAAAAATTTAGCTCTTCCGAGTCGAGATTTTCGATCTATCGTGGGAGAAGTGGCGTTTGCTTCTCAAGAAAATGCCTCTCGGCCCATTTTTTCCGGGGTTCTTTTTGTCGCTAAAGACAAACAATTAACCGTTGCGGCGACCGATTCGTTTCGTTTGAGCGAGAAAAAGATCGACCTTTTTGAAGCGACTGAAGGAGTTCAGTGTTTGATTCCGGTTCGGGCGATATTTGAGGCCGATAAACTCGCCAACCTGGATGAAAACGTGGTGATCACTGTTTCGGATAATCAGGTGAAGTTTTCAGCCGGGCAAACGCAGTTGATTTCGCGTCTGATTGAGGGCCAGTTTCCCGATTATACTCAGATTATTCCCAAAGAAAGTTCCACCGAGGTGATTGTGCCACGGGATGAGTTGGCTTTGGCGGTGCGACGAGTTTCGATCTTTGCCAAAGAGAATAATCAGCACATGCGATGGGAGTTTCCCGATAACAATACGATGGTGATACGGACTGATTCGACTCAGATCGGAGAAGAAAAAACAACGGTGAATGTAAACCTGAAAGGCGAATTGGCACAAATTGCCTTGAACGCGGACTACGTTTTGGATATACTCAGCGCGCTGGACGAGAAAAACGTACGAATTGAGCTTGAAGGAAAGATGACACCCGCCATATTGAAAAAAGAGAAATCAGACCATTTTATACATCTGGTGATGCCACTTAAAATGTAGGAATCCCCGTTCGACCATCCCCCCCTTACGTCGAACGGGGTTTTCTGCATTCGTAAAGAAGGCTGAAAATTAAATGAGGAATAGATTTCGGGTTTTTGTATTGGGGCTTTGGAATTTTTAATATGCGTCATTCCGAGTGTATTACTTCCCGAAGCGTACGATGAAAAAACGAGGAATCATCCGATTTATTATGACTTTTAGTGATAGAAATGTTTCTCCGACTTTGATTTAGATTTTATAAGGAGGATCCCTCATCTCAACCTTTGAGGGCTTCGCCTTCTTCCGTCATTCGGGATGACGCATGTTTTATTATTTTTTTGTTTTAACCCCCTGTGTGTGAATGCTCTACAACCTTCCTTTTGATCTCAACCTCAAAAAAGAACTCAAGCGGCTGACCCAAAAAGACCAGCTGACTTTTGTGAATCTGGGAAATACCACGGCTAAGTCGTTTTTGATTTCTCGGATTCAAGAAACCGAGTCTTTTAAAAATATCTTTTGGGCTTCGACCGATGAACAGGCGCATGATGTTCACCCGGTGGCGAAGGATTTTTTTTCGGGAGATATTGTTTTGATTCCCGAAGAGGGGGGCCTGCGTGAGTATTATCGGTTTTTGACCGAGGCCAAAAAGACTTCTCAGACTTTGTTTTTGTTTGAGCATCTTTCTTCGACTCTGGAAAAAAAGTTTCCTTCTCTCGCTCAGCTGAAGGAGGCCCAAATTGAGCTGAAGAAGGGGCAGGAAATTCAGATTTTTGACCTTTTTTCTCGGTTGGGAGACCAGGGATATTCTTCGGCCGAAGATCAGGTGTTGGTCCCGGGAGAATTTGTTCGTCGGGGGGAGAACCTTTTTATTTATCCGATTAATGAACCCGAATGTATTCGGATACAACTTTCCGATGACAAGATTGAAACCATTGAGGTCTTTGATCAGGATCCTGAAGCCTTTCCCAAGCCTATTTCGAAGGTACAGATCTATCCGGTGGAAATGGATGAGGGGGAAGGACAATTTTTGGATGTAATTGGAGGCTGTGATAAGTCTCTTTTTATTTCTGATGATCTGGATGAGGATATTTGTCCGAAGGGGAACTTTAAAAAGATTAAATTTACGACCTTTCCCAAAGAGAACGAGACGTTTTTTCATCTGAATTTCTTTTCGGTGCTGCCGTTTTATACCACACCGGATTTCGTGATGGAGATCAAAGAAAGGTTCCGACGTGAGTTTGACGTGGTGGTAGCGACCAAACGTCTGGAAGAAATCGAAAATATTTTTCGGGAAAACGACATTATGTTTACCCAGGATATGGAAGAGACCATGCCTTCGACGGTGAAAATTGTCCCGTTGGGAAAAGAGGCTTTTGTGCCCCATTCCTTTCAGAACAATGATCGAAAATGTTTGTTTTTGACCGATCGAGAAATCTTTCAGTTTGCCCGGCAGTCGCGCAAAAAGAAGTCGGTTTCGGGCATCAATCTTGATTTGATGACCAGCCTAAAGCCCGGGGATTATGTGATTCATCTAGATCACGGGATTGGGCGATTTGAAGGGATTATTCGTCGAGAGATTGAGACTTTTGGAACGCGTGAGTATTTGCGTATTGCGTATGCGGAGAATGATAAATTGTTTGTGCCGGTGGAATCGGCTGAGAAGGTGACGAAGTTTATTGGAGACGAGGAACCACGATTGACGAAGTTGGGGGCAGCTGACTGGCAGAAGTCACAGAAAAAATTAAAAGAAGAGACCGAGAAGATTGCCCAGGAGCTTTTGAAATTATATGCCAAGCGAGAACTTTCGGAAGGGAAAGAGGGGGTTCCCAATGACGAGAAGATGGAGCTTTTTTGTGATGATTTCCCTTATGAATTGACGCCTGGTCAGGCCGCGGCTTGGAACGATGTGCGGGCTGATCTTGAGCGCAAACGGCCCATGGATCGGATGGTTTGTGGAGATGTGGGATTCGGGAAAACCGAAATTGCCATGCGGGCGGCGTTTAAGAATTATCGTGCGGGCTATCAAACGGCGATTTTAGCGCCGATTACTATTTTGGCCGAGCAGCACTACCAAAGTTTTATGAAACGCGTGGGAGATCGAAAATATGGGGTTCGGATCGAATTACTTTCTCGGTTTCAGACTCCGGCCAAACAGAAAAAGATCTTAGAAGACCTCAAACTGGGGTTGGTCGATATTGTGATTGGGACGCACCGATTGCTGTCGGAAGATGTTTCGTTTAAGGATATCAACCTTTTGATTATCGACGAAGAACAGCGGTTTGGGGTAAAGCAAAAAGAAAGACTGAAGCGTTTTCGGACGAATGTGAATGTGTTGACCATGACCGCGACCCCCATTCCGAGAACGCTGCACATGAGTCTTAATCGATTGAAGGATATTTCTACCATTACCACGCCGCCTCCCGGAAGGCTGCCGGTGGTGACCGAGGTGAGAAAATTTAATCTAAACCTGATTCGGGAACGGATTCAGTACGAACTAGATCGTGGAGGACAGGTTTATTTTTTGCACAACCAGGTAAAAACCATTGAATCTCAGGCCCAGCAGCTGCGGTCTTTGTTGCCCGAGGCGAGCTTTATTGTGGCGCACGGGCAGTTGTCGCCTCAGGAATTAGAGGCACGGATTAATAAGTTTAAACGGGGCGAATTTAATGTTTTGGTGGCCTCGACTATTATTGAAAACGGAATTGATCTGCCGAATGCGAATACGTTGCTGGTAAATCATGCTGAAAAATTTGGGCTTTCTCAGCTCTATCAGCTAAGAGGACGAGTAGGACGACGAAGAACTCAGGCCTACTCTTTTTTCCTTTATCACGGTCAGAAACTCGAACTTGAAGCGAAAAAGCGTCTTCGGGCTATTGTGGAGGCTTCGGAATTGGGATCGGGGTTCCAGATCGCTATGCGTGACCTAGAAATCCGAGGGGCAGGAGAGATTTTGGGGGCCAATCAGTCTGGGGCCATGAAATCGGTGGGAGTGTCGCATTTTATGCGCATGCTCAACAAGACGGTTGAAGCGATGAAATCCGGAGAAATTTCCTCTGACATCGAAGAAGAAGAGGCGATTTCGGTAGAGGTGCCTCTGACGGCCTTTATTCCGGCGAGTTTCATAGCCAGTGCGGATGAAAAGATTCAGGTCTATAAGGAATTGGCTTCGGCCGAGAGTGAAGACCAGCTGAGTGAGCTGCGGCGTGAACTAAAAGATGATTATGGATATCTGCCCAAGGAGGTAGAGAACCTGTTTCGCGTGATTCGACTTAAATTACTCTTGCGTGCTGCGCATCTAAACGGGGTCAAGATCCACCAGTCCAGCCACAAAGATCACGAGATTGTGCTGCGATTGGGGAAGGAGTTTTCGCCTGATCAGATTTTTGGACTGCTCAAAGAATCGGATAAAAAGTGGGTGGTTACCGCTACCGCGATCAAGCTCCAGGTCAAAAAATTACCGATTGATTGGTATGATGACTTGGTAGGGGAGGTTCGGTTGTTATCAGCAGAGAACAAAGAACAAAAAAGTAAGTAGGGACGCAAAATCTTGCGTCTATGTATCTGAGGATGAAGAAAGGGGATGTTCTTAGAGTGTTTCGCCGGAGCTGGGTTTTACTCGGCTTCGAAAAGTTTCTTTTAGTGGATTAGTAGATGATCTGCGGATTAATTGATACGACTGGGACTAGCGCTTGACAAGAGTTGGTTATTTGTGTATTTATCTTGTGATTTAATTTTGTTTAATGGCTGAAGGAGAAATAGTAGCCGGGTCGGAGACTTTTGAGTCTCGTATGGAACGTCAGTTATTGGGACAGTTTTTTGATGATTTGTGTGAAGCTGTTGTGATGGCGGGAGTAAGTGGGCGGGAATATGGCGTTGATAATCCTCGTGAAGTTGAAATTTTGGATCGATTGAAGCCGCATAAAGCCTCCATAGTTAATTTTGCCCATTCGAGATCTGCCGATGATCTGAAGGCGAATTTTATTGAGATGTTTGTCATGGCGGCCCATGAATTGAAACTTCAGAGAAGATTTGAAAATTCATCTCCGGTGAAGGAGAAGGGGCGTCAGGTTCTTTCAGCGCTTCTTAATTTTCGAGATCCCAGAGGAGAATTTCAGAGTTTGGTAGACCTTCTTCTCAAACGATCTTTTGGAACTCCAGAGCTTGAGCCTTCCCCCGAAGTTGGACAGATTGGAATGTTTGTTAAGGCTCTTCAGAATTGTCCTGTTCCTGATATTGCACGTCAGATTAAGCAGATGGAGAGAACTTATGAGTCTGATTCTGAGCTATATGCCTATGCCATGGAACAGTTGATTGGTATGCATGATCGCCTATCTGCTCAAACGGTTGTTCAGGGACTTTCTCGTGCCGATTCGGCTCGTTTTTTGGGCTTTCTTCGAAAAAATGCGGTCCCACTGGAAAAAGCCGATTTTGCTTTTGAGCTTTATACCCTTGGTTCGGGAAATGTGGCGATATCTAAACCAGGAAAACCAGCAAATGGTGAACTCCTGGGTTTCCCCCTTTCTTTTATTGAATCGTATCGGTAAGACTCTTAACCGACATTATTGGTGCTGGTTGTTGTGTTTATTTTACCCCGAGATCTTTCCTCAGCGCATGTACATGCCGCGCGGTGGCCGAATCGGTTCTTTGCAGGTCCTGTAGTTTTTTTATTCCGTGCATGATGGTGGTGTGGTTTTTGCCTCCAAAGGCTTCTCCAATGGCTTCAAAACTCATGCGTAGAATGTCTTTACACAGCAGCCAGGCGATTTGTCGGGCGTAGACGATTTCCTTTTTTCTGGAGGTCCCTAGAAGCTCGGTAGCGGGGACCTGAAAGTATTCGGAGACGATGGTGATGATGTCGTCGGGGCTTTTGGCCAGGCCGGTTTTGGCGTCGGTGGCGGTGGAAAGGTCTTCGCTGGGGGCGATTTTTCTCAGTATTCTTCCAACCGATTGTATGGTGGGGGAGATCTGAGACAGCTCCAACTCAGCAGCGACTTGATTGAGCAGGCTTTCGAGTTCTCGGAGGTTTCGTCGTATGTTGGCGGCGATGAACTGGTTGATGTCGTGGGGGAGAATAAGTTTTCTTTCTTGGGCTTTTTCTTGGATGATGGCGATTCGGGTTTCGTAGTCGGGGAGCTGAACATCGACCGAGAGGCCCCAGCCCATTCGGGATCGGAGACGGTCCGAAAGTCGTGTTAGTTCTGAAGGGGGGCGATCGGCCGAGAAGATGATTTGTTTGTTAAACTCGAAGAGGTCGTTGAAAGTGTTAAAGAGCTCGTCTTGGGTTTTTTCTTTCCCCTCAAAAAATTGGACGTCGTCAATAATCAAAGCATCAACGGGGCGATATCTTTTTCGTAGGTCTTCCATTTTTCTCAGACGGATGGCTTTTACGATCTCGTTGGTAAACCGCTCAGCCGTGGTATAGGCCACTTTGGCATTGGGGTTTCGGCGTTTGATTTCGTTGGCGGTTCCCTGCAGCAGGTGGGTTTTTCCCAGGCCTACGCCACCGTAGATAAACAGGGGGTTATATTTTTTAGGTTCTTTAGGTTTTCCCTCGGCTACGGCCTGACAGGCCGCATGAGCGAGCCGGTTTTCTTCTCCAACGACAAAGTTGTCGAGGGTGAATTTTTCGTGAATGATTCGAGATTTGAGGTCGTCATCGATTTTTTCCTCTGGCTGATTGGGGAGTTTTCGTGGTTTTTTGGACGGCTTGTCCTGAAAAATCGCTGGGGAGGCGGTAGGACTATCGGCCAGGGTGAGATCGACCTTGAAATAGACCTTTTCGATTTCGGGCATAATCCCCTGAATGTTGGTCAAAATCACAGCGTGGTATTTGGACTCCAGCCAGTTTTTGTTCATTTCGGTCGGGCAGCTGATTACCACCGCCCCACCAGAAATATCCGATACACAGACCTTTTTAAACCAGGTCAAAAACTCCATTTTGGAGATCTTTTCAGACAGTCGGGCCAGCACGGCGTCCCAGACCTGGCTTTTGTTCATTTGCATTGAGAAGGAATTAGACAGTAAATCGAATTGAATAATGAATTATGAATCATGAATTATGGAAGGAGCGTTGAGCTGTTCGATTTTTCTTATTTCTTTGAAGAGGAAAGGAGTCTAAATGTATGAAACATTTTGGAAAGATCAATTTCTTTCCTTCTTTCATAATTCATTATTCAAGCTTCATGATTCAGTTTTGTCGCTTTTGTACTTCCTATCGAAATATCAAATCCGTCCGCTCTGCCCCCGTCCCAATAAATCGAATCGGACACTTGATGTGTTTTTCGAGTGCTTGGACATAGTTTTGAGCGGCGGGGGGAAGATCTTCGAAGGACTTGAGTCCCGAAAGGCTTTCGGACCAGCCGGGAAAGGTTTCGTATGTGATTTTGAGTTTTTGGTTGGCTTTTCGGGTGGTGGGGACCGATCGCAGTGGGTGGTCGTCGAGGGTGTAGGCTGTGGCGACTTTGATTTCTTTCATTCCCGAAAGGACGTCTAGCTTGGTGAGGTTGATTGCGTCGAGGGCGTTGATTTCAACCGCTTCTTTGACCGCTACCGCGTCGAACCAACCACAGCGTCGAGGACGTCCGGTGGTGGCGCCGAATTCGTGTCCGTTTTTCTGAAGGAATTCGCCGTGCTCATCGGTCAGTTCTGTAGGGAAAGGGCCTTCACCCACGCGGGTGGTGTAGGCTTTGGCAATTCCGATGAGACTCGATATCTTTTTTGGAGGGAATCCTAATCCCGTGCAGATTCCTCCAGCGGTAATAGAAGAAGACGTTACGAACGGATAGGTTCCGTGATCGATGTCGAGATGATGAGCCTGAGCCCCTTCAAAAAGGATTCTTTTTTCGTCTTTTACGCTTTGGTGTAGGAAATATCGAGTGTCACACAAAAGCGGTTTTATTCTTTCGCGAACGCTTTCGATGGCCTCAAATTCAGCCTTGGGATCGAGGTCGATCTGAAGGTTTTTGGCGTGAAACGCGCAGTTGGCTTCTATTTTTTCTCTTAGGAGGTCTTTGTCGAGGAGGTCTTCGCATCGGATTCCGATACGACCGATCTTGTCGGAATAAGAAGGCCCAATCCCGCGGCAGGTAGTGCCGATTTTGTTGTCGCCTTTTCTCTTTTCGAGTTCGGCGTCGATTTTTTTGTGGTAGTTCAGGATCATGTGAGCCCGGAACGAAACTTTGGTTCGATCGGCCACATTGAGTCCGCTTTCGGCAAGAGTATCGAGTTCTTCGACTAGATCAGATGGGGAGATAACCGTCCCGTTTCCGATAACGCCGGTGATGTGCTCGTGGAGCATTCCGGAGGGAAGGAGGTGGAAAATGTATTTTTTGCCGTCGACCACGATGGTGTGACCGGCGTTGGCGCCGCCGGAGCTACGACAAATAAGGTCAAACTTGCCCGCGATGGCGTCGACTAGTTTTCCTTTTCCTTCGTCTCCCCACTGTGTGCCTATGATGGCGGTGTTGAGACCGAGGGTTGAGAGTATTTTGTCCATGAGATGGGAAGGGTAGTTTTTTTTGGGGGGGTGTCAATTGAGAGTGAAGAGTAGAGAACAAAGAGTGAAGAGTTTTTGATTTTGTTTTTCTATTGAATATATTTGCCTGGCTCTTTTTCGATCTTTTGGAGTGAGTGGTCTGTTTTTTGGTTTGAAGAAAAACCTCCGATGGAGTGTTTTCTTTGTCAATATATTCAGAAAGTGGATGACCTCATTTCTTTTTCAGGGAGACGATGTGATGGAAGGACAATATAAAATCCCCTTGGGATCAGGAAATCAATTAGTAATTGAGGAGAGTTATGGGGATGTGTTTGCTGTTTGTGTCGAGGGATCTGAGCCTAGAGGGTGGGCAGAATCGTTTAATTCTCCGGTGGAGGCTTATGAGTTTGCGAAGAAACAGCTGGGAGAGCTTCCGGATGATCCATTTTTTCATTGGGAAATTCGGATGATTGAGCTTCACCCCGAGTATGAGGATGAGAGAATTACGGAGGTGCTTTGGGAGTTGGTTCGATCACCTCATTTTTCATGAAAAAGAAAGAGAGGAGCTTTGCCGGCATTGGTTTGCCGGCTTTTTTTGTTTTCTTTGAGGGGGAAATGTTTCGGAGCAGGGTACAACCCTGCTCCGGCCTTTGAGGAAGACCTCTTTCTAAAAAAAAGCCCCTCGATTTGATCGAGGGGCTTTTTTGGCGAGAGTGTCAGACCAACTACTTGATGATCTTGGTTACCACTCCGGCTCCTACGGTTCGTCCTCCTTCTCGGATGGCGAATCGTGTTTGTTCGTTTAGGGCGATGGCAGCTCCTAGTTGAACGGTGAATTTTGCATTATCTCCTGGCATTACCATTTCTACTCCGTCTGGGAGAAGGATTTCACCCGTAACATCGGTAGTTCGGATGAAGAACTGAGGTTTGTATCCTTTGAAGAATGGGGTGTGTCGTCCTCCTTCTTCTTTGTTGAGGATGTATACCTCAGCTTCAAATTCGGTATGAGGGGTGATGGTTCCTGGTTTGGCGATCACTTGTCCTCGTTCGATGTCTTCTCGTTCTACTCCTCGTAGCAGGAGTCCTACGTTGTCTCCGGCTTCTCCCTGATCAAGAAGCTTCTTGAACATTTCAACTCCGGTGATCGTGGTTTTTGAAGTTTCTTTAATTCCAACGATTTCAACTTCTTCCCCAACTTTGATGATTCCTCCTTCGATTCGTCCGGTAGCTACGGTTCCTCGTCCTTTAATAGAGAATACGTCTTCTACTGGCATCAAGAAATCTTTGTCGGTTTCTCGTTTTGGTTCTGGGATTTCTGCGTCGAGCGCGGCCATGAGTTCCATAACCTTGTCTCCCCAGTCGCCTGAGGCGTCTTCGAGTGCTTTTAGAGCTGATCCTCGAACGATGGTAGCGTTGTCTCCATCGTATTCACGCTTAGAAAGTTCTTCTCGGATTTCCATTTCAACGAGATCGATCATTTCTTCATCATCGACCATGTCACATTTGTTGAGGAAAACAACGATGTTGTCTACTCCAACCTGTCGTGCCAAAAGGATGTGTTCTTTTGTCTGAGGCATGGCTCCGTCTGTGGCGGCTACTACGAGAATAGCTCCGTCCATCTGAGCGGCTCCAGTAATCATGTTTTTGACGTAGTCGGCATGTCCTGGACAGTCTACGTGAGCGTAGTGTCGGTTTTCGGTTTCGTACTCCTGATGTGAAGTAGCGATGGTAATTCCTCGTGCCTTTTCTTCTGGAGCGTTATCGATTTGATCGAAGGCTACAGATTGGTTGGCGGGAAGGTCGCCTAAACGATTAGCGAGTGTTGCCGTAATAGCGGCGGTAAGCGTGGTTTTTCCGTGGTCCACGTGCCCAATGGTACCCACGTTTACATGGGGTTTGTTTCGAACAAATGTGTCAGCCATCTTGGTTAAGAGTTATTAAATACAAAAATACCGGAAGATAGTAGAAACAAATTGTTGGTTGTCAAACAATTCTCTAAAATTCATTGACAAATAGGGGTTTGGCTCTACAATATTTGCCGTTCTTTATTGAATGTGTTTTTTTAGTCAACCTGTGCGGGACTTACTGAAGTATTGAACTTTCAATCTCCGTACGGTGACCTTAACCTTTATTACCATGATTGCTGTTGCAAAAATTGGAGGCCATCAGGCCATTGTCGAAGCGGGGGATGTTTTGGAAGTAGATAAGTTGGATGCAGAAGAAGGAAAGAAGGTTCAGTTTGAGGTACTTCTTTTGTCTGAACCAGACGGAAGTGGTTTTCAGGTGGGGACGCCTTTTTTGGAAGGGGTAAAGGTAGAAGCCAAAGTTTTGGAACACGGACGAGGAAAAAAGATTCGGGTTTTTAAGATGAAGCCTCGAAAGCGATATCGAAAAACCCAGGGACATCGACAAGACTATACATTGGTAGAGATTGTAAAAATTGGAGGAGCGGGGAAAACGGCTCCAAAAGCAAAAGCGGAAGATAAGAAACCGTCACCGAAAAAAGAAAGTGCTCCTAAAAAAGCAGCGGCTTCGACCAAAAAGACCGAGACAAAGGCCGCAAAAAAAGAAACGAAGAAAGAAACAACTGCTTAATATAGAATCAATTTGTATATTCCTTTAGAATAGTTCAAAAAAATGGCTGATACTCCGACTCCACCTCCGGTTCCTCCCGTACCTCCACAACAACCTCCTGCAGGAGGAGGTGGAGGAACTCCTCCGCCGCCGCCTCCGCCACCACCGCCGGCTGGACAACAGCCCCCTGCGTCTGGTGGACAAGCGGTCCCCCCAGTCCCCCCTCAACCAGGGGCAATGGGGCCACAGCCTGGAGCGGTTCCTCTGGCAGGGATGCCCCCGGGATATGGACCGATGCCGCCTCAGCCAGGTGCTATGCCTCCTGGAGGTATGCCGCCAGCGGGAGCTTTTCCGCCCCCTCCTATGGGAGGAGGAATGATGCCTCCTCCAGGTGGAGCTGGGATGCCAGGGGCTGGAATGCCGACGCCTCCAGGACCACCCACGCCACCGCCACCACCAGATCCCAATGCTCGAGTAGGGCAGTTGGGAAAGCGTGATGGTCATATTTTTACTATTCCTCCTCATCCGAATACTCAGTTTGATGATCAGTATTTTTTGACTCTCCTCGAGGGGTCTATTTCTCTGACTATGGAGGAAAAGCAACGAGTGATCGATGCGATTCCTCGACTCAAGATCGAACAGATCAATGAATTGATCTCGATTTTTGAAGAAGAGAAACAAAAGTTTTCAGAGTTAGAATCCGAATTTGCCGAGGATGTACGCCGATTGAAAAAAGAGCGAGAAACTGAAATTGAGCAGGTAGAGACGAAGAAAGAAGAGACTGCTGAGGAAGAAGAATCGGCCGAAGAAGCTGAGGCGCTGAAGAAGAATTTGGGACTTTAGGCACAGACTTTAAAGGGAAGTAGGTATGAGGAAGTAGGAATTAGAGGCTCTGAGAGGGAGAGAAATATCCTTGCCTTATACCTAATTCTTTATTCCTTAAATACCCTATTATTTATTTTTATGACCAAGAACGACCCCGTTTCCGATGCAGCCACCAAGGCGCTTTCTAATCTCGAAGAAGAGAATGAACAACTTCAGGCGCAGATTGAACAGCTAGAATTGAGTTTGTCTGAGGCAAAAGGACAAGCGGTACGTGCCGTGGCAGATTTGGACAATTTTAAGCGAAGAGAGAGTGAGAATAAGAAAAATTGGGTCAATTTTGGTCTGGCGGATTTTTTGAAGAAGTTGCTGCCGAGTTTTTTGGAGTTGGGGTTGGGGGCTTCACATACTTCGGACGAAGAAATGAAAAAGGTGGTGGATAAGTTTTTTGTGGCTTTGACCGCTCAGGGGGTGGTAAAAGTTGAGCCTCAGGCGGGGGAGGAGGTTGATCCGGCAAAGCACGAAGTTTTAATGACCGAAGAGGGAGAAACCGGAAAAGTGGTTCGTGTTTTGGAACCTGGATGGATGTACGGGGATCAGGTTTTGGTTCCGGCTAAGGTTTCGGCGGGCAATGAACAATAATCAATTAACAATTAATAATTATTAAATACAATCGGGGCATGGCAAAAAATAGAATTGGTCTCAAAATTGCAGCGAGTTTAACGCTGGTGGGGTTTATAGCAGCGACGGTTTTGATGTTTATGGCATGAGAAAACGCATTGTGGTTGGGATGAGTGGGGGAGTGGATTCTTCGGTGGTAGCAAAATTGTTGGTCGATCAGGGGCACGAAGTGGTGGGGGTTTTTTTGAAGAATTGGGAAGAAGATGGGGAGTGTGAGGCGGTTCAAGATTTGACTGATGCGGAACGGGTTGCTCAAAGATTGGGGATTGAATTTCATGTGAAGAATTTTTCAAAGGAATACTGGGCCGATGTTTTTGAATATTTTTTAAAGGCAAATAAGGCCTACAGAACCCCTAATCCGGATATTTTGTGTAATAAATTTATTAAGTTTGGGGTGTTCTTGGATTTTGTGGATGAGTTGGGGGGAGACGCTTTGGCAACGGGGCATTATGCAGGAGTAGAAAAAAATGAAATGACGGGAAAGTTTGAACTGTTGATTCCGAAAGATGAAGGGAAGGATCAGACTTATTTTTTGCACGCGCTGAATCAGTCGCAGCTGAGTCGGGCGAGGTTTCCATTAGCGAATTATACAAAGCAGGAGGTTCGTCAGAGGGCCAAGGATTGGGGATTTTTGAACGCGAGTAAAAAAGATTCAACGGGGATTTGTTTTATTGGGAAGCGTAATTATTTTGATTTTTTGAAGCGTTACATTGCCTCTACCCCTGGAGATATGGTTACTGACCAGGGAAAGAAGGTCGGGACGCATCAGGGGTTGAGTTTTTATACGCTTGGTCAGCGAAGGAATTTGATGATTGGAGGAGTAAGAGGGGCTGGTGAAGCCCCTTGGTTTGTGGTGGAAAAGCGTGTGGAGAAAAATGAATTGGTGGTGAGTCAGGATGAGACCCTTTTGGATAAAGATTTTTTAACGGTCTTTGATTTACACTGGATCAGCGGTGAAGCTCCTTCATTCCCTCTGGAATGTGAAGCGCGAGTTCGGTATCGTCAGACTTCTCAGAAGTGTCGTGTAGAGCGGGCAGGGGCTGGCTATAAGGTATTTTTTGAGACTCCCCAAAGAGCCATTACTCCTGGGCAGTCGGTGGTTTTTTATCAGGGGAAGGTTTGTTTGGGGGGAGGGGAGATTGATTAACTTGTGAACTTCTGAACTTTTGAACTTATGAGTAGGGTGAGTGGAGTATTTTGGGAATACTTTTTATTTGATCGTTCCTGCTACTTGCTCCCTCCTACCTGCTCCCCCTATAATGGAATCATGAATCTCAAAAGCATCGGTTTTCAGGGGCTTTTGGAAGATGATGAGCGGGTAGTCCGGGTCTTTCGGCAGCCGTTTCACAAGTATTTTACTCGTATGTGGGCGCGGCTTTTGGGGTGGGGAGGTTTGGCGGCGATGGCGGCTTGGTATAATTTTGAGTGGTACTGGCTCTGGGGGACTTTGGCGGTATGGGCTTTTGTCCGTGTTTTTAGTGTTTTTGCCTATTGGTATGTAAATGGGATTGTGATGACCAATGAAGGAGTTATGATGATGGATTGGAAGCGTTTTTTTTATAAGCGCTACAACAAGATTTTGTTTTTTGACCTGGATCAGGTGGGGGTGGAAAAGGAGGGGCTCAAGGCTTTTATTGGAAACTATGGGAACTTGGAGTTTGTTCAGGTGGGGGGGGATACTTATAAGTATGAGTATGTGAATCGGCCTTTTTGGGTAGCGAAAAAGATCGAGCAGATGAAAGAGCATGTGGTGAAACACAAAAAAATGGAAGAAGAAGATTCGCTCAAAGAGGTTTTGGCGAGTCTGGCTCACACGCATATCGAAGAAAAAGGACATCCGATGATTGAGGATGAAAAAGAGCAGAAGCGCTGGTTTAAAAAGACGGATCGAAAAAGAGAGGATCGAGGACTGGAAGATATTTCAAAAAAGCGCAAAGAGGCCAAAAAAAGGCAGGAAGAAGTGGCGGCTATACCTATTCAGTCTGATATTGGGGTGAAAGAGGAGAAAATAGACAAGGTCTTTGAGGGGGAAGATGTGGATATCGAAAAAGAGTTGGATGATACGGGGGGGGTGGATATTGAGTTGAAGTAGTTTAAATGTGAGTTAGGAGTAGAGAACAAAGAGTAGAGAGTGATTATTAACTCTCTACTCTCTGCTCTAGACTCGAAAACTACTTTTGACCTACGAGGTATTCTTTGAGCGTTCTTACCATGACTCCTGTGGCGCCGGCGGGGCCGAGGTCGTTTCCGCCTTTGGCGAGGAAGGCCGTTCCGGCGATGTCGAGGTGGGCCCAGGGGATTTTTTCGGTGAAGGCTTCGAGGAAGGCTCCTCCCATGCTTGAACCGGCAGATACGCCCGCGGTCCAGTTTTTGTAGTCTGATATTTGGCCTTTAATTTTTTCTCGAAAAAGATCGGTGATGGGGAGCTCCCAGAGGGTTTCGTTGGCTTTTTCGGAGGCTTTTTGGAGAGCGGTGACGACCTTTTTGTTTCCCATAACGGCCGTTATTTCGTGTCCAAGGGCTGCGACACAGGCTCCGGTAAGGGTTGCTAGGTCGACCATTTGAGCCGGTTTGAATTTGGTGGCGGCGTAGTAGAGACAGTCGGCAAGTACCAATCGTCCTTCGGCATCGGTATTGGTGATCTCAATTGTTTTGTCGTTCATGGCGGTAAGAATGTCTCCTGGACGGAAAGCGTTTCCCGAGACCATGTTTTCAACGGCGCCAATGATTCCGACGACGTTTATTTGGGGTTGTGTTTCTTTGCACCATTTAAAAATCCCCATGACACTGGCGGCTCCGGCCATGTCTTGTTTCATTTCTTCGATGTAGTTGGTGGGTTTGAGGTTGTAGCCTCCTGAATCAAAACAGACGCCTTTTCCGACGATGGCGATGGGGGCTTTTTTGGTGGATCCTCCTTTGTATTCCAGAACGATTACATTGGGTTCTTCTCGAGAACCTTTTCCCACTCCAAAGAGCGACCCCATTCCGAGTCGTTCAATCTCTTTGGTTCTGAGCACTTTTACTTTTACGCCTTTGCCTTTGATATCTTTGAGTGCTTTTTCCGCGAGCTGGTTGGGTCCTAGTTTGTTGGCAGGAAGATTAATCAGTTCTCGTGTGTAGTTGGTGGCGTGTGCGAGCGCTACTTCGTCTTCAATTTCTTTTTTTGTTTGTTTTTCGTCGCTTACCAGGGTGGCCTGGGTGATGGAGACCTCTTTTTTGGCGGCTTCTTTGTCGTTGCTGATTTTGAATTTGTAGTTCCCTAAGATGCATCCAGAGGCTACCTTTTGGGCTTCAAAAGATTTTGGAAGTAGGATCGTGATTTTTGCCGCTTTGGCTTTTTTGGCTTTGCGTACAGCGTTCACCCCCAAAACTCGATAGTCTTTGGCGTCTTTGCATTCTCCCGCACCCAACAAATAAGTTTTCTTGTTTTGGGTCTGAGAGGGAAAGATCTGTAGCACTTCTCCTTTTTTCCCTTTAAAATCTTTATTGGCGAGGCAGCTGTTGATTATTTTTTTTGTGGCCGCATCGATTTGTGTGGGGAGAGCGTTTTTGGTTTTCTTTTCGGGGAGGCAGATAAAGAGCGCATCGGCTTTGGTGATTTTTGATGAGGTGGTTATTTTCATGGTGAGTGAGAAGGTTAGTTCGGCGTGGATTTTAGGGGAGTGATGGGGGGACGGCAAGTTTTGGGGAAATGGGATTTTGCTTTTGTGTGTGAGATTATTTCAAGCTTTATTCTGAATAGAATTCTTGGATTAGGGTATTAAGTATTAGGCACCAACGAGGTAAAACGAATAGATTGTTTAGCTCCCCTAATACCTACTTCTTAATACTTACTTCCACTTGAATCACTTTTTTGCACTGTTTTTTCGCTTTACCATAAGAAAAATTGGCCTCAAGTTTAATTTGGCTTGATTTTTTTGGTAAAAATTTGACAGGGGTACTTTGTCTTCTATAATCCACCGGCTTTTTGGAACAAGCGCGCATGGCTAATGATGAAAGCTTTGAGGTTGAGGGGACAGTTCTAGAGCTCCTCCCTGGATCTCAGTTTCTCGTTGAGCTAACGACCGAAGGCTTCGAAGGCCATCAGGTTCGAGCGCGAGTCTCGGGTAAAATGCGAGTTTATTTTATCAAAATTGTTCCAGGAGATCGGGTAAAGTTAACGCTTTCTCCGTATAATCTTGAAGAGGGGCGTATTATCTATCGTTATAAATAATGAAAGTACGAGCTTCGGTTAAAAAGATGTGTAAAGACTGCAAGATTATCATGCGGAAGAAACGCGTGCGTGTGATTTGTTTGAACCCTTCTACCCGAGGGAAACATAAGCAGCGTCAGGGGTAGAAGCGTTGAGAATTGAGAACAAAGAGTAAAAAATATAGTGGCGAATTGCCTTCGCCTGTAGACGAAGGGGGAAGAAGCATTAACAATTTATAAATTAATTATGAGAGTAGCTGGTGTAACGATTCCGTCAGACAAAAGATTGGTTATTTCTGTTCAGTATGTGTACGGAATTGGGCCTCGCCGTGCTGCTGAGGTCTGTAAAAAGGCGAAGCTGGATGAAAATATTCGGGTAAAAGATCTTGATGCTGACCAGGAAGAGCAGGTACGAGCGGCGGTGGCTGATTATTTGGTAGAATCAGACCTCAAACGTGAGGTGACTCAGAATATTAAGCGACTTCAAGAAGTGGGGTCTTATCGTGGTTTTCGACACCGAAAACGACTGCCAGTTCGAGGGCAAAAAACCAAAACAAATGCTCGAACAAAACGAGGAAAGAAAACAACTATTGCGAATAAGAAGAAGGTCGCTAAATAAATTTTAATCTTCATTTGATATGGCTCCTACGGCAAAAAAGAAAGTTCGAAAATCGTTTGAGGCTGGTAAAGTCTACATTCGAGCTAACTATAATAACACGATTGTGACCCTTACTGATCCAGATGGAAATGTTTTGGGCTGGAGCAGCCCGGGAGCGAATCGATTTAAGGGGGCTCGACAGTCTACTCCTTATGCCGGACAGGTTTCGGCCGAAGCGGTAGCTGAAAAGGCTCAGACTTTTGGAATGAAAGGGGTTCATGTGTATGTAAAAGGAATGGGACCCGGACGAGATCAGACCATTCGAGGATTGATTAATGGGGGATTAGATATTCTTTCCATTTCAGAAAGAACCCGGCTGCCTCATGGAGGATGCCGACCTAAAAAAGTTAGAAAAGTTTAATTTTATTATTGATGCGTTATAGAGGACCCAAAGCCCGTTTATGTCGAAGAGAAGGAGTGAATTTGTTTGGCTCTCCGAAGTACCAAAAGGTGCTTCAGCGACGTCAGGGAATTCCTGGAATGCACGGAGGAAAACGTGCTCCCAAAGCTACAGAATACGGACGTCAGTTACGTGAAAAACAGAAGGCCAAACGAATGTATTGTTTGTCTGAGAAGCAGTTTCGAAAATACTTCGACCAAGCCGCTCGATCAAAGGGGGTTACGGGCGACATGTTGCTTCAGTTTTTGGAACAGCGATTGGACAATGTGATTTATCGTGCCGGGTTGGCTCTGACTCGGGATCAGGCGCGGCAGTTTGCTTCGCACGGTCTTTTTTGTGTGAATGGCCGAAGAGTGACCGTTCCTTCGGTACAGCTTCGTCCAGGCGATAAGGTAGAAGTTCGTACCAAAAGTAAGAGCTCTCCAGTGTTTAAACGAAACAAAGAAGAACAGCCTGATTATTACGCCCCTTCGTGGGTGAAAGTCAATGACAAAGCGCTCGAAATTGAGGTTTTGGAGTTGCCATCTGTAGAGCACTTCGATAACATTATCGAAACTCGTTTAATCGTTGAGTTTTACTCTCGATAGTTTTTTAACCCCTGTTTTAAGATGCATATTTTGCATGAGACCATCGGTGTTCCACGACTTAAGGTTGAGTCGACCGGGAAAAACACCGCAAAACTAATTATCAACCCGTTGCCATCAGGGTATGGAACAACCCTTGGGAATGCTTTACGAAGAGTGCTTTTGTCGAGTTTGCCAGGAACGGCTGTTGTGGGGGTTAAGGTGAGTGGAATGACTCACGAGTACGACACTATCCCCGGCGTAAAAGAATCGCTGCTGGATATTATTTTGAATTTACGAGCCCTTCGCCTCAAAAAACACTCAAAAGAAGTGGAAGAGGTAAAGGTGCCTTTTGTGAAAAAAGGAAAGATTACGGCTAAGGATCTGAATGTTTCTTCGGATGTTGAGATTCTCGACCCAACGCAGGAAATCATGACCTGTGAAAGCGCTAATACCAAAAAGGCGATGTTCCTCCGAATTGGAAAAGACATTGGGTACCGAATTGTGTCTAATGAAGATCACGTCAAAGAAGAAGATGCCGAATACATTTTGATCGATGCCAACTTTTCACCGGTGATCAAAGTTCAGTATGCTGTGGTTCCGGCTCGTGTGGGAGAACAGATTGATCTGGACCAGCTCGAGCTTTCGATTGAGACCAATGGCGCACTGGAACCAGAAAAAGCCATCAAATTGGCAGCCGGAATTTTGCAGAGCTACTTTGCCCTCTTCAACGAGGATGATGCTTATACAGACGAAGACTTTACGACCGATTTTGCGGCGATGAAGAAAAAGGAAGAAGAAGAACAAATGGCAGCCGTAGCGGCGATTGATGAGCCTTTTACTCCAATTGATATTTTGGGACTCTCTCAGCGAACGCTGAATGCGCTGGTCAATGGAAAAATTACTTCTGTGGAACAGTTGTTGTCTATGAGTATGTCACAGCTGACACAGTTGAGAGGATTCGGACAAAAAGCAAAAACAGAACTCGAACAAGTATTGGCTGAGCGTGGATATACGCTTATGCCACACTCCCATTCAGGGGGCGTTTCTTAATGTGTAAATAACTATGAGACATCGAAACACAAAGGCGATTTTGAACCGACCAGCCGATCAGAGAAAGGCGATGATCCGAAATCTGATTACCTCTCTTTTTAACGAGGGACGGCTGCAGACGACTGATGCCAAGGCTAAGGCTTTGGTTTCTGAGGTCGAACATCTGATTACTCGTGCTCGAGACAAAGAAACCTTCAATGCGGTTCGAGAGCTGAGTCGGGTTATTTTTACTGAAGAAGCTTCCAAAAAAGCGCTTGCTTATATTTTGGCGCTCAAAGAAATGAAATCTGGATACACTCGAACCACAAAAATTGGTTTTCGAGCGGGAGATAATGCTCTAAAAGTACAAGTAGAACTAATTGATCCACGATGAAAAAAACAACGATCCGACAGAACGTAACCAACGCAGACCGAAAATGGTATAGTTTTGATGCGACCGGTGTACCGCTGGGAAAATTGGCGGTAGAGGTGGCTCAGGTGTTGCGTGGGAAAAAACAAGTGACACTGACGCCCCATGTAGATGGAGGGGACTATGTAGTGGTTATGAATATTGAAAAGGTAAAAGTTAGTGGAAACAAAGAAGACGACAAAAAATACTACCGACATTCTGGATATCTGGGGAACCTGAAGACCAAAACCCTAAAACAGGTTCGAGAATCTGATCCTGAGCGTATTTTGCGTGAGGCGGTTTCGGGGATGCTCCCAAAAAACCGACATCGAAAGAATCAGCTTCGACGACTGCGTTTGGTACAGGGGACAGAAAGCCAGTATGATGCGCAGAAACCAGAACTCTTAACGGTTAATTTCTAAATATGGCAAAAGCAAATCGATCTTATTTTTATGCGAACGGAAAGCGGAAATCCGCATGTGCTACGGTGCGTCTTTATCCCGATGGGAATGGAGATGTACAGGTAAATGGAAAACCCCTTCACGAATGGGCTAAAACCGATGAAATGGTACATGTACTGCTTCAGCCTTTGGACCTTTTGGGTGAAAAATCCAATTTTGATCTGGAAATTCGAACTTCTGGAGGAGGCCTTTTTGCTCAGGCAGAGGCGGCTCGATTGGGAATTGCTCGAGCGTTGATCAAAAAAGATATGGCGTTTAGAACGCAGCTCAAAGATCATGGATACCTCACGCGTGATGCGCGAAAGAAAGAACGAAAGAAACCAGGACTCAAGCGAGCTCGACGAGCACCACAGTGGGCAAAACGTTAGTCGTATTCCCCAGAGGAATAAACAACAATTTATTTGTAGGGACGCAATATATTGCGTCCTTTTTTTGTTTTTTAGAGTGAGGTAATTGTAGGGGGGAGAAGTGATGGATCTTGCGAGCTGTTGACATATTATGTCTTATTGTTTATAAGGTTTTTTGTCGAGGGGCCTATTAGGCTTTTCGCTGTGTTCTATTCACCACCGGTTAAGGAGAAAGTTGTGTCTTCATCGATAGCACGTTTGGTTTATGGTTTCGTTTTGTACCCAGTTGGAGATTCACTGCCCGAGTGGGCAGAAGAAAGGGGATGGGATGAGTACACTGAGATTGAAGAGGCTTTGGAGGGATTTGAATTAGCGGATCAGTTCGAATTCTACGACGCGGGTACTCGCCAGTTTGATGCCTGTGAAGGGCGTGTGATTGGCCTTCGGGAGAGCCATCGGCGAGCGGAATCGGAGGCCCTTTTTGTCGGAGATAACATTGAAGCCGATCCGGATTGGCTTGCTCTCTTTGAACGTCTTTTCAAATTCTTGGGGGTGGAAACTCCTCCCCAGGTTGGATGGCTGCTGGTGGCGTATTATTAGCCTTGGCGACAGACCAATTGAGGAATAATAAGAATTTGATGGTGAATAATTGGTTGGGGAAGGCTCAGACCTTCCCTGTTTTTTTGGGACAGGATATTGTTTTTTTGTTTTTTCTGTGTTATAATGGTCTGATTTTTTCAAAAAATAAAAGATGAAAAATCTTGAGAACGGTGTTTATCGGGGGATTCACGGAGTCAGATTTCTTTATAAGGGGATAGAATCTTCTGACGATAATTGTGATTCTGAGGCCCCTACACTTAAATCTGAAATAGATGCTATTGTAGAATCTGTGCTTCAGATGGATTCAACAAATAGTTTGGCTGAGAGAGCGAGACGATCTGTTGATGAATTAGCTACAAAGGCAGAGGCGGATGTGGATCAACGTGCAGAAATGCATTTTGAAGCCTTGAGGCAGTTGTCTGCTCGTTTAGATCTTGGAGAATTGCCTCCTGGGACGGGAATTTCGTTAAAGAGAAATGCAAGAGAATTTGATGAAAAAATTCAGGCTGCTAAAAAATTAGCTGATGAGCGTTTTGAGGATTTGGAAGAAGATGATGACTATGGAATAGATAATGCTGATAAACATGCTTATGACTCTCCAGATAATTTATTCAATTTTGATGATGATATTGCGGACGCGGTGAAGGATCATCCTAAAAGTAGTACCGCAGAAGCCTATCGAAAAAACAATTCTAAACTGCAGAGTTTAATAAAAAAGAGAGAAGCACTTCAAGGTCAAATTGAGGATTTGGAAGAACAAAAAATTGATAACGGGAATCTGACTCCACAACAGGTAAAAGATTATAGTAAGTATAAACAAGAGTTGGCGACCTTAAATGGAGATATTGAGGATATTCATGACATTTTTCGGGATGCTATTGAAGAGGATCGAGATGCAGCGAAGAAAGAAGCAGATGAGAATTTGAAAGGTGTTTATTCAAAATTAATGGATAAAGGGCAGACCAAAGAAAAGGGACGATTAGAAGCAAAGGCACGACTAAAAGCAAAGGCTGAAGAACATCTAGAAGATACGAATGATTTGATGGAGGCCTTTGATGATTCAATTTCTGGGCTAGCAGTGAGTAAACATGTAACGGCTTCGGATATGAGAGAGAATGGGCGTGCGATAATGACCTTTATTGATAGGAATGGATTAATGGATGTGATGGGCCTTGAGCCTGGTAATTTGAATGAACGATGTGAAAACAAAAAGGGGTTGAAGTGCATAAGTAAACTTCAGGCTGAAATGAATAGAGATAGTGGTTTTCAAAAATATTATGAGGCTACTCACGGTAAGGTGGCTGAAACATTGGATCCGGATGGGTTGGTGGGGAAAAGGACTTTTCCGATAGTTACGGCTTATCTTCGATACAAATATTACAACGCTAATTCAGCCACAGCCTAATGACAAAAACTACTCAATCAAAATCGCAAAAAGCCGCTCAGATTCTTCGGGATTATGATGCCGAGCTGAAAAAAATCATGGCTGAAGCTGAGGTAGAAATGAAAAAAACCTACCAGGCGGCCGTGAAAGAAATGCAGGCCAAAATAAAGGCCAAAGAAGATCAGGAGCTAAAAGAGATGGATTCTGACTTTGATTCAGCGTTTGAAGAGGAAGTTTAACTTCTGAACTTTTGAACTTTTGAACTTGGGAACTTTTGAGTTTAGTAACTTGTGGATTTTTTTTGCGAATCGAAAATACAACGTAAGAAACGCAGTCAAGGGGCCCCCGGGAAGTCGGAGCGAATGCGGAGACTTATTGGGGAGAGGAGGAGGTTACGAAGAATCTGGAGTTTTCTTGAAGCGTAGCGAAAAGACAACGTAAGATACGTAGTCACCGACGACGATGGCTCCCGGGGTCGGATTTGAACCGACGGCCAAGTGGTTAACAGCCACTTGCTCTACCGCTGAGCTACCCGGGAGTGTCCTTTTTGATATAAAGATCGTTTTGACCCTCTTACAGACAGTTTTTTGAAGGCCGGTGGGGATTTTATGGGATTTTTTACAAACATCAAATTTTTTGTTGAGGAAGGGGGTGCGGTTATAATCTGCAGGCTAATAAATTAAGCTATGGACAGCCTTATTACGATACTGCTTTTGACGGCCGGACTTTCACTGTTGATAAACACTCTTTTAAAGAAGGTGAATATCGAAGCGATTATTGGATATATCTTTACCGGGGCCATTGTGGCGATGGTTTTTGAACTTCAGCACGACAAGGGGAATTTACTCGATGTTATTGCCGAGTTTGGAATTGCTTTTTTGATGTTTACGATTGGGTTGGAGGTTTCGCTGGAGAAGTTGAAGTCGATCAAAAAGGAGGTGTTTTTGTATGGAGGAGCGCAGGTGGTGCTGACTTCAGTTATTTTTTATGGCCTGACTCGGTATGGGTTTGATATTGCTCCGAATTCGGCTTTGATTATTAGTTTGGGGTTGGCGTTGTCTTCTACAGCGATTGTGCTCAAGCTTTTGAACGAGACGAAGACCCTGCACAAAACTTATGGAAAAAATGCTTTGGGGGTGCTGCTTTTTCAGGATATTGCCGTGATTCCGATCTTGTTGTTGATTTCGATTTTGGCCAATACTCAGGGAGATGGAGGCGCAATGCTCATGGATATGTCGCTGAATGCGGTTTTGATTATGGGGATCTTTTATTTGGGAGGACGGTATTTGGCTGAGCCCTTTTTTGATTTTATCGCGAATTCGAAGTCGGATGAGATCTTTATCGCTTCGATTCTTTTTACTGTTATTGGAGCGGCGCAGTTGGCGCATGTGTTTGGATTTTCCTACTCCTTGGGGGCCTTTGTGGCGGGGTTGATTATTGCACGAACGCAGTACAAACATCAGATTGAAGCGGATTTGATACCGTTTCGGGATCTGCTTTTGGGGGTGTTCTTTATTACGGTGGGAATGCAGTTGGATCTGAGTTTTATTCCGCAGCATATTACGACTATTCTTTTGATCTTGGGGGCGGTGATTTTGATTAAGGCTTTTGTGATCTTTGGAATTATGAGGGTGGGGTACAGAAAAATAACTTCTCTCAAAACCGCGATTATTCTGGCGCAGGTGGGAGAGTTTTCTTTTGTGGTTTTTGAGCTGGCCAAGATCAATAATCTTTTTGTGGATGAGGTCTTGGGGCAGATGATTATTGTTTCGATTGTCTTTTCAATGATCTTAACGCCTTTTATTTTTAATAATCTAAACTTTTTGGCGGGGCTCTTTGATCGGGACGATCATGACTGCGAAGAGGCACAGGTGCCTGCGGGATTGCACCTGAAAAATCACACGATTATTTGTGGGTATGGAGCTTTGGGACAATTGGTATCTCACCACTTAAAGGAATTACATTTGCCCTATATTTTTGTGGAACGAGATATTTCTTTGGTCGAACGTGGGCGACACAAAGGAATTCATATCATTTTGGGAAATTCCGCCAAAAAGAAGGTTTTGGAACGGGTGCACATTGATAAGGCTCGGGCGGTTTTTATTGCGGTTCCGCATGAGGAAAAAATGATCCGAATTGTGAATTCGATTCGAAGTCTGGCTCCGAATGTGGAGATTATTACCAAGGTTTCGAGTCTCTACCAAAAACGGCACTTGGAAACCAAGGGGCACATTACGATTATTGATGAGGTTCGAGGAACAGCAGATTCAACTATTAAACGGCTCAAGAATCTTTATCGGACTTAATGAATGGGGTCCGAGCGAGAACCAGGCTCGCTCGGAGAGAGGTGATCAGCTTTTGGGAGGGGCGTTGCAGCAGGGGCTGTATCGACTAGGGAAGGGACCAGAGGGGGGATTGTAATTTTGGCCGCAGTGGGAACAGGTCAATGATCCACTTCTTACTGGTCGGGTATTGGGTTTTTCCGCTTGCTTCTTTTTTTTGGCCACAGATACCTCCTTGGTGGCTGATGTGTTGATGGGCGATTCACCGTATAAATATTATCGATGAATACGACGTCCTTCTTATGAAGGAGAAGAGGTTATAAACTTCGTTTGTGAAAAAGGCAAGGATTCAGGATTTTTTAAAGACCACAATCTCTCTAGCGACGAAAGCGCCTGGACGGTTGTAGAGGATGGATTTTTTTCCGTTGAATATTGGTTGCGGTTTGTAGGGATTGGATTTGGTTTTTCGGAAGAGGTCTTCGGCGATGGAGATGACTTTTTTGTGTTTGAGCCAAGCGGGGAGACAGCAGACGATGGTGTGAATGTTGGAGGCGGAAAAGTGTTTGAGAGCGAGGACCCACAAATCGAGTATTTTTTTTCGATTTGCGCTGATTTTTTCATCCGACAAGCCCTTGGCATAGTTTTCTCCCAAAAATCCTTCTGTGGCAATTATTCCGTTAAATTTGTGGGGGGGAAACTTTTCGATTGAGGACGAAATGAAAGATCCCGATTTTTTGGGGTATCGAAACCTTTCGGCGATTTGCTCGAAGTTTTTTTTCGATTCGGTCACGCAGCGTTGGTTTACATCGCTGCCGATGGTTTGGTAGCCCATTATGGCGGCTTCAATATTGACCGTTCCGGTGCCGCAAAAAGGATCGATAATTTGATCGGTGGGTTTGGGGCTGGCCAGATTAATGAGTATTTGGGCGAGCTTTGGAGGGAGCATACCTAGGTGAGCATCGCGAAATTGTTTTTCTCGATCTCGGATGGTGTAGTTCCAGAGATTTTGATTGGCGGTGGTCTGGACGAGAAGGAAGGTGTTTTGATGCTGAACGATGATGAACTCAAATCCTTTTTTGAGGAGTTTTTCTCCAAAGATTTTTCCTGAATCCATGGGCGCTCCAGAAGCGTTAACGATTCGACAATTACGATCGTGTTTGTTTCTTAGTTCTGATTTTATCTGAGAGAGGAGTTCTTTGGTGCCCACACTTTTTCCGGTTGAAGTGTGAGTGCGAAAGTATGAAATTCCCAGGTGCACTTTTCCTTCTGGTTTTTGTTCGAGGATTTTTTGAGTGATGAGTGCTATTAGCTCTTTTGCGGATTTTACTTCTTGAATAATTTTTCCCATTCGAATACATCCGCCCAATCGATCTAAAAAAAGTTGGTCGAGAGTTTTGGGCAGATCGCGTGGATTTTCGAATCGGAGATTTTCACCGATCATCAGCTGACTTTTTTCGTCGCACCAGACTTCGTCGCAAAAGTTGAGCAGTTCGGTTCGAGAAAGGGTGGGATTTCGTCCCAAGAGAAAAAGGTATTGGTTGGTCATGTGAGGATTTTGGTCAGAAGGAGTGTGAAAATTGAAGCTCCCAACGCGATGCCTAACGAAGCGGTAGTCCATCGGTGGGTAAAACGAACAGCTACTTTATGCCGTTGTTTTGAGATTGCCTGTATTTTTTGTTCTTGGTGTGAAGTGACCTGTTTGATTTCGGTGAATCCCTGAATCATGTTTTGATGGAGTAGGTCTACTCGAGTGTCGAGATTTTCCATTTTCTTCTCTATTCGATGAAATTTTTGTTCGTTTTGGTTCTGGTGGGTTTCAATTTTATGATCCAAACGGGTCACTTGTGTTGTTAAGGTATCAACTTTATGTTCGATATTTTCAAATTTTTTATCTGTTTCTTGGAGCTTTTGTTCAATGATCGCTCGAAATGAATCGAGCTTTTGATTTAGAATTTGAAATTCTTGAGTGGTCATTGGTGAAGTAGTTATAGGATTAATTGATGGAATTGTCTAGGGTAGGGAGGAAGAGATGCAAAATTGTGACTCTGAACGGATGGGGAATGTTACTTTATGGATTTTGAGGGGATAAATCCTTGAGCGAGAGCTTCTTCTTTGGTTTGAAAATAACGCCTGTTGGTTGGTTTTACACAGCGCGCAAAATGGGAGTTGCTGGGATAGAATTTTTGGGTGTTGGTATTGCCGGTGAACGGAAAGTTTTTAAGACGCAGATCGTTTTCGTTTGGGATTTGGCTTAAGGGGATGCGATAGACTCCATCATTGGCAATTTGATTTTCCCCCGCCCACAGTATTCGTGCTGGTCCCGATATTTTGACTTCTAGTTCGTCTGCAACAATACTTTTGAGCATAATGAGAGAGGTTTCGGGACCGATGTGTTTTTCTACGATTTTGATTTCGGGTTGGAGTTGAATTCGTGCGATGACAAAAGATACAAAAGCGGTAACCGTTAGTAGGAGTGTGAATTTCATTCGTGTATAGTCGGTAATGATGTAGTGGTAGGGAACGAAAGTTCCATTTGTTCACGTGGAGACCAACCCCTGTGTTGGTCTTATAGAATGGAGAATGAAGAGGAAGAGTGGAGAATGAAGGTTTTGCACTACCACCCCCGGATATAAATCTGTGACCCAATGTTTTTTATCAGCCCTTTTATTTCCATGATCTGCAGGTGCGAGGCCGTGGTGTTTGGAGGGAAGGGAAGTTGGCGGATGATGCCGTCGATATGCCATTTTTCGCCATTTGCAAAGTGGCTGAGTATTTCGGTTTCGATTGGGTTTTCGGGGAGGGCTATCTGAGCTTGGCGTTTGGCGGCCAGGTTTTTTATGCCAAGGGTTTCGAGTACCTGATCTCCAGAAAGAGCCGGATGAGCCGAACCGGATGCAATCAGCCAGTTGGTGCCCTCTGAGTTTTTTGAAAAGATTTCTCCCGGAACGGCAAAGACATCTCTTCCTTGTTGATTGGCCAAATGGGCTGTGATCAGACTTCCAGAATTTTGTGCACCTTCGATGACGATGGTGGCCTGCGATAACCCAGCGATGATTCTATTTCTAATGGGAAAGAATTCGGGCTTCCCCTCGGTTTGAGGAAGGTATTCAGAAATGATTGTTCCTTTTGTTTCAAGAATGCGTTGGGCGAGAAAACGATTTTGTCCTGGATAGATTGTATCGATGCTGTTTCCGAGTACTGCTATGGTTTTGCAATTGGTTTTGATGGCTTCTTTGTGGGCTTGGGCATCTATACCCATGGCGAGTCCTGAGACGATAGTGATTTTGTTTTCGGCAATGGGGGCGACAATTGATTTTGTAGCCTCACGGCCATAGTCGGTCATCTTTCTGGCTCCCACGACAGAAAGGGCCGGAAAGTCTATTGGATTTAGAGAGCCTTTTACAAAGAGTAGTACCGGGGGGGGATCTATGTGCAACAGAGTATGTGGGTAGTTTTGGTCTTCGATAAAAAGTGGTTGGGCATTGCATTTGTGAAGCGCTTCAGTTTCAGCTTCGGGCGTGGTGGAAGACCGATTTGCAAAAAATCTTTCGGCCCCTTTGGGGTCAATTCCGGCTTCTGCAAGTTGCTGGGAATTGGCTTTGAGAGCGCTTCCCCAGTCGTTTTCGAAGTAGGTTTTGAGCTTTTGATACCGACGATGGGTCAGGTTGAGGGTGCGGTGTAGGGCGAGAAGGTGGGGGATGGGCGTAGACATGAACTTTCAATTAACAATTATCAATAATCAATTAACAATTAACCACTTTTAAAAATCAACCTTTGGATTTAAGGTTGGCTTAATGTTTTGGGGGATATCTGCAGGTAAAAAGCGGTGTGGGGGCGTTTTTTTTGAAAAAATGATTTGGGGGTGTTTTGGGATTTATCCAGATCTGGTACGTAGGTTCATTATTTTTGGTTTTTGGGAACTCACCCGACTCTGGAATGCAGGTTTTCTACTTATGGTTCTTGAGAACTCACCCAGCTCTGGTCGGTGGAGATTTTTTTATGATGGAGCTTCGCTACCCTCTCTTAGTATTGAGTAGATGACAAAAAAGAGAGGGTTTCGATATTTGTACTTAATATTTTGGTGATGGGTGCTACTGGTTTGATTCATACAATCCGATGCATTCTATGTGGGAGGTGTGGGGAAATTGATCGATGAGGGTGATTTTTTGGAGTGCAAAGTCGTTTTCTTGGAGATATTTGGTGTCGCGGGCCATTGTGGCAGGGTTGCAGGAGACATAGACAATTTTTTTAGGGGTGGTTTTGATAATTCTTTCTAGGGCTTTTTTGGCCATTCCGGCTCTTGGGGGGTCGAGGATGATGGTGGAGTGATTTGCAATGGATTCGATGTTTTCTTTGAGAAACGTTTTAACGTCGTGAGAGACAAAGGTGACGTTCTGCAATTGGTTGGAGCGGGCGTTCTTTTTTGCATCAGCAACCGCTTCTGGGACGATTTCTACGCCGGTTATTTTTGATTTGGGATTCGCTTTGGCCAAAACTTGGGCGATGGTTCCTGTCCCGCAGTACAGATCGAGGGCGGGATCTCCGTTTTGCAGTTGTGCGTATTCGACAACTCTTTTATATAGATTTTCGGCCGACTTTGGATTGGTCTGAAAAAAAGATTCGAGCCCCATTTCAAAATTTAGATTGTTGAGATGTTCGCTAATTTGGGAATGGCCACAGAGTTGAGTTTGTTTGATTTTTGGCTGAGTGGTGTCTGAAATGGCATCATTGAGAGACCAGACGAGACCGTGGAGTCGAGCGCCAAGATTTTTTTGAAGGAGTGTTTGAAATTCTTCTTTTGGGAACTGATTGGCGTGTGTTGAAGTGGTGATGAGATTTACTAAGAGGTTATTTTGAGCGTGGCTTTTTCGAACGACCAGATGTCGAAAGAAACCTTTGTTGGTGCGTTGGTTGTATACGGGAAGATTAGTTTCCTGGCAGAAGGTGCGTATGTGGGGAAGGAGGTTTTCGAAATCTTCATCGAATAGTCCCGAGGGTTTTTCGAGCGAGGTCACGAGGTGAAACTGTCCTCTTTTTTTTGAACCGAGTCCATACCCGGTGTGGGTCCAGATATCGTATTTGGCGCTTTCGCCTTTTTGGAAGGTCTCTTCTGTTGGTCCGAAAGAAAACTCCATTTTATTTCGGTAGTTCCAGATTTGAGGTGAGGGAATGATGTCTTCGATTAAGGGAGCTATTTGGAGATGGGCAAATTTGTGAAAGCAGTCGATGACTTGTTCTTTTTTGATTTCGAGCTGCATTTCAATTGGAAGCCTCATCCAGGGTGCTCCGGGGGTGTCTTGGTAGGGAATGGAGATTTCTTTTGGGGATCGTTTGGTTATCTTCAGACATTTTGCGGTGGCGTATTTTTTTTTTACTTTGGTGATTTTGGCTTCTACGGTTTGTCCAGGAAGAGTTCCATCAACAAAAATCGGGTAGAGTCTTGTTTCGTTTGAATCAGGAATCGGACGTTGAATTTTAGCGATGCCTTTTCCGCCGAAGGCGAGGTCTTGTATTTCAAGCGTAAGGAGGTCGTGTTTTTGCATGATGAGTAGCTAAAGTTTTTTTTGAAGGAGGTCCCAGGTGGTGCCATCATCGTATTGAAGAGCTCCAATTGTTTCAAATCCAAGCTTTTCATGGAAGGATAAAGATCTCTTGTTTTGAATTGGGGAGGTCATTATTTCTCCAATGATAAATTTGTATCCCTTTTTTAAGGCTTGTCTGAAGAGTTCTGTTTCTAGTTTTATTCCTGTTCGGTTACTCCCTTTTTTTATAGCTACATGACGAAGATAGAACGTATTTCCTTTAACTTTATAGGGGGTTGTATCCCATTCAGGTTTGAGCTTTTTCCAGGTTTTAAGATCATATCCCAAAAGGTAACCACAAACTATTTGTTGTACTGTTTTTGCCGTTAGAACAATGTGTGATTCAGGACTTATGATGCATTGATGAATTTCTTCAGATGAGAAGGGGTAAACCAAAAAACCTGTTTTTTCTAAATCCTGGAGATTCCCAGGATTATGATAGTGATGGAGATTTTCTCTCATGATCTCGAGGATCGACTCGATGTCTGATGTTTTGGCAGGGCTGATGTGTGGATATTCCATGGTTCTCCCTATAAAGATGGGCTTTTAGGTACTGATTTGGTGTTTTCTTGTCAATATGACGCTGCACATTTACACTTTTATCGAAACATTATTATGCCCAAAAAAAAAGATGCGACCGATGAAGAGCTGAGCAAAATGCGGAAGCTTTATTTTCAGCAGTATTCAAAATACGAACGATTGGGGATGAATCTGAAACAGGCTTTGGAGGGATTTTTGGAAGAGGCTGGGATTAGCTTTTTGGCGGTGAATTATCGAGTGAAGAGCCTGGAGAGTTTTATGGAAAAAATTGGGCGGAAACACTATGCCAACCCTTTTGATCAGACCGAAGATATGTGTGGCTTGCGGGTGGTATGTTATTTTCAGAGTGACATTGAGAAGATCAAAAAACTGATCTGTTCGGAACTGACTATTGTGGAGTCTTTTGATAAGTCCGATCACATGTCGCCAACGCAGTTTGGATACCGATCGAGTCATTTTATCGTCAAAATTCGAAAGGATTGGCTGAAGGCTCCCAACTATCGGGGATTGCAAAATCTCAAAGCGGAGATCCAGGTGAGAACGATTTTGATGCATTCTTGGGCGGAGATTGAGCACAAACTGGCCTATAAAAAGAAAGAACATATTCCCGACCAGTTTCGGCGGAAGTTTTCACGCCTGAGTGCGAAGTTGGAAGAAGCCGATGAGCAGTTTGAAGAATTGGTTCAGGGGATCTGGAAACATCAGACCGATGTGTTGACCTGGGCCGAAGAAAAACCGGGTTTTGACTGGGACATGGAAATGAATCTGGATAATCTACAGGCCTTTTTGGATTTTCATTTCCCCGAAAAACAGAAGGATATTAAAGATACCATCGAGCTGCTCGACGAAATTTTGCCTTTGGAGATTACGATGAAGGATTTGGTCGAAGGCTATGAACAGGTAAGAAAACACCTGCCCGAAATTGAAAAATCGATGTCTAACATTCGGAATTATTTTCAGCAGGTGACCGCGTGTCGGAATATGCTGGATATTGTGCACGAAAAATATTTTGAAATGAGAGGTATGCCGAATGAGGGGGTGGTGATGAAGTGGCGGGTAGCAATTAGCAATTAACAATAATCAATTAACAATTTTATATTGTGGTTGCGTAAAACCCGGCTGCAATCGCATCAACCGCATCATCCTGCGTGGGAATGCTTTCCATTCCGAATAAGATTTGAGCCATTTTTTGCATTTCGAGTTTGGTGGCGTGTCCGTTTCCGGTGAAGGCCTGTTTGGCTTCCATGGGTTTGGGCTCCACAATCTGGCAGCCGGATTTGTGGGCCAGGTACATCAGTGTGCCGCGTACTTGAGCGACTTTGATTCCCGTGGTGATATTTTGCACAAAAAACAGGTCTTCGATGCTCATGACCTGGGGTTTGTATTTGTCTAAGAGAGACTGAAAATCTTCTCCGATTTCTTGGAGACGAAGGGGGAAATTTTTGGTGGCTTGGGTTTTTATCACGCCAAACGTATGGAGTATGAGGGTACGGTTTTGTTTTTCGAGTACGGCAAATCCACAGCGTTCGTAACCCGGATCGATGCCTAGAATGATCATTTATCAGTTCGTAATTAAAGGTTTATTGAATTATGAATCATGAATTATGAATTATGAAGGTGAGTGAGGGGATTCCGTTTTATTTTTTCTAAAGGAATTGCTTATTAATAGGGTTTTTGTGTTTTTTTGTGCTAATCTAATATGTTGATTTATTTGACAATTTATTGTTGTTTTTATATGAATTGGGTATGGCAGATCAAAAATCGTCTCCGGAATTGTTGGAAAGTGATCTTCTGCAGTGTGTGCAGAGTACTTTTGAAAATGGATATAATCATTACACCTTCAAAAAAAGAGAACCCAATCCTGCGAAACAGGTCCTTGAACGTAGAAAGGGGGGGGCTATGATTTCGACTCAGGTTCATAGTTTTTTAGTGGAACACAAGATTCCTACGGATAGAATTTGGTATGTTTTGGAAGAAGATACTGGACGTATATTGGGACTCGAGAAAACAGGGGATTTGAATGTTCCTGATTCATGTTTGTCTCGCATGGATAAACCGTTCAAGGTCCAGATGGAGGCAGATGTTGTTGAGTTGCTGACTAAGCGAGGACAGGCCGTTTCGTTGAATGTGCTTGAAATTTTGAGAGCCGATTAGACTTCAGTTGTTATTGAACAAAGTTTGTAAATCTTTACTTTTAGTAGGTAATTGCGTTTTTATGAAAAAATTCTTCTTTTTGGCACTGGCTTCTTCTTTTTTGTGGGGGTGCGATTCTGATTCATCGGTTTCGGTGCCGGCTCATCAGGGGCATCGGGTTCAGACGGTCGAAGAAGGAAAGTCCTGTGGGGGCGATATTCGATGTCGGGATGGGCTGGTGTGTCGATATGGGTCCGAGGTACGCGCGTTGAGTGGGGTGTGCGTAAAAAAAGTTGAAGGGGTGGATATGAAATGTCCGCCGATTCAGTCACCGGTGTGTGGGCTGAGGGAACGACAAAAAAATGGATATTTGAATGAGTGTGAAGCCATGCGACATGGGGCGGATATTTTGAACGAAGGATTGTGTAAGAATGCCGAGGTACAAGGCAACTGTGAAGCGATGGTAAGGGGGATTGGAAATTGTGAAATGGAAATTCGAGGATTTGAGGCGGTGAGTGGGAAGTGTCGTGAGGTCTTTGCTTCGGGATGTGAAGGAGAAGTGCCGTTTGGATCAGAATCGGAGTGTGAAGAAACGTGTGGGTAAGCCCTTTTTTTAAGAGTAAACATGCGGAGCAGGGTACAACTCTGCTCCTACTTTGAGTAGAAAGTGACTAGCTTTTATTGCTTCTGCTTCTTCTTTTTTCATTAATAATTTGAGGATCCCTCATTTTATGTTTTCGACTTTTTTTAAGCCTCTCCATTCGGGATGACGTCATTTATAATTTTGGGTTCTTTCTCCCCCCTTTTTCGTTACAATCAATTAGACCTATTTGTTTTTCAGAAAGTAGAAATGGACTTAGAAGCGCAAAAGAACCGGTATCACGAAAATTGGAAACAGTATCTCGATCAGTTTGGAACGGCGGAATGGAAGTCTGATCCTGATTTTTTGTACTTTATTGATATTCCGGTGGAGGGAGAATTGGCGGCTGAGACCGAGGATATTGCTCGGGCTTTGGTGGGGTTGGCTTCAGAAAAAGAAGATCAGTTGAAGTTGCCTGAAGAATTTCATATTACGCTCGCTTTGCCGGGCCGTTTGGGGGTGCATTTTCAAGGAAATGAAGAGGGGTTTATGAAAAAAGAACTTGAGGGGATCATGGCTGATTTTGAGCCTTTTGAAATTCAGTTGGGGGATCTGAACTGTTTTCCGAATGTGCTTTTTCGAGAGGTGTATGATCCTTCGGAAAAACTTTATGAACTTCACACTCGAATTTCGCAGGTGATTCCTTTTGCTCAGAATCCGGATTTTCAATTTGAAAAATACCTGCCTCATCTCTCAATTTTGTACGCCAATTTGGCCGGAGGGGAGATTTTGAAAAACGATGATTTTAGTCGGAAGCTGGGGCTTCTCACGCTCAAGGTGGATCGTATTCAGTTTGGAAAGGCCAAGGGGGCTTTTGGGGGGTATGAGCGTGAAGTGCTTTTGGAGTTGGGGGTTGGGGGCGGGGTTGGAAGTTAGGGCTCAACAAAAAAATAATCTACCAATCTGAGCGCAAATTATTCTGTATTCTTCGTCAGTAAAACCTCGTCATATTACCGATATGACTCGGCTTCACTTCCTTGACTACAAAATAATTTGCATCCCATCTCGGGTAGGTTGTTTTTTTGTTAAACCCTTAGTCGTTCGAAATAGAAGGGGAAAAATGTGATTTTAAGTTGTTCGGGTTATGCCTCTTGCAGCGCGAAATTCTTGAATGGGAACGAGTTCGTCTAAAAGAGGGGTTATGTCTGCGTATGAATCGTTGAATTCTGTGAATTGTTCTTTATTTAGTAGTCCCACTTGTGAGCGATATTCGAGGGGTTTATTGGTGAGGGCACCACTGTTTATAAATTCTGATTGGACTCCATAGGTGTTCACTTTTCCGTCAGAGAATCGGATACTGTCTATCCAGACTCTTCCTTGGGCATCATAGGCCATGTTCCAGTCTACCTTTCGTCCGTGGAGGATTCCCTCGAAGGTTTCAACCGTTACGAGAGGATTTGATTTGGCGGGAAGTTGACCATCTTTGATTTTTTTTCGGATGTAGGGGGATATGAGAGTGTGTTCTATGGAGAAGGTTTTTTTGGGACCTTTTGAAAAGTGGGGAATAAAGCCTCTGGGAAGTTTGTTTGAGGCTTTTACAAATTGATTTAGATCAAATGATTTTCGATATTTTTCGTTGAACGCAATTCCTGGTTGGAAGGCCTGAGGCCCTTTGAGACTTTTTTCAGGACCTTCTTTTGTGTCGTTGTATACATTGGTTTCTTTGTTAAAACTGTTAGTGGGATTTTCTTTGGTATCAAAGTGTTTGTGACAGAGACTGTCTCCGAAGTTAAGGGGGGAGGATGAAGCTTCTTGTTTGGTTAAAAAGATCTGTATTTTTTCGTGTGGTTTTGTTTCTTGAGTGTAGTGAATGTTTTGTCCTTTGGAGTAAATTCTTCTTGTTTTTCCTCCTTCTTCGAAGGCATGAGAGCCGGGAGAAGATCGCCATCCACCGTCTGAATTTGATTTGTAGAGTGGGCGGGGGAGTAGCTTTCCATTTTCTTCTACAAACATGATGGTTTCTTTTCGACCTTTTGTGTTGAGAATTGGTCCCATATAAAACCTTTGACCGTCGATTGTAAGTACTTTTTTGGGCCTGAGTCGTTTGTCTTTAAGGAGTTTTTTTGTAAGTTCTGGATTGTTGGGATTGTTTACTATTGTTCTCAGTTCTTCCTTTAATTTGTGTGTGGCGGAAGTGGGTTTTTGGGTTTTTCTGATTACTTTTTCATTTTTAATTCTGAGAGATGGCGTTTTTTTGGGTGGTGATTCTACTTTTGAATATTTTGTAATTCTTCCAGTTTTTGGATCGATTTCGGTTATTTTTGCCTGAATTGTCTCCCCTTTGAATTTGGCATTAATGATTTCTCCAACAGAATATTTTGGGGGGGCGGAGAGGTTTTCGTTTTTTATCTGCGCTCTTGATGTAGCGAGTCTTTTTTTGTGCTCTGTAATTTTTTTATCGAGAAGTTTTAGCTGGTCTGCGTTTTGAGTTAAGCTGCCTCCGCTTCTGGCGTTTTGGAGGGCGTCATTCTCTAGAGCGGCTTTTTTTTGTTTGAGCTTTTTTATCTGTTGGAGAACGTATTGTTCGGGACTCTTAATCTGAACGTTTTGTGGTGGAGTACTTTTTTTGCCTGGATTTTGGGAGACCATCCCGGTTACCCGGTTTTCTCGAGCCATTAGGATTTGTCTTTCTTGAGGCGTAAAGTGAAGCCCTTTTTGAGGGCTATATCTCATTTTGAGCCCTTTTCGAATAATGGTTTCGCTGGCGTATTCTCCCGCTGAGTTGAGTGTTCCGGTGGCATGTGCTTGCATTATGGCTTTGGCTTCTTGGGGAGTGATGGCTCTTTCTAGTACCGTTTCGGCCATTTTGGCACGAGCGTTTTGTGCTTCCGTGTATTTGGCTTTGTGATGGTTTTTGTATTGTTGGGCCTTTTTTTGGGCGCGTTGATATTTTTTAAGAGCGATTTCTTCATTTCCCCCCTTTTTCTGCGCGTTGAGGTAAGCTTTTTTTGTGCTTTGGATTATTTGGTTTTGCTGCTCAATTTTTTTCTGGAGGTTTAATAACTGTTTGTCGAGATGTTGGGCTTTTTGGGTCTGGGTTTTAAATTTTGTTCTTTTGACGGTTTCTTTCCCCAAGGTCTTTATGGCTTTTCCGGCCCCCCTCATAGAATTCTTTATTTGGGCGACGGCCCCAACTTTGGCGAGTTTGGCGGTGATAGCTGCGGGAGGGAACAATTCACCTATGAAGGTTGCGGTGTCGAAGAGGGCGGCAGATATTCCTTCTTTTTCGTAGACGGCCGACATGCGAGTTCCCATGTTGCTTATAGCTTTTCCGATTGGGGCTAGATTTGATTTATTTCCAAACCAAGGTTTTCCTTTGGTAACGTTTAGTCCAAAAGCTCCAAACATTGCTGGGTTTTCGAACCAGTCTTCTCCAGGTTTTAAGTTTAATCCAACAAGACGGGTAGCTTCCAATACGGCAGGAAATTCGCCCCAGTCTTCTCCTGGTTTTAAGTTTAATCCGACAAGTCGAGTGAGTTCGGCTGCGGGGGGATAGCTGAAGAGTCCTTTTTTTTCTAATTGTATTGGATCTAGGTTGATCCCTACTAAGCCGATGAGTCCGGTTATACTTTTTTCAATTCCTCGAATAACTCCTAGAGCTGCTCCTTGAGTTTCGGAGGCTTTTTTCCCGCCGAGCCAGTTGTAGAATCTTGCGGTGTAGGTGTCGGTGTCGATTTTTTCTCTTCGTTCTTTGGTGAATTGATCGATTTTTTTGTTGGTGGTGGTGCCAATGGTTTCCATAAACTTTGAAAGCATTTGGGCTTTTCGGGGAGCGATGAGTTTTTCGCTTTGTCCGAAAATTTCCATTACTTCTGACAGTTCTAGATGGTCTTTTTTCCCCCAATCATCCATGGCATCTTCTAGCTCATCCCACAGATCTTCGGGGCTTCCTGCAAACCCAAAGGCGTGTTTGAGTTTTGTGACCTGGTCTTGGAGCCCTTTGTCGAGATGTCGATAACTCATGTCGACGTATTGGTCGGCCTGAACGGTTTTTGGTGTTGTCGGTGTTTTGGAAGGGATTGGTTTTGGTCTGTGATGTGTGGCGTTTACTTGAACCTGGATGCTTTTGTGGACTGATTCTGTCTGGGGAATGAGACATTCTTCAATTTCTTTTTGAGTCAGACACTTGTTGGCTTCGGAGACCTCTTGTAGGGTCAGGGGTATTTCTTTCTTTTCTGTTGTGTTGGTTGTAGTTTCAGACACAGAAAGGCTGCCAACAAGAAGTACCTTGTTGGTATTTATGGCTTTATTGAAGTGTCTGAGTATTTTCATGATTATTTATCCCAATTGGGTGTGCAAATGATGGAGAAGTTGTTCGGCTTCTTCGATTTCTTGGTCCCGAATGGTGGATTCTTTTTTGCTGAGTTTTAACTTTTTGTCTTTTGTGAGCTGTCTTTTAAAATTGGATTCTTCTTGTTTGAGGTACAAAATTGCTTCTTTTAATTTCCCAGCTTTGATGAGCTTTTCGCGTTTTTTTGATCTTTCAAGAATGTGGATTAGACGTTCAATCTGATTACGGCTGTAATGCCCGATTTCCTTTTCGATTTTATCTTTCAGATGACCGATGACATCTGCCAATTCCTGAGCGAGTTGAAGCAGGTAGGTTTTGTGGTTCATTTTTAGCTTATACGACCTATTATTATACCACAAAAAGACTAAGAGCACAACTGTCTCATGCAAAAAAACCGGTGCCCAATCTGAGGGCACCGAAGGAGATTACTTTCTTCAATTTTTTACTGACTTTAGTCGTTGTCATCGCCTCCTAATCCCCCCCAATCTGGGGAAGGATCGTAATGGGTGGTGGTATCGTCTTGGGCGGTACCAGACCGGTTTTTGCTTCGTATGCGTTCGAACCATGAACGGCGTGGCCCTTTCTTTTTCAGTTGGGCTTGGTACCCAGGATCGTTTTTTTTGACCCGATTCATCACCCAGACAACATAGGGGATGGCAAAAATAACGAAGGCCCAGTTGTGTCCATAGACGAGAAGGGCGATAAGTCCGCCGACGATCAACACATCGATCAAGTATTTGGGTTTCATTGTTTCACTCCTGATGAATGGTGGATTCTGTCTGTAAAATTGAAAAAAGTAGATGGAAAAGCTGCAAAATGTTTTTTGAGCTTCTACGAAATACTTGTTTTAAAAAGAAATTTAAAAAAGCTTTGTGTTTTTAGCTTGTTTTTATGTTTTTGGCAAGTGCTTGCAGTAAATCTTCGATAAAGAGAACTCTCTCGGCTCTGTATTTTGCTGCAATATTTTCGGATTATGCTCGCCACCCTCCCTTATAACAAGGGAGGGTTTTCTATTTTTACTCGGTTACTTTAGTTTTTCTTTCAGTACTCCGATTACCATTGGGGGATTGGCGGCGCCTTTTGATTTTTTCATGACCTGCCCCATAAGAAACTGGATGACGTTTTCTTTTCCGCCTCGGTAGTCTTCGACTACTTTTGGATTTTCTTCCAGTACTTCGTCGACCCATTGGTCTATTTCTCCCGAATCTGATACTTGTTCTAATCCGAGTTCTTTCATGAGTTCTTCGGCGTTTTGGCCTGTTTCCATCGCTTTAACCAGTATGTCTTTGGCCCCGGTAGAAGAGATTTTTCCTTCTTTGATTAGGGTTAGTACATTGGAAACGTGAGCAGGTTTGATTTTGCTCTGATGCCAGTTGGTATCGGCCAGAATGACTGAAAGAATCAGGTTGGCGGATTTTTTGGGATCTTTGGATTTTTCAGCTGTTGTTTCGTAAAATTCGGCGAGGGTTTGATCTTCGGCGAGTTTGAGCGCGTCGTTTTCGTTGAGCTGGTATTCGTTTTTGTAGCGGTGATATTTGGCGAGGGGGAGTTCGGGGATGGAGTCTTCTATGGCTTGGATTTCATCCTCGCTGAAGGTCATAGGGGGCAGGTCGGGCTCAGGAAAGTAGCGGTAGTCGTTGGCTGACTCTTTGTCGCGCATGATTTTGGTCTTCTCCTCGTCGTCCAGCCATCCTACGGTTACCTCCTGGGTGGGAGGATTTCCGTTTTCCCATGCTTTTGTTTGTCGTCGGATTTCGTATTTGATCGCTTTGAAAAGTGAGGCGAAAGAGTTGAGGTTTTTTATCTCGGCTCGGGGGTAGAGTTTGTCTTCGCCTTTTGGACGGAGCGAGACCGACGCGTCAAAACGCATCATTCCTTTTTCCATATCAGCGTCTGATGCGTCGACGAATCGAATGATTTTTTGGATTTCTTTGGCGAGAGTTTGGGCCTGTGCCGCCGATCGAATGTCGGGTTCGGTTACGATTTCGATGAGGGGGGTTCCGGCTCGGTTGTAGTCACACTGAGTTCCGGCTCGGGTGTGGGTTAGTTTTCCGGCATCGTTTTCTAGGTGTACGCGAGTGATTCCGATCGAGATGGGGCTTCCGTCTACTACGATCTCAACTTTTCCATTTTCCGAGATGGGCTGATCGTATTGAGAGATCTGAAATCCCGAAGGAAGATCGGGGTAGAAGTAGTTTTTTCGGTCGAATTTTGAAAATTTTTGGATTTTACAGCCCAGGGCAGCGGCGCCTCGTACCCCCTTTTTAACCGCTTCTTGATTGGTGACCGGCAACATTCCAGGCCATCCCATACAGACGGGGCATACCCGAGTGTTGGGCTCGGCGCCAAAGGCGTCGTTGTTACAGTTACAAAAAAGTTTTGTTTTGGTGGAAAGCTGAGCGTGAATTTCGAGGCCGATGATGGTTTCTAGTTCCATATTGAGGGGATAAGGGCTTTTTTTTCGGGCCAGATTTTAGAGAAAATGTGGGGGGGAGCTATTGGAAAGTGTTGACAAAAGTGTGTTTTTTGTTTAAATGAGTATGTACTATTTAATTTTTTTATCGTATGGCAGTAGATACCGCAGATTTGATGGAGGTGAGTGGGGTATTTCGTGAGGGGCATGTTTCTTTGATGGAAACGCTAGGTTATTCACAAGAATTGTTTGATGAGCTCGACCAAATTGGGGATGGAAGTTATGAAGACTACAAAATAAAGGCACTTGCTATGAAGCAGGCTTTTTTAGGGCAAAAATTGGCTGTGGTTTTAGATGAAGTTCCCTATGAGAGAATTATTGATGAGGCGTTGTTGGATGAAATTGAGAGAGCTGCGAACGATACGGGAGAGGATCTTATTGTAGAACCTGGAGAAGATGTTCCTTATACTATTTTAGACCGAGAAGTTTATGTGCCGCAGGTTTTGGCAGATTCTTTTCGTAAGTATTTTGTTTATCGGGATCTAGCCCTTAAGGCTTTGTCAGAGGAGACTGGTTGGGATGTTGATACGCTTTTAGAAGGGTAAAAAATAGGTATTTATAGATATTAAATTTGAACCAGGAGGGGCTGGAATGGTTTGAATTTCATTGCTTTTAGACCCATAAATGGTAGACAGGAATTAGTTAACCATTAGCAATTAATCAATTTCGTATCGTTAGAGAACTTTACCAAGCCATTAGCATTTATAATCAATTTAAATAGAATCCTTACAAATTAACAATTGGGCTCATGTGTGGAATTATTGGAATTTCGAAAGCGGAGGGGGAAGCGAGTTACGAAGTATATGATGGGCTGCTCACTCTACAACACCGGGGGCAGGATGCAGCAGGGATGGTGAGTTATGATGGAGAACATTTTCACGCAAGAAAAGACAATGGACTGGTAAAAGATGTGTTTCGACAAAAACACATGGCAGAGCTGAAAGGGAAGGAGGCTTTAGGGCATGTTCGATATCCTACAGCGGGGAGTTTGTCGGCAAAAGAGGCGCAGCCTTTTTTCGTGAATGCTCCTTATGGAATTTATTTGGTCCATAATGGAAATTTAACAAACGCTGATGAACTGCGAGACCAGATTCAGCAGAATTACCGACGACATTTGCGTACAAATTCGGATTCTGAGGTGCTTTTGAATGTGTTTGCTGATCAGCTCTACAAAGAATTTAAGGCGAATTCCAAATCTAAGCCAGAAGATCTGGTTTTTGCCGCTACCAAGACGACTATGAGTCTTTTGAAGGGGGCTTATTCAGTCATTACGCTGATCGATAAGATCGGGCTTTTTGCTTTTCGAGATCCGACTGGAATTCGACCTTTGATCTTAGGAAAAAGGCTGACTAAATTTGGTCATGATTGGATGCTGGCCTCAGAAGATGTGGCCATTAAAGCCTTGGGATTTGAAGTAGTTCGTGATGTGAAGCCCGGAGAAGGAATATTGATTACTCCCGAGGGAGAAATGATCAGTCAGATGTGTGTTGAAGGTAAGGGCGCCCCCTGTATCTTTGAGTATGTTTATTTGGCTCGTCCAGATTCTATGCTAGATGGCATTTCGGTGTATAAATCTCAACTTCGTATGGGGGGATTTTTGGCCGATCGAATCGCCAAAGAAAAGTTGGATATTGATGCGGTTATTCCCGTTCCCGATTCGGCAAGGCCTGTAGCGCTCGAGATTGCTCAGCGCTTGGGGATTAAGTATCGAGAAGGGCTCATTAAAAACCGATATGTGGGACGAACTTTTATTATGCCGGGAAACGAGATTCGTCAGAAATCGATTCGTCAGAAGCTAAACCCTATTGATCTGGAGTTTCGAAAGAAGAACGTTTTGCTCGTGGATGATTCCATTGTTCGGGGAAATACCATGAAGCGTATTGTGCAGATGTGTCGAGAAACCGGAGCTAATAAAGTTTATGTGGCTAGTGCCGCACCTCCTATTGTAAACCCTTGTGTGTATGGGGTTGATATGCCAACTCGAAAAGAGTTGGTCGCTTCTGGTCTTAAGGAGGAAGAAGTAAAAAAGG
Source organism: uncultured Candidatus Peribacteria bacterium (assembly GCA_964343715.1). Taxonomy (GTDB): domain Bacteria; phylum Patescibacteriota; class Gracilibacteria; order UBA4473; family UBA4473; genus CAYFJZ01. The sequence goes on along the minus strand of CAYFJZ010000002.1, from coordinate 87,303 downwards.
TTTTGGAGGTGGATGGTTTGTTTTACCAAACGGTGGAAGACTTGGTAGAGTCGGTAAAGTTTCGAAAATCGGATGTTAATGAGTTTTGTACGGGGTGTTTTGATGGACGGTATGTTACCGATGAAGTCACCGAAGAGCTTCTTGGCAAGGTAGAAAACGAAGGACGAGGAACCAAGTGTGAAAAAACAGGAGAAGGAGGGCTTATATCCGTTTAGGAGGGAACTTGTGAACTTTTGAACTTGGGAACTTCTGAATTAGAAGACATGAGTTGTGTGGCACGTTTCTTTTGTGACTGGCTTTGTGTGATTCTCTTCAACTTTTTCTAAGGGAGGTGATGGCGTGTGCGCTTCGTGCGATGGAGTCCTTATCTCTCCTCTTAATAGTATGTAAGCCATCCCTCATATTTGGGTTGGGCACCGGTGACTACTTCGTGGTAGAGTTTTTTTAGTTTTTCAGAAATTGTGTTTGCTTGAGTTCCGATTTGCTGATTATCGACTGAGGCAATGATGGTTACTTCGGCGGCGGTTCCGGTGTAAAAAGCTTCGTCTGCGCCAAATAGATCTTCCTTGGTGAGTGTTTTTTCTTCGGTTTCGAGGTTCAGCTCTTTGTGGGCTAGTTCGATGATGGTGGAACGAGTGATTCCGGCCAGAATGGTTCCGAGTTTGGGGGTGAATAATTTCCCGTTTTTGATGAGAAACAGATTTTCTCCTGGGCCTTCGGCGAGGTTGCCTTCGTAATCAAGAAGAAGGGCTTCTTGGAAGCCTCTCTTTACGGCCCATTGGTTCGACATAATTGAGTTAACGTAGTGTCCATTTATCTTGGCATCGCACTGAAGTGATTTTGGATGAATTCGTATCCAGGGTGATATTCCTACTGAAATAGGCTCATCAGAAAGATATTTTCCCCAGGGCCAGGCGGCTACAAAAACATCAATATCAGCGCCATTGGGATTGAGTCCCATTTTGTTTTCTCCAAACATGGCCACAGGTCTTATATAGCCATTTGTGAATCCATTTTTGGAGAGTAGCTGAGTGGTGGCTTCTTCTAATTCTTTAATCGAATAGGGAGATTCTAGTTCGATTATTTGGCTCGAATATTCCAGTCTTTTTAGATGTTCTGAGAGTCTGAAGACGGCGGATTTTCCATTGACGGTCTGGTAGAAGCGAATTCCTTCAAATGCTCCGCTGCCATAGTGTAGAGCGTGGTTAACGAGCGAAATATGAGCTTCGTGAGTGGGAACAAATTTTCCGTTGCGCCAGATGTATTTTCCTAAATCCATGATAAAGAGTGGTTAGTTTCGTGGGGAGATTCTAATCAAAAACACTTGAAGGAAAAGGAATTAGCAAGAGAGAGTAAAAAAGACTCTATCAAGGTGTTTATTTTTCTCTTTTTCCTTATGTCTACTTTCTTATTTCCCTTATAGACTGCTTATTCCTTTATTTGACAATGGATGGTGTAAAACCTGTGGAAAACTTTTGTAAAACTTTTTTTGGGGAGGCTTTTGTGAGTTTTCCACAGTGTTATGTTGAAAACTTATATTGTACAAAATCATGATCGGTAAGTGGCTTCAATCTCTTTTTTTGGAGCTTGTTTTTGCGATGAAGTGGAATGTTTGTGGAAAAAATGTCGGTGGGAACTGGGCTGAGTTATTTTCTTGAACATGAACAAAAAAAAATTTGCATTTCGCCCTTTGTTTATAAGGGGAAAACCCCTGAAAAAGTTTCTTGAATTTGTGTTCAACCTTTAAAATTTGCAGGATATGAGTAAATGTACCTACAGGCTCCGGTTCCTCACAGCGGTTATCACGTTGTGGGCGTATTTGATGGCTCCCATTGCTGATGCGGCAAACATCATAGGAACTCTTCGATACGGGGAAGACCCTATTGGAGGGGTGATTGATTTGGGGGTTTTGACTGATGATGATTCTAACCCTGTTGGGGGAGTACAGATCGGAGAGAGTGAATATCCTGGTTCTGGATATGGGCTGGTTGAGGGACAGATCTGGGCGGATAACTTTGGGTGGATTGAGCTTCAGGCGGATATCCTGGAGGCGAATGAACGTGTGAATTTCACGGTTGTTCGCGAGGACGTCAATGGTGATGCCCAGGATGAAACTGTAGGGCGTTTGACCGGGACGGCGGTTACTGAGGATAATGAAAGTGGATTTATCTGGTTTGGTCCTTGGGATATGGATAATGCCGATGGTGATAATAATCATCATACCGGAGTAGATCCTGATTCAGGAGTGTATGTTGATGGAGAGGGTTACTTTCAAGGAGTTGCTTGGTCAGAGTCGTACGGGCCATTTGCTTTTGGTGATTATGTGCTTTTGAATCAGGTATCTAATGAATATACTGATCCGAACGATGGAACAGATGCGGCGTATGATAAGGCCAACTATTGGGCGCGAACTGAGTGGCGACCAAACTTCCCTGCCGTGGTTTCTGATAATACTTATGATGCGGTAGAAGACACTTTGTATACGTTTACGGCTGAAAACTTCCTGGATAACTATTCTGATATTGAGGAATATGCGATGCCGAAAATTCAGATTGCGACACTCCCTGATAACGGAGATTTTCAGTTGGATGGTGTGGATATTGTGGTGGGACAAGAAATTTTAACCGAGGATCTTGAGAAGATTACTTTTATGCCGGATCCGGATTTTAACTCGACTTTGGGGGTTGTTGAATTTGAATGGTATGGACACGATGAGTATCTTTACTCTTTGGAGACGGCGCTTATGACGCTGTATGTGATCCCGGTAAATGATCCTACAGTGTTAACGATAGATGAACGAAGTCTGAAGTATACAGAAGATGATGGTTTGGTGTTGATGGATAACACTATTGGGGTAGTTGATATCGATAGTTATGATTATGACGAGGGTGTATTGACCATTTCATTTGTCGCAAACGGGACTGAAAATGATAGATTAGCGATTAGAAATATTGGAACGGGAACAGGTGAAATTGGAGTTGCTGGAGCTGCGGTTTCTTATGAAGGGACAGAAATTGCCACATTTACTGGTGGTGGCGATGGTTTTACGCCTTTGGTAGTAACCTTTAATGCGAATTCTGACGTAGAAGCCCTTCAGGCCCTGCTTCGGGGGGTTGAATATGGAAATGTTTCAAATAATCCTTCTACGGAAGTTCGCGACATTAAGATAGTCATGGACGATGCTGATGGGGGTATTAATGAAGGGATTAGTAATGAACCTATTAAGTCGGTTGTGATTACGAAAACAAATGATGTCCCCGAGGCTAATGCTGTGAATGTTGATGTGAATGAGGGTGGTTTTTCAGTTGGAGTTTTGGATGGAACTGATGTAGACGAGGATGAGGTGACTTATCATTTGGTGTCTCTGCCAACAAATGGATCTGTGATTTTGAACGATGCTGATACTGGGGCTTTTGACTATATTCATGATGGAACTGAGACGACAAGTGATAGTTTTACCTATAAAGTTTTTGATTCAGAGTTTTATTCTCCAGAGGCGACAGTTTCGGTGACTGTACTGCCAGTGAACGACAAACCAGAAGTAGAAGGAGGGGAGCTGAGTTTGTTGGAGGGAGGGATAGAGAGTGGGCAGTTGATTGGGAGTGATGTGGATGCGGGAACGGTGTTGACGTACGAAGTGGTAGAGGACCCGAAGTATGGGACGTTGAATCTGAACACGAGCACGGGAGAATATACGTACACGCATGGAGGGACAGAAGATTTGAGTGACTACTTTATGTTCCGAGTGAACGATGGAGAATTGAATTCAAATTTAGCGACGGAGAATTTGGTGATAACGCCAGTGAATGATGCGCCGACGTTTAGTACGATCAATCCCCAGAGTCATGGAATAGGGGAGGTGTTTATGCTTGATGTGAATACATTGGGGAATCCGCAGGACGAAGAAGGAGATGAGATGAGTTGGAGTATTGTAGTAACAGATACGAATGTAGATGGGAACAATGAATGGGGAGGAGTAGTGGAAGAAGTAGCGGAAGGGAGTGGAATCTTTAGTTTTGCGCCGCAAACGAACTACGATGGGAAGATCGAAATTACGCTGACGTTGAGTGATAACGGAAGTCCAAGTGAGTCTAGCGCTCAGACGGGTTTGACGATAAATTGGACGAATAATGATAAGCCGGTGATCCGAGAAGATATAACGACGGTATATAGCACGACAGAAGATAGTGCGTTGACGATTAATCTGACAGATGGAGACAAAGACGACACGGAGAGTGCGGATGGGAATCTGACGTGGATGATACCGAACTTTAGTGATGGGACGGTTACAGTGAGTGGAAACCAGCTTACATTGACGCCAGAAGCGCACTTTAACGGGACGGTAGAGGTGATGTTAATTCTGACAGATGAAGCCTGGGGTACAGATCAGAAGAAATTGGAGCTGACGTGGACGCCAGAGCCAGATGCGCCAACGGTGGAAGATGGGATGGTGTATATAGAAGAAGGGGCGACGTCTTTGGGACTGCTGAAGGGAGAAGATGTGGACGGAGATAATCTGACGTATGAGTTGGAATTGGATGTGTTGCACGGAACGTTGACGATAGATGGGGCGACGGGGACGTACACGTATGAGCATGATGGAACGGAGACGACGACGGACTACTTTGAATACAAGGCGTCTGACGGAGCTCAGTACTCAAACATAGGACGAATTGACTTCAGTATTGAGCTTTTGAATGATGCTCCAGTAACGAATGAAGGAACGTTGAGTTTGACGGAGGGAGGGACAGATACGGGAACATTGAGTGCGACGGATGCAGAGAACGATGAAGTAAGATTTTCTGTGGTGAAGGCTCCAGAGAACGGGACGGTAACGATTACGAATACGACGACGGGAGCGTATACGTATGTGCATGATGGAACGGAGACATCAACAGACGCCTTTACGTTTAAAGCGAACGATGGAACGAACAACTCGAATATTTCGACGGTGAATATAAGTGTGACAAACACGAATGATGCGCCAACATTTACGGAATTGCCACCGCAGAGTTCTCCGATTGGAGAGGTATTCTACTTTGATTTGACGACGTTGGGACACGCGCAAGACGAAGAAGGAGACGCGACGACCTGGAGTGTAACGCTGACAGATGGGAATGTAGATGGAGATGAAACGTGGGGAGGGACGATCACGGAGACGTCAGTAGGGAGTGGGATCTTTGCATTTGATCCAGCTGATGTGAACTTTGGAGGGAAGATCGAGGTAATGGCACGAAGCACAGATGCGAATGCGGCGGTAACGGATCAGTCGGGAATAACGATTGATTGGTTGGTGAATACGAATCCGGTAATCAATTTGAGTGTAGCGGATAAATACAGTGGTACAGAAGATCAGGATTTGATTATAAGTCTGAGTGGAGTGGATAAGCATGATGAAGAAGATGAAGACAAGTACTTGAAATGGAGAGTTGTAGGCTATGACGAAGGGGTGGCGATAGTGGTGAACGATGAGCTTACGTTTAAGCCGAATAAAGACTTTTCTGGGACGGATGAAATAACGTTGATTTTGACGGATCGAGTTTGGGGAACGGATATGAAGAAGATCACGTTGGAGTGGAGAGGGGTGAATGATGCTCCTGAATCAAAAAGTAGTACAACGGATGTAGAAGAAGGGAAGCGAGTGAGTGGACAGTTGGAGGGGAGTGACATAGATGGCGATGTACTAGCGTACACAATTGTTGATCGGCCATCGACAGGAGTTTTGACGCTGATACCTCAGACAGGTGTGTATGAATACATTCACGATGGAAGTGAGGTATTGGGAGATCAATTCACGTATAAAGTGAATGATGGGAAAGCGGATTCGAATATAGCGACGATCACGTTGAATGTGGTACCGCAGAACGATGCTCCGGAAGCGACGGGAGGGGAAGTGAGTGTAGACGAAGGGAGTGTGACAGTGGGGACGATGCCAGCGAGTGATCCAGAAGGAGGGTTATTGAGTTATGCGGTATTGAGTCAGCCCGAGAATGGACGATTGGAAGTGATAAATCCATATACGGGAGTGTTCCGATATACGCACGATGGAAGTGAAACATTGACGGACTTCTTTACGTACAAGGTGAGTGATGGAGGGAAAGAAAGTGACATAGCGACAGAGACGGTGAATATAAGTCCAGTAAATGATGCGCCAGAGTTTACGGCGATTTTGGATCAGGGAATACCAGTGGGAATGGTTTATAACTTGGATTTGAATGCGTATGGAGAAGCACAGGATATAGAAGGCGACAAACTGAGATGGAGTGTGGTGATGTCGGATCGAGATGCGGATGGGAACAATGAATGGGGAGGGATGGTAACGGAAACGGCGGAAGGAAGTGGAGTGTTTGTGTTTGATCCGAAGGATGTGAACTATGATGGGAAGATTCGATTGATGGTGCAGTTGACGGATGATGGTAATCCGAATGAGAGTGCGCAGCAGATGGGAGTGGAGTTAAACTGGTTGGATAATGATCTGCCGGTAATAAATGGAGATATAACGACGGATTATGTAGGGACAGAGGATCAAGATTTGGTGATTAATCTGACGGATTTGGATAAATCAGATACGGAAGATGCGGATGGAAGTTTGAAATGGTTGATAAGAGGATTTACGAATGGAGAGACGACGGTAGATGGTAATCAGATAACGCTGACGCCGGACGCGGATTATGCGGGTACGATGGCGATAAACTTGTTGTTGCGAGATACGGATAATGGGACGGCGTTGAAGGTGATCAATGTAACGTTTGAGAATGTGAATGATGCGCCGACGACAGAAGCGATGAGTATACGATTGGACGAAGGGAAGAAATACTTGGGTGTATTGGCAGGAGACGATGTAGATGAAGAAGATGAGATAACGTATGAGATCACGAATAATCCGGTAAATGGGACGGTAACTCTGAATGCGAGTACAGGAGGTTTTACGTATGAGCACGATGGAAGTGAGACGACGGGAGATAGTTTTGAATACCGAGTGTATGATGGAGAGTTGTACTCTACGTCATCGATGGTGAGTGTGGATGTGAAGAGTGTGAATGATGCTCCGGAAGCTCAGGCGCAGACTTTGAGTGTAACGGAAGAAGAATCACAGGGTGGGACTTTGGGAGCGACAGATGCAGAAGGGGATACGTTGACGTTTATGGTGACGCAGGTGCCTGATCATGGAGACGTGGTGATTACCGATTTGAATGCGGGAACGTTTGCCTATACGAATAATGGAGACGAGGAAGCGAGTGATAGTTTTGCGTTCCGAGTGAATGATGGGAAAGCAAATTCAGGAGAAGCGATTGTGACGGTGAATGTGACGTTGACGAATGATGCGCCGACCTTTACAACGGTATTGGATCAGGCCATGATGACGGGACAACCGTTTGATTTGGATTTGGATCTGTTGGGACATCCGAAGGATGCGGAGGGAGATAATATTTCATGGAGCGTCTCAATAACCAATAATGATGTAGATGGAAGTGAGCCATGGCCGGTAGGGGCGAGTGTGACTGAAGTTTCTGCAGGAGTCTTTAGATTTGATCCGAATGATGGAGGATTTAATGGAAAGATTCTGGTAGAAGCTACGGCTACGGATGATGGAAGTCCTTCCCAAGATCGAGTACAGGGAAGTATTGAAATCAACTGGTTGAATAACCAGGCTCCAGTAATTGATCCGTCTTTGCAGACGACCTATACAACGGCCGAAGATACGGATTTGGTGGTAAGTTTGTCAGATGAGGATAAATCTGATGCAGAAGATGGAGATGAGTTGTTGAAATGGCACTTGGTAGGGGAGGATAATGCGCAGGTTTATATTGATGGGAACACGCTTACATTTGCTCCTGAAGCGGACTTTAATGGAACAGATGCGGTGACCTTAATCTTGCGAGACAGTACTAATAGAACGTCTTATCAGGCTCTTACGTTGGAGTGGACGCCTGTGAATGATGAGCCAGTGACGGGATCTGCTTCTATTGGATTGGATGAAGGAGGAACTCATGCGGGACAGCTTTTGGGAACGGACATTGATGAAGACACTCTGACTTTTGAGATTGTGGATCAAACGACTAATGGAGTGGTGACGATTACTGATACCAATGCTGGAACATTTGAGTATGTGCATGATGGTAGCGAAACAGAAGCTGACCAGTTCACATTCCGAGTATGGGATGGGACGGTATACTCAAATACATCAGCGATTAGTATTGTGGTGAATCCGGTAAATGATATTCCAGAGGCAGAAGTAGGAGTGTTTACGGTAGAAGAAGGTGCAACCTATGTTGGGGGAATGGTTGCTACGGATCGAGATGGTGACGGACTGACGTATGTGATTGTGGATGCTCCGATGTACGGAGAAGTAACTGTTACTAATCCTCAGGGAGGAAGTTTTGAATATCGACATGGAGGAGGAGATCTGCCATATGATTGGTTTACCTTTAGGGTTACGGATGGTGAGGATGAATCGTTGGTGGAAACGATAAATGTAGAAGTGATTAATACGAACGATGCTCCCGTTGCCGAGGCAGGAGTATTTACGGTTAACGAAGGAGCTAGTTATGCGGGAGAACTTATAGCGAGTGATGTAGAAGGAGATGAATTGACCTACACCGTTGTAGGGTTCCCAAATAATGGAACGGTTATCGTGACCGATGCGAACACAGGAGCGTTTGATTACGCTCATGACGGGGGAGAAACTACGGCGGATAATTTTGCCTTCTTGGTAAACGACGGAGTGGATAATTCGAATGTAGCGACAATTACGATTACGATTTTGCCAGTGAACGACAAACCAGAAGTAGAAGGAGGGGAGCTGAGTTTGTTGGAGGGAGGGATAGAGAGTGGGCAGTTGATTGGGAGTGATGTGGATGCGGGAACGGTGTTGACGTACGAAGTGGTAGAGGACCCGAAGTATGGGACGTTGAATCTGAACACGAGCACGGGAGAATATACGTACACGCATGGAGGGACAGAAGATTTGAGTGACTACTTTATGTTCCGAGTGAACGATGGAGAATTGAATTCAAATTTAGCGACGGAGAATTTGGTGATAACGCCAGTGAATGATGCGCCGACGTTTAGTACGATCAATCCCCAGAGTCATGGAATAGGGGAGGTGTTTATGCTTGATGTGAATACATTGGGGAATCCGCAGGACGAAGAAGGAGATGAGATGAGTTGGAGTATTGTAGTAACAGATACGAATGTAGATGGGAACAATGAATGGGGAGGAGTAGTGGAAGAAGTAGCGGAAGGGAGTGGAATCTTTAGTTTTGCGCCGCAAACGAACTACGATGGGAAGATCGAAATTACGCTGACGTTGAGTGATAACGGAAGTCCAAGTGAGTCTAGCGCTCAGACGGGTTTGACGATAAATTGGACGAATAATGATAAGCCGGTGATCCGAGAAGATATAACGACGGTATATAGCACGACAGAAGATAGTGCGTTGACGATTAATCTGACAGATGGAGACAAAGACGACACGGAGAGTGCGGATGGGAATCTGACGTGGATGATACCGAACTTTAGTGATGGGACGGTTACAGTGAGTGGAAACCAGCTTACATTGACGCCAGAAGCGCACTTTAACGGGACGGTAGAGGTGATGTTAATTCTGACAGATGAAGCCTGGGGTACAGATCAGAAGAAATTGGAGCTGACGTGGACGCCAGAGCCAGATGCGCCAACGGTGGAAGATGGGATGGTGTATATAGAAGAAGGGGCGACGTCTTTGGGACTGCTGAAGGGAGAAGATGTGGACGGAGATAATCTGACGTATGAGTTGGAATTGGATGTGTTGCACGGAACGTTGACGATAGATGGGGCGACGGGGACGTACACGTATGAGCATGATGGAACGGAGACGACGACGGACTACTTTGAATACAAGGCGTCTGACGGAGCTCAGTACTCAAACATAGGACGAATTGACTTCAGTATTGAGCTTTTGAATGATGCTCCAGTAACGAATGAAGGAACGTTGAGTTTGACGGAGGGAGGGACAGATACGGGAACATTGAGTGCGACGGATGCAGAGAACGATGAAGTAAGATTTTCTGTGGTGAAGGCTCCAGAGAACGGGACGGTAACGATTACGAATACGACGACGGGAGCGTATACGTATGTGCATGATGGAACGGAGACATCAACAGACGCCTTTACGTTTAAAGCGAACGATGGAACGAACAACTCGAATATTTCGACGGTGAATATAAGTGTGACAAACACGAATGATGCGCCAACATTTACGGAATTGCCACCGCAGAGTTCTCCGATTGGAGAGGTATTCTACTTTGATTTGACGACGTTGGGACACGCGCAAGACGAAGAAGGAGACGCGACGACCTGGAGTGTAACGCTGACAGATGGGAATGTAGATGGAGATGAAACGTGGGGAGGGACGATCACGGAGACGTCAGTAGGGAGTGGGATCTTTGCATTTGATCCAGCTGATGTGAACTTTGGAGGGAAGATCGAGGTAATGGCACGAAGCACAGATGCGAATGCGGCGGTAACGGATCAGTCGGGAATAACGATTGATTGGTTGGTGAATACGAATCCGGTAATCAATTTGAGTGTAGCGGATAAATACAGTGGTACAGAAGATCAGGATTTGATTATAAGTCTGAGTGGAGTGGATAAGCATGATGAAGAAGATGAAGACAAGTACTTGAAATGGAGAGTTGTAGGCTATGACGAAGGGGTGGCGATAGTGGTGAACGATGAGCTTACGTTTAAGCCGAATAAAGACTTTTCTGGGACGGATGAAATAACGTTGATTTTGACGGATCGAGTTTGGGGAACGGATATGAAGAAGATCACGTTGGAGTGGAGAGGGGTGAATGATGCTCCTGAATCAAAAAGTAGTACAACGGATGTAGAAGAAGGGAAGCGAGTGAGTGGACAGTTGGAGGGGAGTGACATAGATGGCGATGTACTAGCGTACACAATTGTTGATCGGCCATCGACAGGAGTTTTGACGCTGATACCTCAGACAGGTGTGTATGAATACATTCACGATGGAAGTGAGGTATTGGGAGATCAATTCACGTATAAAGTGAATGATGGGAAAGCGGATTCGAATATAGCGACGATCACGTTGAATGTGGTACCGCAGAACGATGCTCCGGAAGCGACGGGAGGGGAAGTGAGTGTAGACGAAGGGAGTGTGACAGTGGGGACGATGCCAGCGAGTGATCCAGAAGGAGGGTTATTGAGTTATGCGGTATTGAGTCAGCCCGAGAATGGACGATTGGAAGTGATAAATCCATATACGGGAGTGTTCCGATATACGCACGATGGAAGTGAAACATTGACGGACTTCTTTACGTACAAGGTGAGTGATGGAGGGAAAGAAAGTGACATAGCGACAGAGACGGTGAATATAAGTCCAGTAAATGATGCGCCAGAGTTTACGGCGATTTTGGATCAGGGAATACCAGTGGGAATGGTTTATAACTTGGATTTGAATGCGTATGGAGAAGCACAGGATATAGAAGGCGACAAACTGAGATGGAGTGTGGTGATGTCGGATCGAGATGCGGATGGGAACAATGAATGGGGAGGGATGGTAACGGAAACGGCGGAAGGAAGTGGAGTGTTTGTGTTTGATCCGAAGGATGTGAACTATGATGGGAAGATTCGATTGATGGTGCAGTTGACGGATGATGGTAATCCGAATGAGAGTGCGCAGCAGATGGGAGTGGAGTTAAACTGGTTGGATAATGATCTGCCGGTAATAAATGGAGATATAACGACGGATTATGTAGGGACAGAGGATCAAGATTTGGTGATTAATCTGACGGATTTGGATAAATCAGATACGGAAGATGCGGATGGAAGTTTGAAATGGTTGATAAGAGGATTTACGAATGGAGAGACGACGGTAGATGGTAATCAGATAACGCTGACGCCGGACGCGGATTATGCGGGTACGATGGCGATAAACTTGTTGTTGCGAGATACGGATAATGGGACGGCGTTGAAGGTGATCAATGTAACGTTTGAGAATGTGAATGATGCGCCGACGACAGAAGCGATGAGTATACGATTGGACGAAGGGAAGAAATACTTGGGTGTATTGGCAGGAGACGATGTAGATGAAGAAGATGAGATAACGTATGAGATCACGAATAATCCGGTAAATGGGACGGTAACTCTGAATGCGAGTACAGGAGGTTTTACGTATGAGCACGATGGAAGTGAGACGACGGGAGATAGTTTTGAATACCGAGTGTATGATGGAGAGTTGTACTCTACGTCATCGATGGTGAGTGTGGATGTGAAGAGTGTGAATGATGCTCCGGAAGCTCAGGCGCAGACCAATTCTATTACGGAAAACGATGTATTTTCTGGAACATTGCTTGCGACTGATAGTGAAGGAGATCAGCTTTCATATATGGTTTCCCGAGTTCCTGATCATGGAACAGTAATTGTTACTGATATTACCACTGGAACTTTTGATTATATTAATAATGGTGATGAATCTGAATTTGATTTCTTTGCATTCAGAGTTAATGATGGTGTAGAAAATTCAAAGACTGCTTATGTTCAGTTCAATATCACACTCGTTAATGATGCTCCTGTATATAAAGAGGTAGTTGATTTGGCAACTGGTATTGGAGAACCTTATTATTTAGATCTTGCTTTATGGGCGAACCCTAAGGATCCAGAAGGTGATTCAATTTCTTGGACTGTGGAGATGGTTGATGATTCTATTGATGGTGAAACTCCATGGCCATTTGGGGGCACAATTCATGAAACGTTTGCGGGAAGTAACCTTTTCTTGTTGGACCCTGAGGATGAGAATTTTGATGGAAAAATTTCACTTCGGATTAAAGCTACTGATGATGGTAGTCCTTCTGGTGATTCAGAGCAATTACTTGAGATTGATTGGATAGATAATAATGCGCCTGTCATTAATGCAAGTGTTGCCACACACTATCAGGCGTTTGAAGATCAAGATTTGATTATTCAACTTTCTGATGCAGACAAATCAGATGTAGAGGATCCAGATCATTTGTTGTTTTGGCATGTTGTTGGGGAGGATAATGCTTCTGTCTTTGTAGAGGGTAACAAGTTAATTTTTGCTCCTGATGATAATTTTGAAGGAACGGATGAAATTATGTTGGTTCTCTTTGATAGTGTGAATAGATACGATACTGAAAAAATCACGCTTGAGTGGACTGGGGTTAATGATGTTCCCGTAGTTGAATCTGGTACTTTGAATGTATTGGAGGGCGATGAGGCTCATCTTTTGAATGTGCCTCTGAATGATCCAGATCAAAATGATGTTGTTTCTTTTGAGATTGTTGATGAGCCGGCACATGGAAGCGTCTCAGTAACGGATGTTTACGCTGGTGATTTCCGTTATGTACATGATGGAAGTGAAACTTTTTCTGATCAATTTACTTATCGTGCTTTTGATGGGATGGCTTACTCAAATCTTGCGGTGGTTAATGTTATGGTCGAAGAGGTTAATGATCTACCTTTAGCGCACGACTCTCTCTTTGAAGTAGAAGAGAGTGAGGTTTATGTTGGTAATTTTGAAGCTGAAGATATTGATGATACTCAACTGTCTTATTTGATTGTGACTCCTCCAAATTTTGGATCGGTTCGAATTACCAATCCAGCAAATGGTACTTTCAAGTATATCAATGATGGAGCGAATGAAAGCTTTGATGAGTTTACCTTTCAAGTGTCTGATGGAGATGATCTATCTCAGATTTCAACCGTTAATGTAGATATACGTTTAATTAATGATTCACCGGTTTCTTCAAACTCTGAAATCACCCTTTCTGAAGGCACTTCTTACTCAGGTACGTTGGAGGCCACTGATGAAGAAGGAGATGATTTGACCTATAGGATTACGGGGGATCCAGTAGGAGGAAGTGTAGTGATCACTGATGCGCGAACTGGAGCCTACGATTACATTCATAGTGGAACAGAAATTACGAGTGACAGTTTTGCGTTTGTCGTTTTTGATGGAACGACAGATTCTAATGTTTCTACCGTTTCGATCACTATTGAACCACAGAATGATGTTCCGGTGGCTGAAGGTTCTGATATTTCAGTAAGTGAAGGAGCTACTTATACTGGACAACTTGTAGCTCAGGACCCTGAAGGAGCCGGTTTGACCTATTTATTGGTTGATCTACCTACAGCTGGTTCGGTTTCGATTACCGACGTTAATTCTGGAACATATGAATATGTCCAGGATGGAAGTGAAACGTCCTCTGATTACTTTACCTTTAATGTGACGGATGGATCTTTGGTTTCTCAGACTGCTGTGGTTAATATTGAGATTGGAGGGACAAATGATTCTCCATCGTTTACAACCGTTTTAAATCAGAGTGCGGACTTGGGTCAGACCTTTATGCTCGATCTCAATACACTTGCTGATCCGCAGGATCCAGAAGGAGATGATTTGAACTGGCAAGTTGAAATTACTAACGATAATGTTGATCTAGGAGCTCGGTCTTGGGGAGGAGGAACGGGCCCAGTTTCAGAAGTAGTTCCAGGATCTGGTATCTTTGCTTTTGTACCTGACCCAGGTTTTGATGGAAAAATTGCTGTTCAGATAACGGTAACCGATAGTGGAAGTCCGGCTCAAAGTGTGAGTCAGAGTGGTATATTGATTAACTGGCTTGATAACGATGCGCCATTGATTAGGTCAGATTTGGCCACAACTTATAGTGCTCAAGAAGATCAGGCTTTGGTGATTACTCTCACTGATGATGATAAATCTGACACTGAAAACATTGATGCGGATCTCGATTGGCAGTTAGTAGGATTTAATAATGGTCTAACGAATGTTGTGGGGAGTGTGATTACGCTCACTCCAGATCAGGACTTTGTAGGAACTGATGAGGTAACTTTGATTCTACGAGATGTGAACGATGCATCTTCTCTGAAGACTCTTGAGGTTACATGGACGGGAGTAAATGATGATCCAATGGGTGAAGATTTTGACATTGCTCTCGAAGAAGGAGCTCAGTATGTTGGTATGTTGAAGGCATCCGACATAGATGGTGATGATCTTACTTATACTATATACAGCGATAATGGGTTCCCTCAGAGTGCCAACTCAATTTCAGTTGATGTGAATACAGGAATATTTACCTATGTTCATGATGGAAGTCAGACTACGTCAGATACGATTGAATTTACGGTTTCTGATGGAACGGAAACTTCTTCTGTAGCTTCGGTTAGTGTGACGGTTACGCCGGTGAATGATGCTCCGGTAGCTCAAAAGGTAGTACAAACTTTGGATGAAGGGGCTACAATTTCTAGTAGTCTTTTGGCGACTGACGAAGAAGGAAATGATCTTACTTATTCAATTGTACAGTTCCCGTCTAATGGAAGTGTTACTCTCGATTCAAGTACCGGTACTTTTGATTACACGCATGATGGAAGTGAAACCATTGTGGATTCATTTGAGTATAAAGTGAGTGATGGAAATACCTACTCTTCTGTAGCTCAGGTTTATCTGACGATTAATCCGATCAATGATGCTCCAACCTTTACTGATTTGGGTGGACAGTTCTCTTCAATTGGAGATGAGTTTGTTTTGGATCTGAATCTTTTGGGATCTCCTGCAGATGCAGAGGGGAGTGACCTGATCTGGAGTGTGACCGTGACTGACAACGATTTGGATGGAGACGCTACAGGTTTTTCTGGGACGGTTTCGGAAGTTACAGAAGGAAGTGGTGTGTTTGTCTTCAATTCAGGAGGATCATTTGAAGGTCAGATTGAAGTAGAAGTGGCCTTGAGCGATGGAGTAGCTACCGCTACAGAAATGATTTCTATTGAATGGGGAGAAAATACTGATCCGGTCATTCGATTTGACCTCATAACACATTACTCTGCTGAAGAGGATGCTGACTTGGTGCTTAATTTGTCTGACTCTGATAAGCATGACAATGAAGATGCCGATCACTTGCTTTTGTGGGAAGTAGTAGGATTTGAATCAGGAGATGCCATTGTGGTTGGAAACCAAATTATTTTCCGACCGATTGCAGACTTTGTTGGACAAGAAGAAGTGACTTTGATTTTGAGAGATCAAAAGCGAGCGATTGATATGCGAACCCTTCATTTAACCTGGACAGAGGTAAACGATGTCCCAGTGATCTTTGATAATTCAGTTCGAGTTACTGAAGGATCATCTTATATAGGAAAGATTCTTAGTTCAGATGCAGAAGGGAATGACCTGACTTATGAAGTGGTGACATTCCCTCAGTATGGAACGATTTCAGTAAGTAATGAGAGTGGAACTTATACTTATGTCCATTCTGGATCAGAAGATCTAGTTGATACTTTTGAAATCAAGGCGAATGATGGAGTAAATGAATCTTTACCTGGGGTTGTGAGTGTTCTTATTCAGACGGTAAACGATGTGCCTGTTGCCAGTGATTTGACGATTGAAGTTGATGAAGGAGGGGTGGCAGTTGATGCCCTGAGCGCTACTGATGAAGAGGGAGATATGCTGACATATGTGATTACTTCAACCCCAGCAAATGGCACGGTTAGTATTTTGAATGCAACGGTTGGAACTTATGAATATGTACATGATGGAGGAGAGAGTGGATCAGATTCATTTGCCTACAAAGCATTTGATCGGTTGGGGAGCTCTGTAGAAGCTCGAGTAGAAATTTCAGTGAGTGGCGTAAATGATGCTCCATCATTTGAACCACTCAATGCTGAAGGTGTTCCAGTCGGGGAAATATTGAGTCTCAACTTGAATACCTATACGAACCCTCGAGACATTGAAAGCGACACCCTTTCTTGGGCGGTAAATGTAACCAACTATGATGTTGATGGAAATCAAATGTGGACTGGTTCTATAACTGAAACGGCTACTGGATCTGGAATTTTCCAGTTTGATCCTCAGGATGTGAATTTTGATGGAAAAATTGAAGTACAGTTGTTGCTTTCTGATAATGGGTTGCCGGTTCAGAGTGTTTTCCAAAATGGAGTTATGATAGATTGGTTAGCTACTACTCGACCAGTTATTTCTCCGGTTTTGCAACAGACTTACTCTGCCACTGAAGACGGTTCTCTAGTTGTGAATCTCATTGATGGAGACAAGTATGATGCCGAAAGTTCAGATATGGACTTGAGTTGGGAAGTTGTAGGCTTTGATAAAGGCTCAGTGGTTGTTGATGGGAACACTATTACTTTCACGCCAGAAACAGATTTCTTTGGAAGTGACGAGGTGACTTTGATCCTCCGAGATGCGGACGGTGCTAGTACTTCTACTACTTTGTACTTGTCTTGGGAGAATTCAAATGATGTTCCGGTAACTGAAGATCTTCAGGTGAGTAATGTAACAGAAGGAACAACGTATGAAGGACAATTGATAGCTCGAGATAACGATGGGGATGATCTAATCTATGTCATCGATGGCGCTCCTGCTTATGGAGCTATTAACCTGAATGCGGCCACTGGAGCCTTTGTTTACTTCCACGATGGGACCGAGGTTGAGAGTGATACCTTTACCTTTAAGGTGAATGATGGAACGGTCGATTCAGTTTCATCAACGGTGACCATTGGGTTTGATTCGTTGAATGATGCGCCAGTTGCCCTTGATGGTACAATTATTGTTGATGAAGGAAGCTCATTTAATGGAACGCTAGAGTATACTGATGAAGAACCTTCTAATAAAACCTGTGAAATTGTTGGAGAATCTGAATGGGGAAGTGTGGTCATGCTTGATCCTTCAGCTTGTACTTTCCGATATATTCATGGAGGGGGAAATGAGACGGCTGATGCTTTTGATTTCCGAGTCTTTGATGGCGAAAAGGAATCGGCTATTGCGACGATGGAAGTTACTATTCGTGGAATAAATGATATTCCTGTGGCTCATAATGGGGCCTTTACGGTTAGTGAAGGAGTAACGTTGATTGGAACTTTGTATGCTCAGGATGAAGAAGGTAGTGCGCTTACTTTTGAAACGATTCAGGCTCCTTCTCATGGTTTGCTTTCACTTGTTCCTGAAACGGGTGCATTTGAATATCTTCATGATGGTAGTGGAACGACTATTGATTACTTCAGTTATCGTGTCTTTGACGGAACTGACTACTCTTCAGTGGCGGCGGTTAATGTGACAGTTGTTCCGGTTAATGATGTTCCGGAGGTTTCTGATGGTTCCTTTACGGTTGTAGAAAATGGCACCTACTCTGGAACCTTTGCGGCTACTGATATCGAAGGAGATAATTTGACCTTCGAAGTGGTTGAAGCTCCGCTTCATGGATATGTGCGGGTTATTGGATCTACTTCCGACTTTGAATATGTTCATGATGGAAGTGAGAACTTTACGGATAGATTTACTTTCCGAGCAACGGATGGAGAAGGAACATCAGATGTTTCGTTGATGAGTATTGATATCACTCCGGTGAATGATGATCCTGTCTTTACTCGAATCCCAGATCAGGGTGTGAGCAAAGGAGAAACTTTTGTTCTCGATTTGAATGTTCTTGGGAATCCGAAGGATTCAGAAAACGATGGACTGACCTGGCAGGTAGAGATTGTGAATGATAATGTTGATGGAGACACGAGTGCTTGGATTGATGGAACAGGAATGGTGAATGAGACCGCTCCAGGTTCAGGACAATTTGAATTTGTACCCGCTGTGGATTATGAGGGAAGAATTGCGGTGAATGTTTCTTTGATTGATGATGGATCTCCGGCTCGAACCGTGCAGCAGACTAATATTCGAATGCGATGGTTGGTGAATACTAATCCAGAAATACATCCGGCATTGCAGACGAGTTATGGAGCCAATGAAGATGAAGTAATCGTTCTTTCTCTCACTGATAATGATAAAGTTGATAATGAAGATATTGATTCTCAGCTGATATGGAGTGTTGTTGGGTTTGATGAAGGAGAAGTGCAGATTGATGGGAATATGATTTCATTTGTTCCGACTCTCAATTTTGCAGGTGATGATGAGGTGACTTTGATCTTGACTGATTCGGTGAATGCGACCGATTTGAAAACCGTGACTCTTTCTTGGGCGGCCGTTAATGATGCCCCTGAAGTAGCTGATGTGGCTTATGATATTTCTGAAGGAATTACTATTACAGGGGAACTTGAAGGAACTGATGTAGATGGAGACGGATTGATCTATTCAATTGTTATCCCTCCAGCTCATGGAGAGGTAGGAATTACGGATTTGGCGAATGGAATCTTTGACTATGCTCATGATGGATCCAGTACAGATCTTGATTCTTTTACTTATGAGGTAACAGATGGAACTGCCACTTCTCAAACCGCTACTGTGACCATAAATGTACAACTCGAAAATGATGTACCACAGGCGGTAACTTCTTCGATTTTGGTATTGGAAGGAGCCCTGTATGAAGGAGTTCTTACCGCTACGGATGAAGAAGGAGACACCATTACCTTTGCTTTGGTTGAAATGCCTTCGAATGGAGATATTGAAATCCTAAATGTTAATACTGGGGCTTTCCGATATACCCATAATGGCTCTCTGACTACGAGTGATTACTTCACCTTCAAGGTGAATGATGGGGGACAGAACTCAACCTATGCGACGGTTGATATTTCAATTGTTTCTCAAAATGATGCTCCTGTATTTAAACGTTTGAGGAATACGGCTGTTGATATTGGACAGGTCTTTGAATTTGACCTGAATACTTTTGGAGCGCCCATGGATGAAGAAGGGGATTCGATGTCTTGGCAGGTAGAAGTTTTGGATAATGGATATGCTGGAGAAACTCTTTGGAATGGATCAATTACCGAAGTGGTAGAGGGAACAGGGCTGTTCCGATTTGATCCTCAGAATGTTGAATATGATGGGGCGATTAGTCTTCGTGTTTCTTTGACCGATAATGGAACAGAGCCAGCGACTTCTGTTCAGGAAGGCTTGGTGCTCGATTGGAAGGTTTCACAGAATCCAATAATTCGACATGATCTTCAGACCATTTATGTGACGACTGAGGATACCGACTTGGTGGTTACGCTGACTAATGATGATAAGTCAGACTTTGAAGATACAGATGCTACTCTGATGTGGGACGTTTCTGGATTTGAAAATGGTTATGGAGTTATTGAAGGAAATCAGATTACCCTTGTTCCAGATGAAGATTTTGCTGGAACTGAGTATGTAAATTTGATTCTCCGTGATTCTGATGGGGCGACCGATGTAACGATCCTGACCGCGGTTTGGGAAAATGTGAATGATGCTCCTGTTGCGACTAGTGAATTGGTGCGTGTGGTTCAGGGAGGAGTTCGTCAGGGAATGTTGAGCGCTTCAGACAAAGATGGAGATGATCTTGAATTTGCCCTGGTTGAAGGAACTGAGCCAACGAATGGAAATGTGACGATAAATTCAACGACGGGTGTTTATCAGTATGTACATGATGGCACCGAAACTCGAACCGATAGCTTCCGATATCAAGTAACTGATACAGGAGGAGTGGTACGAGAAGCGGACGTAACGGTTACTGTAACGGATGAAAACACCTTCCCTGTGGCTAATGACCTAAATGTTACAGTGGATGAAGGAGCGATCCTGAACGATAACTTAAGTGCTTCTGATATTGAAGGTGCTGAATTGATTTATTCTTTGGTTTCACAGCCTGAATATGGAACGGTTGTTTTGATTAATCCTTCTACTGGAGCCTTTGAATATCGACACAATGGGGTTGGATCTGAGGATGATGTCTTCGAGTATAAAGTAAACGATGGTTTGGCTAACTCTAATGTGGCAAGAGTGAGTATCACGGTGAACGAGATTAATGATGATCCGACCTTTGATGTGGTGCCAAATATTGGAGTGGGAATTGGTCAGATTTATACTTTGGATCTCAATAAATTTGTTAATGCTTCTGATGAGGAAGAAGGTACCTTGACTTGGTCTGTGACTATTGATGACTATGCCGTTGATGGTGGGGTTGCCTATCCTGATCCTGCGGTTTCTTCTCCACAGGATGGAGTCTTCATCTTTGACCCGACTTCTGTTTCAGCTTTTGACGGAAAGATCTCTGTGACTGTTACTTTGACCGATGATGGAACTCCTGCGGCTTCTGTCTCTCAGTCAAATATTATTATGGACTGGATTACGAATTCCGATCCTGCAATTGGAGACCTGAGCGGATTGGTAAGAGTAGGGGCAGAAGAATCTAACATTGAGTTAGATCTGAGTGGCCTTAAATCTGATATTGAAGATGCAGATTCGAGTTTGACCTGGAGAGTGGTTGGATTTGATTCAGGATCCGTGATGATTAATGGTGATACTCTTACGTTTGTTCCTGAGTTAAACTTCTTTGGAACTGATACGGTGACTGTTATTCTGACCGACACTCTGAATGGGGTGGATACTCAGGATGTAACGCTTGAATGGACAAACATAAATGATGTTCCACAGACCGAATCTATTACGATTCGACTGGAAGAGGGGAATGCTTATACCGGTACTCTTGTGGCAATGGATAATGATCAAGATGGTCTGACTTATTCTTTGGTTAATGACGCACAGGAAGGATTGCTGGATCTCGATGAGCAGACGGGAAGCTTCACTTATACCCACAGTGGACTGACTGAAATCAAAGATCGGTTTGAATTCCGAGTTTATGATGGGGCCGAGTACTCTAACGTCTCTGTTGTGACGGTAGAAGTTATTCCGGTGAATGATGCTCCCGTTCAGACTGATGGACTCTTCTGGGTTGATGAGGGAAGTAACTACTTAGGAACCTTGGGAGCCTCTGACCAAGACAGTACTGATTTGACTTATACTGTGATTACTCCTCCAACTTATGGTCGAGTTGAGGTTATCAATCCAGATACAGGAGCATTTGAGTATATTCATGACGGTAGTGAGACTACTGCGGATGTATTTACCTTCCAGGTGAACGATGGAAAGACTCTTTCTACAAATGGAACGGTGAACATAACAATTGTTCCAGTGAATGATGTGCCGGTAGTTCAGAACATGGGTGTGAGTGTGAATGAAGGGGCTACAAAATCAGGGACGCTCTTGGCTTCGGATGAAGAAGGAGATGCGTTGACCTATGTATTGATTAAGTCTCCGGTTCGAGGTCAGATGACTCTTACCGATGCTTCAACAGGAGCCTTTGAATATACGCATGACGGAGGCGAATCTCTCACAGACTTTTTGACCTACTATGTTTCTGACCTTTATGGAGCGTCTCGAGTAGCTCGAGTAAGCCTGAATGTTGGAATGGTGAACGATGCGCCTGTATTGGATTTGAATGGAGTTAATGAAGGAAACGACTATACGAAAGAATACGTTGAAAATGATGGAAGTGTGGCGCTCTTGGCTGACAGTGGAATGACTTTGACGGATGTAGATAGTACGACTGTCGTATCTACTACTGTTACTATTTCAAATCTTCTTGATGGAGTTGATGAATCGCTTTCCGTTGATGCGACTGGTACGGCTATTACCGATTCTTATGATGACCAGACTGGAATGTTGACCCTG
The DNA here is from genome assembly GCA_964343715.1 of uncultured Candidatus Peribacteria bacterium. Classification (GTDB taxonomy): domain Bacteria; phylum Patescibacteriota; class Gracilibacteria; order UBA4473; family UBA4473; genus CAYFJZ01. Next base: position 64,844 of record CAYFJZ010000002.1, on the reverse strand, counting down.
ATTGGTCAGGATACACTGACTGCTTATCAGCAGGTGCTTTCAACTCTGACCTATACAAATGTTTCAGAAAACCCAACAGAAGCCATTCGAGAAGTAACCTTTGTGGTTTCTGATGGAGAAATTGGAAGTGAAATTTCAACGGCCTTTGTTGAAATGCGTCCGGTGAACGATGCTCCTGTCCTTGATCTAAATGGAGCGGAAGAGGGTATTGATTATGCCGTGAGCTTTACTGAAAATGATGGACCAACAGCTTTGACCAATGGATTGAGCCTTACTGATGTGGATAATACGCACTTCACTTTGATGACGGCTCAGATTGATGAGGTTCAGAATGTGGGGGAAGAAATTTTGGATGTTGAACTTGGAGAAACTGGTTTGACCAAAACCTATGATGAAAATACAGGAGAACTTCAGATTATTGGATCGGCTTTGATCGCTGATTATGTTCAGGTGCTTCAGAGTCTGACTTATGTTCATACTTCTGATCATCCGGTGAATGGAACCAGAACGGTTTCTATTGTGGTCAGTGATGGATCGGATGTGAGTGAAACAGCTCAGACGGTGGTCTCTCTCACTGTGGTCAATGATGTACCGGTGATTGATCTGAATGGACCTGCGGGAGGAACTGATTTTACGAAGTCCTTTATGGAGGGATCTGCCGCCATATCTATTGTAAGTGAAGAAATGACGGTTACGGATGAAGACCACGTGGATATTGTTTCAGGAGCGGTAACCATTACAAACGTTCAGAATGGAACTGATGAGTCCCTCGCTGTTGATGTAACGGGAACTTCGATTGTGGCTTCTTATGATGCTGGAGTTCTTACTCTGACGGGAACTGATACTACTGAAAACTATCAGCAGGTACTTCGAACGATTGAGTATGGAAATACTTCTGGGAATCCAGGTATTGACCCTCGAGTAATTACATTTGTATTCTCAGATGGAGAAGGGGATAGTGCAATTTCTCAAGTAATGGTTGGTATCTTTGGAGAAAACAATCCACCCGTTATTTCTGGATTGAGTGATCTTGATACCACTGAAGGAGGGGCCTTTGTTCCTTTGAGCTTGGATGATGTGGTGATGGATGCTGATAATGCTGATTCAGAACTTACTTGGTCTGTGATGGGAGCGGAAGAATTGACGGTTAGTATTGATGAAAACCGAATTCTGAATGTCATGATTCCGGATTCTAACTGGACTGGAACCGAAGCGATTACTCTTAAGGTAGAAGATCCCGACCTTTTGTATGTGGAGCAAACAATTAATTTGACCGTGGTATCGGTTAATGATGATCCTGTGTTGGAACATAATGAAGTGGTTCGAGTAGGTACTGGCGGATCTATTACTGTTCTTAACAGTGACTTGCAGGTAACAGATGAAGATATTTTGACTGGTGATCAGGTGGCAAGTGACTTGGTATTTACGCTTACTTCATTGCCGGCTGAAGGACAATTGTTGCTGGATGGAGCCCCTTTGGATTTGAATCCCGGGTCAAATACTTTCACTCAAGAAGATATTGATCAGTTCAAACTGACCTTTGTTCAGGGCGGTACGCTCTCTAGTGTGAGCTTTGGATTTGATGTGACTGATGGTGTAGCTACTCCAGTTGCGGGCACGGTTAATCTTGAAGTGACCACAGGAAATACGATGCCTGAGTTTGTGAACCAACTGTCACTCACGGTTGCTGAAGGAGGAAGCATCCTCTTAACGCCTACCCAATTGGATGCGACTGATGCCGATGGAGACGAACTTTATTACACGCTTTCTTCTGAATTAATAAATGATGTTATCAAAGTTGAAGGGGTGGTGCTCTCTGTGGGGGATGTCTTTACTCAGTCTGATATAGATGGTGGAAAAGTGGTGGTAGAGCACGATGGAGGAGAAACGACCTCTGATACTTTCACTTTTGTACTGGGTGATCGTCAGGGAGGACAGATTTTGGGGAACACCTTCTCAATTGTGGTGACTCCAACTAATGATGCCCCGGTTGTTACTACTATTCCAAACCAGACAGTGGCTGAAGGTGGAACGTTTGCGACCATCACTCTGGATGATTATGTATCAGATGTAGATAATACCGACCCACAGATGTCTTGGTATGTAAGAGGAAACACCGACTTGGCCGTGTCTATTGTGGATCGAGTTGCAACGATTTCGATTCCAAGTGCTGATTGGTCAGGTCGAGAAACTATTATCCTGAGAGCGGAAGATGGAGAAGCTCTTGGAGATGAAACGTCGGTGGTCTTTACTGTGACGGGTATTAATGATGATCCTTCTGTGGAAATCAATGAATCATTAATGGTTTCACAGGGACAGACCAATGCCATTCTTAATAGTGTTTTGAAAGCGATTGATGCCGATACCCTGACGGGGGAACAGACCCTGGCGCAATTGGTCTTCACTCTGGGAAGTGTTCCTGCGGAAGGAGCCTTGTTGAATGGCACTCAGACCTTGAATGTGGGAGATGGATTTAGTCAGGCGGATATTGATCAGGGCTTGATTACTTATGCCCACTCAGGAGGCGAAGTTCCAACTGATTCCTTTGGGTTTACGCTTTCTGATGGAACGGTTATTGTTCCAGAAACGGGAACAACGATCTTTAATATTCAGATTCAGGTTGGAAATGATACTCCCGTTGTGGATACGAATGCGGGCTTGACTCTTAACGAAGGTAGTTCCGCTGTGATTTCAGATACGATTTTGAGTGTAAGTGATCCAAATGGTGAGGCTTTGACCTTTACGTTGATGACCCTTCCAGAATATGGAACGCTCAAGAAAAATGCGGTGGAACTCCAGCTTGGTGATGTCTTTGGAATGACTGATATCACCTCTTCGTTGATTGAATATGTTCACCTAGGAGGGGAAATCGGGCGTGATGAATTTAGCTTTAATGTGAGTGATGGTGTTGGAGGACAGCTTATTGGAGTGGTCTTTGAGATTACGATCAATGGTGTGAATGATGCCCCATCTCTGACTGTGCCACTTGGTTATCAAGTAGATGAAGATACGGCTTTAAATCTTGAAGGAATTGAAGTTTCTGATCTAGATGCCGGTCAGAATGATATTTTCCTTTCGTTGGGAGTGGGACAAGGAACGATTACGGTGGATGACACTATTATGGGAGGAGTAAATGAGTTTGATCTTGTTGGAAACGGAACTTCTTCGGTAACTATTACGGCCCAATTGGATTTGATCAATACGACTTTGGAAACGAGTGGAGGTGTTGTATATCAGGGAGTAGGGGACTTCAACGGTGAAGATACGTTGGTATTAACCCTCAATGATCTGGGGTATGTTGGATCTGGTGGATCGGCAGAAACAACCGAATCAGTGACCATAACAGTAGCTGCTGTGAATGACCAGCCTACGATCAACAGTGTGGCACATGTTCAGGTTGGAGAAGATAGCGGAGAACAAGTAGTTGGTCTGGAAGGTATTGGATCAGGTGCTGGAAATGAAAATCAGTCATTGCTGGTTGTAGCTACAAGTGGTGACACTTCATTGGTAACGGTTACGACCGAATATACTTCTCCAGATAGTACGGCAACTTTGAGGCTAACTCCGGTAGAAAACCAAAGTGGAAAAACGAATATTACTGTAGATGTAGCGGATGGTAGTGGTGGAACGTCTACTACCCAGGTGGTCTTCGAGTTTGAAGTTGTGCCCGTGAATGATGCCCCTGTGCTGACGAATAATAATGAAGGCTTTACCGCTCCGGATGGTGGTTCTATTGCCATAGTTGGGAGTGATCTGTTGGTGACTGATTCAGATGTTGTTTCTGGAGTTCAGACTACGTTTGACCTGGTTTACCAGGTTGTGGATGCTCCTACAAATGGAACATTGAAACGAAATGGGGCGGTAATCTATGATGCCGGACTCAATACGTACTTCACTCAGGAAGATATTGATGAAGGAAATTTGATTTATGAAAATAGTGGGAATGGGCAGGTTAGTGATCAGTTTGTTTTCCAGGTGACTGATGGATTCGAAACGTTAGATCCAGCTGTATTCCAAATTGATATTTCAGATAATAATACAATGCCAACGTTGGTGAATAATGTTCGAATGTCGGTTGTGGAAGGTGCCAGCATTTCTATTACGAATGTTGAGTTGCAGGCGACAGATCTTGAAGAAGGAGCTACAGATTTGGTTTATAGCATTGTGACGGCTCCGTCTGCAGGATCTCTCCTCAGAAACGGATCGGTTCTGGAAAGTGCTGGATCCTTTACTCAGGATGATATTGATTCAGGACTGATGAGCTATGTTCACGCTGGTGATGAATCTGAAGTTGATGGATTCACCTTCAGTCTTAGTGATGGGAATGGTGGTCAGGTTTATGGTGTTGATTTCATTGTCGATACTGTAGATGTCAATGATGCTCCAGTGATCGAGGGTCTTGAGGGAGCGACCATAGAAGAAGGAGGAACCTTTGCCTCGATTTCATTGGATGAATATGTTCTTGATCCAGATAATGCAGATGAAACCCTTGTTTGGAGCGTGGGAGGACAAACTGATTTGGCGATAACCATAGATACTCGAGTAGCGAATGTGACAGTGCCTGATGGTGATTGGACGGGGACCGAATCTATTACTTTCACGGTTGAAGACAGTGAACCACTCAGCGACAGTGTCACTATCGACTTTAGTGTTACGGAGGTAAATGATGTACCGGCGATCGGTGATATTATTGATCAGACGGTTACTGAGGGAACGGCTTTTGCTTCGATTGTGCTTGATGATTTCGTAGTTGATGTAGAGACTTCAGATGCTCAATTGTCTTGGGCCGTATCGGGGGCTTCTGACCTGATGGTTACCATTGATGAAAATCGAGTTGTGACGGTAGCGACACCGGATGTTAACTGGACGGGTGTAGAAACACTGACCTTTGTGGTAACAGATGAATCTGGGGCGGCAAGTGAAGATACCGCTACTTTCATGTCAATTGGAGTGAATGATGCTCCAGCGGTTGTAAAAAATACTGATGGATTTGTGGTTCAGAATGGATCTGTGGCGATTCTTAATAGTCAGTTGCAGATTGAGGATCCTGATGTGGCGAGTGGTGATCAGACTATTTTGGAAATTTTGTATCGACTCGAGAATGTACCTTCTTATGGAGTATTAAAACTTGATGGAGTGGCTTTGGGAGTTGGAGACGGCTTTAACCAGTCAGATATCAATACTGGAAAGTTAATCTACATTCATGATGGAAGTGAGGCGAATGGTGATTCGTTTGCGTTCACTATTAATGACGGAATTGAAACGGTTCCATCTTCTGGAACTGAAGTCTTTAACTTGGTAGTTTCTGTTTCTAACTTTACACCCGAGTTAACGACGAATGTTTCTCCCGTTGTGGTTGAAGGGGAAACAGTAACAATTACTACGACAAACCTTGAAGCGACAGACCTAGATGAAGGACAAACACTCACCTATACGGTTACTAAAGTACCGACATATGGTTCTCTCCTTAAGTCAGGAACGCCTTTGAACTTAGGAGCACAGTTCACTCAGGATGATGTTGATTCTGAAATTGTGACCTATGTTCATGATGGAAGTGAGAACTTTGTTGATGAAATTGTTTTGAGTCTTTCTGATGGCGTGGGAGGTCAGGTAACCGGACAGGTTTTTGGTCTTACGGTTACTCCTTCAAACGATGATCCTGTACTGACTCTGGCCGAAAGCGTTGTTACTTATGTAGAAGGACAGAACGCAGTCGCGATCGGAACAGGAGCCGTGGTTGAAGATATTGATAACACGACTTTTGATGGAGGGTCACTTGTAGTTAGTATTGTGACTAATGCGGATGAGAATGATCGATTATCTCTTATCGAAGGAGCAGGTGTTGAAGTGGTCGCTCAAAATGTAGAAGTTGAAGGAACGGTTATTGGAGTGCTTGATGAGAACGAGCTTTTGGTCACGTTCAATACTCAGGCTACTATTGCTCGAGTCGGGACTCTGATTGAGCAGGTTGGTTATCAAAGTTTGGCCGATTCACCTGATGGTGTTCAGAGAATCATTGACTTTGTGTTGTCAGACGGATCTGGTGGAATGGTGACGTCTCGAATGGCGGTATCACTTGATCCTCAAAATGATGCTCCTGTTGCTACTGGAGAAACTATTGAGGTTAATGAAGGAGCTATCTTCAACGGACGAATGAAAGTTACTGATGAAGAAGGAGACGAATTGGTCTTCACGATTTTGACGGCTCCAGAAAATGGAACCTTGGTGGTGACTGATGAGGTTTTGGGAGACTATGAATATGTACACGACGGAGGACAGTCTACTTCCGACAGCTTTGATTTCTGGGCTTATGATGGGGTATACAACTCAAATGCCGAAACGATCAATATTACGATTGCTCCCGTAAATGATGCTCCAACAACTGATAATGGATCGGTTACGGTTGATGAAGGGGCTGGTTTGACAGGTACCTTACAGGCGACTGATAAAGATCAAGACGCTCTGACTTATAGTATTGTTAAGCCCGCTAAGAACGGAACGGTTACGATTACCAACAATCAGACTGGAGCGTTTAGTTATGTCCATGATGGAACTGAAACTCTGACGGATTACTTCTTGTTCAAAGTCAATGATGGCACCATTGATTCCAATATTTCTACTATTGATGTTACGGTGAATGAATTGAATAGTGCTCCAACCTTTAATGAAATTCCAAATAGGAGTACGGATATTGGAGCCGAATATATGCTGGATTTGAACCAGCTTGGAATTCCAAAAGATAAAGAAGGCGATCGTCTAACTTGGACGGTTACTATCGACAATGTTGATATCCGATCTATTCCTTGGACTGGTGGAACAGTAGAAGAAACTTCTCTGGACTCAGGCGTGTTTGCCTTTACTCCGCCTACTGGATTTGATGGACGTTTGTCTTTGACCGTAACTCTTACTGATGATGGAACGACGGCCGAAAACCCAGACCCAAAATCAACTTCGCAGACGGGAGTTGTACTGGACTGGATTGATAATGAAGAACCGATTATTCGAGAACGACTTTTGGGAGTCCATAGAGCCTATGAAGACGAATCTATTGTGATTACGCTGACTGACGATGATAAAGCTGATGCTGAATCTACTGATGAAGCGTTGACCTGGAGCGTGGTAGGATTTGAACACGGAACAGTGAGTGTTGATGGCAATACGGTAACGCTTGTACCAGAAGCCAACTTCTTTGGAGAAACAACTGCCTACTTGGTATTGAGCGATGAAGCCTTTGGAACGGATGAACTCTTGTTGGAATTGAGCTGGGAAGGAGTAAATGATCTTCCAGATGCCAGCGATAGTATGGTTATGGTAAAAGAAGGAGCGACGTATCTTGGACTCTTGCCTGTGTTGGATGTAGATGGAGATACAATGACCTTTGAAATTGTGGATACTGCAACTAAAGGAACGCTGACCTTGACCGATGCGGTTGTAGGAGCCTTTGAATATGTTCACGGTGGAGGAGAAGAAAGTACCGATACCTTTATTTTCTTGGCTTCAGATGCGATTGGATCTTCTGTGACGGCTACTATGACGGTTGTAATTGATGGGGTGAATGATGTTCCAGTGGTATCAGATGTAAACTTGGCGATCAATGAAGGAGAAACCGTAACAGGAAGTATCCAAGGAGTGGATGCAGAAGAAGATGCTATGACGCATTACATTACTCGACATCCTCGATACGGAACGGTGACTATTACTTCGGCGGCTACAGGAGCGTTTGAATATGTTCATTCCGGAGCTCACATCACAACTGATCAGTTTGCTTATCGAGTTAATGATGGAACGGGGAATTCTCGTGAAGCTCTGGTGAATGTAACCGTTGCGACGACCAACGATGCTCCGACATTTGCTTTCTTGAAAGGACGAAGTGTGATGGTGGGTGAAGACTTTGTCTTGGATTTGAATGTCTTTGGAGTGCCACACGACGAAGAAGGGGACGCCATGGTTTGGACGGTAGAAGTTACTGACGACGCGGTTGATGGAGCTACTGCTTGGAATGGGGGAGTGGGAGAAGTCACCTCTACAAGTGAAGGGGTCTACACTTTTGCAGCCAATGATGCTTCATTTGATGGAAAAATCGCTCTTCGACTCACGCTCACGGATGATGGTACGCCTTCGGCTTCGAGTGTTCAGACGAATGTGGTGGTTGATTGGAATACGAATATTGCTCCACAGGTGAGAGCGGATTTGACCGACACTTATGAGGTGGCCGAAGATGAAACTATTGAGATTATCCTCACGAGTGCTGATAAATCAGATAACGAGGATGATGTCCGACTTTTGACCTGGTATGTACCTCGATTGGTGAATGGTGAAGCTATTGTGGAAGGAAATACAGTTTCTTTCGTACCGACACCAAACTTTGCCGGAACTGAACAAGTGACGTTGGTACTTTCTGACACCGAGAATGGAGTTGATACCAAGACTATGAATTTGACCTGGACGAGTGTGAATGATGTACCTGAGGTATTTGGATCGTTGATTACGGTGCTTGAGGATGGTACTGCGGAAGGAACTTTGGAAGGATACGATGCGGATGGAGATGCTCTGACTTATTCTGTGGTTGATAATGGAACGGCTGGAAATGTGGTAGTGACTGATCCAAATGCGGGAACCTTTACTTACACTCACACTTCGAGTGAGGAAACGGCTGACGTCTTTACGTTCCAGGCTCATGATGGAACGGTGGCGAGCGCCCCTGCAACCTTTGAGGTAGTTATTACGGGACAAAATGATGCGCCGGTAGCTCAGGATGGATCGATTTCTGTTTCTGAAGGATTGATTGGAGTGGGATCTATGGAGGCTACTGACGTTGAAGGAGACAGTCTGATTTATGCGGTGGTTGATGAACCTATCAAGGGAGTGGTTGAAATTACAAACATCAGTACTGGCGCCTTTACCTATCTTCACGATGGAGGAGAAACTACGAGTGATAGTTTTACCTTTATGGTGAGTGATGGAAAAGCTTCTTCAAATATTGCGACGATGACGGTGAATGTTGGGGCTTCTAATGATGCCCCACAGGTATCCGATATTCCAAATCAGACGATTGTAGAAGGAGAATACTTCCAGATGATCTACTTGGATGAATATGTGGAAGATGCTGAAACTCCAGATGATCAGTTGGTATGGGAATTCACTCGAAACCGAGATGAACTGCGAATTGCGGTGAACTTGGATCGACAGCTGACGATTAACAAGCCTTCACACGATTGGGTGGGAAGTGAAACCATTACCCTGATTGTGACGGATACTGATGGTCTCCAAACGACTGAAGTGGTGATGTTTACGCTAACTCAGGAACCAGTCTTACATCCGGTTGATTACTACACCAATACACTGCGACCAACTGTTAGTTGGGAACCAGTGAAAGGAGCGGCTTCTTATTCGATTGAAGTGTCGACCGATCCGACTTTTGGAGAAGGGCACATTGTTCTGGAAGGAATTTCAGATACCACTGAATTCACTATGACTGAAGATCTTAATAACGAGCTGGAATACTACTTCCGATCTCGAACGAACTATGGTCAGGGGGTCTTCTCTACTTACTCTGATACTGAAAGTACTCAGATTGTGGTCTTGCCTGCGGATGTAACTCTGTTGAGTGAAGAAAGACGAGCTCTTTACATTGCGGCCGCTAAAGAATCTTCAAAAGTATTGACCGATGTTCTGAACAATGAAACGGTTGATGAAGCCTTTATGGAAGCTGTGCTTTCAAACCTTGATGAGTCGAAAGTATTTGGAGATGATGAGGCTTTGGTCGCTTTGGCCGGAAGCGCTATGGCGATGCAGGTGATATTGAAAGAAGAAAGTGTTTCAGATATTACTCTTGCCGAGCTTTCTGCGGCGGTAAAAACCAATGGAGAAGCTGCTAAGGCGATTTTGACCAATGTAAATTCTCCTGAGTCAGTGTTTGAAGATGCAGAAATCATTCAGGTCGCACTCGAGCACGTGAAACCATTAGAACTGGAATCTGGTCGATTAGTTGTTGGATTGGCGAAGAGCTCAGAAGCTATTACTCAGCTTTTGACCGCGGAAGAAGAAAATTCTGAAACCATTGCCATTCGAATCTTTGACCTGATTGAAGGAGCTAGTATTCAGGGAGCGGATGTATCGAATGAAGTAGCGCTCTTGTTGTTGGCTGATGCGCGTACGGTGAAAGATGTTTTCCAGGATCCTGCAATGGCTGGGTACTTCTTGGCCGATACAACTTCGGTTGAAGCTGCGGCGACTGATTCTGAAATCATGACGAATATTACCAATAGCACGATTGCTACTACACTCTTGGTAAGAGCGGCCGAAAGAGAATTTGATCCTACGGTTGAAGGAGCAGGGGAGTCACAACTGGCTCAGAATATTGAACGCCTAACGATTGAACTGATCAAGAAACCTGCCTCTGTTGATGAGGTGCTGGATAGTTCTGTAGCGACGTCGATTGTATTGGGATCAACCGAAGGTGTTGAAGCGATCCTGAGCGATCCATCAATTCTTGACATCCTTTCTCAAGACGCGATTGCTTCTGAGGCGTTGATCGAATCTATTGCGAGTGATTACGATAAGTTGAAGCTGGCTCTTGAAAGTGCTGATCTGGCGGCTCAGATCCTAACAAACAAGGATGCGGTTGCTACTTTGATGGCAAACTTGAATACCTTCTTGGCTGATGACACTCTGCTGACGACAATTGCTTCAAATAGTGCTTCAATTTCAGCACTTATGACGGCGCTTGAAGGTCATGATCGATTTAACGAAGTGGCTCTGAAGCTTTTGAGCCTGGCTTCTGAAGCAGGGGTGACAACGCTCTTGTCTCGAACCAGTGTTGTGGATTCATTGTTAGCAGATGCTGAAGCTTTGACTGAGTTAATGGGAATGACTGAAGTGGTTGAAATGATTGTGGCGGACTCTCAAAGAGATCCAAACAGTGCTGAACCTCCGCTGTTCAAACTAACAGTAAGTCAGATCTTGGAAACGGCTGTAGCGGCTTCTGAAGCTGACACATCACTTTTGATGGCAGTTATGGATAATGCCACTTTGGCTTCGTTGGCGCTGGATAATGCTGATGTTATGGCTGTTCTCACTTCTGATGAGGAGGCTCTCGCTTTACTGTTGGCGAATTCTACTGCGGTTGAACAGATTTTGGCGGGAGGATCGGAAGTTCTTTCAAGCGAAAGTTTTGTTCAGTTGATTACCGATTTTGCCACACAAGACACTACTGGATTTACAGAGGATGAAATGGCTACTTACAACGCCATTTTGATGAGCGCCCTGACGTTTGACGATCTTCAGTCTTCAGTGTTGTCGGCTTCTAATACCGATGGTATTGATGTGAAAGATTTGATCTTAGAACGAGCGGCTCAAGATCTGGATTATGCATTGACCGCTTTGGCGCTCGAAGATGCTCCGGGAGGAACTCTGACTTCTGATATTCTCAACCAGATGGTTGATGATGGTCAGGGAGGCCAGATTACTCTGAAACAAAAACTCATTGAACAGTCTGCAGAAGATCCTGAGTTTGCGATTCGAGCCATGGAAATTGAAGAACTTGTTCTGGATATAATTACGGATCCTTCTGTCGGAACGGCTTTGGCCACAGCTTCTGTACAGGAAAATCTGGAAGCTATTATGGCAGATGCAGCGGCACTGAAGTCAGTTGTTGACCAAGGAGGAACTGCCTTGCTGGATCTCTTGGCACTGGCTACGACCGATGAAACTCGGGCTGAATTGGCATTGGCTTTACTTGAACAGGCGACTGATTCGCCAACCGCAATTGCGGTCATCTTGAATGATGGTACAACCGTAGGAGCGATTAAGTCTGAAACTCGATTTATGACTTCTTTGGTAGAAAACTCAGCGGCTATGAATTCGATTGTTGATAACTTTGACAATGGATCACCTCTTGAGATTGTGCCTTCTGAAATTGTTTCGAGTGCCGAAAGTCGGGTTATTTCTGATCCTTCTCTGGCCTTGGTGGCTATTGGATCTACGGCTTTGGTCGATGATATATTGGCCAGTGCAACGATGATGGCTGCGCTTACTTCGAATCGAGATAACCTAGAAGCTCTTATGAGCTCTTCGGTTGCCGTAGAAGCTATTCTGGCTACTCCTGGATTCCAGGTAAACGGTAAGACTTTTGCTGAAATTGTCGAAGAGGTAGCTACGGAAGATACTACTGGGTTTACAGCTGCTCAGATGGCTCAGCACGAAGCGATTGTTAATGCGGCTCTTGAATATGCGGCCCTTCGATCGAGTGTCTTGGTGGCTGATCCAGTGAGTGTGGACTACACAACTGTTGAGGAACAGCTCTTGGCTCAGGCGGAATCAGATCTTTCTTATGCGCTTGAACTTCTTGAAATAGAGGCTTTGGAATCAACGGTTTTGACCCATGTAATGGATGATGGATTTGGTGCTGAAACGACTCTCGGAGCTCAATTGATTACTGCGTCTCGATCGGATATGGATCTTTTGGTTGATGTTTTGGCTGAAGATTCACTGATTGCATCGGCTCTGTCTGATGCTGGCGTGGTATCGCTGCTGACTCAGGGAACTAACCTGATTGAATTGGCGGCTGATGAAGAAGCCATGCAGGCAATCTTGCTCAGTGGTGAAACAGAAACTCTCTTGGCGCTGCTTGAGACGGAAGGACTGAGTGCAGCGGTGGTTCGATCTGTTCTCCTGGCTTTGGCTGAAAATGCGGAAACCCTCATTGCAGAAGGAACGCTCACTCAAGCAGAACAAGCTGTTGTGGAAGGTGCTCTTGCCACGATGTTGTCTGATTCTGCTCTAGTAGCGACGATGAAGGCTAATGATGTGGTTTATGCTCAGATCCTTGGATTGGATGTGGTTCAACGACTCATTGCTGATGATCGAGCTGCTTCTCTAGATCTGGGTGCGTTGGTGGTTGAAATGGCGGTTGATGTGGCTGGAAACATGGATTTGATTTTGGCGCTCATGGAAAATGTAGAAATTGCTGAACGGCTCCTTTCTAATCAGTCGATTGTAGATGGTGTCTTGGGTGATCGAGTAGCTTTGGAAGCTCTGCTCAATAATCAGGCGGTGGTTGATATGATTGTTACAGGATCTTCATCGACCATTAAGATTTCTTCTGGAGTGCTTGAGAATAAACTGAAGACGATCTTATGGGAATCTCCAGAAGGAACCAATTATGAAGCTTTGGTAAAAGGGGCCTTGAGTATCGACACTTTACGAAATAGCTTGTGGGCTTCTACGAATGGTGGGGCCAGCACCTTTGAAACCGTACTTGTGGATCGATTGGCTTCTGACTTTGATTTTGCTACTTCACTTCTTGAAATTGCAGGCCTTGAGTCAACTATTCTTTCCGCCACGATTGATGATGGACAGGGTGGTACTCAGACGATGAAAGAAGCTCTGCTCGATGAGGCGGGAGACAATGCAGATTTTGCTCAGACACTTTTGGCACTGACCACTCTTACTACCGATCTTTTGGATGATACAGAAGTAAGCGGACTCTTGGGGGGAGCTAAAAACCCATTAGTCGATTTGGCCACCAATGAGATGGCTATGACCACTATCGTGAGCGATAGTAGTGCGACTGACAGTTTGATTTCGATCATTACTTCAGTCGGTGTAGATGCTACAACGACCAAAGAGGTGGCGTTGAGTATGATTGAGAATGCCCAGAAAGTTATTGATGGAGGAGGGGACGCTTCTGTGGCAGAAATGGCGATCGAAAAAATCCTTTCTGCGGCTGGAATTACAGACTTGATCATTAATGATGATGATGCTTTGGCTCGATTGTTGGCCAGCTCTGAAGCGCTCGAGATTCTCCAGGGAAGTGCGATTTCAGAAATTGCTGACTTTAAATCTCAGGTTGTGGATTATGTAGTCACACAGCTTGAGGCTGGAAACAGACAACCGGCCTTGCAGCTGTTGCAGAACCAGGCATTGGGAGCCCTCTTGTTGGGAGAAACACTCAGTGATAATGTTACGACGGTTGAGGCTCGGTTGATGGCTATTGCTCGAGAACTCTTAGATGAAAACGATACTGATGGAGCGAATGAGATCACGTTGAGATTACTTGAACGAGGAGAGCTCTTTGTTCAGGTGATTGATGAAGCTGAAGAATTGACCAGCGCTCTCTTCTTGGATAGTGAACGAGTGGAAGAGCTTCTCAATAGTCCGGAAGCGATGGCCAATGTGAGTACCAATGTAGAGGCTTCTCAGACCTTGTTGGCTCAGGCTTCTGAATCATATCAGTGGATTTCTAAAGACACGGCTTATAGTTTCTACAATGCGGGACTCACCGTTCAGGAAATCTTAGACTCTGGCCCTCGAGTTAAAGAGAATCTTGATATTGGCCTAGATCCTGAAACTACTGATACTGATGGCGATGGAAAATTGGATGTGGATGAATTGACGAACTTGGCTGATCCTGAAGATGCGGACAACGATGGAATTATCGATGCGTTGGAAGTAGGGGATGCGGAAGATTCTGATCAGACTCTTGGATTTGCGGTTCCTTCTACTTCGGCTCAACTGTTGGGCTTGAGAGATATGGGAAATACCATTATTACGATTGGAGCCGATCTTGAAGATGTAGCCTTTACGGCCAACACCAATGGTTCGACCGGGATTCCAATCTTCCCAGAAGAAGATCTCAGCGTAGAAGATGAGGAAAAAGAATACCCATTGGGGCTGCTCGACTTTAGTGCGACGTTGCCAGAAGGAGAGACTTCTGTAACGGTCACGATTGGGTTTGAAACCACCCTCCCAAGTTATGCCGAAGTTCGAAAACTGACCTCGGGAGGGGAGTGGAGGACTTTTGAAGGAGCTGATGTGGATCAGGACAACAACAAGTTTACGCTGACGATTGAGGACAACTCTGAATACGATCTGGATAAGACAGAAGGTATTATCCGTGATCCGGTAGGACCTACCTTTGGATACCCACCTCAGTTTGAAGCCCCAGAAGTAAATGATAAGAGTGGAAAACGTAATACCATCCGAGAAACCGGACAGTCACGAATTGAGTACACTCAGAAATCTAAATACGGAAATGTAACGCCTGAAAACTTCGATAAGTACTACCAGATGTCTCTGGAAGAGGCAAAGCGTATGACGGAGGGGAAAGCTGGAGAAATTGTGACGCGGGTTGATGAAGATGGAAACGAACAGTTTGTTGGTTACCGACCTGGTCGATTGGGTCAGGATGCCATTAAGAAATATCAGAAGGTTGTTTTCCGAGGACGTGATGGCCGAGAATATACACATGGATACTTGGCGGCAGCAGCCAAAGAACATCGATTAGTACAAAAGTTCATTGTGAATGATGCGTCTGATGTTTCTATGAACAACAAATACTACCTGGATGTGGTGACTATGATGACGCTGGATCTTCTCGAAACGAATAAAGCTCACGAGTTCCGACCAAATGCTCCATTGAGCTGGCTCGAACTCTTGCACGCAGGAATTCGTGCGGAAGATGAACCAGTGGCTTCTCTGCGAGCTCTAAAAGCTCAGAACCTGCCATTGCTCCCATTTGTTACCCTGAACGCTTCGCAAAAGAGTCGAATCTTGTACACGGCCCTTTCTGGAGGATTCATCGATGAGAACTTCCGAGGAGAACAGCCTCCAACACGTGGAGAAGCGTTGAAGATGATTGTTTCAGCCTTTGGATTGGAGGTCAATGAGGAAGCTCGACATTCTTCTTTCTCTGATATTCGATCTGAGCATCCGCTCGCTCCAGTGCTGGTTGCAGCTCGAAAAGCGGGCTGGTTGTCGAAGTTCCGATCAAACAACTTTAGTCCAGACCAAACGATTACCCGAGTTGAGTTTGCGAGTTGGTTTGCGGCCGCATTCCACCAACGAGTAGAAGCCGGAGAAGAAACCGTTCATGTGCTCGAACAGGTCTTGCAGCGAGAATTTGATGAGGAAGAAACTGCGATGGGAGTACCAAGAGGAAGTACTCGACGAATTGAGCGAGAACGTGGAGGAGTGAAGATTGAAGATATTCTTCAGGCTCGAGAACGAAGAGAAGCCCGACATCAGAAGATGTTTGAAGATGGAGAATTGGTAGATGACACTCGATTCTGGAATCCTCTAAATGCTTCTAGTGGACGAGCTCCATTGCAGCGACATCCTGAAAAAGACCTGACAAAGTTTGCGGCGCCTTACCAGAAAGAAAAGGAAGTGGTTGAGTATGATCTGTCGACTCCTGTATGGAATCCACAGGATCCAAACTCTGGACGATCACCAATGCAGAAACGACTGGAAGGAAAACCAAAGAGTATTGAAGAACAGAGAAAAGAAATTTACGGAGATCAGACGCAGGTAGAGGATGATGGATGGCGACCCGTGAATCCAGGAACCCGACGTGATCGAATCCAGAGAGATTCGAGTGGGCGTCCGGTGAAGGTAAAAGATCAGCTGGAGGTGCTTCGAGGAGGGAAGCCACGACCACTGAATATGGGAACGGGGAATAGTGTGGGAGGATGGACTCCGATTGGAAACTCAGGTTGAGCCCCAATGAAGAAGGGGATGAATCGAGTGACCAAAGAAGAAACTGATGAAATTCGAGAAGCTTTCGAGCTAAGAGGAACCAACAGAAGATAGTAGTACGGGGCAGACCCAATAGTCTGCCCTCGTCTCTCTAAGGGAATTATCCCCATCTCATGAAACGCAAAAAAGCCCCTTTGATAAGCAGGGGCTTTTTTGCAGGTATTAAAAAATTTCCGGACGGCAGTGATGAGCCGCCCGGGGGAGGGGAGTGTCCGATGTAATCATGTGTTTAAAAGCGTTTTTATCGTCTCTGTGAACTATCTTGATATGAGGTTCCGACTTTAGTTTTTTGTCGCGCAGACGGTCGAAAAAGGGGTGTTTTTTGATGCTTCTTATTTGTGAGTGCTGGATGGCCCTCTGGCGAGGGCGGACACAAGATTTTGTGTCCTTACGCTCTTCTTTTTTTTGTATACAAAAAAAGACTCGCTTACATTTCGGACGCATTCGACTTTATGGGTTTACTTTTCAGGGTAACTTACTTCTATAATTCAAACCTGAAAATTCTCGAGATCCCTCGAAACCGAGTTAAAATCTCATACCATTAGCCTCTGGAAAGGCGATAATCCATCCGCACATTCCCGTACGGATACCTTGTTACGACTTAAGCCCAGTCACTGGTTTCACCTTAGGCCACACTTATTGCGCAGACTTCGGGTGCTCCCAGCTCCCATGCCTTGACGGGCGGTGAGTACAAGACCCAGGAACATATTCACCGTACCATGACTGATATACGGTTACTAGCGATTCCGGCTTCATGTGGTCGAGTTGCAGACCACAATCCGAACTGAGACCAGTTTTGATCCGATTTGCTCCACATTGCTGTATTGCTTCGGTTTGTACTGGCCATTGTAACGTGGGTGTAGCCCCAGACATAAGGGTCATGCTGATTTGACGTCATCCCCACCTTCCTCCGGTTTATGACCGGCAGTCTCGTATGAAAGTACAACATACGACGAGGGTTGCGCTCGTTAACGGACTTAACCGAACACCTCAAGGCACGAGCTGACGACAACCATGCAACGCCTGTCACCAATCCAGCCGAACTGACCTCTCTGTTTCCAGAAAGTACGATTGGGATGTCAAGTCTGGGTAAGGTTACTCGCTTATTAACGAATTAAACCTCGCGATCCACCGCTTGTGTGGGTCCCCGTCTATTCCTTTGTGTTTTAAGCTTGCGCTCGTACTACACAGGCGGCGTGCTTATCGGGTTACCTTAGACACTGATCTCAAGTCGAGGAGACCAACATCGAGCACGCATCGTTTACGGCGTGGACTACAGGGGTATCTAATCCCTTTCGCTACCCACGCTTTCGTCCCTGAGTGTCAGGAATGGGCCAGTGTGCTGCCTTCGCTTTTGGTGTTCCTCTGCATATCTACGGATTTTACCCCTACTTGCAGAATTCCACACACCTCTCCCATCCTCTAGTGGCACAGTTTCCATTACGGCACCGAAGTTGAGCTTCGGTATTTAATAACAGACTTGTACTACCACCTGCGGACGCTTTACGCCCAATTATTCCGGATAACGCTTGCCCCTTACGTATTACCGCGGCTGCTGGCACGTAATTAGCCGGGGCTTATTCATGAGGTACCGTCAGATCTTCTTCCCTCATAAAAGGAGTTTACAACCCGAAGGCTGTCATCCTCCACGCGGTGTCGCTCCGTCAGGCTTTCGCCCATTGCGGAAGATTCCTTACTGCTGCCTCCCGTAGGAGTATGGGCCGTGTCTCAGTCCCATCGCGACTGGTCGTCCTCTCAGACCAGCTACCCGTCATAGCCTTGGTAAGCCGTTACCTTACCAACAAGCTGATAGGCCGCAAGCGCCTCCCACACCGATAAATCTTTACCCTTTCGGGACCATCCGGTATTAGCCCACCTTTCGGTGAGTTATCCCTGAGTGTGGGGCAGCTACTTACGTGTTACTCGCTCGTCCGCCGCTTTCACTTCATAAAGTAAACTTCACGAAGGTCTCGCTCGACTTGCATGTATTAGGCGCACCGCCAGCGTTCATCCTGAGCCAGGATCAAACTCTTTGTAAAGAGTTCTTCATTGGCTGAAGAAAAAAATATTGTTATCCGAGAAAAATTGAATTTTCTCTGAAAATTGTCTTAGTAGTTAAAACAACACAAAAAATAGAATTAAGTTTTGTTGATTGTTGCGTCCGAAATGTAAAAGAGCCTTTTAAGTGGCTTTTTTATTTAAAGCTGGACGACTGTATTAATTTTGATTTTGGGTGTCAAGGAATTTCTTTTTATTTTTCTCTTTTTGTAAAAAAAAGGACCTCAGAGAGGTCCAACGCTTTCAGCCGGTACGAGATGTATCTGTATCTTTTTGATCTGAACTTCAGGGATGTAGTCGGAAATTTGGTCGAAGATCCACAATCCCAGAAGGCCGATTCCGATACCGAACAGGAGGCTGAGAAACAAGATTTTACCGATAGACTTTCTTTTGTTTGGAGCGCGGTGGATGGAGTTTGAGAGAAGATGGCGGTTGAGGGGGGGGCGATCAGACATGTCGATGGTCTCCTGTGGTGGCGGCTGAAGTCATCTGCAGGAGGATTCCCATCCTTGGGAAGTCTTCCTGACGGGGAAGTCGTAGGGATTTTATGGGGTAAGTCAATGACTTTTAAGGGAGTAGAGAGTGAAGAGTAGAGAACAAATAAAGGTATTTCAAAAAACACTCTCTACTTTTTACTCTTTGTTCTTCACTCATAAATTACTCCATCGCAATAACTCCCGATCGCACCCATTTGAGAATTTCGATATTGGATTCTTCTATTTGTTCGAGGAAATGTTCGAGTCGGTCGGAGGTGTCGATGAGCTCGAGGGTGATTTTGTTGCCTGTTTTTTCGAGTTCTTTGGTGAGGATGTTGTCTTCTATTTTGTGGAGGAGTTCTTCGTCTTGAGGGGTGGGGACGAGGAATCGGGCCAGGACAATCTCTCGAGTAAGGCACGAGGCAGGTTGAATTTTTACTCGGAGAACCTCGATGAGGTTTTCGATCATTTTGGCGGTTTTGCGGCCTCCTTCTGATCCTCCCTCTATAACAATGGTGAATCGTGAAACTTTTGGGTCTTGGGTGCGTCCCACGGTGAGGGAGTCGATCTGAAAGTTTTTTCGCCGAAGCAGCCCCGCGATGCGGCTGAGAACGCCGGGGCGGTTTTGGGCGAAGACCGAGAGGATGTGTTTTTTCATGGGGATTTTATGAGGCGGTAATGTGGATTGAATAATGAATCATGAATTATGGGACCAAAAGATGAAAATGATGTTTGATAAATGCCCGTGATTCATTGGTGAGTGTAAGTGAAGGGGGGAGAAGTATAAAGTGGAATGTGGAAATATTTTGGTTTCTTGACTTTTGTCTTTTGTTGTTTAATTCTTTTTTCAGTTTTGGTGATGAGGGCCGGTTGGTACCTCATTTATCTCGAATAAAAGTGTTGTTTCAATTGACGTGGAGGATGGGGCAATGGCTGGAGAGATTTTTGTACTAAATCTTGATGAAAGAGTTTTTTGGGCCGAGCGACAAGAGTTGAGAGAGCGATGGCTTTTGTCTGTTTTGGCGGAAACGGGAAACCCCATGGATGATCTGGTGGGAATTCGGTGCAAGGAAGCAAAGTTTTTTCCGCATAAGGCTCCAGAGATTGTGGTCTTTGATGAGACGCTTCTTTTCCTGGCCTGGCTTTATAAGCAGAGGTTTTTTCGTGAGAAAACACCTGGATATGATCTCATCAAAGATGATCCTCGGTTAGAGCAAATTCAGCTGACGAGAGGGCAAGTCCCGGTGGTGGCTGAAGTTGAATGACCTGGGGGGCGACACTTGGGGAGCAATGGAATGGATTCCGTTGCTCCCGGAGCTTTTTAAAAGTGTCACATTTTGTTATTGACGGTACTTGATTGTTCGGCTTCCGGTTACGACTACGCTGGAGTGAGCAGAGTTGTGATTTTTGGTTTTTCAGTTTTGGAAACAATGATCCACTCTGCAGATCTTTGCGGAGTTGGTAGAGCGACGAGGAGAAGTGATATGAATGATGCTCAGAAGCGTGAAGAATTAGTGAATAGGGCTCACTTGATGCTGAAGGAGATACGGATAAAAAGTATTGGTACCACTTTGATTGGGGTCGTTGTTGTAGTGGGGGTGGGCACCTATGATTGGTGGTCTAAAAGTGATGACCCTCATCTCACCTGGCCTATTTTAGGCCTCCTTTGTTTGGTTTTTTTGTATCAGTGGCTCTCGTATTCCCACTTGAAATCCAAGGTGCAAAGGGAGACGTTTTGGGTTCATTCGGAGGAAGACAGAGAGCGTATTCAGAGCTTGATGATGAGCCTCCTTTATCACAATCTAGACTATCAAAGTCCAGATTATCATTATGTAGATATAAGTGCCCTTGATCAGCAGAAAGAAGAGTTGCAAGCCCTTTTGGATCAGTGACTTTGGCTTCTCAAGCTCTCAACTTCTGTGAAGAATATTTCTTCGACGGACCGAGTATCGGTCCGTCATTTTTTTAGTTAATTCTGCTTTTTGGGCACAGCATTGTGTTTCCCAAATGTTCTCCAGGAGGCACCATGGGGAAAACGTTTTCTTCGCGTTCGACGTAGAATTCTCCCAGAATTGGGCCGGTGTGGTGTTTCATTTTTTCGAGCAGTTCTTGGGTTTCTTCTGGCGTTGTGGCACGATAGCTGGGGAGGGAATAGGCTTCTCCCACCTTTACGAAGTCCGGGTTCCACAGGGGGGTGTCGACGTAGTTTTTTTCATAAAAGAGTTCTTGCCACTGCCGGACCATGCCGAGGAAGCCGTTGTTGAGGATGATGATTTTTACGGGGATTTGGTCTTGGGCGATGGTGCCCAGCTCTTGAATGTTCATCTGGATGCCTCCGTCGCCGGAGATTGACCAGGTTTCGAACCCCGAAAAGCTGGCTCCCATGGCAGCAGGCAGAGAAAATCCCATCGTTCCCAGACCTCCGCTGGCCAGGAATTTTTTGGATTTTTGTGCCAGGTGTCTTTGGGCGGCCCACATTTCGTGTTGGCCTACATCGACCGTTACGACAGAGTTTTCATCGATGATGTCTTTAAGGGTTTCAATCACTCCGATCTCGGTAAGACGATTGGAGGAGGGGGCCGCAAGGGGCCAGGACTTTTTCTTTTCGCTCAGTGTTTGGTCCCAGGGCAGGAATTGTTCGGTGGGGACCTTGGTCATTTGGGTCAGCACTGGGAGTGTGTCTCGAATTTCTCCACAGATTTTGGCATCCGTGGGAACGATTTTGTTGAATTCCGAGGGATCAATATCGAAGTGGATGATGGATTTATCTTTTTTAAATTCATCGACGACGCCGGTGATACGGTCGTCGAATCGTGTACCAATACCAATAATACAATCAGCGTTGTGAGTGGCGTAGTTGGCCGAAGCCGTTCCGTGCATGCCCAGCATACCGAGGGCAAGTGGGTGTGTTTCGGGCATTACTCCGATTCCATGGAGGGTCCAGCAGGCAGGGATAGAATGAGTTTCTACAAATTCTAAGAGATGTTTTTCGGCGCCGGAAAGCACGACTCCGTGTCCAAAAATCACCAGAGGGCGTTTGCTTTGGGCGATGAGTTCAGCAGCGCGTTCGATTTCGGAACAGTCCTTTTTTTCTTCGGGAAAGTAGCCGGGAAGGTCGAACTGGAAGTGCTCTTTGTTGTTGATTTTTTCGGCGATGGAAGCGCTCACTTCTTCGATTTGAACGTCTTTTGGGATATCGACCAGTACGGGCCCGGGACGTCCTGATTGAGCGAGATGAAAGGCTTCAGCGATGATGCGGGGGATGTCGTCGGCTTTATCGATGAAATAGGAGTGTTTTACGATGGGTTCGCAAATCCCCACAATGTCGGTTTCCTGGAAGGCATCAGAGCCGATTAGATGAGAAAAGACGTTTCCGGTTATGGCTACCATAGGAATCGAGTCCATCTTGGCGTCGGCGATCCCGGTGACGAGATTGGTGGCTCCGGGACCAGAAGTGGCCAGGCACACGCCCACTTGGTTGGTCGCGCGAGAAAACCCCTGTGCGGCAAAAGCCGCTCCCTGTTCGTTTCGTACGAGGATTCTTCGGATCTTGTGCTGAGGCATACAGTCGTATATGGGGAGCACGGTTCCGCCGGGATAGGCGAAGATTTGTTGTACGCCGTGGAAGGAGAGTCGAGAGAGGAGAACGTTTGCACCGATCATGGGGGTTGTAGTTAGACAGTAATTCAGATTGAATTATGAAGTATGAATAATGAAGTATAGGGCCAAGGGGCAAATAATTATGTTTGATTTTATTCCCTTAATCGTGATTCATTATTCATGATACAAGTTTGGTTTATTTGTTTATTTTTCTTCCATTTACCAAAAAAATCCCGTTTGCCAAGCGGCTCCTGTCATTTTTTCGACAGAAGGCTTAGCTGACGAGCACCACGAGGAGTTGTTTCATTTTTCGAAAGGTATTGTAGGGGATAGAGGGAGAATTCGATAAAGACTTTTGGCTGACAAGATTGAGTTCATGTGTTAAATGCTGCTTGTGTTTAAGTATAAACTCTTACCTTAAAATAATGACCTTGAGTGCACAGGCTGATATTGCTGAAAGACTTGCTTCTTTAGAAGAAGTGCCTGTTGAATCAGCTTCTCAATACGAAACTGAAGAAAAAAATTGGAAATTTTATTTGTATCCTCGAGCTGTGAAATCCTGGAATGATTATTGGGGGATTGGATCTCAGCTTTATGAAGATTGTTCGTCTTCTTATTTGAAAGTCTATCGACAGGAGTTAATTGATCGTTTGGCAGATGAGTGGACAGTTCGATTTTCAATGGAGGGAGATGAAATTGTTTCGGTGAATATTCCACAGATACCAGACCCTCAAGAAGCTCAACTTCTAGATTCCCATATTACTGAAGTTAAGATTGTTGAATGTTCTTTTGAAGAAGCTCGAAAACGAGAAAGGAATTTACACGCTGAGATAGTGCGGGAATACCGAGTGAAATGCTTAAATAAGATGGAACCCCAGTGGTATAAAGAGGTTCAGGAAATGATTGGGCAAAAAAGTGTCCAGGTGTTAGAAATGCTTCGGGACAACTTAGTCGATACGATTGGGATGTATGGTTTTGATATGGATGTTATCCTTCGATATGTTCGTATTTTTAGTGAAAGTGATCCGGTATTAAAAATTCTCAATAGAAAACCTCAAACAATAATGGAGGGGGTCACTGAGGGAAGGAGAAGTGATGAGACTTTGTATGTAGCGGGATTGGTTGAAGAGCTGAGAACCATAGAGTTGGCTTTGGCGGTGAAGCAGGGGAAAATTGATTTTTTGGGAAGATCTCTTTTTGTTTCGAGTTAGTTTTTTATTGGTTTGTAGTTATGGAAACGCCTTTGGTACATACGGAAACGATTACGCTCACGTCAGGGTGTGAAGGTGTTTGTTATTCTTGGGACGAAATAGGGGTGGGGAGTTATGAAGGATTAAGGCCTCAGTGTTCAGTGATGGAAATGTATGAGCGGCGTGATGAGCTCATTGGGTTTTTGCAGAGAACTTATGAAGTAGAGTTTGAAATCGTAGGAAATACGATAACGATGGTGGCTTATCCATTGTTGGAGGATCAGACTCAACAGCTTTATCTTGAATCTACACTAAATCAGTTAAAGGCGGTTGATACTTTGCTTTCTGGAGAAAGTCTGGTTCAGACTGAGATGTGGGGGGAATCGGTATTGGCTTATGCGGAGCGATATTCTTTGGAGGTGCTTCGGATGATGAGAGATAATATAAGAGCCACCTTGGTTACAGATATGGGGGTAGCACTGGTGATGAATGAAGAAGATATAACCGTGGATGTGAAATTTGATCCGAATGAAGTAGGTCAAGAAGGAGCAGGGTCTCTTTTTCGATTGTTGGATGATCTTCAACTTTTGGAAGGGGCTATGGGGATCAAGAATCAGAAAAACTAGTTTTTTTAGACTTATGGAAGCTTCTCTGGGAAAAATATCGATTTTGGAACAGCTGCTTACTCGGGCAACTGAGGGGAAGGTAATGACGTTGCCCTGGAATGAGATTTCGGTTGGTTTTGGGCCCTTGGTGGAACACCAACATTCCGAAGATACCTTAAGGCAATTTCGGGAACGATTTATGATGAAGTTGCACCGGGGATATGGGGTTATTTTTGAAATGGTAGGAGATCGAATTGTAAAAGTTATATGTCCTGCGCTAGAGAATGAAGAAGATCGAGAAATGCTGAGTTTGCATCTAGAAGAGTTGCGGGCGATGGATCAAGAATTGAATCGTGCCAAAATGAGAGAGCCCAAGTGGAGCCAGCTTTTTTCTCATTATGAGGTTGAGGCTTTGGTTGAACAACAGATGAAATTGCGGGAAAGACTTGGAATTATTTTGGAATTGGTGGAAGGCCTCGATGGTTTTACCCAGGTGGTGGGGGAGGACGAAATGATTGCTGAGGGGGTATTGTGGGATGGGCCCGTGGTTGAAGCTTTGGAAGAGTTAAAAATGGTAGAGCAGACGCTCAAGGCAAAGCGGTGGGGGCACTAGTAAATACCGAGAAGCAGTTTGAGTATTCCTTGGGCTTTTTGGATTGTTTTTGGGGGAACTTTTCCGATTTTTGCATAAGAAAAAGACCGGTCCCCAAAGGGTGGGGACCGGCTTTGATGCATCGGTTCTTACGAAGCAAGTAGGGGGTCTTCAGGGTTCAGACCCAGTCCTTTCATGACCACATTGAAGACGGTCTTTGGAAGAGTGGCAGCGGTGTCTGTTTTCCACCAGACCCTCCAGGCATACCTGGATTGTCGATCTTCGAACTCTTCGGCCTTGTGTTGGATGAAATAGAAGGCCACGAACTCGTGATCTACCTGAGTCATTTCGATTTGATGGATCAAGAGGGCCATCCGTAGGTCCATCTGGAATGGATCTTCGGTTTTGTTGCCGACCTTTTTTTGGGGCATGAATTCAGCCATGAATCCTGGACGGTCCGGACCAGGGTGAACAATGCTGACTCTGAAGGCTCTCCCTTCTATGTCCTGGAACTGCCTGTCGGGACATTTTGCAAAGGTTTCGTGCATGATTCGCACGGAGTGGTCCTCGGGAAGATTCTCTATGGAGTGTTCCTTCCCTGGATGTGAAAAAAGATAGGTACCGCCGCCCGATCCGTAGAAACTTCGTTGTGAGATGGTTTGATGGGTAGTCCATGATCCGAAATTCTCAGGTTCTAATGGATCGAATTCTAACCCATGTTTTTGTTCTTCCTCCCAGATCTTGTTGAGCCGTTTGCGACCAAGTTCGGTGGTCACCTCCTGCCACATATCAGCGTAGAAGGTGATCTCTTCCTGCATGACTTTTTGCCAGGCCTTGTTGCCGTGACTCTCCAAAAGACGGATAAATTCAGCCTTTGTTTTGAAGTCTTTTGCGGGCCAGAGAAGATCAATCGCCTCTCTTACGGCCTGATCTTTGAGGGCTTCTGGCAGTTCGGAAAATCTGATTCTCTCCATGATGATATTCCTCTTCTTGAGCGAAAGTTGAGGTGATATCCGCCGTACTACGCGTTGAGGTGAAATGGTCGCCCATTTCGACTCTTTGAGGGTCGAAGACCAATGAATCAAAACATATCACGCGGCGTTTTGAAATCGAGTCTTTCGTGTCGAGGACACTTCGTTTCTGTTGCCAGAAAAAGCCCTTCTTTGCCGTCGATGACGACCGATTTTAGCTGGCGGGGGAGGCCAAAATCCAAAGGTCCGCGTCGAGGACGCAGCTACTTGCCGGATCTTCAGCAAGGCGGGAAACCAGTTTTGTGATCAAACAACTTTTTCGAGTTAAGAGTTAAGAACAAAGAGTGAAGAGTGATGGAATTATTATAAAAAAACTGGCTTTCGGCCGTGCTGAAGATATGTGAAAGAACGATGGTTAATTGATTCAGCCAACGTTGTATTGGAGGACAAGTTGGTTGATATGTTTTTAATTACATTTGTTTTGCTTTTTTGTCAATGTGTGGGGTTTGATTTTTGAGAGGGAAGTGGTTTACTGGAGTTGGTATGAGATAGAGGGCAGACGCCTGAGTTTGCCCGTACAAACTTGATCCTAATGTCTACTCCTGTTCAGCGCCAATATCAGATGCTTAAGGATGAAAATCCCGAGGCGATTTTGTTTTTTCAGCTGGGAGATTTTTATGAGGTTTTTTTTGAAGATGCCCTGCTTTGTTCACGGGTATTGGGGATTACTCTGACGGCGCGACACAAGGGGACAGATAATGAAATGCCGATGGCGGGGGTACCGATGCATTCGCATCAGGATTATTTGGAGCGGTTGATTAAATCGGGATACAAGGTGGCCGTGGCCGATCAGGTAACCAACGAAGAAACGGGGGCGATTGATCGAAAAGTTACGCGTGTGGTGACCCCGGGAGCCGTGCTGGAGGAGGGGGCGTTGGTGCCGGAGGAAAATGCGTTTTTGGTGGGGATTGTTCGGGAAGGTGAGCAGTTTGGATTGGCGTATTCTGATCTGAGTACGGGGGATTTTCGGACGGCGGTTTTCGGTTCTGAAAAGACCCTTTTGGATGAGTTTCACAAGATTGCACCGAGTGAGGTATTGGTAGGAGGAGAACTTTTTGCCGATGAGGCTTTTATGGATCAATTGGGAGGGGTGCATATAACGGTGCGAAAAGATCTCGAAGACAAAGAAGGGGAGCGGTTACTGCTTTCTCATTTTGGAGTAAAAAACGTTTCGGTTTTTGGTCTGGAAACGCTTTCGATCTTGGTTCGGAGTGCGGCGATGGTGTTGGGATATTTGCAGGAGACCCAAAAAACCGCGCTCGATCATATTCAGTCTTTGGTGAAGTATTCGGCCGACGAGATTATGATCTTGGACGCGCAGACGCTTCGTCATTTGGAGATTTTTCAGCCGCTGATGACCACCGAGGGAGCGGCGCCTTTTATCTCGGTTTTTCATCGATCGGCGACTTCGATGGGGGCGCGAAGACTCCGGCAGTGGGTGGCGAATCCTTTGTTGAATGTGGATCAGATTCAGCAAAGGCAAAAGGCGGTAGCGTATTTGTTTTCTGCTGGAGCTACACGAGGAAAGCTGGAAAAATTGTTGAAGCCCATTGGGGATCTGGAGCGTCTTTTGGCTCGGATTGTAACGGGACGAGCGGGGGGAAGAGACCTGGCTTTTTTGCGAGATAGTTTGAGGCCTTGTGAAGATCTGAAGGCGTTTTGTCAGGAGTCGGAAATTGATTTTTTACTAGATCGAGCAGGGACTTTTGATGGTTTTGGGACACTGGTTGAAGCGTTGGAATCCGCTTTGATAGATCTTCCGCCGGTGGAGATAACACAGGGAGGAATTTTTAAAGATGGTTACAATGCGGAGCTGGATGAATATCGCCGATTGGGGCGGGATTCCGAGGCCTGGTTGGAGGATTATTTGGCCCAAAAAAAAGAAGAGTCGGGGAATTCAAAAGTGCGGATTAAGTATTCGAAAAATTTTGGGTTTTGTTTGGAGGTCTCCAAGGCTCAGAGTGATAAGGTGCCCGAGAGCTGGGTCCGGCGTCAGACCTTGGTGAATGCCGAACGATTTACTACCCCCGAGCTGGCTGAATACGAAGAAAAAGTGTTAGGCGCTCAGAAGATGGCCTATGATTTGGAGCATCAGTTGTTTCAGAACCTTCGGGATCAGGTGTGTGAATATGTAACGGCTATTGGGGCTGTGGCTCGGGCCATTTCGGAAATCGATGTGATTCTGACTTTTTCGCTCACGGCCTCTAAAGGACGTTGGAATTGCCCGGAAGTGGTTGATGGTTTTGCCGATTTAGTCATACGAGAAGGTCGCCATCCCGTGGTTGAAAAGGTGGGAGAGGGGACCTTTATTTCGAACGATATTGATCTGTTTGCGGATTCTTCAGCTTTGCACTTGATAACGGGGCCCAACATGGCCGGGAAATCGACGTATTTGCGCCAGAATGCGCTGATTATCTTGTTGGCTCAGATTGGGTGTTTTGTGCCGGCCAAATCGGTGGTTATGGGGGTGTATGATCGTATTTTTACCCGAGTGGGAGCGAGTGATAATCTGGCGGGCGGGCTGTCTACTTTTTTTGTGGAAATGATGGAAACCGCTACGATTTTGAACGCGGCTACCGATCGGAGCTTTGTGATTTTGGACGAAATAGGGCGGGGGACCTCGACGTTTGATGGGATTTCTCTGGCCTGGGCGATTGTGGATTACCTGCATGATCGAGTGAAGTGCCACACTCTTTTTGCGACGCATTACCACGAGTTGATTGATCTGGTCGAAGAAAAACCGAGGGCCAAAAACTATCATATTTCCGTGAGTCAAAACCAACAGGGAATGGTCTTTTTGCGAAAAATTGTAGAAGGGGGAATTTCTGATTCTTTTGGAATTGAGGTGGCTCGGAGCGCTGGAGTGCCCAAAGAAGTGATCAAAAATGCACGAGAAGTATTGGTCCGGCTTGAGAGTGAAAACCTGGTAGAAGAACCGAATTTATTTTCCGTTCCGAGAGTGCGGGAAAAGGTAGTGGAGGTACAAAAAGAATCGGAGGTTGAACAGCGTTTGGCGCAGATAAATCCCGATGACTTGACCCCCAAGCAGGCGTTGGAGGAGGTGTATGGATTAAAGGGGCTTTTGGGGGAATTAGAGAGTAGGAAGTAGGTATAAGGGGCTCCAAGAGGTAAATGTTAACGCTATTTGTAATTCTTCATACCTTCTTCCTAATTCCCTGCAAAACCGTTCTCTTCTCCACAAACATTAATTATCTTTTTTTACTAATCTTTTTCTATGACCTCTTTTTTTGTCAACCAGATTTCATTTGCATTTTTTTTATATCTTTTTTAAAAGATTTGAGGTCACAATATTTTTTACGCTTATGACAAATTCTGGTTCCACACATCAACACACATCGAAGATAATGAAAGTTTTTTGTCCTGATTGTCGAGGACGTTTTGAAACAGAGCTCGAAGATTCTGTGGAGGAGAATATTATTGAGTGTAGTTTGTGTATGGCCGAGATTGAGATACTGCAGTTGAGCCCGCTAAAGGTGCAGTTGTTTCAGGAGGACTAGGGGGGAGTTCATAGTAAACAATAAGCAACAAACAGTTAGGTGAGGGAGGTATTGGAGGGTGGTTGTGTTTGACTTTTCCGTGAGGGGCTTGTATTTGTTGTTTGCGTTCTTTTAAGTATTAATCTTTTCTTAGGTGAAGTGAGGTGAGCTATGTCGTTTGTTTCTATTTTTGCCCTGTGCTGGGTAGGGTTATTTGCGGGGATGACGTTCTTCACAAATGTTCCAGGGCCGGCAAGTATGATTTTTCAGGCCACGATGGGGATTGGGGCGATTGCTTTTGGGCGTTATGGTCTCGCCTTGGTTAATGATGCTGAAGATCCAGTAGCTCAGTATCGGATGTCGAGTGCCTTACTCTTGGGGGGAGCGCTTCTGATGTTTTTTATGGCTCAAAAAGAAGGAGTGTTTAATTATTGGGTGGGACAACTTGGCATCGTTTTTTCTTCCTTGGGACTCGCTCTTTTGGCTTGGCTTCCTCAATCCCTTATTCGTTTTAAGGCTTGGGGAATAACCATGATGGTAGTGGCTTTTTTCATCCTGGTTGTGAAATGCCGGGGGGGACATTTGGAAGTTCCCTCATTGATCTTGGCCAGCTTGGGGTTTGCTGCTTTGAGCATTGGATTCAGTAATCTTCATTGGGGAGGGCGTTCTTTTATGGTCTCCTTTGTTGGAGCTTTGATGCTTACGGTTGGCTCCTTTTTTCAGATTCAAAAGGACCATCTGGTGACTGAAAGCAATGTCGTTATTCTGGCTTTTTTCCTGCTCAATGCCGGTTTTGCGCTCTCGGAAGGGTGGATGACGTGGAAGAAGTACAAAAAAGGATTGCTGTAGGGCGTTGGGGCGGGCGCTTTCGGTTGATATTGGGGTCGTTGGCTCGGCCCCGTTTTTTAATAAGCCATTACGAGCCTTTTGAACGCATCCCCTTGTTCTTCGAAGTTTTGGAACAGCCCAAAGCTGGGGGCGGCGGTGGAGAGGAGGCAGATCTTGTGCGGGGGGGTGTGTCGAAAGGCGAGCTCAACTGCGTGGTCGAGGTTTTGGGCTTGATGTGGCTGGGTGAGTCCTAGTTCGTGACAGGTTTTGGTCAGCTGAGAGCTGATTTCAGAATCCAAAATAATGATCTGAACGCCGAGGGTTTTGAGATTTTGAATGAGGGGCGTGAAGTCGCTCATTCGGTCTTGGCCTCCGAGAATGATGGAGCCGAGTTTTGAACCAAAGTGTTGGACGTTGATTCGGGTGCAATCGGGGTTGGTGCTGATGGCGTCGTTGATAAAGGTGATTTGTTCTTTGGTGGTAAAAAGCTCGAGTCGGTGGGGGAGACCCTGAAAGGTCCTGGCGGTTCGTTCGATTGCTTGGGGGTTAATATTCAGGAGTTTGAGCAGGATTCTGATGGTTCCGAAGTTGGCTCTTATGTGGGGGGCACGAAAAATTGATTGAGGGGGAAAGTAGTGTTCTTCTAGTGGGGGCGCCGGACAACATTGGGAGGGAATATGTGTTTTTTTGCATACCCCTTTTGAGTATTCCGACGTGATACAGTAGTCGGTACTCTTTTGATGTCGCCAGAGATTTTCTTTGGCTGAGAAATAGTTTTCTTCGGTCTTGTGGCGATCTAGGTGGTCGGGGAAGAAGTTGAGAAAGATGGCGTATCCCGGGGAGATTTGGAGGTTTTCGAGCTGAAAACTCGAAAGCTCTGTTACCACATATTCGTATTTTCCTGAGAGGTAATCGTCGTAGAGATCGAGGAGTGGAACTCCGTAGTTTCCTCCAATAGCGGTGCTTTTTTCGGCTTTTTGTAGGACTTCTGCACAGAATTTTACCGTGGTGGATTTCCCCTTGGTTCCGCTTATCCCAATCAGGTTTTTTCTTTTTTCCTCTGGCAGGCTGGAAAAAAATATTTCTGTGTTGGAGGTGCAGTGGACGTTTTTGAGGTGAGCAATTTTTTTTCGATCGATTCCGGGGGATACGACAATCAGGTCTACGTGACATTCTCCCTTGCTCTGAAGGCAGGGGGGAACGGTATCGGATTTTGGGCAACCGATAGAATCGGGGACTCGAAAGGGATCTTCGTCGAAGATCCGAATGTGTTTTTTGGGAAACCGACGAGACAAAAACCGGTAGGTTGATTTGCCTTCACGACCGTATCCGTAGATAAGGATTCGGTCGATGTTGGTTTTGATGTAATTTAAATCCATTGAAAAGGACAATTATCAATTAACAATAATCAATTAACAATTTTGGATTGAGGTTTTGTATAAGGCTTGAATGTAGCTTTGTTTTCGAGTTTTGGCAAAAAAATGTGCTTACAAGTTTTTTCGCGTTAAGCCGCTTTTTACCGGGGGATCTTTGTTTGAACCTTAAATTAGTATGAAGAAATTGGGAAAATTGTTTTTGACGGAGCGGAATTGTTCTTAATTTGTGGGTTAGCTTTGTTTTATTTATTTCTTAACCCTTTTTTTAATGAACAAAAGCTTCCTTCGGCTGTCGGTATTGCTGCCTGTAATTTTTTTCTCGATTACGGGTATGCTGGTTATTTCGGTTTTTGGAGGTGTGGAAGAATCGGTTCAGGCTTCGGAAAACTCAGGAGCGGAACTTTCTTTTTATGCCTCTGGAGCCGAAAACCCTTCGTGTTTGGACAACTGGGAAAACTGGAATCATTCGTTGGTTCGAAACGAGAATGCGGCGTGGAGTTTTAAGGATTTTCCTACTGCGACGTCTTCAAGTCTGGCTGAAGCCAGTAAAATTCAGCAGTTCGTAGATGTAAACGGTGATGGATTGGTGGATTATGTTTATGCGAAACGGTATCCACGAATGTACTATGCCTCCAATTTGGCAAAGTCGGTCGCGTTTACCTACGCGAATGAATGTGTGGTGTTGAACAATGGGAATGGATGGGAAACAGCCTATCGTTGTTACACCAAAGATACCCCTAATGGAGTGGAGTATTATGGGGATTGTGCGGGGTAGGCGGATGGTATGAGACTTTGGTTGATAAACGCTTTATTGAAGGGGTAGGTTTTCTCGAAATCAGATTAAAAGTATTAGGAAGTTGGTATTAGGAAATAGGGGGAAATTACTCTCATACATTCGTTTCTCTCTGTAGAAACATAAAAGGCCGTTTGTAGAGGGATGTGATTTCTCAGCTTCATTTTTGGAATCAATAAGCGTTTAGTTTTTTGTAGGGTCGTTGGTTTTGCCATCGACCCTGGGGGATTTTTTTAACTTTTTTTTTATGCAGAAATTTTTTTCTGGTTTCGTATTTATGTTTTTTTTGGGACTGAGTTTTAGTGTGCAGGCCCAAGATAAAACTGCTTCAGTTCCTGATGAAGGGGCTGTAGAGGGAGGGGAGGTAGTTATACAAGAGAATCTCGTAGAGGAAGAGAAGACTATGACCCTTCAGGCAATTGGGGGGGCGGGAATATTGGTCCCTTCTACGTCTGAAAACATGAGTTCCCAGCAGGGACTGAGTGGGTTTTTGGGGCAGGAAGAAGTAGATCTTTTTTCGGGGGCTTTGACCTATCGGTATCCGATATGGGTGCCCAAGGGACGTTTGGGAATGGAGCCTTTGATATATTTGCAGTACTCCAGTTTTGATCGTCATTTTGGATCCGAGGTTGGGTTGGGATGGCATCTGCCCAGAAATTCTATATATCGGGTTTCTCGACGGGGGACGGATCAGTTGTATACCTCTGATGAGTTTGTAGCCGATATTTTTGGACGGTCCGAGGAGTTAATTTTGATCAGTGAAAATCCTCGTATTTATCGTTCGGAAGTAGAACGAACCGGGGGATGGAGGGAGTACCGATTTTCCAATAACCAATGGGAAGTAATCGATGAAAAGGGTACTAGTTATTATTTTGGGACCGATGAAATGTCTCGTCAGACAAATGCTGAAGATGCTTCTGAGGTGTACCAGTGGCATTTGCAGCGGATTGAGGATAAGCGGGGGAACTATATGACTTTTTCATATTCACATGATGCAGGGGTCGTGTATTCCGATTCGGTGCGGTATACCGGGTTTGGAGCGGACGAGGGGATCTTTGAAGTTCGATATTTATATGGGCAGAGAGATGCTCATGTTTCTTATGAGCCGGGATTTAAAACCGAACATCGGCGTCTTTTGGATCAGATAGAAATATGGAGTTTTGAATCGGGTGAATCCCGATTGGTGCGAACCTATGATCTGGGACACGAACGTGTGAATGAGGCGATTTATCGCTTAAAAGATATTTATGTTCGTTCTGGAGAGTCTGTGCTCAACCCTACGACTTTTTCGTACTTTGATCAGGCGGGGAGTGAGGGGCGTTTACATGCGCTTCGAGAAGTCAAAACCCCTCTTGGAGGACGTTATAAGTTTGAATATCGACCCACTACGTGGGATCGAGATGCGCTGGGAGAGTTGACGACGCATCTGCCATTTGTGGCGCATGTGGTGGCTCGGGTAGGAGTACAGGCGGGAGAAGAATCAGACTTTAATTTTACGCGTTATGACTATGAGGCGGGGCATTATTTTTACGATGTTCAGAATGCCTTTTTGCGTGAATTTGTAGGATTTGGAAGAGTCACCCTTACGGACCCTTTGGGGAATGAGAAGCATTTTTCTTTTCATCAGAGTGAGGGGTCGGTCGATGGATCGGATGAGGGAGAATATGAAGATCATCGTCACAAAAAGGGACACATCTATCGAGAGATTCAGTATGACGATCAGGGAAAAGTCTATCGTGATATTGTTCGAAAATGGGATCGTTTTTCTTTGCCGAGATCAGAAGGAGACCGCGAACGATCTTTGGTTTTTTTGGCTCAAGAAGTAACGACCGATTACGATGGGAATTCGACAGGAAAGCACCGAGCTCAACTGTTTGAGTATACCTCCGAAGGTCTCTTGAGTCGGCAGACCGATTTGGGCGAGGTTCAGAGAATGAATCCTTTAGGGGATTATTTGGATGTGGAGGGGGATAGCGTGATTGAAGAGATTGCTTATGCAACCGATTCGACCGGTTCTTTGAGTGTTTTTCCTTACTTCAAAAATCGTTTTGGTGGAACGGGTCAGGTGCTGGGGAAGGAACTTTTTTTCTATGATGATTTGGAACATGGGCGAGTGGATAAGGGGGACTTAACCCGATATGAGCGGCTAGTAACTGCAGAAGGGGAGGTGGTTTATTTGTCCGAGCAGGCGCAGTATTCTCCGGAAGGATTATTGGTGAGGTATGTTTCTCCCCGAGGAACCGAACAACGTTTTGTGTATGGAGATGAGGGATTGTATCCAATCAATGAGATCAATGCGTTGGGGCACAGTAAGTTTTATACGTACGATTTGGCTTTTGGGGTTCCGACCCAGATAACCGATGCCAACGATGTTCCGCAGCGAGTGGTTTTGGATCGTTGGGGAAGAGTGTTGCAGATACAGAGGGCTAACCCTCTTAATGGAACCGATCTTTTGACGGCTCATGAGTGGCTTTATGAGGACTACCATTTTCCGACTTCGATTTTGGAGCGATCTTATCCTCAGGTGCTTGATAAATCTGACAAAGTTTTAGTGTTTGAAAAAATGTCTTACCTTGATGGTTTGGGACGAGTGATTCAGGAAAGGCATAAAACTGAAGGTGAGGATCGATTTCGGGTGAATGGATGGGCGTATGATGAGGTGGGGAATTTGAAGCGAGAGTATTTACCTCGGGAGGGGCAGGGGATGGGTTTTGATTCGGAGGCTTTTCAGGGAGCTTCTCATGAATATCGATATGATCCCTTAAATCGAATGGTTCGACAGGGAAATGCTTTGGGGGTAACGAGAAAGATTTATGATGACTGGTCTCAGACCATCATCGACCCGCTTGGAAACCCCAAAAAGTATCTGTTTGATGCTCGAGATCAGTTGGTCGAGGTGATTGAATATTTGGAGGAGGAAGAACTGGTTACCGGCTATGAATATGATGGGAATGGGAATATTGTTTTGTTCCAGAACGCTGAAGGTCAGATAAAGACTCAGCAGTTTGATTTGTTGGGTCGAAAGAGAGTTGAGAGTCTGTGGCATAAAGTTGGTAATGTGACTCCTGGCTTGTATTTATTTGAATATGATGAAAATGGGAATATGATTGAGAAACGAGATCCTCGAGGGAAGACTTTGTCCTTTTCGTATGATGCCTTGGATCGGGCTTTGGCGCAGCGAGATGAAGGGGCCGATAGGGTTTTGTTTTCCTACCGCTATGATGAAGGCCCTTTTGGAAAGGGACGAAAGACCGGTGTTGTGGGGGCGGATTTTGAAAAGCGTTGGGGCTATGATGCTTTGGGGCGGGTGAAATCCGAGTTGGTGATCTTGGATGGGGGCGAGTACCAGACGTTTTTTTCTTATGACCTAGTGGGAAATTTGATGGGAATTACCTATCCAGATGGTCAGCAAGGAACGTATTATTATACGCCGGAAGGACGCGTTGAACGAATTACTCAAGGCAATCGCGTGATTATTTCGGATATTGATTATCATTTGGTAGGGGAGGCCGAACGAACTACTTATGGGAATGGGATTGTGGTGAGGGATGAATTTGATGAAGGGCAGCTGTATCGTTTGGTTTCGAGGAAGTCGGAAAAAGACGGTGTAGAAATACAACGGTTGGTGTATGAATATGATCTGCTGGGGAATGTTTTGGGCGTAAGAGAAAGTAATCAGGGGGAAGTAGTCCGAGAGGATCAGTACACCTATGATGACCTTAGTCGATTGACTACTTTTGATGTGGGATCGGGACTGAGGACTATTGAGTACGATCGAGTGGGGAATATTTTGAACCGATCTGATGTGGGAGATTTTCTTTATGAATCACTCCACCCTCACGCGGTTTCTTTGGCCGGCCCAAAATCGTATCGATATGATGCGGCTGGGAATGTGATTGAGAATGGTAACTGGCAGCATGAATGGAATTCCACTGGAACGTTAAGGCGATCGAGTGATGGCACAACTACACTGGAGTATGAATATGATGATCAGGGGAACCGGATTAAAAAGACCCTCTTGGAATCGGAAGAAACTTCACGGGTTTCTGATCAAGTAGTGATTTCTCAATATGAAGTGGCGCAGGCGGGGCGATCAGACCAGCGAGAAAACCCACGAAAGCTTGAGCGAGGGCGATTGCAGTGGAAGATCGATTTGAAAGAGCGGGAAAAGAAACGTTTTAAATCTCGGATTGAGCGGCTTGATCAAAAGATGAAGAAGAGTTTGGCGGTTCGAAAAAAATTGCAGCAGTATCGGACTGAAGGTGCCAAAATTCAGGATTTTGTTGGAAAGAAAAAAAGAGCCGGTCAGAGGTTTGCTTCTGGTGAAAGAAGCATGTTAAAAGAAGATATTCGGGCCCAAAGAGAACGATTAAAACAGTTGAATCTGCAGATTGAGGAGGATACGAGGATTCAATTGGAGGAAGAATTTTCCCCTCAGGAGTTGGATAAAATAAAGTGGGAACCCAACTACTTGTTTGCTCTGGATCAGGTGACTGATCCGATGTGGTCTTCTCAGTGGGGAGTGGCGCAGGTGATACAGCATAACGAAGTGAATCTTGAGGGAGCGTCGAATAGGGCTCCCGTGGTGGTGGCTGTTTTGGATGCGGGAGTGGATTTTGGACATGAGGATTTGGTTGCGAATCAGTGGGAAGGAGAGGGGTGTGTTTTAACTTCTGGGGGGAATGATGTTTGTGTGGGAGGCTATGATTTTATTGACCATGATCCGGATCCTTTCCCGAGTGATCACCAGGTGCACGGAACGGCTGTGGCTGGTGTGGTGGGAGCGGTGACTGGGAATGAAATGGGGATCGTGAGCGTGGGCGGAAATCAGGTACAGATTATGTCGGTTCGGGTGTGTTGTACGACCGATGGGCTTATTCCTTTGGACGCGTTGGTGAATGGGGTATACTACGCCGTAGATAATGGGGCGAATATCATAAATATGAGTCTTGGTGGTCCTACGTATTCTGAGGCGCTTCGGGGAGCGATTGAGTATGCCCAAAGTCAAGGAGTGATGGTGGTGGCTTCGGCCGGAAATTACGGGGTGGATAACGATCTGGAGCCGACGTATCTGGCGGGTTATGATTTGCCGAATATTCTGTCGGTAGGAGCCGAAGATCAATCAGGACAGCTGCCTTATTTTAGTAACTACGGAGACGAGAGTGTCGACCTGGTAGCCCCGGGGGTTGATATTTTGACGACGGTGTTGGGGAATGGATATGGAATGATGGATGGGACGAGTTTTTCTTCTCCCATGGTGACTTCGGTTTTGGCTAAATGGTTTGGTGAGGGACGAGCTTTTGTCGATTTTTTGGCTGCACTACCGGTGAATGAGGCGCTGACTTCTGTAGTGAAGGAGGGGAAAATTTTGAGATATGGAGAACCTTTGGTAGAAGAAGCAACGTCTGAGGCTTTGGCGGTGGAGGTGCCTCCTGAAACGGTGAGGGAAGAAGCAGTGGTTGAGTCGGAGGCGACTGTTTTTACTGAACCAACTTCGGAAGTGGTAGAAAC
The DNA here is from genome assembly GCA_964343715.1 of uncultured Candidatus Peribacteria bacterium. Classification (GTDB taxonomy): domain Bacteria; phylum Patescibacteriota; class Gracilibacteria; order UBA4473; family UBA4473; genus CAYFJZ01. The sequence goes on along the minus strand of CAYFJZ010000002.1, from coordinate 26,751 downwards.
AACCGAAACGATTTTGGAATCTCCCACGACGACTGTTGCGACGGATTTCCTTTTGCCCTCTATTCCTGATGGAGTGGGCACAACAACCTGGTATGTAAATCGGTATTTTGAAATTGAGGGGACGGTGGTACGTCATCATGTTTTTGTGGATCAACGAAGGGTAGCTACTTGGGAGTCGGATGGGGGATTAACGGTTTCTGGTGCGCTGGAAGAAGCGGAATTAATCGCTTTGGCGGGGCAACGGACTGAAGAAGTGCCGAAGCGATCAGGGCAAAAGAAGCGAGTTCGTCGAAATAAAAAGCGTTCGAGAGCGAAAGAATCTACGTTTCCAACGGATTCTCAGACTCAAGTACAGTCATCTGAAATTGCGGGTGCTTGGGTGTTTTATCAGGCTGATCATTTGGGGGGAATGAATTTGGTGACGGATGAAAACGGAGAGGTGGTGCAAAAGATGGTCTATGGCCCTTTTGGTTCCGTGCGTTCAGAGATTGAGGGGGGATATGAGGGGACGTATACATTTACCGATAAAGAACAGGATGCGGGATCGGAGTGGTTTTATTTTGGAGCTCGATACTATGATTCTGAAGTGGGACGGTTTATGAGTATTGATCCGTGGGAGGGGGATCCGACCGATCCACAGAGTTTTAATAAGTATAGCTATGTAGGGAATAATCCATTGAAGTATGTGGATCCGAATGGGGAGGAGCGGATTTCGGTGATTATTGAAATGCCGTCAATGAGTATTTTTGAATCCTTTTATGGAAAAAAAGGTTTGAGTGGGCATACGGGTATTGCTTTGGAGAATGAGTTTTATGATTATGGCCCAACTTATGACTATAAGGGATCTCCAGCAGCTCCTTGGTGGGATGCAAGGTATTCAGAGAATGGAAATGCAAGTCTGGATGATATTATGAACCGCTTAAATCGTATTCCTAATGATACGTATCGTTTTGATACAGAGGTGACTTCTGAGCAGTTTGGTAAACTGAAGGATTATTGGGATGGTTTATATGCAGATATGGGGGAGTATAGTATTTTTGGGAACCAGTGTACGACTACGGTTGATGAGGGATTGGTTCAGGCAGGCATTTTGAAGCCGAGTGGAGGTTGGTATGAATCTTATTCGCGAATGAGGCCGGATGGATATTTTGCATATTTAAAAGAGAACCTTAGAAATACATGGGGGGAAGATAAGGGGCGTTTGGCTTCGTTGAGTTTATTGAAAAGGGGAAAAGATAGTGTCTCTCTGAAATAAGAGAAATTATTAATATTTTTACTTATGAAAAAATTGAATGTGTTTTTTAAAGAGCACAGAATAGTGTGTTTAGTTTTATTGTTATTATCTTTGTTTACTATTTTGTATTTGTGTCTTTTTAGGGATCGTATTTATTTGCGGTGGTATCCTGGTTATGGTGTACAGGAGAATAGATTTGATATTCATTCAGAAGAAGCTTTCTCAAAAGTGAAAAGTGTTGTGACGGGGGAAGGTTATTTGCATTTTATTTCGCCCACACCACGATTAATTTTGGGAGATTATTATCTTTTTGGAGAGCTTTCGAAGGGCGAAATTGCTCGAATTAATGGTTATTATGTACATGGTTGTTCAGGGCGTATTGAATATAGAGATAGTTGGATGACGCCCTACTGGTTGTTTGGATTTTTAAAGCGTGATCATATTCCCTATTCGGCGTTTACGGATATTGAGGTGATTTCTGAGGGGGATGGGAGGGCGTGTTTAGAGTAGGAGGGGGTATTTTTAGGGCGGACACCTGGGTCCGCCCGTACAAGTAAAAAATATAGGGGATTTTTTTAAATTTATTCATATGGGGCGTTTTTATAGTCGGCGTTCGATTCGTTTGAAGGGGTATGATTATTCGCAGGAGGGGATGTATTTTGTGACGATTTGCACACAGAATAAGGATCATTTGTTGGGATGTGTCCGACATGGGGAAATGTTTTTGAATCGGGCTGGTAGGATGGTGAAAAAATGGTGGTATAAATTGGAATCAAAATATCCCCATGTGGGATTAGGATCATTTGTGGTTATGCCCAATCATATCCATGGGATTGTAAATATTCGTTCCCCCCAATCCCAACCCGTAGGGGCAGACCCATGTGTCTGCCCAAACACTAATAATGTTGTTCTGGGTAAATCGGATGGTGGTGATTTTGTGTGGGATTGTTGTAAGGGCGGACACGCAGGTCCGCCCCTACAGGGGGTGTTGCAGTGGTATAAAACGATGACTACCAACGAATATATCCGGGGGGTGAAACGGGGAATTTATCGCTCGTTTAATGGGCGATTTTGGCACCGCAATTATTACGAACATGTCATTCGTAATGAACGTTCGTTATTTCGTATTCGCCAGTACATCCAGCAAAATCCACGAAAATGGAAGGGGTGATTACATTTGGTTTTTAGGGCGGACCTACGTGTCCGCCCTACAGCGATTACACCGTAACCGCCTTGGTTGCCACCTCAATCCCAAACCCTTTCCCCAACAAATACTGCACGATTTTCCCCTTCATTTCGTACTCGGATTTTACTTTGCCTCGTCGCTCTAATTCAGTTCGCTTTTTTTCCGCTAGGGGAGTGGCTACTTCGAGTTGATGCTCGGGGGAATAGTGTTGGGTGAGCATTGCTTCGGCGAGTTCGTTTTTTATGCCTTTGTTGATTAGTTGGAGTTTGATTTTGTTGGGGCCGGAACGAGTGGAGAGAATTCGGTCGTGGATAAAGCTTTCGCAGTATCTCTCATTGGATATCCATCCTTTTTGAATAAAATCTTTGATCATTTCTTGTATTTCTTTTTCATCAACTTCGGGAAAGCGTTTTTTGAGCTTTTTTTCGAGCTCTGCGGTGCTGTGCTCGCGGGTTGAGAGGAGGTGGAGGGCGTAGGCTTGGTGATCGTTGGGCATTTTTATCAATTAACAGTTAGCAATAATCAATTAACAATTGGGGGAAGGATGTTTCATGAGGTTGTTTTTGCTCCTTGTTTGTGGTATAATGATCTGATTAATTTCCTTAATTATGACTCAAGCGGTTGCTCAAGACCAGTCACAAACAGATCTTTCTAACCTGACTGAAGCTGAACTTCAGCAGAAACTGAAAGAAGCAAAGTATGAAGCGAAGGTTTATCAGGAGCTTCATAAGTTGATTGTGGCCGAGCAGGAAGAACAGAACAAGGCTCAGGAACGAAGTTCTGTGGTGGCGCTGGAGGCGGAGATTGATAATTTGTAGTTATATTATTTTTTAAGTGATAAATAATGAGTAAGGAATGTCCATCGTCTTCAGAATTTAATGTGAATAACCCGACAGAAGGAGAGGTTCGAGTTGCTTATTCAAACCTTCAGCTTCGAAATGCAGGAGCGGCTGAGGCAATTTTGAGGGATCTTAATGTGTTTAATCCTAAGAAAAAGGTCGATCGAGGTTGGATGATGAAGATTATACGAGACGCGTCGCAAAAGAATTGTGAAGGTGGTCAAACTCCACAACAAACTGCAAAAAAAGTTATTAAATGGACAAAGGTTGTTCCAAAAAGAAGGCCTGATAATCCAATTCAAAATAGTCCAAATAGTCCAATGAAAGGGCCAAAACTGAATAAAGTACCGATTCCAATTCAGGTTATGTCAGGTATTAAAAGGGTTTTGCAAAATAAACCTTACAATATTACGCTTAGAGGTATGCAGGAAAATCTGATAAAAGATACGCTTAGAAGTATGGTTGTGAAGGATAAGAAGATGAATATGCATCAAGCGATGGCGAAGCTCATTAGGGGGATTGCCAGAACACACAGTGTGAATCCGGTTGATAACAAATCTCTTCCTGGAGTTTTAAGTTCTATTATGGGGAATAATCGAGTGGTGAAATCCTCTGTTGCTCCAAGACGAAGACAACCTAAGACTTCTGGAAGGAATAGTCATTTCAAAAGGAATCAGTCCTAACTAACTCCTCTCTCCAATCTTCGCACCGTCTCTTCTTTTCCAATAATTTCCCCAATCTCAAAGGGGCCAGAAGACCTTTCGGTGTTGGAGAGGGCGACTCGAAACGGCCAGAGGAATTGGCCGTTTTTGCATTCTAATCGGGCGATGGTTTCGACGGCTTTTGCGCGGATTACTTCGCGATTGAATTGATCTTCGGGGATGGCTTGTACCATTTTGAGCGCTTCTTGGATCATGCTTTTGGCCTGTGGGAGATCGATCTTCATTTTTTGGTGTTCGAGTTTGGTTTCGTCTAAGCCGGGGTCTTGGATGAGGTAAGTGAGGGTTTCGGTTAGTTCGGGGAGGGTGCGGGCTTTTTCTCGGGCTTCTTCGAAGGCGGCTTTGGTTAATTTTGAATCTGTTTCTGAGACTTCTATGATTTCGCCTTCGCCTTGGAAATTCGTGTAGGCGGTTATGATTTCTTCGACGGAGAGTTTTCTCATCCACTGGTGGTTGAACCATTTCATTTTTTCGAAATCGTATTGTGCTGCTGCGGGGTTAACGTTTTTAAGATCAAAGATTTTGATCAACTCTTCCAGACTGAATATTTCGTCGGTACTTTTGGGGTTCCAGCCCAAGAAAGCCAGGCCGTTTACTACGGCCTGAGGGAGGAAGCCTTGTTTTTGAAAGTCTGATATAAGAACACAGACGCCTGGTTCGACGTTTCGTTTGGAGAGTTTTCTTTTTCGTTGATCTAAGACGAGTGGGATGTGTCCGTATTCGGGTGTATTTGCCTCGAACGCTTTAAAAATCAAAATTTGCTTGGGGGTATTGGAAATTCCATCTTCGCCCCGGAGAACGTGTGTAATGCCCTGTTGATAATCGTCGAGGACATTGGCCAGGGGGTAGAGGATGGATTGATCGCTTCGGGCAATGACGAAGTCGCCGATGGTATTGGTGTCTACGGCGATTTCGCCTCGGATCAGATCGTTCCAGATGATGGTCTGATCTTTGGGCACCTTTAGTCGCCAGACGTAGTTTTCGCCTGCGGCCATTTTTTTTTCAAGCGTGGCTCGGTCTTCGTCGCGTGAAGCCGACCAATAGACAAAATTGGTCTTTTCCTTTTGGGCTTTTTGTCTTTGTGCGTCGAGTTCTTCTTTGGTCGCAAAGCAGGGGAAGGCGGCTCCTTTTTCCCACAATACTTGTAGTTGTTCTTTGTGATAGGCTTCGTTTTCCGTCTGACGGTGTAGTACTCCAGACTCTTTTTCAAAGTCCATCCCCAGCCATTTTAGTCCTTCGAGTATCTCGGTTTCGTGCTCGGTTTTGGACCTTTCTCGATCGGTGTCTTCCCAACGGAATACGATTTCTCCGTCGTTATGTTTGGCGCACAGGTAGTTGAAAAGCGCGGTTCGGGCTGAACCGAGGTGGAGAAGACCGGTAGGAGAGGGCGGGAAACGGAGGATCATGGGGAAGGGGGTTATGAGTGCTTTGAGAGTGGAATTGATAATTTGTAGATGAGGCAAAGAGTTTGTTTTGGGGGAGGGTAGTAGGTAGAAAGTAGTAGGTATTGGGGGGGAGAAGACGTTTTTCGGGGGGGATCGTAGTTATTTTTGGGAAAATTGTCACGTTGGAACTAGACGGACCAGGGCACAGCCCTGCTCCTTCGTGATTTGCACCTCTTGGTTCCCCCTACTACCTTATACCTACTACCTAATACCCTTTGAACGCTGTCTACCTATTTCCGTCCATCTCCAAACACTCGCGATGAAGCAGCGGTTTGGAGAGAGAGAAAGGGGAGATTCCTTTCTTCGAATCCGAATCGGTCGGGGTATTTGAGTTTGGTTTTTAGCGAGATAAATACGTGGGGGTGAGTTTGGGTGGCGTTGTTTCGGAAAGACAAGAAGGGGTCTCGGTCGGGAGAGGGTTTAAAAGTGAGGTGTTGGATTTCGATGGCGTCGGGAGAAATAACTGTCCAGTCATGGGCTCTTTGGCAGAAAGTTTGAGAGTTTTTGTTGCCGTAGACGGGGTATTCTTTGGTGCCTTCGGCGGTGTCGGATTTCATCATGCAGACCTCATTTTGTGCGTCCCAGTAGGGAGTGATGTTGTAGATGGGGGGAATGGGACGTGGTCCCCAGAGGTCGGGGAGTCCGTCGTTGTCGGTGTCGGCTCCGATCTGACGTTGTATTTCGATTTTGTTGAGATCGGTTTCTTTGGGCGGGTTGAAGGTTTCTCGAATCGCGGTACGAACGGTTCGGTCTCCGTTTATGAGATAAAGCGTATTGATTCTTCCCTGAACTTCGTCGTAGGTTTTTTCTTTTGAGGTTCGGTCGCGGGTTACCCAGGGATAAAATGTTTTGGTACAGGGATCGATGGTTCCGTCTGGATTAGCGCCTCCTAAGTTTCGATCGGGAGTGCCGTCTCCGTTGGTATCCCAGTAGAAAAAAGAGGGGTAGGTGAGATCTTTTTTGTTGTCCTGGTCGGTTTGATTTGAGGCGTTATCGGGGACCTGGCGCGTATCAAACTGTGGACATTGATCGGGGACGGGCCCGATTTCTTCAAAGTAGCGATCAAAATCGATGGTGTTGTTTCGTGCAATCTGGACAATTCGTTCCATCAAAAAACGAGACTCGTTGTAAAAGTCTTGTGAGGCGAGGATTTTTTTCTGCGTAAAGTATATTTGGCCGACCGTTCCCATGGCTGCCGTAATTACTACAGCCGATATGGCGATGGCCACGAGGAGTTCTATGAGCGAGAAGGCGGCAGTTTTGTTGGGCATTATTTAGAGTCAAGAGTAGAGAACAAAGAGTAGAGAGTGCTTTTTAGCATGACGCTTCGCCACCCTCTCTTATATCAAGAAAGGGATTATTAGTAATTGCCTCTTTCGTAAAAATCGTAGAGGTAGGTTTCGAGGGTGACGGAGTGGACGGATTTTCCTTCTTTCCACTCAACACGAGAAACCACGTGCATTCGACCGTTGGCGCAGGAATTTGCTTTTTCGGGCTCTCCTTCGACGACCGTTCCGTCACAAAAAGTAGGAAGCGGTTCGGAAAAAGGGTTGAGTACTTTTAGTTCGATTTGTCGGTGAAAGGCGGTGCCTCGATAGTTCTGATCGGTTATGTGGGTAAATCGGCTGGTTTCTGGGTTTTCGAAGAGGCGGTAGGGCTCGAATACTTCTGGGTTGTTGTTTTCGGTTTGTTCGAGTGAAAGTGGTTTGTCTGCTGGACTGGGGACCGAAACCAAAAAGTATCGTTCGCCTTCTTTGTTTTCGGGATCGGGGAAGGGGAGAAAGTCGAGTTTGTAGGTGCCGGTAGATAAAAGTGATTCGCTCGCAATATCTCCCAGGCAGGTATTAACGTTTTCGGGGGTATCATGACAAAGCCATTTTCCTCGGCGATCTCCAGAATACTTGAGCCAGTTGGTGTCTCGGATATTGCGAACGCCTTCGATTCCTTCTCGGGCAATATTGAGGGCCACAATTTGGTTTCGGACGTTGACGTTGGAGCTGATGGCGTTTTTTAGGACTCCAAAAACGGAGGTCATGATGAGAACCAGCATTGCGATGGCGACCATAACTTCGGTAATGGTTTCTCCGCGGCTTCGGATTGTTGAAATATTTTTCCATAACTTCCCCCTACGCATTACATCCACGTATTTCCACCGCTTTGGCGGACAGGTCGCCGGGTAAACCCGGGAGAGTTTTTTGGGGATGGATTTTATTTTATTGAGGTTCATTTTTATGAGGTGCTTTTTGGGGGAGAGTTTAGTTGCAGGTTAGATTGTTGAATTCTGTTCGATAGGGGAAGCCGGCGATTCGGTTCACGGAGACTCGAACGCATTCTTCTAGGGTGAGACTTTTTATCTGAAGTGAAAAGTTTTCGTTGAGACCGTCTAGTACAATTTGGGCGGTTTGGGGCAGGAAGGAAATGGTGGGACTGATGTGTTCGAGTCCTTCGGCTCCTTCGGGAGTTTTGTCCAGCATAAATCCGTTGTGGAGGGTGGTTGTTTTGATGTGTTGTTGAAGTGGTTCTTCTTGTGCGTCTAGAATTTCAGAAGCACAAAAAAGTTCAATTTTTTGGGGGGTATAGGTTACGCGCCAGGTTCCAGATTCATCACCTTGGGGGCATTTTTTTGAGGCCAGTGCGTTGGTGCGGCCTTCGTTTATTAAGCTCCAGACCTGATTGGTGTCGGATTCAAAATTTGAGCGGGTAAACCCTCGTGTGACACTGGGAACAGAAGCACTGGCCATGATGCCGACAATGGCGATGGCGACCAGAAGTTCGACAATAGAAAATCCTTCTTTTTTTGGTTTTTGCATCGAGGAGGATTATGAAGGATCGGGTGGGAGTTCGCAACCGGGGAAGAGGAGCTCTACAGAACCTCTTTTTCCATCTTCACTTCTCCCCCCACAATAGTGTGGATCGCTTTTCCGGTTAATTTCTTTCCGTTGAAAACGCAGTTTTTTCCTTTGGATTCGCTTTGGGCAGGATCGACGGTCCATTCTTTTTGGGGGTCGAAGAGGGCGATATCGGCGTCGGCTCCAATGCTTAGGGTTCCTTTTTTTACTCCGATAATTTTGGCGGGTTGATTGGTCATTTTGCTGATTCCTTCCTCGAGGGTGATGTGATTTGGTTTCACCAGGTAGGTGTTCATAGTGGCAAAAGAAGTTTCCAGCCCTGTCGATCCAAAAGCGGCTGAGGCGAAGGGGTGGAGTTTGTCGAGTTCGCCGTGGGGGGCATGATCGGTGGTAAAGGCATCTACGAGCCCTTCTTTGATTCCTTCGATGATGGCCTGGCGATGGTCCTCGGATCGGAGAGGGGGGTACATCTTGGCGTTGGTGTTGTAGCCGAGAGCTTCTTCGTCGGTGAGCGCAAAATGCTGCACCGAGACTTCGGCGGTGATGTGTGAGAGTCCTTTCTTTTTTGCGTATCGCATGGCCTCCATGCTTCCGGCTGTGCTGCAGTGCAGGATGTGTAGTCGGGCGCCTGATTTTTCGGCTAAGAGGACGTTTTTCCAGACGGCTAGATCTTCTGATTCTGCGGGGATTCCGGGGAGGCCTAATTGGGTCGATACCCAGCCTTCGTGCATGACGCCGTCTTCGGTGAGGTCGGCGGTTTCGCAGTGACTCATGATCAGGTAGCCATGTGTGTGTGCGTATTTCATAGCCTTCAGAAGTAGACCTTCGTTTTGAACATCGTACCCGTCATCGGTGAAGGCGATGGCTCCAGCCTGATGCATTTCCCACATGGGAGCGAGGGTCTCTCCCTTGAGGTCTGGGGTAATGGCTCCGGTGGGGAAGAGATTGATCAGGTTGAGTTTTTTTTCTTGGTTTTTTACGTAGTGGATCACATTAGCGTTGTCGCTGGTTTGCCCCGTATTGGGCATGGTGACGACCGAGGTTACACCTCCGGCTAGTGCGGCTCTTGATCCGGTTTCGAGGGTTTCTTTGCCTTCGAGTCCTGGTTCGCGAAAATGCACCTGCAGATCAATGAGCCCTGGAGTAACCAAGAGTCCTTTGGCATCAATGGTTTTATCAGCTTTGGCTTTGAGGTTCTTTCCGATTTTTGCGATGCTCCCTTTTTCGATCAGTAGGTCGCTGACTTCATTTACTTTGTTGGCGGGATCGATGATGTGACCGTTGGTGATGAGGAGACTCATGGCTTTGGCAATTAACAATTAACAATTTTTGAACCCTCTCTTGTTATAAGAGAGGGTGGGGGAAGATATTTTGTGAGGGAATGAACGACCTCTCAGAGCCGGGAGAGTTCCCTTTGGCACGGAGGTTGGGGGTTGATCATTCATCTTAAAACAGTTCATACGGTTTTTCTTTTCCGTCGAATCGCTGAGTCACACACCACAGGATGGCTTTTCGGATGGCCATACCGTTTTCTACTTGGCGGAGGATTCGGGATTGAGGATGTCGAGCCACTAAGCTGGTGTGGACGTCGACGTTTCTGATTACTGGACCCGGGTGCATAAATATCGCGCCTTTTTTGGCGAGATTAAACCTTTCTTCTGTCAGACAGTAGGTCTTGGCGTATTCTTTTAGATTCGGGACAAAGCCTTTGGCGCCTCTTTCTTCTTGAACTCGAAGACAGTAAACAATGTCGGCTCCCTTAATGGCTTTTTCAACCTGGGTTTCAACTTTTATTCCGAATTTTTCTACCTGGTCGGGCAGCAATGTTTCGGGGGCACAGAGGGTTATTTTGCCTCCTAGTTTATTAATGATTCGGACTAAGGATCCCCAGACTCGTGAATGGCGAATATCTCCTATGACGGTGATATTGGTTCCTTTAAGCGAATCTTTGCCCACGTGGTCGACCATGGTGAGAGCATCGAGTAGTCCCTGGGTGGGATGCTCGTGCCAGCCGTCTCCGGCGTTTACGATGGCGGCGGGGGTATGGGGTTTGAGTTTTTCGTGAAGACCGGCTTCGGAAGACCGAATGGCGAAGGCTTTTACGTGGTAGGCGGCGAGGGTCTCGAGGGTGTCGAGGTAGGTTTCTCCTTTTTTGACTGAGCTGTTTTGGCTCAGACTGACCACATCCATGCCCAGGTGCATGCCTGCCAGAGTAAAGGAGGACATGGTACGGGTGGAACCTTCGAAGAAGACGTTGGCCATAGAGATCCCTTCGCCAAGTTTGAATTTGTGCGTTTCGGATTCTCGAAAACCTCGGGCCAGATCAAACAGGAGTTTGACGTCGGCGTCGGTGAGATCATCGATAGAGCACAAATCGAAAAAAGAAACATCTCGGTTTTTCCGGATTTCTCGAAGCTTTTTGTCGAAATCGTTTGGCATCGGACCGTAGTGTAGGTCAAAGAGGGGGAGTTGTCAAAAGTTTTTTGACATTGTTTTGTTTTTTTGTATTTATGCAATTGTTTTAATTTGCGTGTTAAATGGCAGAGCATAGGCAACCAGAACTTTTTTTCCTAATGGGACTACCTGGGGCTGGTAAATCAGTTTTGGCAAATCGTTTACGGCACGAGAGAGGGTGGGTACATGTAGATTCAGATTTATTGTTTTTGAATTTTCCTCAAACTTTTGTAGCTGTGGCTGAAGCTCTTTATCCGTTTCTTCCTTCAGATCACCAAAAAGTATTTAGAAGTTTGGGAAGAGATGAAGAGGCTCTTTCTCGATTTTTTAAGGGAAATATAAATTTGCTTACGGCTCCATATATTGATGCAAAATTAAATCAGTTAGTAAAAGAAGCGGCTATTTTGGTTTCTTCTACTCGATCAAAGGTGGTTGTATGTTCTCAGATGTTTGTAAAGAGTGAACGAATTCAGAGAGTTAAAGTAGCGAGAAGCTGTGCAGTTAATCCAGTGGTTGTTGAGGTTACCGCATCACTTGAGGCTTTACTCAGAACAGCTCAAGAAAGAATAGAAAGAGCTTCTTTGGATTATTGTGTCACTCCTCCAAATGAACTTGTTTTGGCGCATGGTTATTCTTCTTCTTCTTCGCCCTCTCTCAATGAGGGTTGGGAACGGGTTTATTCATATTCTCGAGATCAGTTGAACGATATGGGGATTGAGGAATTTGAACGGCGTATTTTAATGGATGGAAAATGAGAGATCGAATGAATGATCCAGATGTTTTAGAGCCATCCTTTGAAGTATATTGTGTTTCAGGACTTCCTGGCGCGGGGAAATCGACTTTGGTTCGTAGATTGGAGTCTGAGTTGGGGTGGAAGTGTTTTGACTTAGATGAGTGTGTTTATGAAATGCCTCAAGATCCTATTGAGTTGTTGAATGCTCTCTGGCCATCGGTTTCTCCCTCGGAGAGAGAAATTTTGCGCCCGCTTTATTTGGATTCTGCTTTTTTGCAGTTTGGATACTCTGATAGCCCTGAATTTCAACAGCTATTTTATAATCTTATGGGAAATTATTGTGCGGAACATATTTTTTCTCAGGCTCAGCAGTTGTCTTTAGACGTTCGGGTAGGAATTTCATTGTTGTTACATGTAAGGAAGATTCGGGAGCATGTAGTTGAGGATCTGAGAGCAAAACGACTCGATCCGGTTTTGGTGGATATTTTTGCACCAGATGAAGAATTGTTACGTGTAGCAGATGAACGATCGATTCAGCCGGTTATAAGAAATGGGAGAGGACCTTTGGGGCGGGAGGATGTTAAAGAATTAATTCGTGTTAAGTCACAAGGAAAAGCCCCTTCTTTGGACGAGGGTTGGAAACGAATTGTGAATTTCACGCGAGAAGATTTGGGGCGGCTGAAAACCGAGGTAATTGAACAGCGGATATTGGGGGATTAATTAATAATCTTTATAAAAATGAAGGAAGTGATTTGTATTAGCGGGCCTCCTGGAGTGGGGAAAACCTCTCTTGGGCGACGTATGGCTGAAGAACAGGGATGGCATTATCATGATCCGGATGATTGTGTGCTGAAATTGCCGTATGACTTGGTACAACGTGTTGAACGTATTTGGTCGATTATTCCCGCGCAGATACAGCAGGTTTTAGAACCGCTTAAGAATGATGAAGAGGGGCTAGAAATAGCTCTTGAGGCCTTGGGCCAGGGGAACGATTTTTCGTTGGCTTTGGATATGGCCTATTGTACAAGGCAAATGGAAAAATGGCTTAAAGAAAGCCGCGATTTGGATGAAACGGTGTGTACTTCTGTTTTTATTTCTCAGCGGGCGCAGCGAATTAAATTTATTCAAACCCTGAGAAAAGAGCGGATTCAGCCGGTTTTGGTTCAGATTGAGGCGGAGGAGGTAGAATTGATGGATGTGGCAGAAAAAAGAGTTGTAGAATGGGCCGAGAGTCATGAAGACTTTCATGCTCTTTTAGATATGTGGCGCTATGCGACTCATCCCCAATTGAAGGAAGCGGCAGAAATGAGGCTTAATGGACTTCGAGTGAATAAGGTTGGACCGGAGGAGTTGTTGTCGGTTTTGCAGGGAATTGAACCGGTTTTGTGTGATGAAGGCTGGAAGCGAATTGAAACCATAACTCGACAGGAATTGAGCGAACTGGAGAGTGAGGTGGTGGCTCAGCGTATTTTGGGGGATTAATTTAAATTTTATATATGGCGCGAATTCGACCTCCTGAGATATGTTTTCTTACCGGACTTCCTGGGTGCGGGAAGTCAACTATGGCGAATCAGCTCGAGCAATATTTTCGATGGTCTCATTTTGATGTTGATCATTATCTGAATCACCTTCCCACGGATTTGTCTGAGTTGGTGCGTTTGATTGCGCCCCATTTGTCTGAAGTACAGAGGCGGTATGTAGAATCGCTTGATGTGATAGCTGATTTTAGGACATTGAAAAAGTTACTTTTTTCTCCCTTGGTCCAGGAGATTAAGTATGATTTGATGTATAGGAAAGCTATGAAGGAGGCCTTGGGGCAGGTAAAGAAAATAAAGGGGCCCAAACGAAATGAGCAGGGGGTGGTCATGAGTTGTTTTTTGCAGAATAAATCATCTCGTAATGAGGTTATTTCTGTTTGTGCACGGAAGCGGATTCGTCCAGTCTTAGTACAGATTCGCGCGAATGTTGAGGATTTGGTGACGGTTGCCAAAACTCGTTCTCAGCAATTATATGTGGAGCAGACTTATGTTCCGGCGACTCCGGAGCAGGTACGTGATTTGGCTCAACTGCCCGAGTTGGAACCTGGGGCGGATGAAAAATGGGAGAGAGTGGTTTCTTTTGCGCGGGAAGAATTGAGGGAGTTGAAAATGACCGTGGTAAGAAATCGAATATTAGGGCTCAAATAAAAAAAAGCCTCTGCGGAGCAGCGGCTTTTTTTTGTTTTTATATTCTTTTGTTATTCCCCAAATAAACTACCGAGTGAAAACTTGATGGTGGCTTCGGTGTTGGCTTCGAGGCTGAAGGTGTAGTCGGCGGTGGATTTTTTGTCTCCGGCGGTAACCGTGATTTTGTAGGTTTGTCCGAAAACTAATTCGCTGGCGACGGTTTTTCCGTCGGCTTCAAAGATTTCAAAACTGGCTTGATCAGCGGTTGAAAGAGCGGCTTTTAGGTCTTCAACAGTCGTTCCGTAGGGGACTTCTTCGAGCGTTTCTTTTTCGGTGTTTACCGTTCCTAGGGTAGATGATAGTTTTGTGTCGGTATTAGAAGCCACCGAAAGTGTGTAGCTTTTTGTGGTGGTTTTGTCTCCGGCAGTGACAACGATTTTGTAGGTGTTCCCAAATTCAAGACTTGAGGCGAGGGTTTTCTCGTCTTCTTCATAGATTCCAAAAGTGGCCTGAGAGGCTGGAGTGATAGCTTTTTTTACTTGTTCGAGGGTGGTTCCGTAGGGAACTTCGATGGAGTCGGGGGCGGTTTTGGCTGCTTCTTCCGCCTTTTTCGCTTCTGCGGCTTTTTTCTTTTCTTCTTCCGCCTTTTTTGCGGCTTCTTCGGCTTCTTTTTTCTTTTTCTCTTCGGCGGCTTTTTCTTTTTCAAGTTTTTCTAGCTCGGCCTTCATTTTAGCTTCTTCTTCCTTCTTTTTTTGCTCGGCTTCTTCTTTGGCTTTTCGTTCGGCTTCGGCTTTTGCTTTCGCCGCAGCTTCTTCTTTTGCCTTTTTTTCTTGTTCAGCTCGAGCCTTCGCTTCGGCGGCTTTTTTGGCTTTGCGATCTGCTTCGGCTTTCGCTTTGGCCGCGGCCTCTTCTTGTGCTTTGAGATCGGCTTCTTCTTTTGGATCGGGGGTTACTTCTGGTTGTGGTAGTTTTTCTTCGGCCTGTGTGGGGGTAATCTCGGGAGCAGGAAGGAGATCGTCGAGATTGATCTCTTGTTCTATTTGATTTACTTCGGCTTCAATTTGGGCGGAAATGTCGTCCATATTAATTACCGGGGCTTCTTGGGCCTGGGTGGTACTAAAAAAACCGCCCAAAACCAGAGGGAGTACGAGATAAGAAACCGTGTTTTTTTGTTTCATTTTGTATGAAATTATTTTTTATTTTATCGGAGTGGAGTTTAGCGGGATTTGGGGGTTGATGAATTTTTTTGGCTTGACATTTTTTGTTATTCCTGTTTATATTTCTAAGAATCTTGTTCTTTTTGGCATTCGTAATTCTGTGGCCGTTATTTTTGTAGTTTTATGTTCCGTTTTGGAGGAGTTGAAACCATGACAAAACTTTTTGGTTCGCTTTTGATCGTTCTTCTGTTGTCCCCACTCTCTTTGTTGGCCGAAGAAGGGCCTTTCGTTCGTGCTTATTTTCAGTATGAACGAGGGAACATTATAAGAGGTCTTTCTGGCAAACAGTACCGAATTTATTCAAATCACATAAGAAAACCGGGGGGGAGAAGGGCTGCAGATGATCCGCAAAACCTTGTATCAGAGGCTCGAGAATCTTTTAAGAAGGGGGACATTGTAGCCATTACATTTCGGCGTGAACAGCCTGCGCAGAGCTTTCAACCTTCTCGGTTAGTAGTTATGAAGGTTGAGATAACTTGGAGGGCCGAAGATGGTGATTCGGGTGGGGCAGATTTTGAACATCAGCCTCTTTCAGACTTGAATGTTCTATAGGGCCCATGCTGATAAATAAGATTTATAATTGCTGACAGGGGGGGGATTGGCTAGTTCTTGGTCCGGAGATTTAATTCTTCGGGCTTTTTTTTGTGTGTGGCATTTGAATTTTTGTTTTGGAAAAGTATTTTTATGCCGCTTTAATCATTTTTTTATGCCTTATTTATTGATTGTGTTTTCGGTGCTGGTGTTGGTTTCTTGTAGTGATGGTTCTGAAGCAGGAAAAAACCTAAAAGCGAATGTAGTTGAATATGATTTTCCGGCTTTGGACCAGGTGGATGAATCGTTGATAAAAGAATCTTTGGAAGGGGCAATTAAGCCTAAATTTATGCGGAACATTACGGATGTAGCGGCCGAAAAAGTAGGGGAGTATTTGATGCGATCTACTCAAGGGAATGCTCATTATCAAGCTTTGGTTGCGGTAAAATGGGCGAGCCAAAATCAGGCCGTTTCGTTTGTTGATACGGTTTGGGCTCAGGAAGAATCTGAGCAGGTAAAAGATGATTTTTTGCTGGAGCAGAAGAACGAAGATCATCTGTTGGCTGAGATCCTTTTGGGGTTGGAATTGGCCTTTGATGCCTCCAAACGAGAAACTACGTTGTATCCGGCGATGGTTTCTTTGAGTGAGATTTTGGTTGTGGGAAAGGCTTTGCAACAAGATCTAAGATCGAGCTTGGATCAGGTCGAGGCCCCATATGTTGATTCTGTGAACTATGTTATTGGGCAGATTGATCTTTTGGTAGCGCAGGCCAAACAAGGAATGGTTTCTATTGAGATGACTCAGGAGAAGGGCACTTTGTACCCGGGAGTTTCGCCTTTTACGCTGGTAGAATTGGTGATGCGAGAAGAGTCTTTTGGAGAAAACCTGCCGTTTTCTTTTATCGATCAAAAGTCAGTTTTTTCAAGTGTTTTGGCCCAACAAGAAAAAGGACTGGAATGGTATAAAAATGAACTTCAGATGGCTCAGTTGCCAGAGGAGGCGCAGACGGAAATGATGCAAAAGAGAGAAGCGGCTCTTGGGGCTTTGAAAGAAACTCTGGAGGCAGAAGATATTGGGGGAGGTGAAAAACAATCGGCGTTGTGGGATTATCTGCAGCGAGTCAATATTGAGCGGAGTAATATGAGAGAAAAAACTTCTGCTTCTGAGGTAGAAGCGGCGGTTGAAGCCGAGATAAGCGAGCGAAATAAGGTGTTGGCTGCTCTGGAAACCCAGCTAAAAATAGTTTTTGCATCGGCTGATCCAGATTTAGCTTTGGCTCATTATTTGGATCAGAAATATGATGAGTATTTTCCGGTCCTTAAAGAAAAAGCGGGGCAGCAGGTAGATCGTTTGACACGAATTTGGGGAATTCGAAAGGGGCAGTTTGAGGCAAAAACCGAAGAGCGATCGTTGTTTCGATCGGGGGGGGAAGACTTTGTGCAGCAGTTATCTCAGCGTGTGAAGTCGGGGCAATTGGGGCTCGCGGACGCGCTGGATCGGGTTCATGTTTTTGGGGTGGGGCTTCAAAAGGAAAGAAATGATTTTTATGCAGCGGTTATGGCCGAAAGATCCACTTTTTTTGAAGCGCACCAAAAGACGGCCAAAGCCAAAAATGAACAGCATCAGCGAGATATGCAGAAGCTGCAGCAGGATATGAAGGCCAAGGTGGATCGAGGGGAAATTGAGTTTGAAGTTTTCCGAAAGGCTATGTGGAAAAAAGAATTGGATTTCCGAAATTTTGGAACGTGGGAGTTTGAGGAAAAACGGGATACGCTGTATGAAAAGGTGAAAGGTCAAATGGTTAGTCAGTAACAAGTAGTAAACCATGTTGTAGGGGCGTATGGTTATACACCTGGGAACAAACATACGCGTGATTTTGTGAGGCGGACCTTTGTGTCCGCCTTTTTTGAAAAAAACAGGCGGGGCGCAGAGCGCCCCGGACCTGTGATAGAGGGTGTCTCCTGGTTAGATATTGTGGGTGAGCGAAAGGTGTTTGTGACGAATGCTGATCCCTGCTGTGTCGGGATTTTTTTGGAGTTCGGTGATAAACCGATGAAATAACACCTCTTTTCGGAGCGTTGAAATAGCTTCGTGAGTGAGGGATTGAAGCGTTTTTTGCCAGGCGGCTTCCTGCGCTTCAAACAGAAATTGTTTTAGATCGAGACCGGCAATTCCTTTTCGAGCCAAAGTATATCCCGCGTGATTCGACTGGATTTGGGTGTGGTTTTGGTACTCAAATAGGACTAATACCCCGTCTTTACTGATGGCTTTTGTTGTGATGTTGACATGGAAGAAGCTCTGTACACCCTCAGCGGAAGAAAAAAGATTGGCCGTTTCGCTTTTGGAGATCATGGGGTGATTGTCGATGAAGACAATTTCATAGTCTACATTGTTGTGCGACACCATGAGCCCAAACCAGAGCGGGATCGAAATGATTCCGAAAACGAATTTTTTCGCTGGGGTGTACCGTTTTCTTCTTGCGAGGTCGTTGACTCCTGAGACAATAGCCACGGTGAGTACAAAACGAAAGACGAGTTCAATTGGTTGAATCGCATGAAAGAGAAGATATTGACCGGCTGCGATGAAGGGCAGGAGGAGGGTTGTGATTCCTAACCATTCGATGAAATTTATCTTGGGGCGAGAGATTACATGGGCGTTCATAACAATTTGTTCCTTCTGTGGATGGTGGATATCTAAGCAGACAGGAGACCTGTCCTTGAAGTGAAGTGGTTCTGATCGTTGATAGATTCCGCTTACGCGACATCAAGTACAGATGAATGTCTGCTTGGAGGATGATGTGAAAGAGCTTTATCTGTTTTTGCTAAAAATGCGGGAAGTAATATTTTTTACCGGTCATTTTTTTGAAAATTGCTGGAGCCACCAATCGGATTTGAACCGATGACCTACACGTTACGAATGTGTGGCTCTACCGCGTCAGAGATGACTACGTATATTTCGTTTTACTTCACTGCGTTCCGTAAAAACTTCATTTACTTCGTAATCTCTTCCTTTCCAAAAAATGCCGAAATCAAAAGGCTATCCCATCATTTTTTGGGAAAAAATGGAGCCAAGGATGGGATTTGAACCCACGGCCTACACGTTACGAATGTGTTGCTCTACCAGCTGAGCTACCCTGGCGGTTGGATTTTTGAGCCACGTAAATCGGGATTTACGTGGCGGAGAAGAGAGGATTCGAACCTCCGATACCATTGCTGGTATACTCCCTTAGCAGGGGAGCGCTTTCAGCCACTCAGCCACTTCTCCGTATTTGTCTAAATTTTGTAAGAGCGCCGCAGAGTATAAATTCGATTTTTTTGGGGTCAATTTTTTAGATATTTTTGTCCGAATCAATACCATACCTCCCGATGAATGCAGCACTGAAAAAAGGTTTTAGTTTTGGGCTTACTTCGGGGATTATCACGACATTAGGGTTGATTGTTGGCCTGAACTCAAGTACTCATTCACAGTTGGTGGTCATGGGCGGAATCCTGGTCATTGCGGTGGCGGATGGTTTTTCTGATGCTTTGGGTATACATATTTCAGAAGAATCAGATCCTGCAAACTCTCAAAAAGATGTGTGGATGGCGACGATTTCGACTTTTATAGCGAAGTTTTTCTTTGCTTTGTTGTTTGTGGTTCCCGTTTGGTTTTTGCCTTTGGCGCAGGCGGTTTGGATCAGTGTTGTAGGGGGATTGTTTATGATCGCTTTGTTGAGTTATTTTTTGGCCCGTCAGCAAAAATCCGCTCCCGCGGGGGTGATATTGGAACATTTAGTGATTGCGATTTTTGTGATTGGGGTGACGCACTGGGTGGGGGAGTGGGTGAATACGTTGGGGTAGTTGTTGGAAAGAATACGGGGTTCATTGACTTTTTCTTGTTTTTTTGTATACCGGTCTTGTGTTTTTTAAAAATTCTATTTAATGGAAAGAAGAGTAGATTCTGAATCAGATAGGGATTTATTGGTGGGGCAAATTGAATTATTGGATGAGGTGGTTGAGGACCTTCATGAAGAAGGCTTTTTTTGGAATGAAAGAAGGCTCAAGGAACGATTGGGAAGATCATATCATCAGCCTCCGGTCGCTAAGAATGAGTGTTGGCAGTTGCTGATCCAGAGAGCGCTGAAGGATCGAGGAGATGTGGATGAATATGGATCGGTAATGTGTATGTTGGGGAAGTTGGAGGAAGTGTCTATGAAGGGGCTTTATTTGCTCTCTGAAGATAGACAATCGGAAGAAATGGATTTTTCGACACTTTCAACGAGAGTACTTCAGGTGGCGGCGAGTGCGGCTTCTTTTTTGTTGTGGAACCGTTATGAATTGAATGATGGAGCCGAAGAAGCCGCCTCTTTTGGGCTTTCGGATCCTCCAGTGATTAGTGAGAGGAATCGATGTTTCTTGGCTGAATGGACACCAAGTTTATTGGCCTTGTTGGATTCTGATCCGCGAAAATTTTTTGAGGTGGTTTTGGTGGCCGTGGTTGAAGAATCACTTCCTGAGGAGTATTTTTCAGATAGTGCGAAGAATGAGGCGGGGTTTACTACTCAGACTGATCTGTTGCCTCTTTGTGATGGAAAAAGACTGAGAATCAACGCTGATGAAGGAGTGAAGGATGATGCTTATTTTCATCTTTTTGCTTATGGAGTGCCTGTTTATCAATCATCGGAATGTTTGCAGGCTGGGATTGATGAGTTTTGGGATGATGAAGAGACGGTGCTTCGGAGGAAGAATCGTTTTCGGAATCAGTTGGATGATTTTGCTCGTCTATACAAGCGGCGATTATTGGAGCATCTTGAAAATGAAAGTTTGTTTTTTATGAACTTGGGACAAAGACTCGAAGGTTTGTCGGGGCTTTGTGATAGAGCGAGGTCAGAATTAGGGTGTGTGGCTTTTGGAACTCCAGAAGATAGAGGGGTGAGAACGAGTGGCAATTTGGTTCTTCAGTCTACGCCTACGGGGAATGTGTCCTTGGATCGAAATATTTTGAAGCGGGAGGGATTTCCTTTCTTTGTGATGAGGTATCAGGGGGGATATGTCATTGGATCGACGAATGTTTCAGGGACAAGATTGTATTCTGAGCCAGTGGGATATCGTCGTGAAGATTTTTTGATATTAACCCCAGCTCAATTGCAGACGCTTTCGGAGGGGGTTGTGTTGGAGGAAGAGATCATGACAAGACTTTTCTTTTTGAGGCTACTTATTGAACGCTTTGAGCAGTCAGAGTCTGCTTCTGAAGGGTGATCGTGTGAAAGGTGTTTGTTGAAATTTTTAGCGAGAAAAGTATAAGATTTGTGTATTGAGTTTCGTACTTCTTTTGTAATTACTGTTTAACCCCTCCCTCCCATGGCCATTTTCAAGCGTATTTTCTTCTTCATCCTTATTAATGTAGCGGTTGTGGCCGTGCTGATGACGGTGACTACGATTTTTGGAATTGAACCCTATCTCAATGCCAAAACGGGGCTGAACCTTTATTCACTTGCGATTTATGCCGCGATTATTGGATTTACCGGAAGTTTTATTTCGCTGTTTTTGTCGAAATGGATGGCAAAAAGTTTTAACGGGGTAGAGTTGATTGAGTCGCCTCGGAATTCACAGGAAGCCAAATTAGTCGAAGTAATTAGTCGAATCGCACAGCAGAATCATATCAAGATGCCCGAGGTGGGGACTTATCCTTCGATGGAGGTGAATGCTTTTGCGACGGGGTGGGGGAAGAATCATTCCTTGGTGGCGGTTTCGGAGGGGCTGCTGCGAGAAATGACGGAAGACGAGATAGAAGGAGTGCTGGCTCATGAGATGGCCCATATTATTAATGGAGACATGGTAACCATGACGTTGGTTCAGGGGGTGATAAATACCTTTGTGATCTTTGCGGCTCGAGTGGCGGCGTTTGTGGTCCAAAAAGCTTTATCGGGCAACGATGAAGAAGCTCCAGTGGGCGGATTGGTGTATTGGGGGCTTTCGATCGCGTTTGAAATCGTGTTTGGAATTTTGGCCTCGGTTATTGTTTTTTGGGTTTCGAGAAAACGAGAATTTGCCGCGGATATGGGAGCGGCTCAGACCGTGGGGAAAAAGAAAATGATTGCGGCGCTTCAGCGATTGCAGCGGATGACCGATCGAATTGATACCTCACAGAAAACATTAGCCACAATGAAGATCTCTGATCGAGCGGGGATTATGGCGCTGTTTAGTTCGCATCCGGCTTTGGAGGATCGGATTGAGGCCTTGAAGAAAGCACCAGTGAATTAGATACTTTCGTAGGGACACAAAATCTTGTGTCTTTATGAAATCGTTCTTTTACGTTTTGGGTGCGACCAGGATTGGTGTGATGGAACCAAAGTTTAGGACTTTGGGCCGTCGCCCGAAGCCTTGTTGCACGAAATCTAACTTTTCAATCGAAGGGGTTTGGTGATGGCGATTTTTATGAGTGATGCAGCGATTGAAAGAATGAGGCCCTTTTTGATTACGGGGATGGGGCTTATCACTTTTATCGCTTTCTGTTTGTTGTATCTCTCTTTTCAATTTTATAACCCTGTTTTGTGGGCTTTAGGCTCTACTGTGACGGTGATTGTAAGTCCTTTGGCTGGGAAATTGGAGGAGTCATGAAAACAATAGGGAGGAGTGACGAGGCTTTATGGCAGGATCTGATGATGGGTCCTGTCTTTTTTGAAGGAAAGGCCCCCTGCTGCTTTGGGAGCCTTGAGATTCGAATGTTCTGTATCGTATTTATTGAACGATCAGAGTCCATTACGTCTTGTGTTATGTGTTCTTTCTTATTTCAATGAAGAGAATTGGATATTGTTGGGGGATGCCCCTAAAACCTAAGATATACAACAGTACGATGTTATCGTTTTGAAGAAACATATCGTTTCTATCTGTTGCGGCAGCGCTGTGAATATTTAATTGGGTGAACAGGTGTTCCATTAATTCCAATATGGTTCTCTTTTCTTCGCTTTCCTCCATTCCTAGCGCGATTAATTGGGTTACGGTTCTTGGGATGTGAATCTGAACAGGTGATCCATCAGACGATTGGGCCTCCATTAGTGTCCATAGCCCTCCATGAGCAATGGTTTCTTTTACGTGATCTATGGTTGAGTTGCAGTTGATGAATGAACTTGCGTATTGAAAGTAATGGATAGGAGTTCTGGATAGTCTTTGAAGTACTGCGGTTATGGGGCTCAGTGCTGCTTGAACTTCAAAAACGGTCTTCCCTACGAATAAATCTGGCTGAGTCATGTTTTTTTCCCTTTTGATTGTGGAAAATGGTTGAACTTGATTGAAATAAGTTAAAGAGCGTTTTTTACTTCTAGGTTTATTTCTTTTTACTGTCAATTTTTTGCCCTCTCCAAACAATCCCCAAATACACTCCTCCGCCAACCACAACGGCCGCAATTAGATGCTCTTTTAAGAGCGTGAATTGAATTATGGAAAACAGGGCGATTCCGGCGATGAGGAGAGAGAGAAGGACTTTGGAATTAAATCGGGGAGGGAAGTGGGTGTAGATTTCTTTGGCCAGGAGGGTTAGAACGAGCGCTTCGCACCCGATGGTTGAGAGGGCGGCGGCGATGAGACCGTATTTGGGGAGAAAACAGATGTTGAGCAGGGCGTTGAGCCCGAGGGCTATGGCATTTACTTTTAGGAGATATTTTTGTCGGTTGGCTGCAACCAGGGTAAAGGTGAAGAGCTGGTTGAGGAAGGCAAAGAGGACCGTGGGGATCAAGATGATGAGTAGTCGGTCGGATCCCAGGAGAGTTTCTGTGGAGAGAAATTCGGTTGAGGAAAGGATTTCAATGACGGTGGGAGCAAAAAAGAAGGTCCCGATCATGATCGGGAGGGCGAAGGTGAGGAGCTTTTCGATGCCCCAACCAACGGTGCAACTGATGGCTTTTGCGTCGTGTTCTTCTTTTGATATTTTGGGCAGGATGGCCTGACCAAAAAAGACGCCGATAATAAGAAAGCTCTCGAGGATTCGGGCGGCGATGCCGTATATGCCGGTGGCAGAGGCTCCGAGAATGATAGATATCAGGATGATATCAAGCCGCAGGTAGAGGGTTTGCAATATCAGCGCTAGGCCGTATGGCAGAGCTTTTTGGAGGGTCGATTTCCACCAGTCAAAGTTGAAATTAAGCCGTATTTTTACCTCTTTTTGAACAAAAAATGTGACCAGTGCGCAGAAAATAATGTTAGAGGCCACTCCAGCCCAAAGCATGGCGAAGAAGAGGTGCGGAAAAATGTTGTGATGCGTGGAGATGAAGAATATGAGGAGCGCGAGAATGATTTTTCCGACCACAAGGGCTCCAGAGAAGTACTGAATCTTCATGCGGGCCTGAAGTATAGAACTGAGTGTCCCCGCGATAATGGTGAGGGCCATAGAGCATCCTGTGATCCAGATTCCGGCTTTGACCATGGGGGGATAGCTGGGAATAAATTGGGCGCTGATGCCAGCCAGGCAGGTGACCGCAAGGATAAGGATTAGTCGCATCGAAAGCGTGTTTCCCAGAATGAATTCTGGCGTGTGATGGGCTTGTTTTTTTTCTTTGGCCATTTCGCGAACGGCAATGGCGAAGAGTCCGGCGTCGGCAATGATGCCAAAAAAGGCAAGGTACTCGTAACTGGTCAGGTAGTTTCCATAAAAGTCAGATCCGAAACTCGCTACAATTTTTACCACGATAAAGCTGGCAGTAACGGTGAGTATTTTTCCTATAAATTGAGCGAAGGCGTTTTTGAGGACGAGGGTTTTTGTAGCCATTTCAGGTGAGTGGAGAAAGAAGAGTAGAGAGTATAGAGTAGGGATAGGATAGAAAAAAATGGTAGTGGTGTCATTCCGAATCGCTTGGGTTCGACTTTAGATCGAGCTTAAAATGAGGAATCATCAATATTTTTTGTGAGTACAAAGGTTCTTAAGGTGAGAAGGTGATTTTTTCTTCCTGATAATTATTTATTTCGAGGATTCTGCATCTCAGTTTTTGATTTGTTTCAAAACCGTCCGTCATTTGGGGTGGCACGCATTAAAATTCTATTTTTTTACGGAACTGTTTTTGTGATCAGCTTTTGGGGGATTCGGCTTGTTTATTAAGAAAATTTAAGGTTTGTTTTTGGTGGGGGGTTAGGCCTTTCTAGAAAAAGGAAAAAAAGTCCTTGACAGTGATTACTACATCACTACAGTTGGTCAGCTTTTTCGGAAGCGATCGCTCTTTTACTTGACGTGTGAGAAAATATCTAATCAATTAGAAACCGAGCGGATTTTAGAAAATATTTTCTGAAATTTGCTCACCGAGAGATAACAAATCTGAGGAACTGAATTTATAAAAAGTTATTTATGGGTGTACAACGAATCCCTTGACTGATGTTTCCGATGAAGGACGTTGAAGCTTGCGATAAGCCTCGGGGAGTGAGCAATCACACAATGATCCGGGGATTTCCGAATGGAGAAATCCATCCCGCTTGCGGGATACCCTGGCACCAAATGCTTTGCTATTAATGCCAGGGAGGGAAGTCGGCGAACTGAAATATCTCAGTAGCCGGAGAAAAGAAATCAATTAGAGATTCCCTTAGTAGTGACGAGCGAACGGGGAACAGCCCAAACTCTGCATTTATGTAGAGGGTTGTAGGACCTCAACATCTGTCTTATATATATAGGAGAAGGAGCTGGAAAGCTCTGCCGCAGAAGGTGAAAGCCCTGTATCTGAAATATATTTAAGATGGTAGAGGTATCCTGAGTAGGGTCGGACACGTGAAATCCGGCTTGAATCTGGGTGGACCACCATCCAAGGCTAAAAAGAACATCAGATCGATAGTGGACTAGTACCGTGAGGGAAAGGTGAAAAGAACCCCGGGAAGGGGAGTGAAATAGATCGTGAAATTGTACACTTTTAAGGAGTAGGAGTCCGTTCCTCTCTGCGTTCGGCTTAATTAACAATAAACAATTAGCAATTAACAATGATGGAGAGTTTTTCTTTGAAAAATTACGAAAATTGTTAATTGATCATTAATAATTGTTAATTGAAGCGACGAACGAAGTGAGGAGCGGATGACTGCGTGCCTTTTGTAGAATGAGCCAACGAGTTAGCTGTACGGAGCAGGTTAAGGCAGTATCAGCCGGAGCCAGAGCGAAAGCGAGTCTTAAAAGGCGTTTTTTTGTTTCGTGCACTAGACCCGAAACCAGGTGAGCTTACCATGGGCAGGTTGAAGGGAAGGTAAAACTTTCTGGAGGACCGAACCACCGACTGCAGCAAAAGTCTTGGATGACCTGTGGTAAGTGTTGAAATTACTATCGAACCTGGAGATAGCTGGTTCTCTCCGAAATATATTTAGGTATAGCCTCCAGTTACTAGCAGAAGAGGTAGAGCACTGTTTGGGGAAGGGCGACAAACACTCGTACCAACTCTTAGCAAACTTCGAATACTTCTGTGATTGTCTGGGGAGTCAGGCTGCGACAGCGAAGTGCCGTAGCCGCGAGGAAAAGAGTCCAGACCGCCGTCTAAGGTCCCTAATATCATCTCAGTGGGAAAGGATGTAAGATTGTTTAAACAGCCAGGAGGTTGGCTTAGAAGCAGCCACCCTTTAAAAAGTGCGTAATAGCTTACTGGTCGAACGATTTTGCGCTGAAAATCCAACGGGGCTAAAGCTGATAACCGAAGACGCGGGTGGTACCGATTTATCGGTATCGCGGTAGGAGAGCGTTGTGGGAGCATTGAAGGTCCGCCGAAAGGCTTGGGCTGGAGCGACCACAAGTGAGAATGTTGGCATAAGTAACTTTAATGCAGTGAAAACCTGCATCGTCGAACACCCAAGGTTTCCGATCCAATGGCAATCAGGGTCGGGTTAGTCGGGCCTAAGGTCAGGCCGAAAGGCGTAGCCGATGGACAACGGGTTAATATTCCCGTACCGTAAACCAATGTGATGGCGTGACGCATGGGGAAAATCTATTTCCAGTTAATGAATTCTGGGGTAAGCATTTAGCTTATGCTCCGATAGGCAAATCCGTCGGAGTTCGCGAGATGTAATACATATTCGCTTCGGTGCGAGCCGGAGTAAAAATAGTGATTCCTGTGCCAAGAAAAGCGTCTAAACTTAGTTGGTTTATGACCGTACCGCAAACTAACACTAGTGGGTGGGTTGAGTATACTCAGACGATCGAGATAACTGAGCTTAAGGAACTCGGCAATACAGCGTCCGTAACTTCGGGATAAGGACTCCCCCGGTCTCCGGGGGCGCAGCGAAAGGTGCCATGCAACTGTTTATCAAAAACACAGGTCCGTGCTAACTCGCAAGAGGATGTATACGGGCTGACCCCTGCCCAGTGCCAGAAGGTTAAGAGGATTGGTTCACGCTGAGAATCGAAGCCCTGGTGAACGGCGGCCGTAACTATAACGGTCCTAAGGT
>CAYFJZ010000001.1:0-499835 GCA_964343715.1 uncultured Candidatus Peribacteria bacterium | reverse complement strand
AGAAGCTCGTTTCACTTGCTTCTGAAAATGTAAACTTGACGCTGCAATGCAACAATTGTTGACAAATTCCTGGGTGTTTATTATTTGTTTTGTTGCTATTGTTTAAATTTATATTATGGAACACGATACATCACAGTTTGGTTGGGAGGAACAACAAGGGGCTGAAGAGCAGGGCCCTCGAGTTATGACTTTTGCTGATTTTTATAGCACTTTAGATCAGGAGGCATACTCACAGATAGAGGGGTTGGGCCTAAATGAACCCCAATTTGTTAAATGTTCGGGGCTTAGTAACACCCAATTTGCTGTCCCTTATTATGAAGCGGGTCAAAATCCTGACCAAAGAATCACAGAGGCTGGGGCAAAGGTAATTGTGTATGATAATCTTGAAAAAAGAACTTATTTGATTTCTCGTTCGGTAACGCCACACATGGATAGAGATATGAAGGAGTCTGTATTGGTTGAACTGGTCAGCGAAGGGTAATGCAACTTACTTATGAAGCGATTTATGCTCAGGAGGATTTGAGCGATGAAGAAAAACTGACTCAGGCTCAATCGTATGCTGAACAGGTTCGGAATCGGTTGATTCATGCCTCTATTACGGGAGAGAATGCGAACAAGATTGCGTATGAGGTAATCGAAGATCCGGAGGTTGAACGACGACTCCAAGAAGAGATTGTAAGGCGGGTTGCTTTGGGGGAGGCGGTTACCAATGGCGATTATTCGGCATTGGATAATAGAAATCCAAAACTATCGGTTTTGTATCAAGCGATGCGGAGGGATGACCAGGGTTGTCCCCTCTATAGGGTTGATTATTTGGGGCCTTATTTTATACCCACCCCCTTTGGAGGTGATGGATCTGTGGTGGTGCTTTTTTCTTTTGATTTAGTTCGTCGTGAAGATGGTGAATCTGCGCATACGTATCCGGTTAATCCCCGGGTTTTGGCCGATGTTTTGAAGGTGGTTTTGAGGGAACAAACCCCACAAGTATCCGATAGTTTGATGTCTTTGTTTCCGGATCTTCGAAAGGCTCCTGAGCAGGGGGTTGGTAATTTAATTGGGGGTTAGTTTTAATTGTATTTTGGAGTATTGTTTTTTTGAAATTGTGTTGTTGATATCTTTTCGTTTTGATATACACTTCTGTTAGTTATTAACTCAAGAAATGGAAGGAAAAAACTGTTATGGACCAAAAAAAAACCGAAATATTGAACCAATTGTTCGGTCAAGATCTTTCAGGTTGGCAGCTTGTTGAGTGTATTGTTCCAGAGCTTGTTGTATCTGTTATGGGGTATTTTCCGGCTCTTGATGAAGACCGAAATGTTCTCGGCGTACTCAATGAAGAAGACCTAAGTGCGCTTAAGGCGCTTCTTCCAGATGAACTATCCAGACCAACTAGGGTTTTGGCTCTGGTGAATTTGGAAACTGAAGTGGGTTTTGCTTTGGGGGGGGAATTTGATCCTGAAAGACCGCCCTTTAGGGTCCTTTCTTCTGAAGCAATTCAGAGGCTCTCGGTAGGTTCTGTGTGCTGGAGATAAGTCTTGATTAAGTTAGTAGCTGGTGTGTGATCTTGGTCTATTATTGAACTAGCATCACCAGAGTTTAGGGCTTGTTTTGAAAGAACTTTCAAACAAGCCCTTTCTTTATAGATGTAATTTTTTTGAGATTTAAAAGATATTCATAATTGAGTTGATGTTCTGGTTCAGGTGAGGTATTTAGGAGGGGTATGAGATTTTATTTCTTCGGTAAAAAGAACGATCTGACGGATCGAGAGACAGAACTTTTGAAACGAGTCAATTTTCGACGTAAATTAGAGGTGGTGCCTTTGGCTCAGTCGGGAGTTAAAGAGGCTCAAGTGGCGAAAAAACAGGAAGCTGATTTGTTGTTATCAAAGGTTGGAGCGGATGATTTTTTGGTCGCCTTTGACGAAAGGGGAAAGGAAATGGATTCTTTTGTTTTTGCGGCCTGGCTGAAGGAACGTTATGAAGATACGCGAGGAGTGGTTTTTGTAATGGGGGGAGCGCATGGTTTGGGACAAAAGGTCCTTGAACGGGCTAATCTGACATTGCGGTGTGGAAAAATGGTTTGGGGGAGGGATTTGTTTCGGAATATGGTGTTGGAACAGATATATCGGGCCGGTGAGATAACCCAGGGGGGAAATTTTCACAAGACATAATTTTGCTCAATCAAACCCATGAGAAACCGAGGCACTCATACCGCCGTGCTTGAATCAGCGAAGTATTTTGTGAAATGGCTGAAGAAAAATGGATATGAACATTCATTGGGAGAAATTTCGACTTTTCGCAATAGAAGGCCTGGTGCTCCGAGGGTTTTGAAGGTAAAGATGATTAATCCTCAGCAGTATTTGGTGGAGATTGTGGGGAATAGATCAAAGCAACGAATAACGGTTTTAGCGGGGAGAGGATTTTGGAGGCAATTAGATGAAGAACAAAGAACCCTTGGTAAGTGGTATTTGTTAAAAAAATTTGACACGAAGTAGCTTTTGAATTATGTTTTAGCGTGTTAAAACAATAATATGAAAAATGATTGGATTACTCCCGATTTACAAAACCTGTTTCAGACCATGTCAGATTTGGAATCTTCTGATGACCTGGGCTGTTTTATGCGCGATGTTGCGAGTCTGAAGGAACTGAATGAAATGGCGAAGCGTTGGAAGGCGGCGCAAATGATTGAGGAAGGACTTTCCTATCGAGCTATTTCAGAAAAGACGGGGCTTTCGACGGCAACGGTTACTCGAGTGGCTTATTGGTTGAAGAATGGAGAAGGGGGTTATCAGTTAGCTTTAAAAAACTTCAAGAAATAAGAATTATGAAATCAATCCTTACTTTGGCGATTCAAAAAAAAGGTCGATTATCTGACCTTTCTTTGGATTTGTTACGTAATGCTGGTTTTGATTTTCAATATCAGTCTCGTGATTTGATGGCGAAATGTAAGAATTTTCCTTTGGAACTTCTTTTTATGCGGGCGGGTGATATCCCTGAAATAGTTTCTGATGGGGTAGCGGATATGGGTATTTGTGGGGAAAACGTGGTTTGGGAAAAAGAATTGTCTTTAAATGCAGAAAAGAAGTTGGGGTGGGGAGGATGTCGCCTTTCAATTGCGGGAAAGTCGAATATTGAGGAGGGATGTAAGCTTTCTTTTCTTCGTGGGAAACGAATTGCGACTTCGTATCCTCAATCTCTAAAACGTTTTCTTAAAGAGAATTCTATTCAGGCCGAGACCGTCCTGCTTTCGGGATCGGTGGAGCTGGCACCCAAGTTGGGAATTGCGGATTGTATTTGTGATTTGGTTTCTACTGGTTCTACGCTCAAGGTGAACGGACTTTCTGAATGGGTGAAGATTTTCGATTCTCAGGCGGTTCTTTTCTCTCGCGGTGATTGGAGAGGCATCAGGAAGAAGCTCTTTGAATCTTTTATTCTTCGAATTCAGTCGGTTTTGAAGGCCAAAAAATTGAAGTATGTCCTGATGAACTGTCCTGAATCGGCGCTGAATGATATTCGTGCTCTCCTGCCGGGGCTTAAATATCCGACGGTGAGTAACTTGGTGGGAGAAGGCTGGCTTTCGGTAGCGAGTGTGGTGGAAGAAGATCGATTTTGGGAGACGATTGAGGCGCTCAAGGGTGTTGGGGCGACGGGGATTATTGTCACGGATATTGAGAAAATGATTTTATGACCATGAAAGAATTAGTCAGAGCAGCCGTCTGTGAAATGGAGGATATTAGCTGGGGACAAGTGCCTGATGATTCTTTGCGTCTCCAATTTGGGGAGAATCCTGAAGTGTTTGCCCCTTGTGTGAGATCAATGAAAAATCGTTTAGAATCTGTAAATCGCTATCCCGATCCGGATAAGATCAATTTAAGAAGGCTTTTGGCTCAGCGTGAAGGTGTAGCCATGGAGAATGTTTTTTTGGGGAATGGAGTTGATGGCCTTATTGAGTTAACGGCGAAGGTTTTTTGTGAAGATGGTGATGAGGTATTGCTTCCGGCTCCTACGTTTCCCGCCTATAAGGCTTCTGTTCAGATGATGGGGGGAAAGGTAATTCACTGTCCTTTAAGGGCGGATTTTTCGCTCAATTTTGAGAGATTTGTTGCTTGCATTTCACCCAGAACAAAGATGATTTTTTTGGCGAATCCCAATAATCCTACAGGAAATATGCTGATGTCTTGTGATCAGATTGAGGCCTTGTTGAAGTTGTTTACAGGTATTGTGGTCATTGATGAGGTCTATTATGAATTTTCAGGCGTTACCACTGTGGGGCTCCTTTCCAAGTACAAAAATTTGATTGTTTATCGCAGTTTTTCCAAGGCTTATGGACTGGCTGGGGTTCGTTTGGGAGTGGGGTTTGCGGATGTTGAAATCCTTAAATATTTTCGTCGGGCAGAGGGCTCGAGTCAGGTTTTTGCGGTTAATTCTTTGGCATTGGCAGCTGGAGAAGCGGTCTTGGAAAACTATGAAGAGGCCGAAACTTTTGTGGCATCGTACCAGAATAAGAAGTACCGTTTTGAAAACTTGTTAGCCCAAATTGATGGGATAGAAGTTCACAAGACCGATACTTCATTTTGTCTTTTTTCGGTCCCGGGAAAATCTGATGATTTTAAAACCCGAATGGCAGAGCGTGATGTTTCGGTAAAATCTATGTCGATTTTTGACTTTGTCCCTGATAATTTGGTTTATTGTGCGGTTCCGAGAGAGTCGCAGTTTGAGTCTGTAATTCAGAACATTGAAATGTCTTTAGAGCGCTGAGGACTTATTTTTTAATATTTATATTATGATTCCCATTTACACAAATTCAGAATTGGTAGGCGAAGAAAGAGAGCGATTATTTCGGCGCTCTCAATCGGATGTTGAAGCGATATATGAGGATGTAAAGTTCTGGATTGAAAAAGTGAAGAATGAAGGTGATACTGCGATATTGGAGTATATTCAGAAGTTTGATAATCCTGATTTTCAGCTGAATCAACTAAGGGTAAGCCCGCGCGATATTGAAACGGCCTATGAAAAAGTTGAACCCGAGGTAGTATCTATAATTCAAAAGCAGATTTCGATTTCGAGAGCCTTTCATGAAGCACAGGCAAAAAGGATTTTTGCTGAATCTTCGTGGGAAATTGAAACGGTTCCTGGAGTCAGAACAGGCGCCAAAAAAACGTCTCTTCAGTCGGCAGGGTTGTATGTTCCTGCGGGAAAAGCTCCATTACCAACTGTCGCTCAAATACTGACCGTAGCCGCAAAATGTGC
Source organism: uncultured Candidatus Peribacteria bacterium (assembly GCA_964343715.1). Taxonomy (GTDB): domain Bacteria; phylum Patescibacteriota; class Gracilibacteria; order UBA4473; family UBA4473; genus CAYFJZ01. The sequence continues at coordinate 494,586 of CAYFJZ010000001.1, read as the reverse complement.
CAGAGTGCCAAGAGCCTGTGTGTTTTTTCCACCGACTGCCAACAACTATGAAATTATAGTTGCGGCAAACGAAGCTGGTGCGGATGAAATCTATCGTGTTGGGGGAATTGCGGCTATTGCCGCTATGGCTTATGGAACGGACACCATTATGCCGGTTGAAAAAATTGCCGGTCCGGGGTCTCCTTGGGTTCAGGCGGCTAAGCTCCAGGTTTTTGGTCAGGTGGGAATTGATATGTTGTCAGGACCAAGTGAAGCCCTGATTATGGCGGACGAAACGGCTGATCCCAACTTTGTTGCTTCTGATGTTTTGGCGCGTATAGAGCACGGAGCTGATTCGGCTTGTCCGGTAGTGACCACTTCACGTGACCTGGCTGAATCTATTCTTGAGAATATGAAGCGTCAGTTTCAGGATCGAAAAAGAAAAGAATTTATCTTGGGGGCGAGTAAGAATGGATACAATAGTATTGTTCTTGTGGATTCGCTTGAAGAAATGATCAGTTTTGCAAATGACTATGCGGCTGAGCACTTACACATCCAGACAAAAGATTCAGAAATTGTTTCCGAAAGCATAACGAATGCTGGGTCGATTTTTATTGGTCCTTATGCCCCTGTTCCAATAGGGGATTATGCCAGTGGAACGAACCACTGTTTACCTACCTCTAGAGCGGTTAAGTTTTCTTCCCCTGTGGGGGTAGAAACCTTTGTGAAGACTCATGAGTATCAAGTGCTCTCCAAAGAGGGGTTAAGATCGCTACAGCCGATCATTCAAACTGTGGCTGATATTGAAGGCCTTGATGGGCACCGATATGCGGTAGATGTTCGTTTATCTGATTAGTATGAAATCTGAATTATTCATTCCTCCTTCGATCAAAGCTGTCTTTTGGGATATGGACGGGGTGATTGTTAACTCTGAGGAAATCTGGGAGAAGGTAGAAGGGGCTTTTGTAGATCGCTTTGTTTCGGGTCTTTCTAAAAAGGACTACCAAGCTTTTTTAGGATGCTCTATTCGGGGAATTTATGAGCTTTTATTGAAAAGATTCCCAGAGAATATGCTGAAGGTTGAATGGGAAGATTTTTTTGCGGCTTACAAAACCTATGGACTTGAAAATGTGTATGGATCGACTTTGCTTATGCCGGGGGTGGGGGAGGTAATGCGATTACTGAAGTCTAAAGGCATTCCGATGGCCTTGGTAAGCTCTTCTCCTTGGGATTGGATAAGGGCTACTTTAGATCGTCATGATCTGGATTCTTATTTTGAGGTAATGGTATCGGGAGAAGATTTTTTACGCGCTAAACCTGCTCCCGATGTCTATTTGGCTGCTGCTAACCAGCTTGAGGTTTTGCCTTGTTATGGATTGGTCATTGAAGATTCCAAAAACGGAATTATGGCGGGGAAAAAGGCGGGGATGACCGTTTGGGGATATGATAACGGTTTCAATGTAGATCAGGATTTGAGTGATTCTGATGTGATCTTTAAAAATTTTAATTGCCTACAATATGAGTGAACAAAACGAATCGTTTTCCCTTTTTGAATTAATGCGTTTGGCTAAATCGGATCAGAAAATGGCCGCCCAGGGCATTAAAAATTTTATTGAAAGTCGGTTTACTCTGGAGTTGGAACGAGTAGAGATTAATCAGTCTGAGGTTTCTCTGAATTCGGTAAATGGTTTTTTGTGGACTAGAGGGGGTACAAAATTGTTTTTTAAGTTTCATGCCGAAGAAGGGGAGACCAAGACGATGGATGAAATGTATAATGGGAAAGTTTTGCAGAAGAACGGTTTTCCCCTTGTAATGCCGATTTATGAGTCCACCGTTGCGGGAGAACAATTCTTGATTTATCCCTGTATAGAGGTGCCTACTTTTTTTGAGGTCTGTCGTGAAGCTGAAAATTTAAAGCCTGGTTCTGAGGAAATGGATTTGTTGCTCAAGGCTGAGGATTGGCTGAATCGAACTTGTTGGGCAAGAGTTCAGGATACTATCAGGATGGAACGAGCTTCGGTGGTGTCACAGCAGCCTTTATGGCAGCTTTTTACCCACCGTTTGGTCTCAAAAGAAGGAAGTTTGCCTCGTATAGAACAGTATTATTTGGGGAAAATAGTACATTTGCCGAAGGGACAACAGATGAATTTTGAGGCTTTTTCTCGTCTTGCTTGGACGATTAATGGACGAGTTTATACGCAGACACTTGAAGCCATCATTCAGCAAGCGAAAGAATTGGTTAATCCGTCGATACGTGAACAGTGGCCAGTGTGTGTGGCTCATGGAGATGATCATAATGGCAATAAGTTTTATTTTAGAGATGATCCGAATCCACTCCGGTATTTTGATCCGGCTTTTGCAGGGGAGGCGGTTCCGTTGCTTTTGGCTTTTGTGAAGACTACTTTTCATGATACTTTTGCTCATCCGTTGTGGTTGTATTCTCCGGATGAGGCTGAGCCAGACCTGAAGCTTGAGTTTGATATTCAAGAAGGGAATATTTTGGTCAATCACAATTGGGACTTGGAAAATCAATCTTGTTTGAGGACCAAAATTTTGGAGTCGAAAATGAAATATTTGTGGAAGCCTTTGTTCGCTACATTGCGAGAGAAGGGATGGCTTTGGGATGAGGCTTTGGAATTTGTAAAAAAAGCGCTCTTTTGTTGTCCTTTTTTGGTTTACAATTTGATAGATAATAAACGATATAGTCCTCAAATGTCTCTTTTGGCGTTGGCCTTTTGTGTGGAGATGGGTTCTTGGGCCAAAGAGGGGAGTTTGTTGGATAATTATTTGAAAGATCTTTAATGATGTTGAAATGATTGGGGTTCTTGATTCGGGTTCGGGAAATTTGAGATCGGTTCAAAATACGCTGAGGCGTTTGGCGATTCCTTTTTTTGTTTCTGATCAACCGCAACAATTACAAGAGTGTGAAAAGATTGTTTTCCCGGGGGTTGGTCATGCCAGAGAAACGATGAAAAAGCTGAAGGAAAGAAAGTTGGATGTTTTTATTCGAGATTGGGATCGACCTTATTTGGGGATTTGTTTGGGGATGCAGCTTTTGATGGATTTTTCAGAAGAAGGAGCGACCGATGGTTTGGGAATAATTCCGGGTAAGGTGGTTCGGTTTCAAGCCCAAAATTGTGGAAAGGTACCGCATATGGGATGGAACTTGGTGACTGAACAACGAACAACAAATAACAAACCGTTCATAATTCAAAAGCCAGAGTATTTTTATTTTGTGCATTCTTATTATGTGCCGGTGGGGGAGTGGACGGTGGCGAGCTGTGATTATGGGGGAAGGTTTTCAGCTGTAGTAAATAAAGAGAATTATTGGGGGATGCAGTTTCACCCTGAGAAGTCAGGGAATGTAGGGGCCGAGTTTTTGCGTAGTTTTTTATCTTCATAACATGTTAGCCAAACGAATTATTCCCTGTTTAGATGTAAAAGAAGGGCGGACGGTAAAGGGGGTGAACTTTGTGAATCTACAGGATGCGGGTGATCCTGTGAGTTTGGCTAAAGCTTATTCTGATGTGGGAGCAGATGAATTGGTGCTCTTGGACATTTCGGCTACTTTAGAAGGGCGAGGAACGATGGTAGAATTAGCCGAAAGGGTGGCTCGTGAGATATCCATTCCTTTTACGATTGGAGGGGGGATTTCTACGGTCAATGATATGGCCGCTCTTTTTCGTGTGGGGGCGGATAAGATTTCCCTTAATTCAGCGGCGGTTTATAATCCTCGTTTGGTGTCGGAAGGGGCGGCTCGATTTGGTTGTCAGGCGATAGTGGGGGCGGTTGATGTAAAAAAACGACCCGGAGGCTATAGGGTCATGACTCATGGAGGCAAACAGGATTCGGGTATTTTGGTTTTGGATTGGGTTCAGCAGCTTCAGGAGCTTGGGGTGGGAGAAATATTGCTTACGAGCATGGATTGCGATGGTGTGAAGGAAGGATTTGATTTGGATTTGCTTGGAGAAGTGAAGAAAGTGGCTAAAGTTCCGGTAATTGCTTCTGGAGGGGCCGGGAAAAAAGAAGATTTTTATGAAGTTTTTTCCCGTGATCTGGCAGAAGGAGCTTTGGCGGCTTCGGTATTCCATTTTGGGGCGATAGATATTCGGGATTTGAAGGAATATTTGCGGCAGAGGGGGACAGAGATACGGTTGGAAGGTTCTTCTGAATAGACGCAAGACCTTTCGTCTGTATGGACGTAAGATGCATTCAAAATGATTAATATAAAGGATGTCGATTTCAATAAAGGGGAGGGCTTGGTACCTGCGATTATTCAGCACGCTCAAAATGGGCAGGTGCTTATGATGGGGTATATGGACGAGGCGGCTTTTGGGCAAACGTTGGAAAGTCGGAAGATCACTTTCTTTTCTCGTAAAAAGAAGGCCCTGTGGGTGAAAGGCGAAACTTCTGGCCATTACTTGTCTTTGGTGGATATGAAAGTGGATTGTGATGGAGATACTCTCTTGATTCAGGCACTCCCTAATGGCCCTTCTTGTCATAAGGGCTCGTATTCTTGTTTTGATGAAAAGCAGGTTTCGGTGGGGTTTTTGAATGAATTAAGAGCGGTTATAGCCACTCGCCGTAAGGAAGGAGGGAAAGATTCTTATACGGCTCGCCTTTTGGACGAAGGTATTAATCGAGTTGCTCAAAAGGTAGGGGAGGAAGCTACCGAAGTAGTAATTTCGGCTTTGAATACTGATGATAAAGCTTTTGTTGAAGAGTCTGCGGACTTAATTTTTCATCATTTGGTATTATGCGAGATGAAAGGAATTGATTTTGACGATATAATGGGGGAGCTCGCGCGAAGACATTCCCAATGAAGCACTTTCTCTTGGTATCGCATTTTGTTCCCAAAAAAGGATTTGATTATCCGGGAGCTATGTGTCCGATTAAACACCGACAATTTGCCCACGAGCAGATGTACGGAATTGATCGTTTTTTTTCTGAGCCGGTGATTTGGACCACGGTCAATGTTGAAAAAGTATCGGCCTCTCAGCTTGAAACACTGATGAAGAAATCCGATTTTGATGCGGTTTTCTTAAGTGGTTCTCCTTATTCGGTTAATGATGAGGAAGAATGGATTGAGGATGTGATGGTGGCCTTGTTGGGTTTGTTGAGAGAAAAGGGAAGTTTGCCAGTTGTAGGGGTTTGTTTTGGCGCCCAGTTGTTGGCTCATTGTTTGGGGGGGCGTATTGAAAAAGCTGAGCAGTTTTATAAAGGCGAGGTCGATATGAACTTTTCGTGTGGTACGGAAATTATGACCCGTGTTTTTCATGAAGAATATATTGCGGAGCTTCCAGAGGGGACGAAAGTTCATGGGAAAGGGCCTCAAGAGATGCCGTATTTGGTGGAATACGGAAATAACTGTTGGGGGATACAGCCCCATTTTGAATATCGTTTGGGATGTGGGGAACAAGATCAGGCGGCGAGTGGTATGTGGAAACAATTTATTGACCAGGCTTTTAACGAGGATCCATTAAAAGATTAAAATACTTTTCTGAGTTCATTTTCCCATTGATCTTTCCATTCGGATAAATCGTTTTTGAGAATGGTTTCCTTGGTGGAGGTGATTTTAATGCTGAAGTCTTTAGTAGTGGTCCCGATTTTTAGGGCTTGAGATCCGGCTATGCTTTCTAATTCTTCTGGTTTTGAAGTGGCGACGATGGCTCCTAGATCTTCACTAAAAAGGAATCCTGGGATGTCATCGGCTGGAATTTCGATTTGAGCTCCGATCGATTTGAGAAAACAAGATTTAATGAGGGTGATTACCATTCCGCCTCGGAGTATGGGGTGACAGGTTTCGAGGATTTTTTTCTGTGCTAGTGTCGAAAGCGTTTGGCTTATGGTTTCAATTTGTTTGAGATCATTCTTAGGAATTTGAGTGTCGGTTTTTCCCGCAATACGCATCATTTCGCTTCCTCCGAGATTTGATGATCGTGCACCTATTAGAAAAATAGTTTGGTCTGGAGCGGCGAAAGACAAAACCGGAACCTGCTTTGGATGATCGACTCTTCCAAAGGCTGAAATGAGAGCGCTTGGGGGAATTGATTTTCCTTGCGATTCGTTATAGAGTGATACATTTCCAGATACAATGGGGATTTTTAGCGCGTTACAGGCTTCTTTTACCCCTTCAATTCCCTGAACAAATTGCCCCATTTGCTCTTTTTTTTCGGGATTTCCAAAGTTCAGGCAGTCTGTGATGGCCAAAGGAGTGGCTCCTACACAGGAGAGTAAAACATAGGCTTCGCTTACGGCGTTTATGGCGGCGGCTTTGGCCTCAATTTTGGCCAGGTTTGGGTTCCCTCCTGTGGCAATAGCGACTCCGGTTTGACTTAGTTCTGTGGGGAGTTCTTCGTAGTCTCGAAATGGGGCGCACATTGAAGCCGCCACGTCTCCTCTTTCCCAGATGGTAGAGCCCTGGACATTTTTATCGTATTTTTCGTAGATGGGCTGCTGTGAAGCCACATTTGGGGAGGTCAAAAGTGATTGAATGATATCTGTGATTTTCATGGTGAACGAAATGTAACTTTTGTGCCTTTATTAGTCAATGGAGCACTGATCTGAGCGGACTATTATTTTTTTTGAAATATTGTTAATTGTGTTGACAAAACTGCATAAGTCCTGTATATAGAATTTCGTGTAAACATAAAAAGTCATAAAAGCAAATAAATTTAAAAAGTCCTTTATTTGCGTCTATGTTTTTTTCTGCTTTGGCCTTTGTGTTTTCAACTCTTTCTTCCCTTGAATTGGGGGGGGGGGAATCGTTTTATTCTGCTCCTTATAGAGCGGTTTATCGCTCGTTCTATCGTCCCAAACCACGGGTTTATCGTGTGGTTCGCGAAGAAACTCCACAGGCGCGTTGGAGGGGGCATTTTTCAGCTAAGAACTTTACTTCGGTGTCAGAGAAAAGAGAACTTTCACAGATAAGAAAACAGGTTCAGACGGTCATGAGGAATCTTCCAGGAGGACATTTGTCTTCTCTCAAAAACCTTGAGGTACGGAATAAGTATCATGTTTCTCGGGGGATGGCGAACTCTAAGCGCATTATTTTGAATATTGGAAATATAGATACCGATGAGGAATTGATGGCGGTTTTTGTTCATGAGATTGGGCATGTCGTTGATTTGGGACACCTCAAGGGACGAAGTGGTCGAAGGACGGCTTTTTATGATGGGATTATTCCTATTTATGCTGATGATCCGAGTCTTGAGTTTTATCAGATTTCCTGGAAAAACTCGACGACGCGAAAAAAATCTAGTAAGCGAATGGATTTTGTTTCGGGATATGCTCTATCGAATGTTTTTGAAGATTTTGCTGAACATTATTTGTTTTATCGACTACACGGTGAAAAATTTCGAGCGCTGGCGAAGCACTCAGCCATTTTGACTAAAAAGTATGATTATATGAAACGAGTTGTATTTAAAGGGAAAGAGTTTCAGACCGAAAAGGTACCGTCCACTCGAGGAACAGTTGGTATTTGGGATGCAACTCTAGTGGCTTACGACAAAACCGCAATTTATCGTTAGTATATTATTTGAGGATAAGATTTATTTGGGTTTTTTAGGGGGCCGGATTTTCCCTAATTTTTTCTTCTTCATTCTTACTTCTTTATTCCCTATTCTCATTTACGTATTTTTCAATATTATGTCCGGCGATGAAGAAGTTCTTATTGATCGCGTTTTCGACCTTGTGTTTTGGGGGATTGATTTTTGCTCAAGATTTGGGAGGCGATAAGGCTGCTGAAGTCTCTCCCTCCGAATCTGCACCGGAAGTTCCTGAAAAAGAAATTGAAGCTATTGAAGCTATTATTGTAGCTGATAAATTTGTTCCGGTTGGACAGTCCAAAACCTTTGATGCGACGGATTCTCGTTTGGTCTCTCGATCAACTTATGGAACGCCTTCTTATTGGTGGGATTTTGGCGATGAGAGTTCGACCCGTTATGGGAAAATTGAGAAGCATTCCTATGCGGCTCCCGGAAAATATACGGTTAAATTAACGGTTCGGCAGGGGAAAATGAAAGATGTGATCGAGCAGAATGTTTATGTCTACGATCGGGAGGGGATTTTTATTTCTGATGATGAAGATTCATTGACACAAATCGTTGATGGGGCGGGTGAAAATGGTATTTTTCTTCGAAAGATTTTGGTGGGGACCAAAGAAGAATCGGGTTTTTCAGTCGAGGATGAATTAATGCAGAAGCTACAGGAAAATATGGAGGGGATTAAGCGTTCTTCGCTGATGGTTTTTCATACGAAATCGGGGGTGGGACTGCAGACTTTTGCGCGACTTTGGCAAAAGATGTCTCCTGAGAATAAGTTTGATCTCCAAGAAAAACTTTGGGTTCAGACTGTTGAGGGGTCGTTGGATCAGGCGGTTAAGCTTGCGCAGCCTTCTTTTTCTTTGCTGCGACCCAAATTTATCTTACTGACGAGAAGTGACGTGCTTCATCCGATTTTTGAGCAGGCTGATTTTGCAACCATAATTGCCCATCTTAAGGCTCGTGGAAATGAATTTCGTTTGGTTGATGAGCGGAGTCAGACTTCGGGGTGGTTGGTTTTTTCTTGGTTAGTAACGAATTTTGTAACCAATGGAATTAGCCAGAATGTGATTTATCTGCTTTTGGTGGTTCCGTTTCTTACTTTTTTGACTTCGTTTGTGAGACAGGTGGTGGGGATTTCAACCTTCGGAGTTTATGCTCCGTTGGTTTTGTCTTTAAGTTTCTTTGTGCTGGGTCCTCAGTTTGGATTGATGGTCTTCTTTGTGACGCTTTTTGTGAGTTATCTCATTCGGGTTTTGTTTGAGCGGGTGGAACTGTTGTATATTCCTCGTTTGAGTTTGCTTTTGAGTGCTTTGTCGCTTTCTTTTTTCTTGGTGTTGGGATTGGCGATTTACTTTGATACCAATGTAAACCTTTCGTTGGCTATTTTTCCGATGCTGGTGATGTCGACTATTTCAGAAAAGTTTTTGTCGGCGCAGTCGGAAGAGGGAATTCGGAATGCGATTATTGTCGCGGGAGAGACTTTTTTTGTCGCCTTGGTGGGGTATTTCTTGTTTGATATGGCTCTTTTCAAAGATTCCATCCTCGCTTTTCCAGAGTGGATCTTGCTTCCGATTTTGGGAAATATTTGGTTGGGACGATTTACCGGGCTGAGATGGACCGAGTATTTTCGATTTCGGACGCTTTTGCGAGATGATACCCAGGAGTAATTATCAGTCAGTAATGAAGTAGTCATCAGTTATAGTTTTTACGTGAGTAAAACAATAGTTTGGGAAAAAGAGTTTTTGTTCCTCATTAAAGCTATTGACTGTTGACTACTCTTTAGACGTCCATGTGAATCGGCTGGTGGACGCCTACTTCGTGGGTCTGGGGGGCCTGACTTCCGGTGAGACGAACTTTGGACTGAAAGGTCTTTTGGCGGTTGATGGAGATGTGTTGGACTACTCGATGAGGCCTTGGGGCATCGTGGAAATGGAGATCGTCTCGGGCGGCGGTTTCGATTTGGACGTCACCAAATCCCAGGAGCCAGTGTAGTAGTCCGGTATTGTTGGGGACGACGTTGGTGATAGCTTCATACGCAATATCGTTTGAAATCGCACCAAAGAGTTCTCGGTTTTGGACAATCACTCTTTTGTTGGTGATGTAAATGACGTCGAAGTTGTAGTCGAGCCAGGATTTGAGAAAAAAAATGAAGGCAAAAAAGAAAAAGAGCGTAGAAAAGGCAATTGCTGTGTAGCTTCCCTTGAAAAAGACAATGATAAGCAGGGCGATGGAGGTGAGGGCGAGGGGGAGAGAGAGGGAAAGGAGAAGGATTATGGGGTGTTTTTGGACCACGCGTTCGATTTCTTCTCCGGGAATAACCTTAAATTCCCCATGGGAGCTTTTGGAGCAGTTTTTGATGGCCATGCGCTCGATGTCGTAGGCCCGACCGAGTTTGAGGATTCGGAGTATTCGAAGAATTAAAAAGACCTGTGGAGTCGCGAAAAAACTAAATTTAGCCAGATAAAAAGGCAGTATGGCAGCTACGTCGATAATACCCCACCAGGAAGTGATGTAGCCTTTAGGATTTCGAGCGGACCAGATTCTTAGCGCATACTCTATTGTAAAAACGGTGATCACGAATCGATCGAAGAAAAAGAGGGGCTCATGGGCCCAGTCGAGGGCTTTCATAAAATGAAGGGGGATCACCGCAATAGAAAAGATGATTAAAAAGATCAGAAAACCATTAATAATCCGCGCACTTTTGGTTCGAGGGTCGTGGAGTGCTCGATTTACAAAGAGGCGAAAGGAATTCTTTTTCATAATTGAAAGCCAATTTCTATTTTGTTTGTATTATGGATGAGCAAAAATGTCAAAAAAAAGACGGCCGCCGCGAGAGATCGCTTTGGCCGTCATTTGCGGAATTCTGCATGGTGTAGGGGGTGGGCGTTATTTTTTGCCCTTGTTTTGGACTTTCTTTTGAGCGCTTCCGCTGACCGAGCTGATCCAACCAAGCGCGTCGCTCAACATCTTTTTGGGTTTGAACGCGCCGTATTTTTCGCTGGTGTAGCTGAATATGGCGATGATGCCCATGACGATGTAGCCGCCCAGTTGGCTGGAGCTGAACTTGAGGACGGAGTTGAAGTAGCTGCCCGTGTTGGGCATTTGCTGGGTGATGGCTTCGGTGAGTGATTCGCCGAAGACTTTTAAAAAGGTGATCCAGAGCAGGCCGATTATCAGTCCGATGCCCGCGTGCTTGAGTAGGTTGAGTAGGGTCCAGAAATGGTGCATGATGATGCCTCCTGTCGTGGTGTCAGAATTCCGTTGGGTGTTACTTCAGCTGTGCTGAAAGAGAAAGACAATAAAAAGACTCAGTTGTTATTTTCTGAGCTTCTCTTTCTTTTTCAGCCAACTGAGGCAAAACACCGCTGTCAAAGAGCGATTTGTTTTTGATTTATGTTAATGTAATAGTTTTTTCCTGTGTGTAAGTCAAGTAATCAATTTTGGTCCTTTATACTTATCTATTAATCCTTTATACTTTTTTAAGAAACTTAATTAATTTTCATGACTCACAAATGTATCATCATCGGTTCTGGACCAGCGGGATTAACGGCCGCTATTTATGCGGCTCGAGCGGAATTAGAACCCCTTGTTTTTGAAGGAAATGCTCCTGGTGGTCAGTTGATGGGTACGACTGATGTCGAGAATTTTCCCGGTTTTACAGAAGGAATTACTGGGCCTGAGTTGATGAATCAGATGCGGAGTCAGGCGACACGATTTGGAGCCAAAACCCTTTTTAAAATGGTTGATAAGGTTGATTTTTCGGATCCTGCCAACCTCAAGGTTTTCGCTGGAGAGGAACAATTTGAGACTCAGTCTTTGATAGTTGCTACCGGCGCTTCGGCTCGATGGCTGCCACTGGAGGTTGGGGAGAAATATAAGAGTAAAGGGTATAGTGCTTGTGCTACTTGTGATGGGGCTTTTTTTAAGGATAAAGTGGTAGCGGTTGTTGGTGGCGGTGATAGTGCTTTAGAAGAAGCGATGTTTTTGACTCGTTTTGCTTCTCGTGTGTATTTGATTCATCGTCGTGATGAATTTAGGGCGTCTAAACCCATGCAGCAGCGAGTTTTTGAAAATGAAAAGATAGAAATTTTATGGAATAAATCGGTTTCTGATATGAAGGGGGAGAATTTGTTGGAGGGGATAGAATTGACCGATACTCAAACGGATGAAAAGTCTGATTTGGCTTTGGATGGCTTGTTTGTGGCGATTGGGCATGTGCCAAATACCAAATTTTTGAAAGGGCATTTAGAATTGGATGAACGTGGTTTTTTGATCGTTGATCGACATACTCGAACAAAAGTCCCCTCTGTTTTTGTGGCAGGGGATGTGAGTGATCCGCATTATCAGCAGGCGATTACTGCGGCTGGAGCTGGTTGTATGGCCGCTATGGATGCGGAGTCGTATTTGGGAACTCTTTAATTGGGGTTGAACGGTGTATAAAAATAAATACCCTGTTGGTCGGAAAGTTATCCGACGGTGTGGCTCGGGGATCGTCTAATGGCAGGACTACGGTTTCTGGCACCGTCAATCAAGGTTCGAATCCTTGTCCCCGAGCTGCGTCGTTGGTGACTTTGCCTGTTTTGTTTCCCCTTCATTTCATTGTCTGGAACGGCCCCCTTCTTTGTATTTTGTTGAGGTCTTTTGTAGAGGCCAAAGAAGATATGCTTAGTAGCTGGTTTATTGGCGTTATTTGCTTTCTCTTTGCCTCAAAAAATTGAGTAAGTTCTTTTTTTACTGAAAAGTCGCTTTTGGATGGGGTTTTTTAGGTGTTTTTTGCTTTTTTGTATTTTATGACACAATATATTGACAAAAATGTAAAAATCATTAGGAAGAAGCTGTGTATTCGTTCATTTTGAGCTATGTCTTCTGAAGATACTTCCTATGAAATGCCTGAACTTGTTATGAAACAGGTTGAAGCGGCTGATCTCCATTCCTTACCGGTTGGGAGTCAGGTGGTTATGACGATATTAGATTCTGATGGTGAAGAGGAGTATATTACCTTTTCGATATGTCGTGAGGGGGTAATGTGTTTTGGTGCTTCAGCTCCTGATTATTGCCGAAACCGTGAATTTAGATTATCAGAAGATGCCTCCTCTGTGGAGTTTGTGCCTCCTAGAAATGGTGCGGCATTGACGATGGTAGATGAAATTTGGCCAAAAGGGATTGAAATATTGAGATTTGACTCTACAGAACAAGAAGAGAGTTCTCTTGATGAAACGTCTGATATGGCTGTGGAATTTGAAACGGCTTCTCAGATTAGAATTAGTGAAGTTCCTGTTGGGGGGAGCTTAAAAATAAAGCTCAACAATAAGTGGCTGAATTTAAAGAAGATTAATGAACTGGGAGAATGTCAGGTTTTGAGTGGAGATTTTCCTTTGTATGGTGAGGCTTCAGTGTTTTTTCAGGGGCCTTTGAGTATTGGTGAACCTGCCGCTATTGAAGTAAAGCCTCAATCGGTTGCAGGAAGGCTTGGATCGAATGAGGGAGAGTTTTGTCCCGCCAATATGAATGAGGGAGATCGTATAACGCTTTGGGTTCAGAATAATTATTTGGAGTTAGTTCTTGGACCACAAAATAGATTGTTGGTTGTTAGTTCTTCTCTTCCGTATTTGAAAGGGGTGGAGGTAGATTTTGATATTCTGCGTCAGCCAAAAAATGAAGCTCTTTTTGAGCTTCCGGAGATTCGCATGATGGGGAACGTTGTAGATCTAAAAGCTTTAAAAAAGAATGAGCAAATTACTCATGAGACGGGCCAAGAACGCCAATCAAAATGGGCTTGGATTTCAAAAATTTTTAGAAGAAAAAAGAAAGAAGAGACGGTTGAAGGGGACTCTATGGAAGTTTCTCAGCTCTCTGAAGGAGATCGACTGGAATTGTTTTTGGAAGGGGGCAAAAAAATGGTGGTTGAGCATGAAGGAGAAAAAGATCACGAGTATCCATTTACTTTAGTGAAATCTCCTTTTCCTGGGTATTCTTACCAATCTCGGGTTCGTATTACTTCTCCTCAGGTTTCTGAGGGAAAAAAAGTTGGTTTTGAAATTGGACCTTCAGTGGTAAAAGGGATACGAAAATCGTTGAATCCGAAGAATCGTGAAATTTCTGAGGAAAGCTTGATTGATCTCCAGTCACTTTCAGTAAATAAAGAAGTAACTTTTAAATGTGATTTTCAGACCTTTACGATTCGAAAACTGAATGATGAAGGTGAGTTTTTGGTGGTTAAAGCCTCTCCAGATTATTATACCCATCGAAAAATTCGATTTTCGAATCCGTTTTTGGTACTTGATGAGGCTCTAGAATTTGAGTTTTTGCCTCAGAAAATGTCGGACAAAGTTCGAAGATTTACTCGTGGGGTTTCTGATATGGGAATTGTGGATTGTAGTCTTTTGGAAGTGGGTGAATCAGTTAAGTTGCACATCAAAAGCCCTAAAAGTGCTCACTTGTTTTTGGAAAGAGTTAATGTTTCGGCGGATACGCCTTTTGAATTCGAATTGGAGAAGTTGTCAGAAGAGGGCACATTTTTGGTTCGGAAGTCGGATGTAAAAAGTCTGGAAGGGCGAAAAGTTCATCTTGGTAAAACTGTCTTACAGAAATACAAAGCCCCTGGTTTGAGAGTCCTTGCCGAAACAGGGCGTTTGAAAATTTTGGAAGGTCATTCAGAGGGAAAGGGTTTAGAAGATATTAAGAAGGAGCAAGATTTGGTGGTTCTTTTGGGGGACAATCGTTTGAAACTTAAAAAAAATGATTCAAAAAGAGGGTTTAGAGTGGTGGAATCTCCTTTGGGAATGGGATGGGAGAAGCGAGAAGTTCACCTACATCCTTTTGCAAGAGAGGATGGCCTGGTAAGAGTTCATTTTGGATTGGTTGATCATTCAGATGATTATGGGGCGCTTTTTGTGACGAAGAGAGTTGAAAGCCGTGTGGATGATCAGATGTTGACGGTAATTGATGAAACAAGGTCGGGGGCCGACTTACAGATTTTGGATGCTGATGAGAGCGCTGAGTTTGCACACCAATTAAAAGTTCTGGAGTCACGTTCGTCTTTTAAGCGAGAACTTTCAGAGCTTTTTGGGGCTGGGGAGGAATCTTTTCCGGTTCGCAAAATTTGTTATTCGCCTGAAGATGAACAAAAATTGAATCGAGAGTTGGGATGTATTCTTTTTAAGATGGTTCAGAGTTTGAGATCTGGGAAATGGAGACCAGAAATGAGTGAACTTACTTCTCTGTTGGAAGGAGTGCCTCGATATATTTTTGATTCGATAAAATTTGGAAGCGCTTCTGAAAAGGTACATTCTACTACTTTTATTTATACTGATCCTGAGCGATACATGATCGAACTGTATTTGGGATACAATGACGATGGCCTATTGGTAGATTTTGGGATTGAACCTTATGAAGAGGAGGAAATGGTTCGGTAATTGAGCCGCTTTGTGTAGAATAGGGGTAAGAAAATTATTATGAAGCTTCCTTCTTTTTCGTGTTTGGGTTCTGATGAGGTGGAATATACCGATTCAAATTTTGGATCGGGCCATTTTGTTTTGTTTTTGTATCCGAAAGATATGACTTCGGGGTGTACTCGAGAAGCGCAGGATTTTCGTGATCAACTTCCTCAGTTTCAGGCTCATGGAGTGGAAGTGTATGGCGCTTCCAAAGATCCTCTCAAATCCCATGACAAGTTTATTGAAAAAGAAAATTTGAATTTTATACTGCTTTCTGACCCTGAATCAAAGCTGCTTGAGGCGTTGGGGGCCTGGAAGGAAAAATCAATGTATGGGCGAAAATATATGGGCTGTGAACGCTCAACATTTGTGATTTCTAAAGGAGAAATTGTAAAAGAATGGAGAAAGGTGAAGGTCCCTGGGCATGTAGACGAAGTTCTGGACTGGGTGAAGGAGAATCTTTAGAAGAAGAGCTTTAATGTTCAGATCTAGTCCTCGTTAAAAAAAAGACGCTGGGGAAGCGTCGTTTTTTTTAAGTCTTTAGGAAAACTTAGTAGATTTCAAACCCAGGGGGCGGACTGTTTTGGACTCTTCCATCGGGACGGATTACGAAAGCGTGTCGGTTGGGATCACAATTTCCGTCGGGCAAGGTCACACAGTCATCGATATTGGTTTGATTTCCGTCTTTGTCCATTTGAGGATAGTACCTTCTCACAAAGTGTAGGTCGTAGAGTTGGGCTCTTGTTTCGACTAAAGCATAGTTGGAGTCATCAAGAATACCCCAGGGGTCTAGAAAGGGCTCGAGCATGCCTCCCCCGAGGGTGTTTCGAGTCAAGAGCGTTCCTTCGTGAAGGAGTTGTCTCCCTAGTATTTCTGTATTGGATGCATTTTTTGAGTCTCGGTCGAGGGGGGTGGTTATGGAGGGGGTGGTGTTTTTGGCCACGACGGTAGAGGTCACACTTCCATCGGAGTAAAAAGTTCCTACCGTTTTTTTGACGGAGTTGTGAATGAATATGTTTCCGGTTTCTGGACGTGGGTGTGCTTGTGTGTTGACCAATACGATTCCGAGTGTGTCTGAGTGACTGTTGTAGGTCATATCCCCCGTGATGTAGAGATTTCCGTCTTCGATAACCACTGTGTGCCCTCCAGAGCTAATGGAACCTCCTTCGATGACAACGGTTTTTCCTTTAAAGTAGGTTACTCCTCCGGGTTCAAAATTGGTAATGTCAAAGTGGTTCGCTGAACTTGGAGCTTGTCCTCTGATGAGGTCATAGGCTTTTCGAGTGATTTCCTCTCGGACATCGGCGGCGGATATTCCTCCCATTCGTAGTAGACGAGGATCGTCGTCGTTGCCTTTTCTCTGTATGGTGTAGTTGGTGTCGGTTTTGGTGATGACTTGACCCTCGATGTCGGCTCCAATGATGATCCCTTCGATGGGTGTATCGTCTGAAACTAAAGCGACTTCAAGTTCTGCTGGTTCAAAAAGGGTGAGTCCACCTACGTTATTTCCAAGATTCCCTCCAGGATAACTAATGGTTTTGGCTGGCTTTGGGGAGTCGTCTACGGGGTAGGTTACTTGAGAGGTAAAGGCGACCGAAATATCTCCGAGCTCTCCTCCTTTTGATTTTAGGTGGGTGAATATACTTTTTTCTTTGGTTTTTTTATTGGCTTTGAATTCTAGCGTGAATCCTTCTGCTTTACTGAGGTCTAGGTTTCTAAAAATGGTTTTTTCGGGGGCATGACCAAAGGTTGCAACGTCAAATTTGGGGGGAAGGGGATAGTTTTCGAATTGCGTATCGGCGTATTCGTAGATGGTTTGTTCTTGCCCGAGCAAAAACTGAAGAGGATTGGTTGGTGCAGCGTTGTCGGGATTATCGGAGAGAAAGAGTTTGATCCAGGGTTCGAAAACGACTTTGATGGGGACGCGAACAAAACTGGAAATATCGAGGATGGAACCGTCTTTGTCAGCGGTGGGAACCGTGAATTGAATTTTTGTGTCTTGGGGGACCACTTGGGTGAGTTTGATTTTTTGGTTTGTGGGGTTGGTGATTAGTTTGATCGTGGGGGCCAGGGCACGGAGGTCAAATTCTTCGGTGGCTTTGGGGAGGGGATTGGGCCAGGTAAGCTGATGTCTTGTGCCATTGAACACTCCTTGATCAAATCTTAGTCCGTTTATAAATGTCTGTACGGCAGATGGATTGTCGGTAATGGTATAATTTCCTTCGGTGTTTTGGTGAGCAACTTCTACGATTATGTTTCCTCTATTGTCGATAAGGTTTTCGTAGGGATCTCGAAGGATGACTTGAGCATGACAGGTATCGATGTTGTTGGCGAGGAAGGCTTGATCGTCACAGTTGTCGGTGAAGGTGGTATTTATAGTGTCTGCATTGGCGGGAAACACTTCTATGTAGAAAGTGGGTGATTGAGCTTGGTTCCCTGCTTCATCTTGGACTGAAATAAAGATTTCATAATATCCTGTTTTTGCTAGAAGAGGATATTTTTCTTCGTTGAATTGATGTTGATTCAGGTTCCATTTGAAATTTGGGGCATTGGAAGTATCGATTGTGGGATCGATGAAGGATTCATTTTTGGAATCGTGCTTTCTTTTGACCCATATTTTTGTGATACTAGTGTTTCCTGCACTGAGATTATTTTTCTTTTCTGATATTTGTTGATTTAGTTGGTTTATTTTGTCTTTAATTATTGCCGTTTCCTGAGCGTAATCGGATAATACAGCTTCCCATTTTTGAATTTCAGCGGTTCTTCTCGCAATTCCTTCAATCCAGAGTGATAATCTGGTTTCCCATATTTCTTTGTTTTGTTCGAGATATCCAATAGTCTCTTCACGATCTAAAATATTTTGATCTGGATTTTCGAGTAGTTGATTGATTTTGTCGATTTCAGTTTGATAATCGATAATTTCACTCTGTTTTTTGTTTATATCTTGTTCGATGATGTTTACCTCACCCTCTTTGGTTCTTTTTAGGGTTTGTTTTTCATTTAGAGTGGCCTGTTTTTGATCAAGAAGGGTTTGCTTGCTTGCTATTTCGTCGGTAGGAAGTGGAGATTCTAAATTAAGGTCATTAATTTCTTGGGTAAGGGTTGATATTTCATTTGTAAGATTATTGATTTCTTGGTCGAGGATTTGAATATCTTGAATGAGGGCTTCTTTCGTTTTCTCAAGTTCTAGTATGGTTGCTTGATGTGATGTAATGGTTTCTTGTAGTATGGGAAGTTGGCGCTCAAGAGTAGGGAGTTCTTCTAGAATAGTAGTAATTTCTGCTTCAAGGTTGTCGATAGATTCTTGAATTTTGGCAATTTCTTGTCTTCGCCTTATATTTTCGACTTCAATATCTTGTATTTCGTTTTCTAATGTTGCCACTTGTTCTTCTCTAATTCTGATTGCTTCTGCGAAGCTGTTGATTTCTTCTTGTAGCTGTTGAACTTGTTGTTCATGGTCTGTAATGGCTGATTGAACTCCTGAACTGGCTCTGACTTCGTTCATGTTTATTCCTGACACCCCAGACCGTAGGCCATTCCAGGTAGTGGAGGGATCGTCTTGGGCTTGAAAACTCAACTCTACAATACCGTCATTGGCTCGGTAGGGGGTAGGATTATTTGGGTCATAGGAAACTTCCTTTGGGGCTATTTCGAGCCCTTGATGTTCAATGGTAATTGGAGGTGTAACTATGGGGGGGAGTCGATCAATAAAGGCTGGAGGAGAGGTTGAGCATGTTCCTGAGTTGCCGGCATTATCTGTTGCTTGGGCGGTGAAAGTTTCTTGATGATTTCGGATCGTTCCATTTAATGAGGCTGTAGAGCTGCAGCCTGATAGTGTTTGACCGGCGTATGTCCCACAATTTCCTCCCTGGCAACGATCGTCGCATTTGGTTACAAAGGCTTGTACGTCTGTATTTGACCATCCTGTAGGGGAAATTCCGGTGGCGCAGGTGGGGGCGTAGGGGTCAAAAAAGAAGGTTCCTTGTTGGGAAAACATCCCCCCCCAGTAAATCACCTGAGCGAAATGAGTATTTACTCCAATAGGCATAGTGAGCGGAATTGAACCATTGGAGTTTGGAAAAAATATAACGGGTGCGGTTCCACTTCCCCAGCCCGCAAAAGTTGTTTGTGCTATAAGTGAAAAAAAAAATAGAGTTCCAAATATTGATTTCATTTTTATTTGCATTTTGTTGCTGATTTATTCTTTTTTGTTTTTGTAGAGGAAGCCTCCCATAACAATTAAAAAGGTGGGAATTAAAAAGGCTAAAAATAATCTGAGATTTCTGATCCAGTTGTTTGTTTGTGGAGTGGGAGGTGGTGTAGTCGTTTCTTCTACGGAAATAAGTTCGGTTTGGCTCATACAAGGGGCGAGTAGTTTTTCTTTTTTTGTTTTAAGTTTATCTTCAAGAATTTTTATTTTTTTGTTCATTTTTTCACTGTCGCCTTTCCCTGATTTAATTCCCTCTCTCATTATGTTGATGCTTTTATTGTGTTGCTGTGTAATGCGATTCATTTCTTTTAGAGCTTCTGGAGAAAGTTCACAGGGAGAATCTGGGGCATTGGTTCTGGCTTGTGCCACACACGTAAGCCACTGGTTACGATGTTTGTTTTCAATTTCCCACCTTTTTGAAATGTAGTCGTTTTGAATGGAATCGGGTGCCGAATATATATCTTCTTCGGATTGAAAACTGAATTCTTTATTTAGATTCTCAATTTCGTTTTCAAGATTTTTCTTTTGTTCAGGAGTAACACATTCTTCATTTTTGACCAGCATTTCATCGTATTCTGCGAGTCTCTTGTTTACTCTTGGAAGGGCTTTTACCTCTTGGGGGAGTTCTTGTGGTGGAGGTGATGTCCCCTCCATAAAGCTCGAAATTTGGTTAATTTCTTCTGGTGATTGGTAGTTAAAAGTGGATAGATATTTGATGATTGATTTTTGTCGGAGAGCAATTCGAGCATAAAATTTTTCTCGAATTCCCCTAAAGTACGTGTTTGAGGTGGGTTTCCCATTGATTAGGCGTACGGTATTCACTTTATCTTCTTTGATTTCAGGGTCTACTTGAATGAGTTCAAAACGTCCTCTTTTTATACTTTTTTCTATTCTTTTGGCTCTTTTCTCGAAGAGCTTTTTTAGGTCATCGATCAGATCGTAGAGGTTGTAGAAATGGTTGTTGTAATTCTTGGGAAAAATTGAAAGTCCCTCTTGTTTGTAGAGGGGGGTGCCATCGGGAGATTGCATTATTCTGGTGGCGAGGACGATTTTGTAGATTTGTCCTTTTTTGCTGAGAATTTCTACTTCTGAAAAAGTAGGTGGTAGGTTGAGACCCAGTTCTTCTTGCGTGAGGTTAAAGATATTTTTTGTTGGGTTTAGGGGGGAAATTTTTCGGTATCCACAGTGTTCGAAGAATGTGTTTCCGGTTTCTGGATCTGTGCTTTCGAGGAAATTAACTTCGTGTTCGGTTGTTCTGAAAGCGGGGGCTTCTACTTTTTGATTGAGAAGAGTGGCGAGTCGTTCTTGTTGTCCTTCTTGGATAACTCTTTTTCCGTACCGAATTTGCTGGAAAGAAAAAAGGGGTTCGGTCGTGGTGGTTGAAAAATCAACTCTATTTGAAGTTTTTGTTTCGGCGTTTGCTAAAAACTCAGGCCAGGTTTTGAACTTAAGGTCGTGGTTGAGCTGGCTCAGAGCTTGTTCTCTCAGAAGGTCAAAACACCCTTCTTTTTCGGTATTGTTTTCTGCGTGTGCACTCTGGATTTGGAGTGATAATCCGAGAAAAAGGAGAAGTAGCAGGGAATGTATTTTTATTTTCATGAGGTAATTAGTGATTTTAGTAGTGCGAGAAAATAGGGATTATCCTCCGCTGTCTCCGTCTCCATCTCCGTCTCCAACAGGAGGCGGCGGTGGGGGGGGCGGTACATTTATACTCATACTAGCTCCTTGTGAATTGGTCCAACCGTCATCTCCTTCATAAGATATTTGAGCTCTGGCTTCTTCTAATCCTAGGGTTTGTTGAAGGCTTGCCCAAAGCGCCGTATTCCCTTGTGCTATCAAAGTAGCCCCGGCTGATATAGGAAGGGCTGTTATGAATGAATAGAGGGCAATTGTAGAAATCTGTTGTTTTTCGATTTGTGACATATTTTTGAAATTTATTTCTTGTTTATACTATTGTTCTCTGTTTTTCCTGCAATTTTTTGTGACAGGGGAATGGAGTCTTTTTTAGGATAATTGGAATTTGTTTGTAGAGCGTTAAAGGATCGCAGGGAGATGAAATTGGATAGTGAATGCAGGGGTAAACGGTTTTTCCATCAGGGTTGATTACGGGTCTATAGCTTTGACATTCTTCACAGCTTTTTAGGGGGTTTTGATTAAAGAGTTTTAATTGTTTTTCTGTAAAAAGATCTTTTGGAGCTTGGAAGGGGAGGGGGAGTTTGGAATGAAAGTGCTGGCTATATTTTTCGGCTGATAAGATCCAGAGGTTTTTTATTTTATTGTTTAGAGGGGCGGTTCTTTTTGGGGTTAGGAGTACTGTTGTGTTCAGTTTTATGGCTATTTTTATGGCTTTTTCTATATTTGAATCGGTGTCTTTTTCAGTAAAAAAGTAGACGGTTTTTGTGGTGGATTCTGGAGTTGATGGCGCACAATTTGTTAGTATTTGTCTTTCTGAAATCTGATTATGAATATAGGGAGCGAGATATATCTTTTTTTCTGTAACGGGGGGAATAGGATTTTGTCCGTTTGTAATGAGATTGGTAGAAATATTTTTTTGATGACAGATATTTAATGCTTGTTGAAGATGGGGCCAAAGAGTGGGCTCTCCTCCTGAAAAAATTACTCTTTTAAGTTTGTTGAGATGATGAAATTTTGACAATAGATGTTGAAAATCAGCCCAAGAAAGATCTTCGGGGAAATCTTTTTTGCGTTCGGGAAAAGGGGAGACTGACTCGGGGAGTTCGGTTCGATAAGTGGGAATGACAGCGAGTTTATTTCTTGGTGGAGGAGTGGACCAGCTAAACATGGTCTTATCTTATTGATTTTTAGTAGATCACAAATCCGGGGGGGGGATTGTTTTGTACTCGTCCGTCTGGGCGTACGACAAAGGCATGACGGTTGGGGTCACATTTGTCACTGGGAAGTTTGACGCATTGTTCGGGATTGGTTTGGATTCCGTCTTTATTAAATTCGGGAGCGTATCTTCTTATAAAGTGTAGATCGTATCGCTGAGCTCTTCTTTCGGCTTCTTCATAACTGATGCCTCGAATACGTCCCCAGGGATCAATAAGGGGATCGAGCATTCCCCCCCCCAAAGTGTTCCTGGTGAGGAGGGTGCCTTCATGGATTAGCTGCAGACCCAAATTTTCTGGATTACTTGCATTTTCTCCGTCTCGATCAAGCGGGGTTGTTATTTGAGGGAGCGAGTTTTTGGCTACGTTTGTAGAGGTGATTCCGCCATCTGAAAAGATGGTTCCGGCGGTATGTTGTACTGAGTTGTGGATGAATATATTTCCTGTTTCGGGGGTTCGGGTGGCTTGAGAGTTGATCAGAATTATTCCAAGCGAATTGTCGGCTGATTTGTATTTGATGTCTCCTGTGATGTAGAGATTTCCGTCTTCAATCACGATCGTATGTGTTCCAGAATCAATTGTTCCACCGGCGATGATAACTGTTTTGTCTTTGTAGTATGAGACGCCATCGTTTTCAAAATTACTAACATTAAAATTATTTTCACTTAGAGGTGATTGCCCACGTATGAGATTGTAGGCCTGTCGGGTAACTTCTTCTCGCACATCTTTGCTGGTTATGCCTCCCATTCTTAGAAGTCTTGAGTCGTCTATACCGCCTTTAACCTGGATGGTGAAGTTGGTTTCTGATTCGGAAATGATTTGTCCTTCAATGTCGGCCCCCACAATGATCCCTTCGATGGGAGTGTCATCTGATACGAGGGCATCAGCGAGTTCTTTTGCGCTGAAGAGGGTGGTGCCTCCGACTCGATTCCCCAAATTTCCTCCTGGATAGCTGAGATGCTTTTTGTCTTTTGGGGGGTCTACTACTGGATGAGATATTTGAGACGTAAATGAGACGGATATGTCTTCGAGGACCCCGCCTTTACTTTTGAGATGTGTGAAGATGTCTTTTTCTTTTGTTTTTTGATCCGTTATGAAGGGGAGTTCAAAGCCTTCGGGGGGAGAAAGATCGAGGTTTTTAAATATAGTATTTGGAGGAGTGTGTCCAAAAGTGGTCACGGCAAAATTAGGAGGGAGGGCTATGTTTTCAAATTGAGTGGTGGCAAATTCGTAGATTTTTTGTTTTTGTCCCAAAAGAAATTGAATGGGGTTAGTGGGAGCTGCATTGTTTGGATTGTCTGAGAGAAAGAGTTTGACCCAGGGTTCAAAGAGGAGTTTTGTGCTAAGAACGATTTCGGTCAATTCTTCATCCATAATTGACCCGTCTTTATCTGCTTTTGGAGCCAAAATCTGGACCCCTACACTTTTTGGCGTGACTTCGACTAGTTTTGCCGCGGGGATGCTTGAATTTTGAATTATTTTTATGGTGGGGGCGATAGATCGGATCTGAAAACTGCCTTTTGCATTGGGCAGGGGGGATTCCCACTGGCGAATATGTTTTCCAGCAGAAAATTTTCCGCTGACAAAACGGATTCCGTTGAGAAGTGTTTGATGAGCCGTAGGAGAGTCGACCATTTCGTAGGGGCCGGCGGTGTTTTGTTCAGGGATTTGGGCGGTGATGTTGCCGCGATTATCAATGAGGTTTTCGTAGGGATCACGGAGGAGCATTTCGGCTTCGCAGTATTCTTGATTGTTGGCGAGATAGTTTCTCGCGTCGCAATTGTCTAAGAGACGAGACTGGTTATCATCAAGGTTGGCGGGAGCTACTTGAATGTAGAATTCGGGAGAAGAAACACTATTTCCGGCAACATCTGCAACCGAAAGTGTCAGCGTATAAAAACCCCTTTTGGCAAAAGTGGGATAATTTTCATCATCAAATTTGTTGAGATTGATGTTCCAGCGATAGTTGGGGGCCGTTGAGGTTTCTGATGTGGGGCGTGGTAATTGGAGTTCTTTGCCGTCGCGCCCTCTTTTAATGGTTAATTGTATGCTGTCTTCGTTTATTCCTGAAACTCCTGACCTGAGACTGTTCCAGGTGGTAAGAGGGTCGTCTTCGGCTGAAAATATGAGATCAAGCTGTCCGTCATGAGCTCGGTATTTGGTGGGTTCAGACTCTAACGACGAGGCAGGAGTGGCTTCTAGTTCGAGTCCTTTGTGTTCTAGTTGAAGTGTTGCAGAGAGTATAGGGGGAAGGCGATCTATTTTAGAGGGCTCTGATTCGGTACAAGTGGCTTGATTGGTGGCGTTGTCGCTGGCTTGAACCTGGCCTGTTTCGTCGTGATTTTTAATGGTTTGGGTTGTGTAGGAGCTGGGATTACAGCCTGAGAGTTCGGGTTGGTCTGTACAGCTGCCAACCGTCACTTGCACGTCGGTGTTGGTCCATCCAGTGGGTGATAGTGTTGAGGAGCATTCGGGAATGAGGGGGTCGTAGCGATAAGTCTTTGATCCCGATGTTCCAGCGCCGTTTTGTACGCAGTGAGTGTTTTCGCCTTGAGTAAGAATCAGGTTGGTTGTTCCATCGGGCCATGTGGGGCAGTCGCCCCTGTTTTTTCCTCGGTTCCATTGCGCATGGCTTGTGAGAGAAATAAGGAGGACGAGGGTAATCGCAATTGATTGTTTTTTTATTTTGTTTTTCATTGGTTTGAAACTTCAATTTTAGGGACTATCACTTTTGTTTTTGAAGTAGATAGTGCCCCAAAGTGTTAGTGCGAATATTAGTCCGAAACTGAGGATGAAGATGAGGATTTTTGTGGTAGTTGAAGTTGGTTTTTCTGGAGGTATGGGGGGGGCTACCGGCTTAAGGCACTCTGAAAAAATATTCTCTTGGGCTTTTGAATACTTTTCGTAGAGTTTTTGGATTTTTTCGTTTTTTTTGTTTACGGGGAGATGACTGTTTTTTAGCGCCGTAACGCCTTTGTTGTATCTCTTTATGAGAAGGTCTAATTCCTTTTTTTGTTCTTGGGCAAGACAGGTACTTTCTCCGTACTTTAGAGCTTGGGCTTCGTCGGCCCATTCTTTTTTTTGTTGATTCCACTTTTGATGACTTTCGAGACGACATTCTTTGATTACTTCTTTGTAGGGGGCTTCTAGGTTCCAGAGATCTTCTAGGTATTGGTCTTGAATGGCGCTGCCTTTTGGGTAGGCAAAGGGGGTTTGTGAAAGTTGATATTTTTGTTGTAGGGCTTTTATTTCGGCTTCGTATTTATTGGCTAATTCTTCTTTTCCGCAGACGGTAAGCGTGTCTTTTCCGCTAAAAGAAATTGCTTGTTTGTTAATGAAAAAGGGAACCATAGGAAGCTTAACTGGGGTGTGGGTTACTTTGTTATTGTACAGAAGTACTTCTTTTTTTAGGTTTGGGTCTTGGTCTGGATTTCCCTGGAGGGCGTACTTAATAATTCTATTATCTAGTAGATAGAGTTCTCTGAGGACGTTTTTTGTGGTTTCGACTGCTTGTTCACCACTTCCATAGGCTCCATCAACTTTGTATACCCCTTCTTTGGGAAGAAATTGGATTCGTCCTTTTGATCCTTCGACCGTTTGCCAGTCGGGATGGTTTTCGTGCATTCTTCGCATTTCTTCGTTGTATAGCACGCTGGTATAAAAATCGTCTACTACTTTGTAGAGATTGAAAAAATCATCGTTTGATTCAGGAATGACCATAATTTCGTTTCTCTGAAGAACCGGAGTTCCTTCTCCAACTC
Source organism: uncultured Candidatus Peribacteria bacterium (assembly GCA_964343715.1). GTDB lineage: Bacteria > Patescibacteriota > Gracilibacteria > UBA4473 > UBA4473 > CAYFJZ01. Next base: position 468,807 of record CAYFJZ010000001.1, on the reverse strand, counting down.
TAAGTGCCGTCCTTACTACTGAGAGAACTTTAAAGTTTTTTCCGCCCTTGCTGATCGTTTTTAGATGAATGGGATTGGCGGCTCCCATGACACCAATGTGTTTGCTGGAAAGAATTTTGAAGGGGAGTTCGGGGTCAAGAGCACTTAGTTTTTGGGTTCGACACCAGAGAAGTCTTTTTTCATCTTTTTCCGGATCGTGAAGATTAAATAAACGAATATCGTTGGTGGTTTCGAAGTACTTGGTCGTTCCAGAATCCCAGGATTTGAAGAACCGAAAAGCTTCTACGATGGAAAAGTTTGAGGGCGGGCCATAGTTAATTTCATCAACGAGGAAGAGTTTTTTTCTCAGGCGTATTTTTGTTAACCAGTCATAGGCCATAGGGGCCTGATGAAAAACGGTTTCGTTGAACTGGTTGTTGAGCAGTCTTTCTTTGTATTCGATATAGTTTTTTACTGGAATTTCTTCTCCTTCTTCTTTTTGATATTCTTCTGAAAGTATTTGAATACAGAGATCTTTTGTTTCTGTGTCGTAGTCGTTAGTTTGAGCCTGGATGGGGACAATGAACCAGGTAAAACTAAAGCAAGAAATGAGAATTGATTTTTTTGATAGAGGCATGTGAATATAGAACTAACAACTGTCGCCGGAGTCACCGTCACAGGGGTTTGGGCGTTGGTAGTAGCAACCATTTTGACGGACCACTTGTGTTGGATAGCCATGGTTGGGATATACGTGTTTGCTTGATCTGTTTGAAACATCTGTATTCCTCCCTGCAGCACTATCTTTGTAGGGGTACATTGGTGAAACTCGGTATGCTAAACCACAGCCCAATCCTTGTAGATAGGTTGTTGGGCATGGGATTCCTTCTTCCTCTTCTTTGGAGCCTGTTGCTGTTGTAGTAGAAGCTGGTGCTGCTGGTGGAAGAGGTGGTGGAGGGGGCGGAGGCGGCGGAGGCGGTGTACTTACGGTAACGGAAGCATTTGGATCGTTGGTCCAATTTTCTGTTCCGCTATGAGTTACCTGGGCGTTTATAGTTTGGATCCCTAATGCTCTTTCAATCCCGGCCCAGAGAACCGTATCGCCTTCCATAACTAAAGTTGCTCCTGCCGAAACGGGAAGGGCCGTGAGAAGAGACAAAAGAGCGAGGCGTTGAACTTCTTGTCGTTCGATGGCTGGTGGGGTGGGTTTATTCATAAGAGAAAATTAGGCTGTGAGGGATTTCAGTGGTTCCAAAATTTTTTTTTGGGCGTTGGAAATGCCTTTGTTTAAGAGGGTGATGAGTTGTTTTTTTTGGTCGTCTTTCATTTCTGGGATTTCTAGATCTAGGACTTTCATTTCTCCGTTCATAACCATTTTCATGGGCCCTTCTTGGGTTTCGAAGATTTCTCTTTTTAAATCGTCTTGAGTGAGTTTGAGTTGCCTGATTTGCTGGAAGGTTATTTGTGGGTCATTCATGTTTGAAGTGGTTTTACTTTTGAATTCTATATTTATGGGGGGGGGATGTAAATTTTAAACTTCTGTCATCCCGAATTGTTAGTGTTCTATTTTAGATCCAATTCAATAAGGGGGATTATTCTATAAAATATGAATAAAAGAGGGGAAAGTTAGATTGCATCTTTCTTTTCTTTTTATCATTTTTTATTTCGAGGATCCCTCATTTTTTCGATGTGCGTTTCAAAAAGATCTTTCATTCGGGATGACACATTTTTAATGAAAGGGGTAAGGGGAGGGAAGTTGTTTTTTGCTAAATACTCTGGTTGTATTCGTTGGCAAATATTTGAAAGGGGGCAGTTTTTACATTGTTCATTTTTCCAGGTTTCTGGGTGAAAGGGGGTGGGGGAGGCGGAGAGCAGTTGTTTTTTTTGATTGATGTGGATTCGATCTTCTCGGATGGGCGGTTCGATTTTTTGAATTAGTTTCGGAAAGAATGTTTCGTTTTGGAAATAACAGAGTGGGAGATTGAAGAGGCCGAGGTTTATTCGTGGACGGGAAAGAATGAGCTCTAGGGTTTCGTTTACTTTTGAGGTTATGGTCTGATATCCGTTGATGGTGGTTTTTTCTTTTTGAGTTTTCGACATCCAGTTCCCAAGGTAAAGGTTGCGCAGTATGATTCGAAGGGGACTTTTGGGGGGATGGGATTTTGTGGTTTTTGTGTAGGTTTCACAGATTTGTTGTGTCAGTTGGGGAAGATTTTTGTAGTTTTGTTGGGTGATGGTTATGACGATTAGTGGTTTAACGTTGGTTTGAACCGCTCTTTTTAGCGCTTCTTTTATACCTTGTAGTTTTTTTTGACTGAGGGGCGATTTGGGAGGGTATTCATTTATATTGGAACAGGAAAGAGCAATGGCTCTTTTGGTTTTTAGCTTTTGTTCTTTTCCCGTTTGAAAGACGTTTATGATCTTTTGTGAGGTTTTTGGGTCGGCAAAGATTAATCCGTTGGTATTGAGAGAAATCGAAATATCTTCTTGCTGAGTAAAGAAGGTGAGGATGTCTTCGATCTGAGGATGGAGTGTTGGTTCGCCTCCAGAGAGTATGACTCTTTGTAGCTGGTGCTTTTTTTTGAGGTAGTAAAAATTTTCTTGAATTGCTTCCAGGGTCATGTCGGGGAGGCGGTTGAGATCGTCTTTTACGAAGCAAAATTCACAGGTGTCGTTACAGGTGTAGGTGATATAAAAAACGGCCGTGGTGATTTCGCTTTTCATTCTAATTTTCAAAGGCAAAGAGCTGGTTGTCGTAGGTGCCTACATAGAGAAGGTTGGATTTTTCGTCGGCTACGATACGGTTGGTAATACGATCGGGGAATTGGAGTTGGGGATGACATTCTTGAGTTTGGGGATTTATTTTTCTCAGAATTCCGTCGTTGGAACCGAAGTAGATTTCGTCTTTATAGAGGGTAGGGGAAGAATAGATTTTTCCGTGGGTTTTGTATTTTTTGTGAATTTTAGAGGTGGTCAGGTCCACGACATACATGTTTTTGTCGTTGGATCCGATGTAGGCAAAGTCGTCTATAACTAATGGCGAAGAATAAATGATGTTGTCGGTTTTGAGGACGAAGTTGGTTTGACCGGTGTCGAGATCTATTCCGTAGAAGTGATGATCGTGGGATCCGAAACAGACTTGATTTCTTTTGGAGTCGTAGGCAGGAGCATACTTGACCTGGCCTTGGCACTGATGGGTCCACAGGAGTCGCCCTGTTTTGGCGGTGAAGGCCAGAACCGTGGCATCGTTTGTACCGATGACAACGATTTCCTTTTCGGGAATAAATAGGGGAGATCCATGTAAATATTCTTGGACCATCCATTCCCATATTTTTTCACCGGTTTCCATATTTATAGCGGCAAATGATCCTTTCTTGCCCGGTATTTGATGTTCTAGGCCAATAAAAACCAGGTTGAGTTTGGGGGCGAGAGTGGGGGAGGAACCGATGAAATCTGACTCGGTAAAGATCCAGTTTGGTTTTCCGGTTTCGGTGTTGAGGGCATAGAAATTTCCGTCGTACCCTCCAAAGTACACGGTGTTTTTATAAAAGATTGGACTGGAAAAAATCCCTTTTTCGTGATCGCCGGTTTCATATTTCCAGACTTTTTTTCCGGTTTCTTTGTCGAGGGCATAAAACGTCCCGTGATCTGTGCCGAAGTAGACTTTTTTGTCATCAAAACACGGGGCCGATTTGGGTACGGTGTAGAAATAATTGGCCGGCAAAGGCGGGGAAAATACCCATTTGAGCGTGAGATCACTTGGGGGGATGGTTTTTGGGGGTGTGAGCTTGAGGTCGAACTCTTCTAGTAAATAGAGGGCGTGCTTGCTTATTTTGTGCTGAGCGCAGAGTTGATCGCTCCGGGGGTGTTGGAAGTCGAGGACCGAAAAAAAATGGGTGATGGATTTTTTTTCTTCTGCGCAGATAACCCGACATTTTTCGAGGGAGGATCCAGAGTTGATCAGATCATCGACGATAATTATTTTTTCTTTGTTGAAGCTTCCTTCTACCTGGTTGCAAAGCCCTTTTTCTTTTCTTTCTTTTCTCAGAATAAATCCGTTGATTTCTCTTTTGTGTTTGAGCCCCTCCATTTGGATCGCGGTGATGAGGGGGAGGGCGGTGATTTCTAGGCCGCCTACCTGAAAGGGGTATTGATTTTTGTAGTGGGCCCAAAAAAGTTCGGCTATGGCTTTGAGGGAGGGGGGATGGAGGAAGAGGGATTTGAGATCAAAAAGCCAACGACCTTGGCTTCCGTTGGAGTTGCGGATGGGTTTTTGGTGGTTGAAGACCAATCCTTTTTCTTTAATGGTTTTGAAGAGTTCTTTTTTCAGACTCATTTTTTACGGAAATCGTTAATTCTGTGAAACTGGCTGACGATTTTGATTTTGATTTCGGGATGATTGTTTCGAAGAAGAAAGGCGTGTTCTGAAGCTATTTGAATATCTTCGTTTGAAAAGGTGTTGGTTGATTCGACAAAAGGTACGTGTAGGAAATGCTTTTCTTCTTTTACTTTGATCCCATATTTTTCTGGCTCCACGTCAAAAAGGGTATTGGGGTTTTGGTAGAGTTGTTTTATTTGGATAGACCCGGGTTTGAGGTCGAAAGCTAGGTCGAGTGTTTTTATGCAGTGATCAAGATCGTCGTTTGGCAGCCCTAAGATTACGTCCAGATGTACAAATATGTTTTTGGACTGGAGATATTTTATAAGATCTACGAATTCTTGCGTGCTGACGCCCCGTCCCATGATGGTGGCGGTATTGGGATGGATTGATTGGAGTCCTAACTGCACGTATTGAATGTTCATTTTTGGGAACAGATCGATGATTTCTTCATTCAGAAATTCTGGACGCGACATGATCATGATTCGAGGCATCGATTCGGGATGAGGGAATCTTTTTTCGTATTCTGTGACCATGTCTTTGAATCGCTTGTGATCGACGATAAAACAGTCATCGAGCATGAAAATGCTGATAATTCCTCTTTGGGTTAAGTACTGGATTTCATCGAGTACTCTTTTGATCGAAAAAGTTCTTACATGAGAAAATTTAACACTTCTGAAACAGTAGTGACATCTAAAAGGGCACCCTCGAGTGGTGCTCATAAGGAAGTTTTCGAAGGGATGATGGTGTATAAAGTCGTCAAGTACTCCTGAGAGTATGGGGGAAGGAAGCTGATCAAGATCTTCTAGAAGAGGAGGGTCTTGATTGTGGTTAATTTTTCCATGGTTTATTGAATGAACCCCTGATATTGATGAATATGGTTTTTCTTCGTAGAGATCTTTGAGTGAGGTTTCGGGTTCTCCTCGAAGGATAAAACTTATTTCTGAATGCTGAGAAAGAATTTCATTGATTTGTTCGTCTCGAATTTTGTAGCTGTGAAATCCTATTTTAATCTTTGGCTGAAGTGTTTTGAGTTTATGGCAAAACGTGAGAGCGCCTTCTCCGTAGTACTGCATCGACCAGAGGATATTGTCGAGAAAAATGACCAAATAATCACTTTCAAAACCCGCGAGATAGAAGGCTTCTTTTTCGAGAATTGAGCCGTCTTCTCGGGCATTTAGTCGGGCGGTTTGGATTGAGGCATTTTGGTGGTCTTTGAGAATATTGGCTTTGGCGTAGCCCAAATCGAGCGGTGTACAGACGGCTCCCGGATGTTCGAAGTAGGCATAGGTCCATTTTTTATTCATCTTTCCAGCATTGAGGATCACGAGCGTGGGAATCGCCGGTCACGGCTTTGGCCATACACATGGCGCCACTCATACACCGATCAAGGACCCGACAGTCGTAGCAGTCGGACGAAAGTTTTTGGGTGCAGAGGGCTTTGTATTTATCCCCTTCGAGTATTTCTTCGAGGGAGTTTTCGTTGAGATTTCCGAGTACTTCTTGGGGCAAAAGTCGGCAGGCCAAAACATCCATGTTGGGGAGGATAGTGAGGGAGTTTCTTCTTTTTACTCCGCACGACATAGTTGGACCGTCGTAGTCGAGCGCTTCGACCGCACTCATGCAGTAGAATCGAAAGATTTGTCCCTGGTTGTGATACTGTCTTCCGGCGACACTCCTGGTATTGAGGAGATGGTACTTTTCGTTCATTTCTCGACCTTTTTTGTGGAGGGCTTGAAGTTGCACAGGAGAGAGCATGTTCATTCGCTCTTTTCCCTGACCAATTGGGACAAACATCCGGATCAGCAGAGGAATGTCGTAGACCAAGAGTAAGTCGGTTAGATTCCAGATTGATTCGTAGTTTTGCTTGGAAACGGTGCAGCTTAGGTGTACGGGAACTCCATATTGTTTGATTCTTCCTACACTCTCAATAATGGACTGAAAAGCGCCTTCCCCTCGAATTTTATCGTTTATTTCTTCGTCTCCCTCAATGCTGATTTGTATTTGATCGACCTGGCATTTGTTGACGAGGCGGTCCATATTTTCTTCAGTCAGGAGTGATCCATTGGTTAAGAGACCAAAGCGAAATCTTTCGGCGTGAGGTCGAATATATTCCATAAAGGGGAAAAAGTCGGGATGAACCAGTGGTTCTCCTCCGGTGATTTTGAGTCTCATGTGATGTCGATCAAATCCTTTTCTTTCGCCCAGATCTAAGTATTGATGAAAGATATCTTTCATGCGTTCTAGGTTGGGTTGAGGACTGTCGTATTGATCGTGATAGCAGTGGGTGCAACGCCAATTACATCGATCGGTTATATGCCATTGAACGCTGAGAGCGACCGCGGTTTGGGATTCGATTTGTTCGATGACCTGTTGGGCTTTTTGGGGAATGGGAGCTGTGGGAAGGGGCATTAATAGTCAGTAGTGAAGTAGTCAGTAGTAACTAGTTTAGGATGCATACAGGGCCATGCGCCCGTGTTTGATTAGTTTGATGGGTTGAGTGAAAAGCAGTGCGTGGTGAAATTAATAAAGTGAGGATCGTTGTGTGGTATGGTATGGATTATCCTTTGGTTTTCTAGGTCATATATTTTGCAGGCGTCTTGGCCGACGGTAAATATGTATTGGCCGTTTGCAGATACTTCAAGGCCGAGGTATGTGTCGGGGCCTCTTTGGACGAAATTTACGTAGTGGGTGAGATCGTGGTCTTTTATTTTTTCGATGTAGTCTTTTCCTAATGAAAAAGTATGATTGAGAGACATGTCATCCGCGTTGATGATAAATAATCGATTGGCTTTTCCAATAGTGGCGATGAGGGGTTTTTCTTGAAAGTGGAATACTTTGTGGGAGGTGAATCGGTAGCCTCGAGGATGGGAAAATGAATTAATTTTTTCGAGTTTATTTTCTCTGAGTTTGAACTTGTCTATAACGGCTGGGCCAAAGAAGAATCTCTTTCCAAAGGCGCCAAAGCTGTGGCAGGAGACGTAGATATCGTCGTTGATTTCATCGATTTCAAAATGGGCTGGGGGAGCCGTGGAGGTGGCGTATTCGGTGTAGGTTTTTGATTTCAGGTTGAGGGTTGAGATTTCTCCGGGCTCAACTGTAAATTTGTATTTTTTGTGAGATTGGCAGTAGGTAAAAAGTTCAAAATTCGGATGATGGGCCTCTAGGTAGAGCTGGAAATCACTTTTGAGTTCATATTTTCCTTCTTTGGCATTGGTTATCTTGAAGGCGGTTTTGAACTTTTCTTTGGTATACGACTCACCCATAATTGAGCAGTATTGTTTGAATAGATCTGAGAAAACTAGTTGGATTAACTCTTCTCGATCGATCGTTTTCTTCAGACTGGGAAGAGAGAGACTGATTTTGGAAAAATTAGAATTGAGCAGGACTGATTTGTATTTTCGAGTGGTGTGTGGGGGAGAGGCGCCACTTTTGTGAGTGAATATTTTTTCGAAATTGTTTAGATTGATGGATACGCGATAGAAGTGATTTTGATACCTATGGTTGCCGGTTGCTTCTACGCCGGTGAGATAGAAGGCGTTTTTGTCTTCGGGATCCACAAAAAAGGTGGCTCCTAATTTGGTGATTTGGTTATTTTTGAGAGGTGTAAAGTCGAGGGCTGTTAAGAATTCTGCTGTTTTGGTGATCGTATTAATTCTATAAAAAAATTCGGCCTCTTCGTTGAAGATAAGGAATTCTCCTGGGAGGGAGGTGTAAAATCCAGAGTGGGGAGAGTGTAGGGGACTGATGAATATACGATTTTTGTTTTTGTAGTTATTGTATCGGGTTTGGTTTTCCGGGGAAAAAATTGAATAGTGATCTATTTTTCTCTCTAGAAAATTGACGATGTGAAAGGATATCAGAGAAGAGGTTGGATCTTCTGGATGACGAGAAAAATAAATAATTGGATTTTTGAAAGTATTTCTTACTTGTGGATCAACTTTGATTTCTTCGGATAGGTGTCTTAGCGGGAGGGTGAGCATTGTTAAAATTGTGTTGTGAGAAGTATGTGGAATATATATATTTTTGCCACTGCAAATCTCAGAAATGGAAAAAATAAAGAAGTATGACTTTGGTTCCTGGGAGGAGTGGTATTGGACTTGTCGTTTGGATCGTGATGATGATTGGTTGCCTGTATTAAATGAATGGCAAAAGGAGGGAGTGGTTATAGCTCGGATCTTTTTTTGTGGTTTTAATGATGGTATTGATACGCAGAAATTGAACGCTTTTGGGCATTTCCATCTTCAACATACTCAGAGTCGGGAGCTTTTATCTGGTGTTGTAGTTCACGGAATAAAAGGGGATAATGTTCGTTTGTTACAAGATCATGATCGATGTTTCGGTTTATTGGTTGAAGGTGATGGTTGTCAGTGTGCTTTTGTTTCTGGGGAAGAAGGGGCTTTTGAATCCGGTTTTGAGTTTTTAGTTTCTGCGGGTGAGAATGTGGGAATGCCCCCTTTTGATTTGGTTCGGGGATGGAATTTTATGGAATCGATTGAGACACAATATAAATCTTTTAATCGAGTAAGAGATAAGGTTTTTCGACGCTTGAATATAAAATCTTTTCCGGCTGCGACTGGCATTGAAGCTGGTTTGGGGGGAAGAGATTTTTTGTGTGGAGGAGATTTTGTAGGGGGAAAAAATGTGTCGGTAGGGGATTTGAAGAGTGATTTACAAGCTGAGGCCTTTGAGTATGGACCTCGTTTTTCGCGCGGAAAAATTTGTGAATTTTTTGAATCCAGAAAGAAAAAAATTTATGTATCTGGAACTTCTTCCGTAGGTAAAGACGGTCGGTCGGTTTATATAGATAATCCCTTTCAGCATGTGAAATATTCGATGGAATGTGTTGAGCATTTACTGGAAAAAGGGGGGGGTAGACTTGATGATTTGGCCTATTCTATAATTTATGTTCGAGATAAAGAGTATTTTGATGTTTTTGAGCAGATATATGCTGATAAGGATTGGAAATTTCCTTATGTGCCACTTTTTGTCCCGATTTGTCGCCCAGATTTAGGTTTTGAGATGGAGGGGTTAGTTGTTGTTTAGTTGACAAGTTTGGTTAAATTGCTATTCAGTGGTTGTGATGAGTGTTTATACGCCTGATCAGCCCTGGAATATGTTGTCCCCCGAGGTGGTGGATGAGATTATGTATACAAATGATGAGCTGCATGATGGTCCTATAGTTGATTCTAAAGAAGAGGCGGAACGTCATGATCGATTATGTAGACAAAATTGTGGTTATGGCCCTTTGCCGACTGCTGAGGATTTTAGACAGAGTAGTTCTTCATTTATTCGAAATAATGCTGATCTTGTAGCTGGTTGGTTTAGATGGGAAGTTGAAAACCAGATGGCCTTGGGTTTGTGTACTGGGTCACGATTGGTTCGAACGTATAATGGACGTTAGTCTTCTTTTTGTGAGGGAAGTTGTTCCAGCTTGTATTTTTGAGATTCAAAATTACACCACTGGCAGTCTTCTTTGTTACATCCATGGGCAAACTGATGGGCCTTAATTTTCTGATAGACTTCTTTGATTTGGTTTTGGACGAGGGTGATGTCTTCTGCTGTGATGGGGATCTGGGCTTTTTGGAATTTATCGCTGCGCTCATCTTTTTCTACAAAATCAATCTCTCCTGATACCATCGTCCAGGGATTTCGTTTTTCTCCGTCGAGAAGAATTCGATAAAACACCATTTGTCGCCAGTAGTCCCCCCCATCTGGATTTTTGTCGTTGGGGCGTGCGAGTTTTTCTCGTGCATTGCTGAATTTACCGGTTTTGTAGTCTACGACATTTATGGTGTCGGGAGTAAGAAACTCAATTTTATCAAATCGACCCGAAAGGGGGATCTCTCCGAATGATGAATTATGAATATGGTACTCCAGTGAGACTGTGGTGTTCCAGGTTGAAAAGTATTGATCGTAGTACTCAGTGAGGACTTTTTGGCCGTAGTCATTTCTTTTTTTGAATTGTTCGGGGGTAAAGCTTCCTTTGAGGTGATTCATACTTTTTTTGAAGTATTCGAGGAGGGTTTCCTTTGGGGCAAATGATGCTTCTTTTTTAGCCTTCTTAAAAAGGTGTTCCAAGGCATAGTGAATAGCATTTCCAAAGCTCATATATTCGTTCATAGCGGCGGGAATCCTGAGGATGTTTTCGTAATAAAAGGTCACGGGGCATCGAAGGTATTTGTTGAGATGCGTGGCGCTCATGGTGTAGGTTTTGAGCAATTCTTCTAGGTGCTGGGTTTCGGCGGTTTGGAGGGCGGTGTGGGGGGGGGGACTGAGTAGCTGATGATGATATTCAAGAATTTCGTCATCTGGGCAGCTTACTTTCTGTGGTTGGGTTGAAGTTCCTTCTTGGAGTTCAACTACAAATCGACTGGGTTCAAATTCTTTCTCATTGTGATCTTTGGCGGGGTAAGAAATATGAAGAAATTCTTTGGCTCGGGTAAGCGCTACGAAAAACAAGCGTCGTGCTTCTTCGATGTGACTTCCGTCGTTGGATCTGGTGAGTGTGTCGGGGAACTTATAGCCAAAGGATCGCCCTTTTTGATCCCATATTTTTTTGGTACAACCCATAAGAAAAACGTGTTTGAATTCGAGCCCTTTTGATCCATGTGCACTTAGTAAGTTGATTCCTTTTTTCGCGTAGGTGACTCTATTGAGAGGGAGGGCTATTCCGTGTACTTCCATTTGATCGATCAACTTGAGCCACTGATCGAGAGTGATGTTGGGTGTTTTTTGCGTTTCTGATTTGGCGAAGTTAAAGAACGTTGTGATTACCTGCATTAGCCAGATACGATCTGGTGAATTCATAACTGAAGTGAGGAGTCCTGATTCGGCATAGATTTTTTCTATGAGGTGGGGAAGAGTGCTGTTTGGGATTGCGCTAATCCATTTTTCAATATTTTTCCCGAGGATCTCAATTTTCTCCTTTTGGGTGAGGGGGGTTTGAGTGTGTATTTCTTTGAGAACTTTGGGGTTGCTGCATATTTCTCGAAGAGTGAGCGGGGTTAATTGCTGTGATTTTGATTGCGTTCGGGCGAGTGAAAGCAGGGTTATGTCTCGCGTGTTGAGTTCGAAAAAATCGAAATGTAGACAGTGAAAGAGAAAGGATTCTCCGCTGTAGGGTTTTTTGAACTCATCATTTATGTAGCGCAGAAGTTTTAGTAGATTTTGGACAATAGGAAGATCTAGGATGTTGGTGAATTCTTTTATGCTGTAGGGAAGATTCTTTTGTTCCAGAAGTGCAATGATGTTTTCGCTTTGGCGGTGTTGGGCAAATATGATGGCTATTTCACTGAGATCCTCTCCTTGGTCGTGAAGATCGGTTAGCGCTTGTACAATCCCTACTTCTTCGTGGGAAGTGTTGTAGTATTCGATGATCTGAGGCTGTACTTGTGACTTGGCTAGTTGAGTATGACGAGCGGTGAGGTGTTTTTTGAGTTGGGGGATTTCTTCGGTAAGTCTTTCGGTGTTATGTGTGATAACGCACTCAGCTCCATCAAGAATGTTTTGGCTCGATCGGTAGTTTTCGCTCAGTACGATGGATTTTACGGTCGCCTTGTGCTGATGATAAAAATCCATGATGTTTCGTAGATTGGCTCCCTGAAATCGGTAGATGGATTGATCATCATCTCCTACGATAAATACATTGGGCTCGTCCCAAAAACTAGTGAGAAGTTGTAGCACTTCGTTTTGGGTTCCGTTGGTGTCTTGATATTCGTCGACGAGAATGTAGAGAAACTGTTCTTGGTATTGGGCGAGGAGTTCTTCGTTTTCGTTAAATCCTTTTACGATCCAGGTGATCATGTCGTTGTAGTCGTACCGTCCTTTTTCTTTGAGGGCTTTTTGGTATTGGGAAAAAAGTTTGGTGGCCGATAACAGCTGATTAGTTTTCTTTTTTTCATCGTTGAGTTTCGCCATTTTTACATCCCCTTTTTCGATTCCTTTGTTTTTGTTGGCTCTTTTGTATTGGTAGTCTTCTCGATTGGGAAGGTCTTTGAGATAGATTTCACAAGCCTGGTCAATGATTTCTTCGGTCCAATTTTCTTGCTTCATAATGCCAAAAAGATGATCGATTCGACCTACTTCATAAAATCCACTGGCCTTAAAAAGCGGGTGAGAAGCGGGAAGCTGATTTATGATGTGTTCTAAAATCTGTGCTTTTTCGAGATCAGAGACTAGTTCTAGTTCTCTTTTTCCAAAGTAGTCGAGGTTTTGTTGGATGATTTCGTTACAAAAGCTGTGGTAGGTATGTATAGGAACTTTGTAGGCATCGGGACCGATGAATTGAAGCAGCCGTTTTCGCATGGCAACAACTCCGACATTTGTAAAGGTAAGACATAAGATATTGTGGGGTTGAGCATCGCATTCTGGAGCCGATAGAATATTGGCAATCCTCGCGGCTAGAATTTCTGTTTTCCCCGTTCCGGGACCGGCAATAACCATAACGGGTCCTTCGGTGGTTTGAACGGCCTCGAGTTGAGCTGGATTCAGCTTTTTTAAACGTTCTTGGAATACTTGGTTGTAGTCCATATCTTTTATGTGATGTGGTGATAGTAAGTCCTTTCTTTCAAAAATGATATCGAAAAAGCAAGTGACACATCGGTTTTTTTGAGGAAATCTCCATATTTTTCATTTTTTTGGTTGATTGAAATTGTATCTTTGAGAAAATTGTTAAGATTAAAATAAATATTATATGGAGTCTCAATTTTCTAGAGAGCGTTCTTATCCTGAGTTTTCACCAGCTGAATTGGTTGAAATGCAGAAAGGCCATTTTGGAACCATTCCCGGGGTAATACAGATGGAAAGTTTTGTAGATGGAGGAGAACTTGGAGAGCGTCAGTGTGTTTTTTATCAGGCATTGGGGGGAATGGCGATAGCTCGTGAGGGGGTCGAGTACTATTTGGAGCCTACTGACCTTGAAGACAGCTCAACTTTTGGGGTAATAGTTGATGGAAAAGATTCTGCTCCGGTTTCTCAGATGTATCTTTTAGATTCTGGTGAACCCTACAGTCTTTGGGTCCCTGAAAATGCAATTTTTGAGGAAAGTCGTGTCAAAAAAGAAGCGCTCCCGCATACTGATAGTTGGAATTTGGTGAACCCAGAGGTGCCTGTTTTGGTCCATAGAAGCCCTGGTTTGTCGACTGTGGGGACTTTTCGTTTGAGATATGATCAGCCAGAACTTCTGAATAGTTCTCGGGGACCAATTTCTCCTTTTAGAAAGTTGGAATACGCGGCACAAATGATTGCTGCTTCAGAGATCCCAGATGGTTTTTTGCCGATTTTTAATACGGTTTCAGTCCAGTCTCATGGTAATGAATCTGTAGATCAAACAGGATTGGATGTTCGCTTTTCGATGTGGAACACTCGAATGAAAGCTGGAAATCCTGCTGAAGTTGTGGCCAATGTTCAATTTATTGATCGGGCCTATTATACAGTTGGACTTTCGGCACAATTTAAAGCACGTTTAATGCCCCAAAATAGATTCAAGCGAATGATGAGTAGAATTACTTCCTCAGCCCAATAATAGCCGCCATTACTACGGCTACCCCACTAATGAGTGCGGCTACCACTGTAGTGTCGGTAAAGATGTTGAGATTACTGTTTACAGATTCTTCTTCTGGGGCCTGGACGATTTCCATAATTCGATTAGAAACGCTGCGATTGGTTTTTGGTTGAGTGTTGGCTGGCTGTGAGACGGTATTTGTGGTTGGAGAGGCGATATTTGTTGTGGGGACTTCGGTGTTTGTGGTGGGAGTAGTTGGTGTTTTTTGGTATAAGGTTGGTTCTGGAGGAGCCGCTCTTTTGACTCTCGGTGGGGGAGGCATTTCTCTTTGCATGTCGGCGTGAAGAGCGGGCCTTGGTGGACGTGGATGTCTTTTGTCTGGTTGCTGTGCCCAAGCGATTTGTTGAACTGCAAAAGGAATAAAAGCGAGAATCGAGAAACAGATTTTTTTCATTTATTAATCGTTTATTTTTCGTGCCGGATAAGATTAAGGAAAACGTGAATATTTTTCTAGGGTAATTATAATTCGATTTGGAAATAGGAAATAAGGAATGAAGTAGAAAAGATTGTATTCCATAGTTCTTACTCCAAAATCTTACTTCTTTCTCGTATAACTTGTCCTCATGAATTCTCTTTTACAACCGCTTTCGCCTTATCTTCAAATTCCTTTTTTGGGACACACCGTTGGTGAGTATCTAATGGCGGTGGGAAGTTTTGTTGGTTTTGTGGTAGTTTTTAAGGTCTTTCGCCTAATCATTTTAAAGCGACTTCAGGTATGGGCAAAAAAAACTCATTCGGACGTCGATGATAAAGTTTGTGAAATAATTCAGAATGTTTCACGTCTTTTTTTCTACTTTTTAGCGCTTTATTTTACGGTTCAGATTTCTCCTATTATGCCGGAGAAAATTAAGCAGATTTTTGATCAGGCCTTTTTGATTGTCGCGGTGTACGAGATGGTTAGGGCTTTGCAGCAACTTGTTGAGTACCTTTTGGAAAAATGGGGACATAGAGGGGCCAAAAAGTTAGATGAAACTACGGTTCATGCTGTATCAATGGTAGCGGATATTATTCTGTGGATTGTTGGAGGACTTTTAGTTTTGTCTAATTTGGGATTTGATATTACGGCTTTGGCTGCCAGTTTGGGGATTGGTGGTATTGCTATTGCTTTTGCGGTGAAGGATATATTAGGCGATTTGTTTTCTTCTTTTTCAATCTATTTTGATCGTCCATTTCAAGTGGGAGACTTTATTGTTTTGGGAACGGATAAGGGGACTGTTAAGCGGATTGGAATGAAAACCACTCGTATTAAGACACTGCAGGGGGAAGAACTCATAGTTTCGAATAAAGAATTGACTACGGCTCGGGTGCAGAACTTCAAAAAGTTGAAGCGAAGGCGAGTGGCTTATAGCTTGGGAGTGGAATATGATACGCCTTTGACCAAGATGAAAAAGATTCCTGATATGATTACGAAAATCATTGATTCAAAAGAAATGGCTGAAGTAGATCGTGTGCACTGGCACACTTTTGGGGACTCGGCTTTGATTTTTGATATCGTTTATTATGTGGATTCGGACCAGTATGTGGATTATATGAATACGCAGCAAGAAATTAACTGGGAAATAAAGGCGGCTTTTGAGAAAGCCAAGATTGAAATGGCTTTTCCGACTCAGACGGTTTATGTTCGAAATTAATTTTCATCATTCTTTGAGCCTATACCCTGTGAGCATTTGAGTTTTTGTTTAAAAAATAGGCTTGACAAAGCGCCTGATGATTTTTATTGTTTGATTATGAGGTCCTTTAGAGTACATATCTGTTTGGGAAGGGGGTCTTGGTCCCCCTCCAGAGAACTCCCTCCTGCGGATGAATGTGCTAGACCTCGATAACTGCGGTGACATTGGGTAAGCCCTTGGCGGCCCAATTGAGGCTTCCTTCTGTCACCGCAGCCTTTTTGTTCTTTATTTGTTATTTTTTTTGGTGAGGTCTTGCGGTCATTTCTCTGACTTTGACCGTGGTTTTTGCCAATAAGTGTTGATGATGTTTTTAGGATAAGGAGTGTGTTATGGGGAAGAATAGACATTTCGAGCAGGCTAAGTCTGAGATTCTAGGAAGGGGGTATAAGTTCGTAGAATTTAAAACCGTTTGGGATTCTGGGGGGAGGGCTAAGTGGCTTAAGCAGAGAAAATCTTTGCCACCTAAAAAATGTTTGTTGCAGGAGTTTCCACCAAAGAAAAAAATTGAATCTCATTCATCGGCTCCGACGCTTGCTGCGTATGCAGCTAATTGTCCTCCTAAAGTGGAGCCACAAAGAAAAGAGCCGCCCGATCGTCCTTTGACAGAGCACGAGCAATGGGGGGATAGTGAGCCGTCTACTTCTTATGATGATCCTAGGGATCCGGTTTTAGCTGTGATTGCCATTGTTTTAGGGGTCTGTGTTCCTTGGCTTTATTATGAAGCTTTTGGGATATATCCGATATTTTTCTAAAAATGAAGGGGGGAGCACTTGTTTTGGGGTGATTCCATTTAGGGATCCCCCATTTTTTATACGTCGTTTTTGTTTCCGTGGTAGCTTGTGTAGAGGTAGTTGGTTTGAGCTGGGAATTCAGCGGCGAGGGTGTCGATTTGCTTTGTTTTTGGGGTGATGTTGTTTTTTGCTCGGAGAGCCCTTATTTCTGTATATTTTTTGTTGGTTCTTTGAGCGATTTCGTTGTCGGAGAATCCTAGGTTTTTGGCTTCGGTGAGTAGTGATTCGGTCAATCTACTAGCGTGATCGAGTTTTTGAGCGTGGTCGGTGATTCGTTTCATTTGTTCGAGGAACCAGTGATCGATTTTGGTCATGCGGTAGACTTCTTCAACGCTGAAAGTTTCGGTGTAAATGGCTTGGGCTATGGCAAAAATTCTTCGAGGAGAGGCTACCCGGATGGATTGTTCGAGGTCTTTTTTGGTCTTGAATTTTACGGGGGAGGTGAGTACTCCTTCGCATCCAATATTCAGCATGCGAACCGCTTTTTGGACACATTCTGGGAAAGTTCTCCCTAGCGCCATTACTTCTCCCACAGATTTCATTTCAGTAGAGATTTCGTGAGAAACTTTTCGGAATTTCTGAAGATCCCATCGAGGAATTTTGAGCGCCACATAGTCGAGCGCTGGTTCAAAAAAGGCCGATGTGACTTTGGTGATGGCATTGGGTATTTCATAGAGATTTTTTCCGATAATTATTTCAGCGGCAACCGCGGCGAGAGGATAGCCAGTGGCCTTACTGGCCAGGGCAGAACTTCGTGAAAGTCGGGCGTTTACTTCGATAACTCGATATTCTTCAGGTTTGTTGGGATTGAGCGCATACTGGATATTACATTCTCCAATAATATCTAGGTGTCGAATGGTTTTGATAGCCACAGAGCGAAGCATTTGGTATTCCTGGTTGCTCAGGGTCATAGAGGGAGATATAACAATTGATTCTCCGGTGTGTATTCCCAGAGGATCGAAGTTTTCCATGTTTACGACGGTGATGGCATTGTCTTCGTTGTCGCGAACGACTTCGTATTCAATTTCTTTCCAGCCGCGTAGATCTTCTTCTACCAAGAGTTGGGGCGAGAATGAAAAGGCTTCCTTGGCCATTTCTTCGAATTTGGCTTCGGTTTCACAAAAGCCAGAGCCTTTCCCTCCGAGGGCGAATCCTGCACGCATGATGAGAGGGAAGCCAATCTTTTTAGCAGCGGCTTTGGCTTCTTTTATGTTTCTGGTGGCGATAGATCTTGGGGTAAAAACACCTATTTCATCTAGTTTTTGAACGAAGATTTCTCGATCTTCTGTGGCTCGTATGACAGACACTGGAGTTCCGAGAATTTTTATTTTGTGTTTTTTTAGAAAGCCTTTTTCTTCGAGTTCCAGTCCGCAGTTGAGCGCGGTTTGGCCTCCAAATGAGAGGGCGAGAGCTTCGGGTTTTTCTTTGAGGATTACTTTCTCTACAAATTCTGGGGTAACGGGTAAAAAGTAGACCTTGTCGGCTCGGCTTTCTGCGGGGGCAAAGGCAGCGGGGTCGGTCTGCACTGTGGCGATATTGGGGTTTATGAGGACCACTTCGTGTCCTGAGGATTTGAAGCTTTTGATAGCTTGAGAACCCGAATAGTCGAATTCTCCTGCTTCGCCAATTTTTAGGGCACCAGAACCGAGGAGGAGGATTTTCATCGTTGGCCATTGTATTGATTCGTTTACATTCGTAAATGTGCTTGGTGAGACAGATATTCATCTGTCACTAATCACTGGAAACACTTCGTGCTTTTAATAGTGCGTAAATAGCTTACCCTTCGTGCGTACTTGGTCAGTAGTTACTGTACTGAATCAAGTCGCTCTTTTCCACTTCGGCTATTGTGATATTGAAGGTTGAGGATTTTAAGTATATGAATTTTTATGATTTAGTTTTTTTGGGTTTCACAGATTGCGAAAGAATGGTTCTTTCGTGATATTCACCTTTTTTATGGGAGTAGGACCATGAGTTGGAGACCGACCGTAAATGGATCAGATTGTTTTCAGAGGCAGTATGCCAAGATGCAGTATTGCTGCCTGCAGTCAACTGGGAGCCAGGCCCTTTCGTGCCTTGATGCTCTTATGGGAGACATCGATATCCTTTTTGAAAGGAAGGAGATGAGTCATGAGGAGTGGGCGTATCTGAAAGGGAGGGCGTATGATCAATTTGCCTCTATGGCCCGTAGTGGCCAGTATTTTGATCAGAGTTTCAATATTTTGAGCTGAGGAGGATGGCGCGTCCAGGAATACTTGGGCGCGCCTTTTCATTTGTTGATTTTTGGATATCAGTTATATCATGGTGTGTGTCAAAGATTTGTGGTGGGGCTTTGGCCTTAGTGTTTCACTTTGGTTGAGGAGGGGGTATGTCTTATTTACCGGATAGTGCTTTGGCGCCAATTCGCCAGAGGGTTCAGGTCATGAAGTCAGGCCGAAGAGCTTTGGTTGGGGTTGAGGTGGCTCCCCGTAGGTTTACAAAAGCAGATCAAGATGCGGCTAAAAAAAGGCGTTTGGATCGTCTTAGACAAAATTTTCCTCATTTTTTTGTTCCTCTAAAGAAGTAGGTGAAATAGAAAGGGGCTCTTGTGAGCCCCGCATTTTTTGATAGGCTTTTGAAGATGAAAAAAATCTTAGTCACCGGCGGAGCGGGATTTATTGGTTCGAATTTTATTCACCATCTTTTGAGCTGTCGTGATTATGAAGTGGTGAATGTGGATAAGCTTACTTATGCTGGGAATCTGGAAAATTTAAAATCTATTGAGAATGATGCTCGCTATTCTTTTGTACAAGCAGATATTGCTGATGTAAAAGCGATGGAGGATTTGTTTGATCGCGAAAGATTTGATGGAGTGATAAACTTTGCGGCTGAAACTCATGTGGATCGGTCGATTGAGGATTCGAGCCCTTTTATAGATACAAATATTGTAGGAACGCATACTTTGTTAGAGATGAGTCGTAAATATGAGATTAAAAGATATCATCAAGTTTCGACTGATGAGGTTTATGGGGATTTGGGAGATGGTTCTTCCCATTTTTTTGTGGAAACTATGGCCTTAGATCCGAATTGTCCTTATGCCGCCGCAAAGGCCTCGGCGGACCTGTTGGTTTTAAGTTGGTGGGAGACGTATGATCTTCCGGTGGTAATTACGCGATGTTCGAATAATTATGGGCCTTATCAATTTCCAGAAAAGTTGATTCCGTTTTTTCTCTTTCGGGCGATGAATAATGAACCTTTGCCCCTTTATGGAGATGGAAAAAATATTAGAGATTGGTTGTTTGTATTAGATCACTGTGAAGCTATTTTGGCGGCTTTTGAAAAATCTGAATCAGGAGAAATTTGGAATATTGGGGGACATAATGAAAAAACGAATATCGAGATTTGTAGTTTGATTAAGCAGAATGTGCCTAAGACGGATTCTGAGATTGAATTTGTCGAAGATAGACGGGCTCATGATCGACGTTATGCGATGGATGCCAACAAGATTGAAGCCCGTTTGGGCTGGACCCCAAAACATACTTTTGAGCAGGCTCTTCCCAAGACTATTGAGTGGTATTTGAGCAATCGTGAGTGGGTGGAACGTTGTCGAGCAAAGGTGAATTAGTCTTGAGAACAAGAATTATAGAACAAAGAGTGGGGTATTTGTCGAGATTGTTTTTTTGAGGGAAAAGGGGACAATATGAGGGATGAAAAAGTTATTGTTCGTGTTCGGATTATTTTGTTTTTTTGGGGAGGTGAGTGTGGCTCAGGATGATACTGTGCGACCTGAGTTGATGGTCCAGTTGGCTCCGGGAAATAAACCTACTCAGCGAGTTGAACCTGGAACTAATAGTGTAGAGGTTTTGAGGCTTTGGTTTTCGAGTAAAGATCATCGTGCTGAAGGAGTGTTGGTGAAAGAAATTCGTTTTCAGCGGCTTAGCTCGGATGATCGTGACCAGATTCTTCGTTATAAATTGATGCACGGAAATAAGGTCTTAGGAAAGATTTCACTGGTCGATAATGATCAGCCTACTTTTACAGGTTTAAATTTGTGGGTAGTCGATGGAAAAACCCTGCAGGTCAGAATTTTGGCTGATGTCTCATCAGGAGATTTTACGGGGATGCATAATTATGAAGTGGCCCATCCAGATTATATTGTGACTAAAAAAGATGATATTCGTGATCCTGAGACCTGGGTAAGTGGAGATTTTCCCATTGCTGCAAATCGAATTATTATTGGGCCCAAAGTAGATGTGCCGGAGGATGAATGTAATTTGAGAGAAGAACCGGTTTGTGGAGAGGATGGAAAAACTTATTATAATCTTTGTATTCCCTTTAAAAAGCAGGTGAAGATTCGTCATGATGGCGCTTGTCATGCGCAGAGTTTTCCAGCTCCCCAGGTTTGTACTATGGAATATGAGCCGGTATGTGGATCGAATGGGAAGACGTATTCTAATGCCTGTATGGCCGATCAGGATGGAGTTTCTCTCCATTATCATGGTGAATGTTTTCCGAATTCTTTTTCTCAAGTAAAAAAGTTTATTCAGGCTCGGGAGTTTTTTGAACTTAAACGTAATCAATTGCTTCAGCTGCGTCCAAGAATTACTGATTTAGGGGCAGATCGTTTGAACTCTATTTCGGGATCCCTTCAGCATTATTTGTTTACTTCGGCGCCAGAGAATGCTTTGCTCCCGGATATTAATTTGTTTTTAGAGTTCACCCAAAACCCTTCAGATCGAAATAGATTAGAGCAAGAGATTGAAAAATTATATCTCAAAGTACGTTTGGCTCGATCTGAATCAGCACGTGAAAAATTAGTAGTTGATAGAATTCCATTTCTCGATGTAGAAGAAGGGCATTGGTTTATTCATCCGGTACGTTTTTTGAAAGAGCGAGGTTGGGCTGAAGGTTATATAGATAATCAGGGGAAGAAGACAAATTTGTATCGGCCTGAGAATAATGTTTCAAAAGCGGAAGTGACCAAATTGGCTTTTTTGGTAGCCGATGTGCCCTGGGATTATTCAGATGTGGCGCCTTTGAACACTAAGGCCGAAGATCATTGGGCTTCTGATATTATTTTGGAATCAGAACAACTTGGATTAACCCTTTGGGAAGATCATCCCAATCCGGATAAAAATGCTTCTCGTGGTGAGGTGATTCGTCTTATTATGGAGCTTTTTGAGGAGGTGACTCCCAGAACCTATCCGGAGAGTTCTTTTTCGGATGTCGATCAGGATCACGAAGATTTTCGTTATATAGAGTATGCAAAAAGAGAGGGGTTGATTTCTGGATACCCCGATGGAACGTTTCGTCCTGATGATCCTATCTTGAGGGCTGAAATTGCGAAGGTGATTCAGAAGGCTTATGAATTACTTCGTTAGAAACTTTTATAATAGGGTGAACTGTTTTCTATTTTTAATGCTTTATTTAGAGCCCTTTCTTTGTTTTTAGAACAAATGAAAGAGTTTTCCGATAAACATTACGTAAAAAATCAAGAGCATGGAGCCTTCGTATCGGGTTATTTGTCGATCTTGAGTCATAAAGAAATAAAGTAGAGTGGCCACGATCATAACTGGTATACTAAATTCTAGTATTTGGCGGGGGACAACCAGCGTTCCAAAAAAAGAGGGAATTCCCACAACTACAAAGGAGTTAAAGATATTTGAACCCAGGACATTTCCCACCGCGATTTCTGGGTTTCCATTTTTGGCAGCAGAAAAACTAACAAGGAGTTCAGGAAGAGAGGTTCCGATCGCCACGGCACTCATAGCAATAATTTCTTTTCCGACATTCATAATTTCAGAGATCTCGATAATTGAGTTGATAGTGTACTGAGCACTGATGTAGATTCCAAAAGCACTTGCTAACAATATGGTTGGAGGAAGCCAGCCCAGTTGAGATTTTTCTTTGCTAAAAAGACTTGTAAGAGAGGCACGGATTCGTTTGTTGAGGGTATTTTCTTCTCGGGTACTTCTAATAGTATAGAGGAGATAGATAACTATACCGGCTAAACAGAGGAGACCTTCTCCCCAGGTTATCGTCATATCCCATGCTATCCAGGCCAACATAAATGCGGATCCCATTAAAAGGGGAAGATCGACGTGTATGAGTTCATGACTTATTTTTAGCTGTTTCCCAATAATAGCGGCAAAGGCCAAGACCAAAAATATGTTGGCAATGTTGGATCCCACTACGTTTCCTATTACGATTTCACTGGATCCTTCGTTGACGGCCACAATGCTTGAGATTAATTCTGGCAGTGAAGTTCCCAGCGCTACAATGGTCACTCCCACTACAAAAGAGGGGATACCAAAGTGAAGACCAATTCTTTCGGCGGCCCGAGTAAAGAATTCAGCAGAACCGATGAGGGCGGCGAGGCTGATAATGAATATTGCGATGGGGATGAGGAGTTCGGGGGACATGTTATTTATATTTAGGTTGTTTGAATTCTATTCATTGCTTTTGTCTGTGCTAGGAACTCTCTCTCTTCTTTCTTTTTATATACTCCTGTATTAGATCATTTCGACCTACTTTTATAGCAAGAGAGGGTTATTGATTAATTCTTTATTTGGGTTGTGTTTTGTTGTGAATTCTGGTATAATGGTCGGAATAAGATTTTTTCCCCATGAAAAAAAATGATTCCCAAGCACTGAGTAATAGAGACAAGATGAAGATCTTGTCGGCACTAGAAGTAGAGTTGTTGGCGATGATCAACGCTCGAAATAATAAGAAAGTTGAAAAGTCACCTAAAAAATAAAATGACTACACCAAATGAACTGGCTGACGTGTGTGCGAAGATTGAAGCTCTCAATCCTACGCTTGAAAGTGTCGATCAACGACAAATTCATGAAATGGTACGTGACATTCAGAGGAGAACTCATGGGTCACTGAGAGGGGGAAATGATCTTTAATTAGAAATTTATTATGACAGATTCTAGTAAACCGAATCCAACACCTAGTTTGGGAGAAAATGTTGATGATCAACGATCGCATGAGGTGATCAAGGCAATTGACTCAATTAATAAAGAAATAAAGCAATTTGATAAGGGGATGAAATGTGATTCTCCTGAGCATAGAGCTTTTGTTGATCGTAAGGTTGGGGAGGTTCGCTCTTTACTTGATCGATTGAGAGATGGAGACAAGTCAAATGATTTGTCTCCTGTTTCTGAAGAAGCACTTTATAAGGCTTTAGTGAGAGTTTGTGGTAAGAATAAAGGTCAGGTTGCTCTATTTGCAGAACTATTAGGTGTTAAGGTTTTTGATGCTGGGGAGCGTTTGATAGTAGGAGAGGATGAGAATAAAACTTTGGGGAAAGAGGATTTGAAGACTCCAATGAGAATGGAGGACTTTAGAAAAGCTTCTGAGAAGGAACCTTTTTGTGAATCTGATGGAAAAAAGGGGACAGAAAAAGTACAAGTTTCTGTGGAAGAGTCTTCTGAATCTGATTTTGATACCTCTACTGTATTAGAAGCTTCTTATATCTTTACTCATAAAGAGGACCAGAAGAAGGCTATGTTGAAAGATATATCAGCCCTGGAGAAGCAGGGGAAGAAATTAAAAAAAGATTCTTATGCTTATGCTCGTTTGAAGAGCGTTTTGGGAAAAGAGTATTTTGATAAAAAGGGCCAACCAAAACTTTCTCGAATGAAGGCCGATGTTGAAGCTGGTAGATTTGATCATAAAGAAGTTCGGAAGCCTGATTTGGAGGGAAGTGTTGAAGATATGGAGAAGCACTTAGCTTTCTTAAAGACTATTCCTGAGGATGAAGACCCTCATGGGGTAGCTAAAAAGTATAAGGAAGCTTTGGAAAATGGTTATAAGGGAAGTTTTGAGCAATATGATGAGGCTATTCCTCGTACAAGATTTGCTAGAGCTTTTAGGGCTATTGCTAAGTTTTTTAAGCAGATACTTAGTGCTTTGAAAGGTTTGGGACTAGGAGACTTTATTCCGTGGCTTAAAAAAGATGAGGAGAAAGATAAGAAAAAATCAGAAGATGTATTAAGGATCGAAAAGAAGATTGGGATTGCGAAAGCGGTCGACAAATTTAGTGCCGAAAGCTGGAAGAAAAAAGGAATTAATGTTAAAGATTTTTTTCAAAGATCTGGAGGTAAGGTTGAAGATAAAAGAAGAAGTGTGCTGATGAAGTCTAATCTTGATAAAGATGGGGCCATAGCTTTATTGAAAAAGCTTGATTCTGCACCTGTAGGTTCACCACTATATGTAGCTTTGAGACAACCTGTTGGAAAAGCCCTAGATTTAAAGGCGGTGAGAGAAATTGCAGATAATCCTAAGGCTTTTGAAGTTAAAGATGGTCAAATTTATGCAAAAGGAGCTAGTAAACCAGTGGATCTTACATATGAATCTTTGAATGAAGCCGTGAAAGCTAGTTTTGATTTTGAAAAACTTAAGACAGGGAATCCTGACTTAGAGATCGAAGATGGAGCCTTTGATTTGAATTTTGATGATTATATGCAGGAGTTAAAAGATAATCCTGATAAAGATAAAGAGAATCGTTTGGTTTTGGCAGATCGACATGTTCGAGATTTTATTAAGCAGTTAATGAAGCCAAACGTTGCAAAACAAGTTGGAACGGCTGATTCAGGAGAGCTTCCTTTCGAATTGTTGAGAATTATTGCGGAGAAGGATTTGGATGTAAGAATTGATTTTAATAAGACAGGCTTGAATCCTTTTGCAGATGATTTAAAAGTGAGCATTAATGGATCTGATGTAGGTACATTTGATCGCTTTGGGACGAATTTATTTATTGGAAAAGGTTTGTTAGAGCATGTACAAAGTTATGTGAATGGGGGAGGGGAAGCTGCTTCAAAACCTGCTGACAAAAAATAATAATGGACCTTACACAGATAAAAACAAAATCAGGTAAAACCATCCAGGATTTCATTATTCCTGAGGAATTGATGAATCTGGATCCTCAGATGGTTCAGTTGATTCTGGAATCAGAATCGATGGACGATGATGAGCGTCAGTATTGGTTTAACCTGACGGAAGTAATGAGCACGGAGCAGCTGGAAAAGCTGCGGGATATTCTGGTGCGAGAAAAAGAACGCTTGGCCGAAATTGAAGCGAAGTATGCCAAGAAAAAAGTTGATCCGGCTGAAGCGGCTCGGATAGCACAGGAAAAAGCGGACCAAAGAGCTCGTGAACAGGCAGAAATCAAGAAGCGCGAAAATCAAGTAGAGGCGGCTGAGTCGAAGAAAGAAGAAGAATTGTTGTCGGAGCTGGAAGAACTGTAGTTAGTGAAGAGTGTAGAGTAGAGAACAAAGAGTTAGTAGAAACACATTCTATGCGTTTTAGTTAGTGATTTGGAGTTTTTCTAGGACGAGGTTGAGGATTTCTTGGGCGATTTCTTCTTTGGGGCGGATGATGCCCTTTTCATCGACTTCAATTTTTTTCCAGCGAAAGTCGGATTCACACCTTCTGAGGGCCACTTCCCTGACTTGATTGAGGTATTCTTCGTTCGCTTCATGGAGGTCGGCGATTCGGTGTTTGGCTTCGTGCATTTGGTTTCGAGCTTCGTTGGAAGCGTTGAGATATATTACGAGGCTTTCTTTTGGGAAACCAAAAACTTCGTATTCGAGGTTTTCGATATAGGAAACTAGTCGGTCTTGGGCTTCGGGGATGGAGACACGGGCGGGAGTGTAGATAAGGTTGGCGCTGACGCTTCGGTCAAAGATGATGACTTGGTGCTCGGTGCGCATTTTTTCTATTTCGTCTATTTGATATAGCCGATCAGCCGCATAAAGGCTGGCAATGATTTTGGGATCTATGCTGTCGATCGCCCCGAGCTCACCTCGTAGGTAGGCCGCGATCCTGGCACCGGCAGGATTGCCTTCGTATTGTGGA
This sequence comes from uncultured Candidatus Peribacteria bacterium, assembly GCA_964343715.1. Taxonomy (GTDB): domain Bacteria; phylum Patescibacteriota; class Gracilibacteria; order UBA4473; family UBA4473; genus CAYFJZ01. The sequence goes on along the minus strand of CAYFJZ010000001.1, from coordinate 442,587 downwards.
AATTTTTTCCATCCAACGGATATTTTTTTTTCTTTGAGACTGGCCAAAAGGAGGTCTGTTTGGGTGCTTTTGCCACAGGCATCAAGCCCTTCGAGTACGATTATAGGAGCGAGCATTTAGAATATCTTATGAGCTTAGGAGCTTTTGATCTTATGAGTAAATGATTTCGGTGTTATAAAAGAAAGAGTTAAGACTGGCGAAGCTATACGATTTTGTTGGTATAGACTTCTGAAGGAAAGGGGGTTTTGCAGAGATTTTAAAATACTTCCACCTTACAAAGCATCTAATTGCTCTCGCCTTCGTTGGTGTCTTTCTCCAGGATCAATATCGGTGGAGAGAAAAGTTTTTACGATTTCGAGCGGATCATCGATGTATTTGGTTCTTTCTCCCATAGAGAGAATATTGGCTCCATTGTGTTCTCGTCCCAGTTGGGCCAGTTCACAAGAATTTGCGAGCACGCATCGAACGCCTTTCACCTTGTTGGCTGCGATGGATATTCCTACACCTGACCCACAAATTACAATTCCTTTACTGCCTTTAGTTTCTACTACTTTTTTTCCTACTTGGGCTCCAAAGTTGGGGTAGTCACAACTTTCATTGTTTTTACACCCTAAATCTTCTATTGGATATTCTTCTTTTTCGAGGTATTCAACGACTTTTTGCTTGAGTTCAAATCCCCCGTGATCGGATCCGATGAATATTTTTGTTGTTTTCATGTGTCTATTGTACTTGCTTTTGACTTTTTATGAAAAAAATAGAGAAAATGCTTGTTTTTATTTTTTAAGTGTGGTATAATGCTCTTTCAACGGTTAAGAAATTTATTTCTCAATGGTTGAAAAATCGTTCTTTGACACACAATCAAACTAATTTCCGATTTGATGGGAAACTATTAAATCTATTGCAAGAAGAAACTTGCTTCTGTTGTCACAGATTTATCTGAATATTGGGTCTCCCTTTAGTGACACAAAGGACCTCGTGGTAAGTAGATTAGAAATTAATCGAATAAAAGTACCCGAAATAAAAGCTTTTCATCCAAGGATATTTCGAAAGGATGTAAAATATAAAATCTAGCTCTTAAGGTTTACCTTAAAATGAGAAAGAAAGAGAGAAAATGTAAATTTTCTTGATGGGAATCTCTTTTGCTAGAAAAAAGTACTCAGTATATATCCCAAGTATAATTCATACTTCTGATTACATTTTGTTTCTTATGAATTTTGAAATAAATGTCTTGAGTCAGTCTGCTCAACAAAAATAATGATGACTTTGATAAATATTTGAAATACCATTTCAGGCAATGTTTATCGAGAAAGGAATATAGATTGTGAGCCAAAGAATAAAACAAATTCAAAAAAATCATCAGCTTTATCTGGTGATTTTTTTGTTCTGGGTAAAATTATCTTTACATTCTGTTTTTTATTTGTTATTTGATGTAAAAAAGATGTTTTACATTTCTGCTGTGTATTAATTAACGACTTACATAAGCCTAAGGAGGGCTTTTGAATATGTGGATCAAATTACTGATTGTTCTGTCTGTTTTCTTTGGGGCCTGCTCATATGGGCCATACCCAATGCCGCTTCCGCCTGAAAAAATGCCTCATTTTTATCTGGCGCCACTTCCTCAAGAGGTAGTGGGACTTATTCGTCAGCAGGCTTATTCACGACCTTCTGATGAAATACTGCGTGATGGTTGTGAGGGGATGATCCAGCATGTGAAAGACCACCAAAATCATCCGCTCCGCCCCCTTTCACAAGAAGAACTTTGTGTCCGTGGGATTGTTGACCAGATGGTTCCTTTGGCTCGATTTTTGCCAAAGACTTTGGTGGGTGACTTCGATCAGTCTCAGGAAGGGTATTTTGGGGGTGTTGGAATGCTTCTTCACCAGCTTCCGGATGGGTCTATCTATGTGATTTCCTTTACTCCGAATTCTGTGGCTCAAGAAGAAGGGGTTATGGAAGGTGATATCCTGACGCAGGTGAATGATGCTCTGGTAAGTGACCTTGGTCTTGAAGGAACGTTGGTGGCTTTGTCGGGTCCGCCTGGTACTTATGTGCGATTAAAGGTTTCTCGCCCAACAAAAGAGGGGGGAGAAGAGCGTGATTTCACATTGACTAGAAATGGACTCATTAAAGATCCTGTATCTTTGATCGTCCATAATGATGTGGCCATTCTTCGTTTTGGTACCTTAACTCAGCGTACGTTGGAATATCTTCCAAACCTGCACGAGCGCATTAATACAATGACCCAAGAGCGTAGGCTTTTGGGCTATGTCTTGGACCTACGGCAGGTTTCAGGATCATTGGATGTCGCTCTTGAAGTAGCCAACTTGTTTTTAGGAGATCGAATTGCGGTTGGTAGAATTCGAGCGCATGAGGAAATGGGCATCCAACTTTATTCAGACGAACGCCAGATGTTTGCCGGCCCATTTGTGATTCTCATCGATGAGGGGACGGCGTTTGGGGGCGAGATGCTGGCCGCTTCACTTCGTGATGCTACAGATGTCACGCTTGTGGGGATGAAAACTGCTGGCCGTACAGCCAAGATGAAATCATTCACGCTTTCGGATGGTAGTGTTGTGGCCCTCCCTGTTGGTGAATGGGTTTGTGCTGATGGGGAGTCCCTTATGTATGAGGGGATAGATCCTGATTTTGTGGTTTCACCATCCTCTAGCAGTGGAGGAAATACACCTGATACACAGCTTGAAATGGCACTTTCTTTGATGACTGGCAGGTAAACTGACCTTGTCTATCTTGTATGCTCCTCTGGTTTCTACTGGGGGAGCTACTCTTTTTTTCGGATTACGGAGGGGCGATCGAGCTGCCAGTAGAGGACTTTTTGTTGGATGATTCCAAAGAGGGTGGAGGTAAGCCAGTATACCCCTACAGCGGCTGGAAAAGTGGCGGTAAAAAATCCTATCATCACGGGCATGACATAGAGCATGGTTTTTTGGACTTGTGCCATCTGGCCTGCCATTGAGTCTTTTGCGGGAGCGGGAGTGTTGCCTTTTCTTTTTTCGGTGGTCTGAAAAGTAAGCTTCATAGCAAAGTATTGTATTACTGCTACCGCTATTGGGAGGGTCCACCAGGGGGGGAGTTGTCCTAGGTCTAGGGTGAAAAATTGGCTGTCTACGATGGAGAGGTCTACCTGTGTATTGAAAGAGTATAGAAGATGGTTGAGATGGGGAGAAAGTCCGTCTCGTACGACGAAGTAGATACCGATTAGAAATGGCATTTGAAGGAGGATGGGAAGGCAGGAACTCATAGGGTTTATCTTGTGTGTTTTGTAGAGTTCCATAGTTTTAATGGCCAGCATTTGCTGATTTTTGCCGTGTTTTTTCCTGAGTTCTTCTAGTTTTGGCTGAAGTCTTTGAAGTTCATGTTGAGATTTGATGGCTTTTTGGTTGGGCATAAAGAGGAGGCATCGGACCAAGATGGTAAGAAGTACGATGGCCCAGCCAAAGGAATGGGTGGGGAGTACATTGGTGAGATAAACGAGAAGGTTGAAGAGTGGTTTTGAGATAAGAGCTCTGAAGAGCTGTCTAAATAGACCGGGTTCTTCGTACGTATAGGTGGTGGACTTAACTTCTTTGCTTTCTTCTCCTGCCTGGAAAGTCATACTCATTTTGTAGCGTCCGGCTTCTGTGTATATGTCGGAGTTAAAGTCTTTGATGGCGAAATAGGTTTCTGTTTTTGGGGCTATTTCAAGGGAGGGGATATTTTTTCCGTTGCAGTCTGAAAAACTGGAAACAGGAATTTCTTGATTGTTTACCAAGCGGACTACTTTTAGAGAGTTGGTTTCACAGGGAGAGGGGAGAGAAATGGGAGTATGGAGGTGATTTTGAATCTTAAACTCTGCTAAATTGCCCAGAACTAATTCTTCTGAGACTGGCACGATGGCTATTTCTTGGTTTTCGGTGTCGGTTTTCTTTTTTCCAAAGAGGGATTCGGTTATTAAGAGGGCCAGATAAAATATGATAAACCAGAGGAGGAAACTTCTTATGAATTGACCGAGTTTTTCTTTGTTCATGGTGATGGGAATTAACGCTGATAAAAAGGACGGGGCTTGTTTTTGCTCTTTCGTTTTAGAAAACCTTTGAGTTGATTAAATGACTGCAGGAGTTTTTGGGAATTCTGTTCGTTTTTATCTCCTGTGTAAAGACAGATAACGTTAAAATCTGTTATGTGGGGGACACATCTTTTGCGAATAATTTCATAGCTTTGCCTTCGGAGTCGATTTCTTTTGACGGCTGATTTGGAGTATTTTTTGTTGACTACTACTGCAAAAGAAGCCTTTTGTCTCTTGTTGGGAGAGAGAAGGAAGAGAAAAGAAGGCGTTCTAAATTTTTTTGATCGCTTAAAACAACGCTTAAAAAACCGAGTATCAAAGCGGTAGGGTTTGGCAATCATCGAGTTGAGGGATTTAGCTCCAGCGTGTTGGTTTTGGGGTCACAGAAAGGTTTGCTCGCCCTTTTTTTCGGCGTGCAGCTATGACTCTTCGCCCAGATTTAGTCTGCATTCTTGATTGAAATCCGTGTGTTCGGAGACGTTTTCGCCATCGTGTTTTGGAAAGCATTGTATGGGCTGGTTAAATTTACTTTGGTCACCGTATTTTTATTGCGTTTTTTGTCAATATTTTAGTTGATATTTGTTGTGTTTTTTGGTATAATTAAATGATGTCTAATTCTGTGTCAACGGCCAAAAGAGTAAACGAGATCAATCGAGATCTCGAAGAACGTAAAATTCAAAAAAATGCACGTTCTTTGGGGGTTGGTTATTTGGATGTTGGAAACTATGTTCTGGAGAATATTGATGTTCTTCGTCTGGTTGATCGCCCAGATGCTGAGCAAGCAAAGCTGATCCCTTTTTATCATCAGGGAAAGCTTTTGCGAGTGGCTTTGGTCGATTTAGAGAAAAAAGAAACAAAGGATCTTTTAGAAAAACTTCAGTCACAATATGAGGTAGAAGTTTTTCTTTGTTCGACTACAGGACTATCAGAAGCGTTGTCTCAGTATGAATCTCATCTTTTAAATCGACAGTCGATTGATCTTCAGACTTCTTTTGATGAAGAATTTGAGGTTTCACTCGAGCGGAGAAACTCAAGTTTTCTTGAGCTTGAGAAATCAATTCCATCACTTGCTCCAGAACAGGCGGTGAATCAAATAGAAATTGAAGCGGTTCGTGCTGGAGCTTCGGATATTCATTTTCAGCCCGCTCATAACTCTATTGTAGTTCGGTTTAGGATTGATGGGATTTTGCATCCTGTTGCTTCTTTGGATCGAAAGGTCGCTTTGCCCATTATCTCTCGTGTGAAATTTGATGCTGGAATGCAGTCGAATGTATCGGATATTCCACAAGACGGTCGCATGAGTTTTGAGGTCAATGGACGGCTCATTGATGTGAGGGTTTCAGCTATTCCTACAGAAGGCGTTGATTCTGTAGTTTTGCGACTGTTGGACTCTCAAAAAGGAATTCAGAATTTTGAAGAGCTTGGATTTTCTGCCCCAGCAAGAGAACGTCTTGATCGAGTTTTGGGCCAAAAACATGGGATGGTTTTGATAACAGGGCCTACTGGGAGTGGTAAGACCACAACTTTGTATTCTATATTGGCTCAGCTCAATTCGGTGAATCAGAAGTTGGTAACTCTTGAAGATCCGATTGAGTATCACCTCGAAGGAGTTTCTCAGTCACAGGTGAATGATAAAAGAGGTTATGATTTTGATACTGGGCTTAAAGCGCTTTTGCGTCATGATCCGGATGTAATATTGATCGGAGAGATTCGTGCTTACTCCACAGCCAAAATGGCGGCTGATGCTTCTTTGACAGGGCATGTGGTCTTGAGTTCATTGCATACTAATTCAGCTGTTGGCTCTATTGCTCGTCTTCGGAATTTAGGGTTAGAAAATTTTAATATTGCATCCTCGCTTGAAGCGGTTTTTGCGCAGAGATTGCTGAGAAAAGTCTGTGATTGTGGGCAGAAGAAGCCTATTTTGGAAGATCCGAAATTAATGGAGTATGTTTCACGTCTAAAAAAGATTTTTCCGCACCTTAAAGTTCCAACGCATGTTGTTGAAAAAGTAGGATGTGATAATTGTTTTCATACGGGATACAAAGGGCGAACCGTTATGTGTGAGGCTTTGGTTTTGGATGAAAAAATAAAAAAGATGATTTTGAATGATGATTCTGATTTGGCTATAGCTGATTACTTGACGAGTGAGACAGATTTTTTGTCGATCTTTGAAGATGGTCTTTTGAAAGTATTGGACGGTGAAACGACTCTTGAAGAACTTTATCGAGTAGCTGGCTCTGTAGAGTAAGAAATCTTTTTATAAAATGTTGTTGATTTATATGCATTTTCGTGCATTTTGTATTTATGAGAAAATGGGTTGCTCCTGAGACCCCAAAAGAGCTTGAATCGGCTTTAGAGAAAACCGAAGTTTTTTTGGCGTCTCCTCAAGGTCAGAGAATGTATGATGATAAACATTTTAGAGATATCGAAGATGGTATTTCTCTTATGCATCAGGTAAGCAAGCTTGATTGGCATCTTAATGTAGGCGCTAAAAATGTAATTCGAAAACGATTTCCAGAAGACCTAATTGGGAGTATTCTTTTTCGTGTAACCCGTGCATTGGAGCGCACCCAGGGAATTCGTTTAAATAGAGGTCGTGGAAGAGGTCATACTTTTCGTACAGATTATCAATTGACCGATTTTTGTGGTTCAGAAGAAGGATTTGGTAGGGGCATGATTAAAGTTGGGAACACAGAAAGAGAGGTTCGGTTATTGGCTTTGAGTGTTGTCGAATTTGATCTGTATGCGACAGGAGCTGGTTTTGTTGATCGAGAAGATTGTCTAACTGAAAAAAGTTTTTGGTTGGGGCTTGGTTTTGCGTTTAAAGACCTTTTTCCCCTGGCGGCATTGCCCAGTCTTTTAGATCATGGTCAGAAAGATTTAAGGGATGTACTTTCTCGTATGTGGGGATCGGCCTCTAGATCGCAAAGATCGGTTGAGATTTTTAGCAAAAGAGTTTTGGGTGAAGAGTGGCGAACTCTTGAACAAGGGGCTAAAACATGTGAGGTGTTTCAAAGTAAAGTGAAAGAATCAGGGCTGCGCCCAATTGTTCCATTGGTAATTCGTAAAGGATACACAGCACAACAGTGTGAAGTAGCCTACGAACATCGAAATGTGAAGATAGATTATTTGGATTTTGATCTTTTGAGATCCATTGATGCCCAGTTGGAGGCGGTGGGTGTAAAGGGGGTCCATCTTTTGGAAATGGTGGTAAATGATCCTCAGAATTTTTCGGGATGGAATAGAATTCATGATGCCAGAGAGTCTTTGGGGCTTTCGTACCAACCTTCTTAATAATATTTTCGTCTGTGTGTTAGAATATAGAAGATGATTACTGTTGATGTCCCGGGATCAAAGTCTGTTTCGAACCGAGCCTTTGTATTGGCTTCATTATCCGATGAACCAACTTTGCTTCGGAATGTTTTGGAATGTGATGATGTGTGTTATTTGAGGCAGGCTCTTTCTAATTTTGGAGTCGGTTTCAAGCGCGTTGGACCTTCTGATTGGCAGGTAACCCCCGCGGTTAAAATGACCGGAGGAGATTCCGATAATTATATTGGTAATGGTGGAACTCCGGCACGTTTTTTAGCGGCTTTATCGCTGGTTGTTGAAGGACGATATGGCTTGAGGGGAGTTGATCGTATGCACGAAAGACCTTTTCAGGATCTGTTTGAAGTTTTGGAGGGGTTGGGAGTAGAATTGGAATTTGAAGGACAAAAGGGGTTTTTGCCCGCTCATTTTGGTGGCTATAGTTCGTTAAAATTAAAGAATCCTCCAGAAGTTTCAATTTCAGGAGCAGTTTCTTCTCAATTTTTAAGCGGACTTCTTTTGACGGCTACCAAAATGCCTTTAGGGCTTAAGGTATTGGTGAAAGATCAAATTCCATCTCGACCCTATGTTGAGATGACGGTAGAAATGATTCGTATGTTTGGAGGATCGGTTGAGGTTTTAGATGATTTTAAATCTTTTCATGTTGAGTCTGGGCTTAAGGGGGTACAAGAGTTTTTGGTGCCAGCTGATTGTAGTTCGGTTTCTTATCCTTTGCTTTTTGGAATGTTGTCACAGCAAGAAGTAATGATATCTAATTTTGGGCAGCGCACGTTGCAGGGTGATGAAAAGTTTTTGGAGATCATACAAAAGGCTGGTGGAACAATTGAGAGAAAGGGAGATGTGGTGAAGTGTATGCCGCCTGAAGTACTCCTACCTTTGGGGAAAGTTGATTTTTCCCGTATGCCAGACGTTTCCATGACGGCGATGGCTTTGGCAGCATTTGCGGATGGTGAATCACATTTTGTTGGGTTGGAGAGCTTGAGAATAAAAGAATGTGATCGAATAGCGGCTATGAATCAGGGGTTGTCAGTATTTGGAGTTAAATTTGAAGAGAAAGGTGATGAAGTTATTATTGAGGGGAAAGGTTCACATTTATTAACAGAGCAATATGATGGTGCTCTTGATAGCTTTGATGATCATCGGATTGCTATGGTATTTGGTGTTCTTCGACGAGTGATGGGTTTGAAATACTCTATTACAGATCCTCACTGTGTTGCGAAGTCTTGGCCAGATTTTTGGATCGAAGTGGCGGATTGGTCTAATCAACTGCGTTTGGTTTCTTCGATTATTTTGAAAAAGCAGGATATGGTGGACGATGAGCCTGATTATTTGATAGTAAAAAAACCCAGGAAATCTCATGCATGGCAGTTTCCTCAGGGAGGCGTTGATCCGGCAGAGAGTCTTTCTGCTGCAGCAATTCGGGAATTAAAAGAGGAGTGCGGTGAAAATATTCGTCTTGAATTTGTAGATGAGAAGAGGGGAGAGTACAGGTATTTGTTTCCCTCTGACTTTGATCGTCACGAGGCCAATATTTTGGGGGCTAAGGTGTCTTTTTTTCAGGCGGAGTATAAGGGGGGGGAAATAGAGGTTGATGGGAAAGAAATTATTGATTATAAGTGGGTAAAAAAGTCCTCCTTGAAGGATCATTTTGAAGATAAGTATTGGAGAAAAGTGGTATATTTTCTCTAGTGCTTTTAATTGAATGTGTTGACAGTGTGTCTTTGTTGTTTTAGAATGCAATAGCTCTATTTATTTTAAGTTGGTAGTGGTGGGTGTTCTTTGTGAATTTTTTTTTAAAAGAATCCCTACTCTTTGCCAATTGCACAAAAAACATGACACGAGGTGAGTTATGATCAAAATTTTGGAAGCAAATTCTGTCCCCCTAATTAAAATGCAGATTAGGGAAACTCCGATGGCTGTTTTCATTCTCAAAGCAGGGTACTGTGGGGTTTGTACACGCTATCTTGATCAACTTAAGGAGGGGCTTACTCAGTCTCATAAATGGCTTCTTTTTTCAGTTGATGAAGAGGAAGCGACTGGCTGGCGGGATGTTTTCACCGTCGTGGATGAGGCAATCCCCGTGACTATGTTTTTCAGGGATGGAGAATTGGTTCATTATCATGAAAGACCCTACACTGTTGAGCAATTTAAGGCCGAAATTGCTAGGCTTTTCAATTGATGGGATGTTCCTTTGGTAGAGTTTTTATGAGGAGGCGTTGTTGTTGCCTCCTCTTCCTTTTGTGTTCATTGTATTTTATTTTTTTGTGAACGAGAGGAATTGATTTTTAATCAAAAGCCTTTATTTTTTGTGTTCTGATATTTAGATGAAAAAAATAATTCAAAGGCTTAAAGAATTCATCCTTATTCTCTGGGTGGTGGTTGTGGTTTTTTCACTGCCTTATTATCTGAATGGTGGATATGTAGAAGCGGATGATGTAGTCAATTTTTTGAAAGAGTTTCATTCCTTTGGAATTATTGTTTATTTGCTGATTTCTATATTTAGAAGTTTTACGTTGATTCCCTCGACTCCCTTTATTCTTATTGGGGCGATGCTTTTTTCGCCGAATGTGGTTTTTGTAGTCGGGCTTACTGGGGTCTTGCTTTCTTCGACTATTGTTTATTATTTTTCAGAGTTTTTGGGATTTGATTCTTATTTTGACAAAAAATATCCCAAGAAGACCAAGCAACTTCATGCCCTTATAGAAAAACATGGTTTTTTTATTGTGATGGGGTGGACATTTTGTCCTTTTGTGCCTACGGATTTGATCTGCTATGCGGCGGGAACGCTTCGAATGACTTATTGGAAATTCTTTTTGGGGGTTTTGCTCGGAGAATTGCCCATTATTTTGTTGACGACTTATGTCGGTGCTGAAATTCCTCAGCTTTTAGATCAGTTGGATGAATTGATTAAGGCCGCCATCACGTAGTTTATCCCTTTAATACTTCACGAATTATCTGTGCGGCTTTTTGTGTATTGGGGAAGCTGAGGTTTGGCAGAGAGACTCGGATGAGGTTTTTTCGGTCTTGATATCTTTGATCGGAGCGAGAGAAGAAGAGAAAGGCGGGCATAAGTACTACCCCTTTTTGAGCGATTTGTTCTAATTTATCAACAATGTGAACGTCTTTCATGTGAGGTCCTTGAATTTTTTCGAGGTCGATGATGCCGTAGTAGCGATTAGATTTTCTTTCGAGGCCTAGTTCATTGTAAAAAATGTTCATCTTTTCATTGATGGCTTCTACGACTTGGGCTCTTTCTTGTTTGCCCAAAACCATATGCGCTAATGCCAAAGCAATTGAAGGTCCTGGTATGCCGGTGATGTGTTGAAAGAGTCCAATGTTTCGACCGCCCGGGGATTTGGCCTGCATGATGAGTGTGTGTATGTCGGGATAGTTACCAATAAAGGATCCCAGAATTTCACGGGAAATATAGTGATTAGCTTCTTTTGAGATGTAGATATCGCCTACTCGCAATCCTGTGGATCGCTCAATTTTACTGAGAGAATCTATTCGAATAGTTCTTTTTCGAGCGATGGGATGTGCGATAAGGCTTTTTTTGTTTTCGAAAAAGCGAAAATAAACTTCGTCGGTGATAATGAGTGAGTTGTGTATCTCGGCCAATTCAGCAATGGACTGAAGGAATTGGTCGTCTCCGGCAAATCCTGTGGGGTTATTGGGATCAATCAAAACGATACACTTAATTCTTTCCTTTGAGTTTTTGAGTTCTTCGACTTTCTCTCGATCCAGAATTCCGGTTTCTGGATCTACCCGAAGAGAACGAACGTGTATTCCTCGTTGATTGAAGATCACATTGTAGGGGGCGTAGACTGGGGAGGTCATACAAATAGTGTCGTCTTCTTTCAAAAAACAGGTGGCCTCTCGCCCAAGGGCTTTGAATATTGCTCCGATCCCGTGAGAGGCTCCTGATATCGTAATGAGTTCGTCGTGATGTACTTTTACCCCGAGCATTTGGCTGTACTCTTCGGCTGATACGGCCTGAAGAAGAAGATGGCCATTCGGGAGTGGGTATCTTCCTCCAGAGAGCGTTGAGTATTTGAAAAGTTCGTAGAGGATCTGAAATCGGTCGAGCTTGAGGTTTTGGTTTTGAGCGCATTGCTCTAAATAGTTCATAAATTCTTCGAATTGTTGAATCATTTGTGTCGCAATTTCGGGTGTGAAATTGTGGTGGGCCGTGTTTTGTATCACTTCGTTAATTGACTCAATTTCTTCGGGTTTTCGGTAGGCGAAGAGTTTTTTGTTGTAGAGGTGGTCGTTTAGCTCGGCGTCGAGCATCATCAGAAAAGCCATAAATCTTCTTCCGACCTTTGAGGGGGAAAATCCATATCCGGGTTCTCCTTGAGAGAGGTCCAGCACATTGGCTTCTCCTACATTCTGTCGGGCAATTTCTCGGAGGTATCGAAAGGCCAAGAAGGGCGGAGTTTTTTCGATGTCGAACAACATATCAATTTCCAATTAACAATTAGTAATAATCAATTATGAATTTGTTTGTGAGTCTTTATGTTGCGGCGAGTCTAGGTATTGTATGGTTGTTGGCAAAAAATAATGGGGGGATGATGTTGACTTTTGTGTTTGGATTAGTTAATTGGGGGCGATCTTTTGCAGATTTTGGCAGGGACAAGACTCTTGACTGGTGGGCAGTCAGGAGTGGGGTCCTTGTAAACAAGCCGAGGGTGATCAGTATGAGTGTGCAAGAGCAACTTTTTTCTAAACTCCGTGAAGCTGGTGTAGTTCCGGGGATGAAACCTGGATATGTTGCCGTTTCTGCCAGCTTGCTTCGACTTCCTGAAAACAAACCGGGGGTTTTTGTTCGGGTTTTGAAGAAGAAAGTGAAGCAGGAAAAAAAGATTAAACTTTCTAAAAAACACAAAAAAGGGGGAAAGAAGTGGAAGAATGGTAAGAAGAAGGTGAAACAAGCGAAAAAGCGCCCAGTTCGGTCGTTTGACCATTTTAACGTGGTCATCCATATTGCCATTCAAGGTATGGATTTGATTGCGCTTTATCCCGCGTCTGATCCTACATTGTCACAAATGGTAGATCGAAATGGAGGCGATTTCGATGCCTTCTTTTTGGAATTCATCGAGCTTATGGCATCGATTTTTGATGCTCTTGCTATCCAGCGTGATTCAATTCGGCCTCTCTCATCGGGCAAGGCAGAGTTTTTGCTTCGCTAGGTGGATTGGACTTTTTGTGCAGCTAGGGGGCTGCCTGATTTTGGGCGTGGCGGGTGAAAACCCCTCACGCCCTTTTCCTTATGAGGGTTTTGTACTACAGTGTCGATCGATGAATTTTTCAGAAAAATTGGAATCGGTGGTGAAAGACAAAAAAAGTTGTTTGCTTTTGGGGTTAGATCCCAACTTAGAAAAACTTCCAGCGGGTCTACCAAAAACGCCTGAGGGGGTCTTTGTTTTTTGTAAGTCCATGATTGATTCGTGTGAAAAATTTATTTGTGGAATTAAACCTCAAATGGCTTATTTTGAGGTTTTGGGGGCCAAGGGGATTTTGGTGCTCGAGCAGTTATTGGCTTATGCTAAAGAAAAAGAACTTTTGACCATAATTGATGGAAAAAGAAATGATATTGGATCTACGGCTGAGGCATATGCTTCCGCTTACTTGGGTGATGGTCCTTTGGGAGGAGATGCTTTGACGGTGAATGCTTATCTTGGGGACGATGGAATTTTGCCCTTTGTTCAGAAGTGTGAAGAAAATGGGAGAGGTATTTTTGTTTTGGTTCGTACGTCGAATCCTTCGGCAGCTGAAATTCAGGATAAGACGGAGGTTTCTGTGGCGATTGCCGAAAAGGTTGAGGAATGGAATGTGTCTACTCAGTCTCCAAAGAATATGTTCGCTTCAGTTGGAGCTGTGATTGGGGCGACTCAACCTGAAGCTCTTAAATTTTTTAGAGAAGAAATGCCTCATGCTTGGTTTTTGTGTCCGGGGGTAGGAGTACAAGGAGGGAATATGGAGGATGTGTTAGCGGTAAGGAAGAAGGGGATTGGTGTTTTGGTTCCGATCTCTAGAGCGGTTTTGTATGCGAGTGAAGAGAAAGATTTTGCCGAAAAAGGAGCAGAAGTGATGCAGGAGTTTTGGGAGACTCAAAAAGAAGCGTAGAATAGAGGGGCTTATTTATGACTTATGAATGTCGTTGATAAATATGTGCGAAGGGCTCGTTTTTGGGCTCAGGTTTTGAGATGGTGTCCGGGAGTAAGGGCTATTTTTTTGTCGGGGTCGTTGGCTGCTGGTAAAGCGAACAAGGATTCTGATATTGATTTTTTTATTGTTGTGCGTTCAGGAAGAATTTGGACAGCGCGATTTTTTGTTTTTTTTGTTTTGAAGGTGTTTTGTCGCCTGGCAAATGAAAGAAATCATGCGGGTATGATTTGTCCGAATCATTTTGTTTCCGATGATGCTTTGTTGATTTCAGAGCGAGATGAGTATGCGGCTCAATTGTTTTCTCATAATTTTCCTCTTTATGATTCTGGAGGTGTCTGGAGTTCTTTTGTAGAACAAAATCACTCTTGGGTTTCTGATTTTGGTTTTAAATTTATGCATGTCTCTTTGGACGATGGTAAAGTGGTGAAATTTAAAGGTCAGGATAGTGGATTTATAGAACGTATTTTCCGTGGACTACAGATTCAAAAGATAAAACAGAATCCTGATTTCTTTTTGCCTGATGCAAAAATTATTTTGTTGGATACAGAGTTGAGATTTCATCCAAAACCAAAGAATTGCAGATATTGACAAAGTGTAAAAATATTTGTATAATAGTTTTGATCTTTGTATTTCTAGACTTATTTGGCTCGCCTCTTAGCACAAAATAATTGGCTTGGAGGTGGATCAGATAGATTTGAGTATTGGTGTTTCTCTTTTTGGAGGAGTGTGTTATGCCTGCAATTCTGGTTCTTATAATTTTGGGGTTGTTTGGGTTTGGCGGTACTCTCATTAGTGCGGGAGAAGAGTCTGGATTGGTGAGCGTTGCTCTTGGTCTTATTTTCCTTTTTGGGACCGCTGGCGCTTGAGTAAGAAATATTGACCGAGAGGAAGAAGTTTGTTTTTTCAGAAATCACCAAATCTTAAATTTAAAACTATCTAAAACAACGGGTCTGACAAAAGTTGGGCCCGTTTTTTCTTTGATGCTTTTGGTTGGTTTTTAAGCGAAAAACGGTACAATTTTTACTGGAAAAAAAGATTCCAAAATAAAATCTCAATAAAACCCACAAAATGCGCTTTATGACTGAGTATTTTTATAAAATACGAAAGGTCGTTTCCTGTTGGGTTCTTTTTTCTTTGCTTTTGTTTTCTTATGCCCCTGGGGCTGAGGCTTTTTTTGATTTTTTTAATTCGCCTTCAGAAGTTCCGGTTTTGTCTGGAGAGAATTTTAAAGATCAAACTCGTGCGCCAAGTTCCAAGGGAGGATTTACTCGAACCCCCTTGGTTGCTCTTTTGATTGAAGAAGAATTGCTTGAACATCAAGAACTAGCGGAGAAAATAAATCGCTATGCCGAAGATATACAACAGGATTTGCGAGCAGAAGTAATCGAAATACCGGTTCCTTATAGAGCTTCTGTGCATGACATTTATGAAGGATTAGCGCATTTGTATTTTTCGGGGAAGGATATGGATGGAAAATCTCAGCTTGAAGGGGTGGTGTTGATTGGGGATGTCCCCATACCCGTGGTAGAGAAGAGCAAAAATATGTGGCCCACAATTTTTCCCTATGTGGATTTTGTGAAACCGACCTATCTATGGTCCAAAGAAAAAGATCGATTTTTCTATGAGGGGGGAGATCAGTCACCTGAAATTTGGCATGGGGTGATTCGTTCAAGAACCGATGGAAAAACTACTCAACATAAAGAACTGATTGATTTTTTTGATTTAAACCACCGCGTCCGAAAAGGGGAAGAATCGTATTCCAAAAAGGTTTTTTATGCTGATTTTCATCGTCAAAAAGAAGTTCTTCCTGATACTATGCTGAAGCACTACAAGCGGTGGATTCGTTATGGAGAAGAGATTCAGTATCTTCGTTTTACGAAACATTTCTTGAAGAAACTCTATGATGAATTGGAGTCTGAAGGGATTGGAGGTGGGGGTGGGAATCTCGACGTAATCCCAGACATTCAGACTAAAGCGATTGCTGAGCCGCTCTTAAAGCGTTATCAAGAAGCTCATGAAGGGTGGCTTTCTCAGTTAAATGGGAGGATTAAAGCTGCTGGTCGGTGGGAAGGCGATGAAGTAGATACCCTGATTTCTTTAATTACTCGAAAGGATGAGTCTTCTTTTTTGCTTTTGAAGGCGGTTAATGATGCGGTTGAGACGGCTTTGGTTGAGGAGTTTGAACGTATGGGATTGGCTTCTGATATTCCTATCAAATATGAGCAAGAAGTTGTTTTGCCTCCCCGTTCTCCGGAGGCGGGTCCTGAGATTGTGATTAAGCCTTTGTATTGGAATGGTGTGCTCCGCTCGAATATGAAAGTAGAAGATTGTACTATTTGGAGAGGTTCCCCTCGAGAGGGGGATTTTGCGTTTTCACAATTAGCAGAGCTAAATCGAACACTGAATCAAAAAACAGTTTCTTCTTGTGAAGATGAATATGAAGGGTGTTGTGCTCAGAATATGAAAGTTCGAGAAGGTATTCCTTCATATACCAAGTGTGATCTAACATCGCATTGGTATGTCGAGGGAGCTCGAACTATTGTACATCAAGGGGCTGAACGACCTGTTTATGACTTGGTTGGGACGCGTGAAGAGCCAGGACCAGTCGGAGCCTTTGGATGTGATCCGTTAATTCGAGAAGCCTTGAGTCAGGGGGATTATATTCGATATATTCCAAGTTTTTTTGTGCATGATGAGCCCAAGGCCCCTACCATTAAGGCACAGGTTGATTATGGTTTTTCTCAGGCCCTTCCGGTTGATGATCCTCGAAGTTTTTCTTTTTATGATTCGGGATATAATTTTCATAAAATTGCTTTCCCCAATTTTTTTGATTTTCGAGATCAGAATGGGATTACATATTCTTCATCTACTCTGAAATCACAGATTTTGTCTGAGATAGATCATTTTGTTGCAAAAGTGAATAGGGTAGTGGCTAATTCACGAAATATACCGGCTGATCAGATGGATCAATTGAGTGGTTTGGTGTTGCGAAAACAGGTTATTTTATCGGTCATAGAAAGTGTTGGATGGCCCAAGATTCTTGAGGCCTTGATTTGGATTGATCAGGATGTGGACGAAAAAAATCGTCGATCTTTTGAAGGGGCTATTTCTGATAAAGAATCTTTTCGATCCGCTTTTTATTACCCTGAACAGGAGGGGTATGAAGTGTTGGAATTAATTGGAACGGGGGATCGCCAGAAGGGAATTAATATGGGATTTCAGCCGGACAGTACCACAGATTCAGATGATGAATTTCTAGAAGTTCTTCGTGAAATTTCTCAGATTCCTTCGCCAAAAGTTCAGGATAGACGTTTTTTGGGGACGGATGTTAATGCGGATTTTTTTGGGGCTGAAGTATCAGGTGATGTATCTGATAAGACCAAAGAAATTTTATCCCTTGCTGACCAGGAGGAGTTGAGTGTGGTTGAACGTGAAGCTTATATTCAGCAACAGAGAGAGCAGATTGAAAACAGAAGTACCCCCGCTTCTGCTGAAGGAACTAATTTTGTCCAGATGAAGGGGGGGAGTACTCAGGTGGTTACGGCCAGTAAAGAAGATCAAAAGCCCGAGGGCCTCGGTGTTTTGCCACGACAAGTCCGTGTTTCTTCACGTGAGGTGAGTCCGATTCATTTTCAGATTGGTTTATTAGACTCTCAGGGCCGTGTTTTGGCTGATGTTTATGAGGGGGATCTTCAGATAAAATTTGATTCAAAAGTTGCTGCTGAATTTTTTACTATCAAGCCCAATCAAAATCTTTCGGTATCAGCAGGAAGGGCTCAGTTTTCGTTGATACCAAAAACCCTTGATAAAGGAGGGAAGTTTCATCTGTGGGTTGAAGGTGAAGGCTTATCGTCAAAAAAGGTCCCTGTAATCGTATCTCCCTTGCAACTGAAGGTGGCGAGTGAGTTTCCTGTAGAAGTAAAAGCTGAAGAGGGGGTAGTTTTGCGGGCAAAGATTTTGGATTTTCAGAATAAATTATCTCTGGATATGGATGGAGAAGAGGTTGTTTTTGAAACACAGTGGGGTCATTTTCAAGGTGGGAACACCGCGGTGATAGATGGCGGGATTGCAAAGATTTTATTTCTTCCTGGAAAGAAGGCTGGTTTGGCAAAAATCAAGGTTTCTGATGTTTCAAAATCATTGCCATTAGTGACGTATGAACTTGAACTTGATCCGGCTCCTCCTGCTCAAATTCGTTTGGAGGGAGCCACTAACTTT
Source organism: uncultured Candidatus Peribacteria bacterium (assembly GCA_964343715.1). Lineage (GTDB taxonomy): Bacteria > Patescibacteriota > Gracilibacteria > UBA4473 > UBA4473 > CAYFJZ01. The sequence goes on along the minus strand of CAYFJZ010000001.1, from coordinate 424,808 downwards.
TGGGTAAAAGGAGGGGATTGGCAAAACTTGGGGGTTCAGGTTTTTGATCGGTATGACAATAAACTAATAATGGCTCGTCAGAATCTTAGTTGGGATTTATCTGTATTTGATGTACAGGATAAATCTTTAATTGATGAAGATTCATCAACCAAAGAAGTAGAATATTTTATTAGAAATGGAAAGTCTGAGTTGGCCTTGAGGGCTGATAAAGACCTCAGGAGTGATAAAGCCACCATTGTAGTTGAGTCACAGATAAATGATCGTCGATTTAAGGATGAATTGGATTTGCTTTTGGTAAAAGATCCGACTTTTGATGTTGATCTGAGTCATTCAGATTTGGTAGCTGGTGATGATGATTTTTTGGTGCTCGAGGTGACGGCAAAAACCCAAAAAGGAGCGGTTTTGGTTTCTGATTTTGATGTGCAATTTGATTCATTTTTGCATGACGTTGTAGACCTTCCTGATACTCTTAAGCTCAAGAATGGGAGGGCACGATTAGAGTTTTATGCGGGTACAAAAGCTGGCAAAGGACAATTTAAGATTTCGTCGAAAGGTTTTGAGACAGGGACAGCGGACTTCGAAGTTTTACCAGATGAGCCTTTGAAAATTAATCTCAGTTCAGAATCTGATTTTATTGATATTGCTGATGATGATTGGCATTTATTAGATGTAGAAGTGGTAGATCAGTTTGATAATCGGGTAAAGTCTTTTCCTTCATCGATTGTGTTACATCAGACCGTTGCTTCGGAGGATAAATTGATGATAGATGAACCTACTTTGACACTTCGTAGTGGTCACGCGGTTGCCCGATTAAAGGGAAAAAGTTTGACGGGGAAATCACACCTCATAGCACGAGCCCCAGGGGTAGTTTCGGGCGCGAAGGCTTTGGAATTGGGTTATTTTTGGGGATATGAGAGATTTCAAGATTTTGTTCCGAAGTCTTTGTTTGCGATGGTTCTAGGGTTTGGAGCGGGGGATGTAAGGGGGAATAATTTTGCTTCTTCACTGCTTTTTAGTGGTAAAACTCAATCAGTCGCAACTTTGATTGCAGATCCAGATCCTAAGAGGCGTCTTTTTAGCCTTCGTCCTAATGGAGAGGTCCAGGGCTCTGTAATTTTGAAAAAATTGGAAAGTCGTTTTTTTGATGTCGAAATTCAGGATATGGATCGCAAGAAGCTTGGACTGCTTCGTTTATTTCCGACTATTGAATCAAAAGAAGTAGTAACCTCTGAGATTTTTCGCCAGCAAAACCACTTATATGTAGAGGTGTCAAAACAAGCACAGAATTTGTGGAGATTTGAGGGAAATGAATTGTTATATCAGGATCAATTAGCCCTTTCTTTTGGTGATGAAGGGAGAGTTGTAATTGAAGATCAGAGGTTTTTATTGAGAGGAACGAAGCATCTTTTTGAGTGGGAAATTGTACTCCAGGGTGAAAAGTTAGCCACGCTAATATTGCCTTTTTCAGATCCAGATTTGAAAGTTGTTGATTTTTTACAGCCGGATGAATCCGGAGTTTTATTACGCCCTGAAAGTACTATGACGACAGGAGAAGCTTTTTTTGTAGGAAATTCTACCCATGAAAAAATGGGAGTGGGGTTGATTTCAAAGTTGCTTAATGAGCCTTCTAATAAAAAATTAGGAGGGAGCCAAACTTCGATTGAAGAAGCTCTCAAATCTGAAGATGTAGGATGGTCTACTCCTTGGCGTCCCGCAGTTCATTTGGCTTCTGGTAATGTTGTTGGTGAGGCTAGTAAGTATGGGGCTAGTGATATACTGCTCCTACTTGGAGATCCGACTTTGCGCCTTTTACCTGATGAATCGCAGAGTGAAATGGGATTTGGAAAAGAGTTGGGTAAATTAGTCTGGAAGAATAATGGAGCTTCGATTGATCAGATATTAGCGGGGGATGTTAACGGTGATGAAGTGGATGATTTGTTGGTTTTGATTGGAGATCGGCTTTCGGTTTTGTATCAGGATGGAATTCCAGAGGATTTACTTGATCGTAAGGCGATAAATATTCAGAGAGATACTTTTCAGCCCCTTCATAATTTTGGATATCGATCAGATATTCTTCGTTTTTCAGATGGGGTAAAAAGTCTTCAGGGGGAGGATATCGATGATGATGGTGATGTTGATCTTATTCAGATAAATGAGCGGGGGGAATTGATCCGACATTTGAACGATAAAGGACGTTTTGTACGTCAGTCTTCCTTGCCGGACCCTCAGATTCCACTGAAGGATCAAGAGCAGAACCTTATTAATACCCCTTTAGCTTCTTCTGTGGCGGATATGAAGATAGCTCGTTTGAATGAGGATCGCCTGCCTGATTTAGTTTTTGTAGATCATTCCAATAATTTGTTTGTAGCCCATGGTACGGATAAGGGATATGCCCCTCCTTTGTTAGTGGATAATTTTTCACCTGTTTTTGAATCTACTGATGAGTCTTTTGTGCCCTACGATCGCGAAGTAATCCAGCTCATGAAGGATCAGGTGGATGAAGTAGTAGATGAGTGGCCATTTTTGGGCGCTACTTATGTATCTTTTGCAGATCTTGAATCTGATTCTGAAAGCAGCGATGAATCAGATATGACTTATATGGAGGTCAATGATGAAGGATCTCGAAAATGGTTTATGTCGATTTTGGATAATGAAAGATTTGAATCAAAGTATAAAAGAATGCTTTTAAAGGATTCTCAAAAAGTAGAGGTGGGAGATCTGATTGAGGTGCAATTCTCTTTTAAGGCCAATGGGAACTTAACTGATTTTTCATTTGTTGCTCCTTCGGAACCAAACTCGGTTTATGTTCCTGGTTCGTTGTCGTGTGAAGGGTGTGAAGGTGAAATAGAGGTTAAAACGGGAGGTGGTGTAGAAGGGGCTTTTTTGACCTCTGAATTTAATGTAAAAGGATTTAAATGGTATAAATTTAAATGGAAGTTGTGGGTCACCCAGGTGGGGACCATATATTTTGAGGTGGGGGATTTTGAAAATGGAAAGGATGATTTGGATGATATTATGGTTCCTTGGGATACCGTTGATGGGGACAAAAAATTGATTCATTTCTATTCTTCTGAAAGAACTAATGGCCAATCTCTTTGGGATTTGCCGACGATGGATACAGAGGAAAATGATTCGGTTGCGGTTTCGTATTTGGATTTACTTCGGGGCTCAAATTTGCAGGCTTCCCTCCTTGATTCAGCGAAGGAATCTCTAAATAGAAAAGTAAGCGGGATGGTAAATTCTCAGGTACAGAGTCTTACTTCTGGACTTCCTGGGCCTTTGAGCTCGATTAATCCCCTCGATATTAAAGGGTCCTTGCCTTCTATTGATTTGTCGCAAATGCAGAGTGCACTGCCTTCCAGTCTTTCGGGGGCTTTTCCCACGGTTGATATGGCATCAATGACGGGACAGATTGGAGGCTCTCTCTCCAAGATGGGGGGAGCGATTGATAGTTTAAATCCGGCAGGAATGATGAATCAGTTAAATCCTGCTAATATGTTGGGAAACCTTCCTGGTGTTGATTCTTTAGTGCCTGATGTTGGAAAAATGATGGGGGGAATGAACCCCGCTGGTCTTATGGGAAACCTACCTTCTGTAAACTCTTTGGTTCCAGGAGGGCTTTCTAGTGTGGGGGGGATGATGAATAATTTAAACCCTGCTAGTATGATGAGCAATCTGCCTTCTGTTGGGTCGTTGGTGCCTAGTGGTCTTCCAGATGTAGGAGGAATGGTGAAGGGGCTCAGTCCGGCTGGAATGATGAATGGCCTCCCTTCTGTAGGATCACTTGGTGGCAAGCTTCCTGGGATTGGATCACTTCCGTCTCTTCCGGGGGGGATGCCCTCTATGGGGGCTATTAGTTCTTCTTTGCCAGGAGGGATTTCTATGCCTGGTGGTGCTCTTGCAGGAGGAATTGGAACGGCCAGTGTTTCTTCTGTCCCTGGAATGGGAAGTGTTTCTATGCCAGCGGGACCTACTTCTTTGCAGACCCTAAATGCGGGGGGAATGGATGTTGATGCTGATGGGATTCCTGGGTCTCATGATTTGCATCCAGAGACAGCTTCGATTGATTCATCAGCAGCGCTCCAAAATGGGACTCTTGAATCTGAGATAGGGGCTTCAGCGGGGGAGACTGGTAAAGCTTTGTCTAGTTTTGTCTGTGGAGGTGGAACTTGTCATGGAATCCCGACCTCGGTTTCTTCTACTTTTCCGGGTTTGGTTACCAACTATGTTCCGCCTTATGCCTCCCCAGCAGGTTCAGTACCGGGAAAACCGGTTTTTGAGATTCCTGAAATGATTAGGATTTATTCAGAACATATTGGGGGAGTGAATAAATCGGCTAAAAGTGTTTGTCTTGGGAGTAAGTCAGAACACATGAATTCCCCTCAGTGGAACCCTAATTGTACAACTACTTTTGATTCGGCGAAAGAGATTGGAGCTTGTCCACGCCCGGCGCCAGCGGCTCCTCAGGCTGCTGCTGCGTCCTCTGCTTCTGCCTCTGGAGCATCGGGTTCGGTATCAGCTGTTAGTGGTAAAGCCGTTGATAATGGAGTTTTTACAGCTCAGGCAAAGGCTGAAAATAATGATCAAATTACCGGCGCAGATTATGTGATGACTTGGCTACAAGATCAGATGCGCGAATTTGGTTATAACCTGACCAATCAGACACTCTCGATTAAAATGCCGAATTATGAACGTAATTCAAGCCCCCAAAAAGAGGCCAATGATTACTCGCTTTCTGGCGGAGATATGGAGCCGGTTTTGGCGGCTTTAGGAAATATACCTTTTGTAGATGTTGCTCTTGAGGATGTACCGGTACCACACCCAAATTTTTCGGAGGAAGATTATAATCGTGTGAAAAAAGACGCTGAAGATTGGATAAAGTTACAAAGAAAAACTTTAGCAGCGCATATTGATCAGGCTCAAGTGGGAAGATTGCTGGGGGAGGTTGGAGCCCTCAAAGGCCAGATTAAAGACAAATCAAAAAAATCTGAATTTACCAGATTGCATAAAGATCTGATGAATTATCAAAAATTTGTGCAGGATATGGAGACTCTTATTGGATCTATTGAAGATAATGTGGCGGTGCTTTCTTCTTATAAAGATGGGGTGGGGAATCTTATGAATATTCGAGAGCAGGTTTATGAATCCATGTCGAATGTAGTAGGGGCAACAGAGGTTCTTTCTGATTATTTAGATGAGTTTAATAAGTCGATTGAGGACAAGGTAACGAAGTGGAAAGAGGCCCGTAAATCGTATATGGATCTGGTTAGGGTTTGGCAAAAAATTCCGCAGATGTTTTATGATTTTGATAAGAGTTGTCGTTCTTGTACTGTTGATCGTGGAACTCTATTGCCCTGGTTGTTAAAAGAGTTTACAGGTGGAGCAGCTTTGAATGTTCAGCGATTGCCAAATCTTACAGATGAAACGATGGATTATTCGGATGTGGGAGGCATGATTTCTTTGAAAATGCCAAATCCTATTTTAAATCCTGTTGATTTGACCCTTATTGAGCTTCCTGAAATAACCATTCCAAATGCTAATGGAGCTTTGAGTGCTAGTTATTCGGCTTATATAGGAGCTGAGGATTCCACAATTCCAGCAGCTACCAAGCTCCCAGCTTTGCCAACACTTAATCCAGTACCCCAACTTCCTCCTTTACCCGAAGTAAATATTTCAACTCCGGATCTTTCTTCGCTTCCTCTTCCGACACTTCCTATGCCTCCTGATCCTCCGGCACCTCCACTGCCCAATATTTTAGGAGCTATTACCTCTATGGTTGAAGTTCCCAAATCTAAGTTTGGGATTATGTGTGATTTAAGACTCGGAGTTGCACGCACACCAGAATGGTATGTAAAACCTTATGTTGAAACGCTTACGAATCGTGAAGCCTTATTGGAGCTTGATTTTACAGCGGGCTCGCGTTCTGTTCCTAAGTCAGTTTTGGATAATCCAGAGAAATGGAAGGATAAGGCCATGGGATATTTAAAAAATAATAGTGATTTGTTGAACGATACCAAAGGAGCAGCTTCAACCGTACGACAATCTACCAATAATGTTGGACAGCAGAGAAGAGGGGGAGAACAAGTGCCTTCTGTGGCTCCTTCTGCGAGTGGAATTCAAGCGTCAATTAATGAGTACCGTTCATGGTTTAATAAACTTTCTGAGAGCCTTGTTGATCGTTCTGGATTTAGTTCTGCTGATAAATTATTGAATGATCTTCAGATGGAGGCAATCGAGGCTCAGCCTCGTTCAGTCGCACTTTCAGAAATTAAATCTGATCTCTTATCACTTGCTTCTGTATCTACTGATTCGAATGTTTTTTCTGATGAATGGCGTCAAACTATGAATGAAAAGATTGCAGGTTTAAAACAAGTAAAGAGAAATTTGGCCCTTGAAAATGAAGTCTTGGCTTCGTTTGATGATTTGTCTGTGTTTGATTTTTTTAGTCATGATTTGGTTCGTGATGTTTTAACGGATGATAAGTTTTTTGCTGCTCGATATTCTTCTGAAAATGGTGTAAGTCCTTTTGCTGAGGTTTATGGCAATATGAGACTTTTAGCTCAGGTGACTCCTCCCTCCCTTGCTTCCAGTGCTTCTTCTTCAAATGCTTCTGAATCAGGAGGTGTAGAAGTGGTGGCAAATGGGATTTATTTTACGGATAAGGAAACGAATTTGGTAGAGTCGATAGTTGATTATCCAATTAGAGGAAAGGTTGTTCCTTTGCTTCATGATATTGATGGTGACCGGGTAGAAGAAGTAATTTTTACCTTAGGTGATGAGCTCTATATCAAAGAACGTTTTGCAAAGCTTATTAAACCTGTAGGAGTGGTGAAGTCTACTAAATGGAGTTTTGAAAAGTTTGCTGCGTTATTTGTGCCGGTTTCAAAATCTTCGGTTTCAACTTTTTCTGATTTTTCTACGCTTAATTATTTTCCGACTGATTCTGAGGTTGATTATTTTGAATGGGTTGTAGGGGAACATCCAGATTTGTGGGGTGATCTGCTCTCTTCTCCCCTAGAGAGAAAGAGTCGATCTTGGAAGCGGCAGGCACGATTGTTGGAAATCGAAGGAGATATTGGAGAAGTAGTAAAGCCTTTGGTTCGCGTCTTAAAATCGAGAGGGGAGGTGAATGTGACGTCAAAAAAGATTGAGTATCTACCTGAGTTTTCTCTTTCTCAGTGTCAGGATTACAACGTATCAAAACCTCTTTATATGATGAAAAAACATTTAATTGCACAAGAAGATACTGATTTGTTTATGAAGGAGGTTAATGGGCTTGATTGGTTTAAGAAAAATAAAGCAAAGTCTTTGTTTTTAAAGGCTGGGGAAAGTGTTTTCGTAGAAAAAAAGGAAGTCTGTGTTGTTAAAGGGTCTGTTTTTGTAGCTGAGGAGGAAATGGTTACTAGGCCTTTAGAAAAAGGAGATTTGTTGTCTGTTGATTTTGAACTTGAGTTGGGAGACGAATCCGAAGTACAGCTTGAGCTTTATACTGGAAAGAAGGTTTATATATTTGGCTCTGAAAAGTATGAGTTAAAGCTTTATTCTCCATCTGATAAGATTCTTAATAATCGATTAGAATTAGAACGTGCGAACTTTTATGGGGCACTTTTGGGATGGAAGAGCGACAACATTGGAACGATTAAACCTTTTTATATTCATGATCCTCAGATAGCGGATGATAAAACCCCTCCTCAAATCAAACTTAGCAGAGGAAATTTAGTAACTATGCCCATTGCTCAATCGATTGAAATTGATGCTTCACAGACAAAAGACGAACTTCCTTTAATGCGAGTTTGGTGGGATTTTCAGAGTGAATTTGATTCTAATGGAGATGGTGACTATACAAATGATGCTGACTTTCCTCTTTCGAATCAGAGCTTTATACCACGGCAATTACTGAAGGTTAAGCTTCCTGCGAGAAGTGAAATGGTAGATTATGATGTTTTTCTGCATGTTGAAGATTGGGCTGGCAATGTGGCAACTCAAAAGATTTCTGTTGAAGTTGATATTCCACATATTGAACTTCAGAATGCAACGGCTGGTGACGGGAGAGTGGTAGGGAAGATTAAGTCGGGAGCCGAAGATGTTTTGGTTTTTTGGGAAAGAGAAAGAGCGGGAGTGGAATTAGATAATTTTACCGTGCCTTCTGTTTCTGGTAAGTATGGAGTACTTACTAAAGAGTTGAGTCATGGTTCACAAAGTGTGACTCTGGTTTCTCGTGAAGGAGATAAGATTTTGTCTGTTTTGCCAACAGGAAGAGTTGAAATTTTTCATTCTGGGTGGGATGTCCGTGTACGTTCTTCTAATGAAAGGAGTGGTGTGGCAGTTGTGGCTTTGGATGAGAGAAATCATCCGGTTTTAGTGGTGAGTTTTTTTGCGGAAGGAAAAGATGAAGTGGAAATTTTGCATGGTTATTTGAGGGGAAAGTATGGGAGTGTTAAGGTTTTTGATAGAAATGTTGAGGATGGGTATGTTTTTATGCCATTTCCTTTAGAAACCGTAGGGAATGGGGGGGTGGCTTTGGTTAACAAAAAGGCAGGGCGAACCGAAGCGGTAATTGATAAATATGGAAGATTTGAAGTAATAGGAGCGAGTGACTTAAGCCTTCGGATTATGAAGGATAATGAAGATAAACCGGTGGTTTTTGAAATTCTAAATAATGACCAAGTGGTTATTGGGGAGTTGTTGATCCCGGTTCAGAGTGCCTTTCGGTTTCAAGAATCAAACTAGGGATTTAATTTTTTTTGAGGTGATAAAAATTGAATCCAAAAAAGATACATAAAATAATGAAGGAGCTATAGGGGATAAGTATTACGCCCCAGATAAGTGTTTCAATCATAAATACAGTGGTCAATAAATAGAGGGTGGAGAAATAGGCTTTTTCGAAGGTGAAGTTTTTTATTTCTATAAATTTTCCCACCATCCAGGCTAAAAGTGCCCAAAACAATGCTATTATGAGGCGAATGAGACAGATAAAAACCCACGTTAAAATGAGGATTAATATGATGGCGCTTTTGGTGAAAGAAACTTTGTTTTCCTCCCACCATTGTCTGGTTACATCTTGATTAATTAGGTAGTCTTTTTCGAGTTGATTAAAGCTGAATTTTTCCGTTTTACCTTTTTCTTTGAGAACAATTTCTTTTTCGGTGACTAGTAATCCGTTTTGGTGCTGATTAAAAAGTGATTGAGATTCGTTATTTCCTTTGGTATCGAGAAGAAGTACAACTTGTTTTGATTCTTCAGAAAACACCATTGGTTCTGTAAAGCTGGTGCTTAGTTTTCCATCAATTATTTTTACTTCAAAATTTGCAAGATCTTTTTGGATGTAATTGTCTACTTCTACAATTGCAAAATAAAAACCAACACTGAGAACCGTTCCGAGAGCTAAGGCGAAAATACTGTTGATCGTAAACCAAAATTTCCAAACGTTTGTGCTATCGTCATCTTTTAAGACGACATCTTTAATAAAGTTGGGTCTCCAGAGAGCGACAAATCTTTGAAAGAGGCCGAGTGATTTTTTTTTCATGGACTGGGTGGTTTAGTCCATTCTAAATTTTTTCCCGAAGCGTTCAATATCCTTTAGGGTTGTTTGCTTGTTGGTGGGGAAGGTGACGTGGTGTTGTGCAAATAGTTCTGCTTGTGGGCACATTCCTTTTTGGTAATCAAGTTTTTCTAATTGAATTCCTTTGGGAGCAATTGGTTCACCGTCCCAGTCTCTAAGGTCGAATCCAATTTCTTTTGCCTTTTTAATGATAGCTGAAGGATGTTTAACTATCATGATTACACGAAGGGCATTTTTTGGAATGATTATTTCATTTTTTGGAAATATTTTTTGGAGAACATTTTTCCATTTGATGGCTTTTTGGTTTCTTTCCCATTGGATTTTAGATTCTGCATTAATTTGATTGAGGAGGAGTTTTTGTTGGAATGAGCTGAGTTTTGTTATGGGAAAGTCTTCTTGGCCTTGTTTTTCTTTTGAGGTTACGGCCAGGGGGATCAGGGATGTTTTGTTGGCTAGGTAGGCAATAATTTTTCCACCAAAAAACCAGAATGAAAGGCTGGGTGAGAGAATTAGCGGCTGAAGAAAGTGCTTGATAGTCCAACTGAAGGTTGGGGCAGGGAGTTTTGTCGAATTGAATTCATTGGCATATGGTGAATTTTTGGGCCATAAAACCGCACCACCACTAATCGTTGAATAGACTTTTTCTCTTCCAAAACTGAGGATTTTTACGTCACAGTTTTCCATTTTGGTATTAAAAATATGGGCGTTGTCTTCAATTACAAATATTTTGTGGCGTTTTGCGATTTTATTAATGGCCTGGATCTTTGCTTTTTGGCCAAAGATATGGGGGACAACAACAACTGAGCACTTTAGAGCTTTCTTTTCGAAGTCGTTTACACTGATAGTTCCATCGGGTTTGGTATCGATCCATTCAATTTCATATCCTCGACTAGTAAAAGGTGTGGCAACTACTCCGCAGATAAATGCCGGGATCGCTATTTTTTTAGTTTTTGGGGGATTAATAGTTTCTATGATAATTCCCAAGCCTGATCTTCCAGAGTTGGTGAGACAATAATTTGGGGTGTTAAAAACCCTAGAAAAATCCAGCTCTTTTTGCAAAAAAAGCCACGGAAGAGTTTTGATAATATCAGCACTTTTTAGGTTTGGGGAGGTTTGATTTGAGACAAGTTTTAACGGCATATTTACTACTTTATACTGAATCATCCTTTTTTGTCGATCCTTTATGAATAATTTTTTTGACCAACGATTTTTTTTTGATTTATAATAAGCACACTGAATTGTTCGTGGCTTTGTCCAGATCTTTTTCTCCTAATCATTTTCCAACGGGAGCTTGGATAGGCAGTCGTAATTGATTGTCAGATGAGCACCCACCTATCAAATTTTGCAGGAAAATGAGAGTGGATGGAGCCACGACAATTTGGTTTTTTGTGTTATTGATTTCTTCTTTATTTCCCCTACCTTTTAGCTATGACCCTAATTGAAAAATATAACTCTTTTGTCGAGCAAGTTTCTTTAGGTAAAGAGGGAATATTTTTTACGATGCTTGATGGTAAATCAAAAGAGGGGACCTGTGTGGTGGGACTTGAGAATAAAAAAGATGTTGGATGGGAAGATAATGTGTTCCCACAATTTTGTATTTATGACTTTTTGGGAACTACTTCTTTTTTGTGGAATTTTGATTCTGTCGATACTGACTTAAATATTTACAAGGGAGAAGGGGCATTTAAGCCCCTTAAATCATTTAGTTCAGAGAGTGAAGTTTTTGATTTTGATTCATTTATTGCTCATGTGGCAGAGGTGCAGGAGTTACAGAAAGCTGGTGAGATGTGGGTATTGAATCTGGCTCGTAGTGTTTCTGGTAGAGATTTGAGTTCGAGAGATTTTTTTAAGTTGTATCATAACTTTTTGTGCTTAGATTTTGATTCATGGCATATAGGCGGAGTCGTTTGGACAGAGGAATTAAAATTTGCGTGTTTTTCTCCTGAAGTTTTTCTTCGTCAGCAAGGAAATTTGTTAACCACATTTCCGATTAAAGGAACTGGAGAGAGAAGTAAGCTGGATAAAAGTGGTAAGGAAATTTCAGAGCTCAATATGATAGTGGATCTCTTGAGAAATGATTTGGCTATGGTGGGACATTCTGTAGTGGTTGATTCGCCAAGAAAGATAGTAAATTTTTCTGACTTTTCTCAAGCTTTGGCTTCTGTTTCTTGTCAGTTAGATAACCTGGGATTAACCCGTAAAAGATATGAAACCTTGCTTCCTGCTGGGTCAATTTCTGGGGCTCCCAAACAGAGAGTGATGGATGCTATTTTAAAGCTTGAGGATTTTGATAGAAATTTTTATACCGGAACATTTGGGGTACGGCTTTCTCAGGATGAGGCTTTTTTTAATGTCCTTATCAGAACGCTTTTTTATGAAGATGATCGTTGGTGGTTTCCTGTTGGGGCCGGTATAACAACAGAATCAGATCCTGTTGCTGAGTATAAGGAAACCATTTTAAAGGCGTCTCTTTTGGATCGGGTTGGTTTATTTGAGGCCCACTATTCGGCAGTGGATCCTACTTTGAAAAAGGGATAACTCATTGTTCTTTTTGTAAAAATAAATAGAATCTCAGCCGTGTATTTCCCATAAATCTGGCATGAAAAAACCTGCTCCCAAAAATGCTCCACGGAAAAATAGTCCGTTTTTTTACCTTTTTTTGATCGCTTTGGTTTCTGCGGCAGCGACGGTTTTCTTTCAGGGAGATCTCGGATTGACGACAAAAAAACCTGAAATTATCCCTTTATCAGAGCTTTTGGTAAAGTACAAAGAGGATGAGTTGAAGAGGGTTTTGATTGAAAATATAAAAGTTACAGCTGAGGATCAGGAGGGGAATAAATTTGAATCAATTAAAGAAGCGGGGGCGAGTATTAAGGATTTGGGTTTAAATGATCTTGAAAAAACGACCGAGATTGAAGTGGCAGATAAAAGTGGGGAGGAGATGTGGACGAATATTCTTATTGGTGCGGCGCCTTTTTTGCTCCTTTTTATGTTTTTGATTTTTATTTCTCGAAGGGTAGGGGGAGGTATGGGAGGAGACGGAGGGCCTTTTGGATTTGGAAAGTCGCGAGCTAAAGTATATGACAAGACAAAGCACGAAACGAAGTTCACTGATGTGGCTGGAGCTGAGGAAGCGAAGCAGGAAGTGGAAGAGATTGTGGATTTTTTGAAGCACCCTAAAAAGTATTTAAAGGCGGGAGCAAAAATTCCTCGTGGAATTCTTTTGGTAGGGCCTCCTGGAACGGGAAAGACTTTGATTGCTCGAGCGATTGCGGGAGAGGCTGAAGTTCCTTTTTTTTCGGTATCGGGATCTGAATTTGTTGAAATGTTTGTAGGGGTGGGAGCGAGTCGAGTTCGGGATCTTTTTAAAACCGCTAAGCGAAATGCCCCTTCTATTATTTTTATGGATGAGATTGATGCGATTGGAAAAAAGCGTGGTCAGGGCGGAACAGGAGGACACGACGAACGTGAGCAAACTTTAAATCAAATTCTGACAGAACTAGATGGATTTGAGCCCGAAACATCTGTAATTGTAGTAGCGGCGACGAATCGTCCGGATGTACTTGATCGGGCTCTTTTGCGACCTGGGCGTTTTGATCGTCGTGTTTCTGTAGATTTACCAGATCTTGAGGCACGAGAAAAGATTCTGAAGGTGCATTCGAAAAATAAGAAGTTAAATGCAAAGGCTGATTTAAAGAAAATTGCCTCTAAAACGGTTGGGTTTTCAGGGGCAGATCTAGAAAATGTCTTGAATGAGGCGACTATCTCAGCGGTTAAACATCGTAAAAAATCAGTTAATCATGCCGATCTCGAAGAAGCGGTTGAAAAGGTTTCTATGGGACCGGAAAGAAAAAGTCGACGTATTACACAGGAAGAAAGAGAAATAATTGCCCATCATGAGGTAGGACATGCTTTGGCGGGGCACTTTACCAAAAACTGTGAACCGGTGCATAAGATTTCAATCATATCCAGGGGGGGGGCTTTGGGAGTCACCTGGTTTTTGCCGGAAAAAGATACCTACCTTTCTTCTGAGCAAAAATTTAAAGATGAAATGGTTTCTCTACATGGAGGTCGTATGGCCGAACGTTTGATTTTTGGTCAGACTACTACAGGAGCCTCTAATGATTTGGAAAGAGTGAGTAAGATTGCCCGCAATATGGTGATGACATATGGAATGGGGGACCAAAAAAAACTTGGATCTGTGGTATTTGCCAAACGTGATGCGGGATTTGCAGAATTTGATCTGAGTGAAAAAGAATATGCTCCGGATACGGCTCGAATGATTGATGAGGAAGTCCAGCGATTGGTAACAGAATCAGAGCAAGAATGTGAAGCTATTTTGACGAAACATTTAGAGCTACTCAAAAAAATTGCTCATGATTTGCTGGAAAAAGAGACTTTAGGTCGTGATGAGTTTTTGGCTTATTTTGAGGATTAGATCAGATCTCTTTCTCTTGAAGTAGGATTTATGAATCATGAATCATGAATTCTGTCTTTTGTAATTTCGTTAGCTATGGATTTGCTTTTGCAGTGAATATTGTTTGATTTTAGGTGCTTTAGGAGTTTTTTATTGTTGAGTGTTTGATCGATGATTTTGGGAAGATTTTGGGCTTCTTTTGAGCCTTGTTTGAGGATGGTTATGAGTCCTTGTTTTTCAAAATATTCGGCGTTTTTTTGTTGGTGGTTTTGAGCAGCTGATGGGAGAGGTATGATGATGGATGGCTTTTGGGCGGTGATTATTTCAAAGAGTGATCCGGAGCCGGCTCGAGAAATTATCAGATCTGATGCGAGAACAATTTTTTGAAGCTCATTAGCTTTTAGTGAAGTATATTGGGAAAAGTTTTTGTGTTTGTATTTTATTTCTTTTCCTTTGCCACTAATGAGGATAACTTTATTTTTTTTACAAATATTGTCGGCGTTGTTATGAAAAAGTTCATTGATGTATTGAGCGCCCTGACTGGCTCCCATTATGCAGATTTGAGGAAGCTTATTTTTTGATGAAGAGGTTTTATTTGAGGATTGAAAAAACAAAGGGTGAGTGTTTGGACCAAAGTTGTAGAAGACTTTTTTAGCGTATTTTTTGGCTATGCTTGTTAATTTTCCTTCAATTATGTCAGACTCGTGACAGTAGATAGGTTTTGGTTTGAGGGATAAAAATTGATTCGCTACAAAGAAAGGGAATCCTACAAATCCTCCTTTAAAAAAAATAATATCCGGGTTCATTTTTTGGAGTATGGTTTTTGCCTTAAATACTGAATGAATTATTCGTCCGGCGTCTGGGATGTTTTTGACCGAAAGATATCTTCTTATTTTTCCGGTACGAAAGTAATGTACCTTTAGATCAATTGGAAAATTGTCTTTCACTATTTTTTTGTCTAGTGCTTGATCGGCCACTACTAATTCTACCTTTGTATTTAGGTCATTAAGGTCATTAATTAATGGGAGAAGGGGAAGGATGTGTCCTCCGGTGCCTCCACCGATCAGAACAATCTTCATTCGTGTTTTTCCCAGGTTATAAAAATAATTTCTACTAAGAAGAAGAAGCTCACCAAAAGAGCGAGTTCTAAGTAGCTGAGTATTCCGAATATCAATAAGGCAATACAGATACAAGCACAGAGCGCTATTAAGAGCGCCCTTCGAATTGAGTGTACGTAGGTAGTGACGCCAAGATGTTTGTGGGCAAAAATTTCACTGAGAAAGAAAAAAAAGAAGGTAAGAAAGGCTGTTATTCCGGTAAATAATGCAATGAAGAGAGAGATCAGAGCTATGTTTCTTTGTGGTCCAAGGGGATCAAGCTGGGTTAGGGTCACAAAAAGAATAGCCGCACTGAGTCCAAAAATTATAGATGTAAGCAGAAAAACGCGTCCCATCATACTAATTGTAGTGGAAAGAATCACCATTAACAATTTGTGTTTTATTCATTGATAATATCAATAACCCTATATTGACAATGTATGCAAATTAAATAAAAAACTCTTGTTATGGCCCAAAATGATAACCTAGAGCTGGAAAGAAAACTTTCTCGTATGGAAGCTTTGGCGGCTGAGCTTTCGATTGAATATGAAGATGTTCAGAAAGAATCTGATGCAGCAGCTGAAAATTGGGGCGTTTTGGGACCTAATTTGGAAATTTTAGCTGATTTTGTAAGCGATCCGGCTGAAACTTATGTTTATGAAGGGAATTTTAAAAGAGTTAATCCATATCACCCTGATTACAGGAATTGTTTGCGTGTAATTGATTTTTTTCTTCATAAAAAAGGATTGGGGGTGGTCGATGCTTGTTTGTTGTATCTTCCTAAGTCTGTAAAAGTAAGTGATAAAGCTCTTGATGGACTTACTTTTTTAGAAGCGTTGGCGTTTAACTTTGTGAGAGATTATGATGGCGGATACCATTCTAAGCCGGTAGTTGCTTATCGTATGGGGGAAGAGGCGGCGGAGAGTATTGATAAGTTGATTGGGGCTCGTGCGGCTACAGCGCCTTTTTTGTGGCATTTTGTAGAAAATCAACAGCGCCATTTTATGGCGTCATCTCCAAAAAAGCGAAGTAAACAGGCTTTTCTGAGGAGAGAGGGATTTAGTGAGGTTTTTGATTATAAGAAAGAACTTGTTCAAGCACGAAAGATGGTATTGGATAGAGGGGATCAATATTTTGCTAACCCTTATGATTATTTTGCTTTTTTTCATATTTTGGAGGTGCGTGACCATCCATCATTTATGGCGAGTGCTGGTTTGATTATTTTGTATCGATTGCAGGATTCGGCCTTTGAGAATGCCATGGCCTTTGATAATAGTAAGATTTTTCACTGGGTGAATGTTATTCGACATTATCCAGATTTTTTTAAGCCTGGTGCTAAGGCTCGTGAATTACTTGAATCGGCTTGGCGTAAGTTTGTACTCAAAAATGATAAATCTTTACCTCTTCAGATCAGAGTAGAATTTGAGGCCCTTGATGAACAGGTAAAAGAGGAAAGAAGTAAATCTTGTTTTCATGCGCTTCGAACTCGAACGCGTGTTTTGTCTACTTGTATGTGTACAGAATGGATAGAAAGCGTTGATCAAGAAGCTCTTGGCGTAGAGTTGCAAGAAGCTCGCTCTTTGGATTTGGTTCGTTTGGCTGTTAATCAAAAGAAAGTAGATGATTTATTAGCTTCTGATGAATTTGGTGGAAAACTTGCCGTATTCGTCAATGAAGTTATTGATGAATCAGTCCCATTTGAAGAGCGTATGAAGAGAAATGAGCTTGATCATTATTTAAATACGCCAAGTGGACTTGAGAGTATACTTCATCTTTTTTGTTATCTTGATGGTAGAGATTCTCCTGTCTCTGTTCAGGATTTAAGAATATTTATCCATGAATTTACTCAGGCTTTAGTTGTGAATTCTAAAAAAGTGGATGAAACAGCGATTTTGACCAAGATAAATAGAATTTTTCATGCTGGATTATTGTATTCATCGGCTTCTCTAGATTTAGAGCATTATCCATTTGCCAAATTGCAGCCCGAACTTCTTGATGATTTAGAGGACGTGGTGTTCTTGAGTGTTACCGCATTGGATTTGACTTTGTCCCTTAGTCCAGAGCAAGAGGAACGACAGATGCGAATTTTGTCTGAAATGGTTTATGTATGTCAGTCATCACCTTTGCATCAGTTAAGATTTGCTTTGACTCGTTCTTTTTTTGATAGTTTGTGGCTCAAATGGGCACTAAGGCATCGTGATTTACTAAAGGATGAAAACTCTGAAACTCGTAAGGCCTTTTGTTCTCTCTATGGAGAACAAAATTCGATTCCAGAATCGGTTGTAGTGGCGGTCATGGGGAATCAGGTTTTTGAGAGTAAGACTTATCAAGGTATTAGTGCCTCGGTAGAAGCAGGATATTTGAACGAAACAAATATCGAAGGACCTGAGATTGAAGTTTGTCGTGAGCAAGCGATTGCTTTTTTTCCAGAATTGAAGCGACTAGCGGGGGTGTTTATGGATTCTTCAATTCAAACCCTTTTACGAGACCAGGGAGGAATAATTCCAAAAGATGATCAGGATCGACATTCTCATTTTTTTATTCAAGAACTAGACGATCTTTTGGAGGATGAAAAGCTGAAGTCTGTTAATTTATGTCTTTTGTACTTGCCCCTTTCTTATGCAGTTGAGTTAGGAAATTGTCTTTATGGACTTGTGAATATGGCTCGGGTTGTTTTTGGGGTGACCAAAAATGAATCTGGGGCGTATACAACTACGCTGATGAAAACAATCAGAAGTGAGTCAGCTGGGCGTCCAATTGGTCAGAATCCCTTGATGCGGAGAATGATGCTTGCTCCTTTGCTATGGGATCTTCCTACGATAGAGTGTTTTACTGATCGAAATGCAAAGCCGAAAGAAGCCGTAAAATTTGCTATTGATGGTCAGGGAGGAAGTGTTGACAAGGCTTTGTTTAGAAGATATTTGCATGCCCCAGAGCTGACGTCAATGATCCAAGAAAAACCTGCGAGACATTTTTACCTTTCTATCTTTTTTGATTATAGGGAGAATGAGGCTTTTATGGATGAAGCTTATCAGAGAGTGCTTCACAAAAACGTGACTTCTGCTCTTCCGGTTTTGTCTTTTTATCCTCATTCTTTTAGAGGTTCTGGAGCCGATAGAATGAGAAGTTGGATTGAGGAGAATAGACCTCGCTTGCTGCCGGATCAGCCTTTGCGAGTTGTTTTGGATGAGGGGTGGGATAGGGTTTGGGGGGAGCGCCCGTTTTATATGGATACGTTATTAAAATTTAAAGAGAAACCTGTTTCGTCACTTCAGCGTTCTACTCCAGATCAAATGATTCCTGAAGGAAAGTTAAGAGTTTTGTGTGCTGGACTGAATATTGATTTTGAAGAGCTACAGACTAAGCGTGATTTAGCCCATAGATATGTAGACGAAACAGATTATGTAGAAGCTAATAACCAAATGCATGATATTTTTGGTGATGAAAATGTCGTAAAAGTGAGAGAATATGCTAGGGCTTTGAATCAGACTCTTATGGGGGACTATTTTAAGAATGCAGATACTCTGGCGAAGTTATCCCATATTCATGCTTTTCTTCCTTATGATGAACTTATGGTTGAGGGTGTGGAGGGGATGACGACTTTGGCGCGTCATATTTTTCATATTTATCCGGATGATTCTGGCGAATTGAAGTATTTTACTCCAAAAGCACAAGCACAAATTGATCGTGCGGTGGTTGGGGGGAATTTGGTGGTTTGGAATGTTATTTTACAGGGTAAGACTAAGGAGGCTTCCTATGATGAATTTCCTCCTTTTCTGAGAGACAGATTTGATGACATTGAAGATCACGTTCTTTTTTGTCTTTTGTTGCAATTGACTGATAGAACGGAGTTGGAAGAAAAATATTATGAAAGAGCAAATCGTGCAATTTCTGTGATTTTTATGAATCATTTGATGGGGGCTACTTATGATCAGATTAATTTTTTGCGATTGAAATCTGCAAGAAGATATCTCTTGACCTGGATGAAAGAAAACCAGGCTTTACTTTCTGATAAAAAAAGTCCTTTGAGAGGGGCTGTGCTCTCACTTTGGGGGACAAAAATTTCTCAGGTTCCTCGTAATTTAAGAACTTATTTGACTGAAGCTCCTGAGAAAGGATTGAGGCTTACGTCGCCTTCGATCTCTTTTGTCGATGATACTAAGTCATCTCTTAAAATTACAAATTGGGAGAAGGTAAATCGAGATAAGCTTCCTGCAGGATGTACTATTGAAGGAATTGAGGTTGTTTCTGGTCCGGTAAAAGAATCAGTAGTCCCTGATAATAATGGAATTTTTGTGTTCCCAGAAGTTTTACAAATTCATTTTCGATCTTGTGGCGAGCATGAAGTAAGAATTGTGTTGAAGTATAAAAGTGAGTCGAATAATGTTTATAAAAGAAGTGATTCAAATCCTGAGAAAATAGTGACTTCTTTTCCGTCTCCTCAGATTTCGCATGTAACAAAATCAAATAGTGAGCATGCGGTATGTGTTGAGTTTTTGGTTTCAAATCAGACACAGGCCCAAAAGCATGATCTTGTCTTGATGGTAGAACAGGGATCACGTTATAAAAAAGTTTCTGTTGATTCTGAGGGAAGGTTTTTTCTTAGATCTTCTTATGATCATGAGAGAAGAGTTAATCATAGGTTTAGATTTATGCCTTCTCATCTCCGATCAGCAAGAGTGGATCTTTATCCGGTTGAGTTTTATGAGTTCACTACCGATGAAAAGCCACCTATTCAATTAACTAAGGAAGAAGAATATGAAATGGCTCTCCTAGAAGAAGTAAGAGATCTGGCTTCGGCTTTGATGTTTGTGGAACAAGATGGAGTATATGTTTTGGATATTGGTGATGATATCCCAAACGGTTTAGAAATTGTGGTTATTCATGTGAATTTAAAAAGATCTATTAATGATAAAGGCTCGGTCCTTTGTTTTAAATCAGATCAAGAAGTTTGTAGTGTTCAGGATGAGTTGAAGCAATTTTTGTATGGATTAGCAAATCAACAAGTAAAAGAGGAGTTAGCCGATCAAGCAAAGGCACAATCTTTAGCCAAAAGAGCTGAACGTGAAGCCGCTGAAAAAGCGGCTCAAGAAAAAGAAGAACAAGAATCAGGTTTAAAGATTTTTTTAGCACATGATGATCATGCATTAGATGATCATTTAGAAGTAGTAGCTACTGAAGAAGGGGGAAGAATACAACTATCGGATGATGTAGCTGATTTTTCTGGATTGAAGGAGTCAATAGTTATTGAAAAGGATGATGTTGGATCTGATAAGGCTACATCGTCAGAATCAGAACAAGGAAGGCTTAGAATTGTTTCTCCTCGTATTAATGACCCAGAGTTGAGAACTTTACTTTTAGATCATGCACAACCATTGTTAGCGGCCGCAGATAAAGAGTCACAGATTCGATCTTATGAAATGGCTCATCCAGATGTTTTTGCGCGTTTGAGATCTGCGGAAAGATTGTTCAGAAAAAAGATGGTTTTGCCCCCACCAAAACCCGAACGTGGCAAAAAAGAGGAGCTGGTTTATCAGGAAGAAAAAAAGCATTTTGATTTGTTTATGAAGCGTCATAAGAAATCACATCCCTGGTTACAGTCTTTTGGGGTAGCTAAGAAATGGCATTTTCATAGCTTTTGGAAAGATATTTCTTTTGGAAAAATGGAGGCGGATGAAAAGGAAGCTTTTCTGTTAGAATTAGATGCCTTGTTTTTGGAATATACGAAAGATTTAAACTGTAAGACTTCTTTAAGGATTCCGGTATTTAAGAGAGGGGATTATGATCGTCTGCCTTCTTATAGAATGCGAATTCCTATTCCGAAAAGTGTTGGTATTGATATGGCTCATGTTGAGTGTGAGGTTCGTGTTCCTCTTAATAAGCCTGAAGTAGGTGTTGTATTTAGAAATGTTGATGAAGATGAAATTCCGAGGCACTGGAAAAAAGAAATTTTGCTGGTTGCAAAAGGACTTTTGTATCGACTCGCAGAGATTCCACACAGACATCGGATGAGGATTATTCAGACAAAAGAGTCTAATGATGTGTTGGTGAAAGATAAGGCTCGATTTTGGAATATTGTGGAGGCTTTTATTAAAGGTAAAGCCGAAAGGGTAAAGACGGATGGTATGGATATGAATGAGAAGGTAATTATTGAGGGAGTGGCAAGCGATGTAGGACTTCATAATTTTTCTGAGCATGAGGAGGAGGGAGCGTATTTGTTGGTGCGTCAGACACGGATAAGACAGTATGAAAAAGCGATGGAAACTGATAATGATATTTTGGATGAACATATCAAAAGTCCGGCGTTGGTGGATTACTTCCTGGATCGTCTTAAGTTTTCTTTGGCTCAAAAATATAAAGTACCAGGATTGAAGAGAGAATCATATGCTACAAACGCTTTTGGAAAAAAGGCGATTGCTCAGGCACTTGATTATTTATCTCGACAAGGATTGCCCCCAAGAGAAGCAGAATGTAAAAATACTGAAGTTGAAGAGACAGAATCAAAGCTGGCTTTGAGTGTGCTTGGTGTAATTGATGCTTTTGGACTAGATGAAGCGAAATACGCAGATGATTTAAAACGGTTGGATATTGATGTAAGTGCGCTTGAGCAGAAAATTGTGACTCAATCAGAAACAAGTACGCCTGATGATGAACTTGATGAAGAATATGTGAGACAAATAAATGGTACGAATGCGATTCGTTTTTTAAGACTTTCTAATAAGAAGATTTTAGAAAAAGATCCTGGATTTGTATTGGCGCTAATAGAGTATTGGAGAAATTCACAAAAAAGTAAGGAAGCTAGTGAAATTTTGAGCTTGGGGATTGATTCTCCGGTGCTTATGCCGGTCGGCAATTTGGCACTTTTGGTAAGAAAATGGAATGAATTTCAGGGGGGAGGAGGGAATTTTGAGCAATTTCAAAAGAAATATCTACCCAAGGATTTGTTGCCAAAGTCTGGTTAGTAATCAAATTCAATTGTGTCTCCAATTTCCCCTTTAAATTGACCAGCATTAACTTCCAAGATAAATTGACCTCGTTCTTTAGGTTGAAAGGCTGGGCAGATTTCATGTTTGCAGGGAGGGAGGGTTTGGATTTCGGTTACTTTTTTATCCTGGGATATCCAAATCACGTCTAGGGGGATAAATGTATTTTTCATCCAGAAGGGCCAATAGTCTTCGTATGGAAGCACAAAAAGCATCCCTTGCTCTTTTGGGAGGGTGTCCCGATACATGAGTCCTTTCTGTCGTTCTTGTACTGTTTCTGCTAATTCTACGTAGAAAGTTTGATTTTCTGTTTTTATTTTTAGTAGATCTTTGTGATTTTCTTTTTGGCTACAGGCTGTAATGAGTAACCCTAATGCAATTATGTATATTTTTTTCATATGAGTAGTTTACCATTTTTTCTGCTTAAAATATTTGCCATATTGTTTTATCTGTGTTATAATGCTTGGATCTTTGAAATGAAATTAGTTTCCACCCCCTCCTGAAGTTTGGGCAGGGAGATGAGTGAATAAGATTATTAAGAATTGAAATTACCCACCTAATTTTCCTTCTTAATTCTTACTTCTTTCAAAAGTTGTTTTATTCACTCTTCTCCCTGCCTTCCTCTTCCGCCTAGATAGAAGTCTCACAAAAACTTTTATCGACCACGAGAGAGAAAGACAAAGCAAAATCGAGCCATCACTTAATTTTGCTTCATCAATCAAAAACAAAAAAAAAGGAAGTCCGTCCCCACGGAGGGACACATCTTCGGGAGTCAGGGTGTTTGTAGTTTTGGTTTTCCAAAACAAAACACTCATGGCTTGTATTTAATAAGTATTTGTTTCTCGTCTTTGCTTTGTGATGCAATTCACCATGAGTAGTAAAAAGGCACAAATCACACCTCTGAGTAATATTTACCTCTCAAGTGACAAAGATTTGTGCTTTTTGTTGTATAATATGGACCGACATACTTGATTAAACATTGCTTTTTGTGTTATAATATAATGATTAATTTGGAAAATGACCAAAGAAGAAACCAAAACAAATCAAAAAGCCGAACCAACCGATAAAAAAAAGAAGGATCAACCTTCTAAATTTAATATTGTGGCTCGTATTCGAAATGCTTGGGCGGACCACAAGAAAAAGAATAAAGAGACGGCGGACCGTCGCAAGCGTCACTTGAAGGATATCAATAAATTTATTATTAATTTTGACCCTAAACGAGATAAAAAAGACCTGACTGCAGAGATTCGAAAAAAGATTGTAGAGATTGAAAAGCTCTACCAAGAGGGGACAGTGAGTATCAAAGATTTGATAGCGCCTTCTTCTTTGGATATTAATACTCACAATTTGAGATTGAATGGGAAGGCGGCTCAGAGTTATATTGTTTTTAATTATCCTCGATATCTGGAGGCCAATTGGATGAACCAGATTATCAACTTTGATGTTTCGATGGATATTTCTCTTTTTGTGTATCCCTCTGAGTCAAGCAGTATGCTCAAAATTCTTCGGAAGAAAGTTGCCGAGATGAGATCAACTAAGCATATGAATGAAAAGAAGGGGATTGTAGAAAGTGTGGCTCTGGATACAGCGCTTGAAGATGCGCAGAACCTTCGGGTGGATCTGCAGAGAGGAAAAGAAAGGTTTTTTCAGGTAGGAATATATTTGACCATTTATTCTGATTCCGATGAAAAACTCAAAAAGGTAGGGCATCAAGTGCAGACGATTTTAGGTGGTAAGTTGGTCATGACTCGGCCGGCTGATTTTCGAGTAGAAAGAGCTTTTGAGAGTACCATTCCCCAGTGTGATGATCAGTTGGGAGTTCTGAGAAATATGAATACAGCTCCACTTTCAACGGCTTTTCCATTTGTTTCTAGTAATCTGACTTCAAATCAGGGAATATTTTATGGAATTAATCGTCATAATAATTCTTTAATTATTTTTGATCGGTTTCAGCTAGAAAATGCGAACTCTGTAGTTTTCGCGAAATCAGGGGCTGGTAAATCTTATGCTCTGAAGCTAGAGATTTTGAGATCGATGATGACGGATACTGATGTGATTGTGATAGATCCAGAAAATGAGTATGAAACACTTTCTAAAACAGTCGGTGGGAGTTATACCAAGATTTCTCTTACTTCCCCCCATCGAATTAACCCTTTTGATCTTCCTTCGGCCGATATGGGAGAGCAGAAAAAGACCGAAGATCTTATACGTGAAAATATCATCAATATCACTGGATTGATGAATTTGATGTTGGGGAAATTAACACCTGAAGAAGATGCGTTAATGGATAAGGCTCTTCGGCAGACTTATGAGGTGAAAGGAATTACGAAAGAAGTAGAAAATCCAGGAGATTTTGAAATGCCGACTATGCGAGATCTCCAAAGAGTTTTAGAGTCTATGGAAGGGGGAAGAAGTTTGGCAGTTCGATTAGAAAAGTATACAGAAGGAACCTTTTCTGGGATATTTTCTGATCAGACGAATGTGGATCTAAAAACTGGGTTAATTTGTTTTTGTATTCGAGATCTCGAAGATCAGTTGCGCCCTATTGCTATGTATATTTTGTTGAATTTTATATGGAGCAGAATTCGATCACAATTGAAAAAACGTTTGTTGGTGATTGATGAGGCCTGGCATATTGTGCAGCACGAAGATAGTGGGCGCTTCCTTCATAATTTGGCCAAAAGAGCTCGTAAGTATTATTTGGGAATATCTACTATCACCCAAGATGTTGAAGATTTTATGGATTCAAGGTGGGGGAAGCCTATTATTACTAATTCCTCCATGCAGTTGTTGTTGAAACAAGCTCCTTCGGCTTTGGATCGATTGCAGCCCATCTTTAATCTAACAGAAAATGAGAAATACTTGTTGCTCAATTCAGCGGTAGGGCAGGGAGTTTTCTTTGCGGGGAATAATCATGTGGCGATTGAAATTATTGCCAGTCATGGAGAACATCAGATTGTTACGACAAATCCTGAAGAACTTTTAGCCCATCAAAAGATTGAAGCGGTTTCAGAAGATGAATCTTCCAAGGAGGAAGAGAAAGAGGATGATATTATGGAGAATCCAATTAAATAGGGGGTTTCTTGATTTATTTTTTTGTTTATTTACAAAGGAGGGCGTGTCTATAGTTTCCAATAAGCTCTTTTTATATTTGTGGGAGGTGAATTATGGGGCATGATTTTCTGCTTGAGGATGATCTCTTGAGAAGGGTATGGCAGAGTAAACCAACAAAGCCTTATTATCATCCGGGTAAGGTCTTGGAGAATATCGTCTTTCGAGATCTTGGAGAGACGGTGAAGGATATCATGCAAAAAACAGGTCTAAAGAAAAAAGTAGTCAGGGCTTTGTTGAAGGGGGAGGTCACCGTTGATGATGAATTGGCTGAGGCCCTGGCTCAAGGATTTGCTCCCTCAAAAGAAGAATGGTTGGAACATCAACGATTGTTTGATTATGGACCATCTTAATTTTTTTAGAGGGGCTTGAGGCGCCGATTTCTGGCGCCTCCATCTTTTTTTGTGAATTGTGTTGTGGTATAGTTATACGGATGAAACATACTAAAATTGTAGCGACGATTGGTCCAGTCTCTTGTGAGTATGAAATGCTCGAAAAGTTGGCTGATGCGGGGGTGAATGTCTTTCGTTTGAATTTTTCTCATGGGGATCACCAATGGCATGGGGAAGTGATTAAGCGTATTAAACGCTTAAATAAGAAACGGGGAGTTAATGTGGCTATACTTTTGGATACGAAGGGGCCAGAAATAAGAACTGGGGATTTGGCATTGCCCGTAGAGCTAAAGAAGGATCAAGAAATTATTCTTACGGTTGATCATTCTACATATGAAGAATCAGGGAAAGTTGGCGTGAACTACGATGCTTTTATCGATGATGTGGAAGTCGGTGAGAAGATATTAGTAGATAATGGGGTCATGAATTTTGAAGTGCTTAAAAAGACGGATGAAGATATTTTTTGTAAGGTTTTGGATGGGGGAGAATTGAGTTCTCGACGTCATTTGAATCTACCGATGAAGGATGTTTCTCTTGAGTCGATTACCCAGAAGGATTGGGATGATATTAAGTTTGGAGTAGATATGGGAGTTGATTTTATCGCTCTTTCATTTGTGAGAAGAGCTGATGAGGTGAATTTATTGAGAGATTTTTTGGATTCAAAAAAATCAAATATCGATATTATTCCAAAAATTGAAAGTTATGAAGCTACGAATAATTTGTCAGAAATTATTGCGGCTTCTGACGGAGTAATGGTGGCAAGAGGGGACTTAGGGGCTGAGATCCCCTTTACTCAGGTGCCAAGAATGCAGAGAGAAATTATTGAGACGGCAAAGAATTACCAAAAGCCGGTGATTGTGGCGACCCATATGCTCGAATCTATGATTCAAAATCCGATGCCCACGCGGGCCGAAGTTACCGATGTATCGACGGCCGTTTTTCAGAGAGCTGATGCGATTATGTTGTCTGGAGAGACCGCTGGTGGGAATTATCCTTTGAAGTCTGTTGAAACGATGGTGGATATAGCTTTGGAAACTGAAAAGGAGTATTTAGATTCTCGGCCTATTCGAGATATTTCAGTTCATTCAGATCGAGCTGAATTTTCGCGTTTGGCCGCGCGAATGGTAGGAGATCTGAATGATATTTCCTGTATTTTGGTAGTTACACGAAGTGGTTATATGGCGAGTTTGGTGTCTTGTTTTCGTCCAAAGATGCCAGTCTTTGCCTTTACGAATGTACCCTCTGCACGTAGAAAAATGCAGCTGCTTTGGGGAGTTCAGGCTTTTAAAATTGCATTTTCTTCAGAACCCGAAAAAACGGTTGGAAGAGCGGTTGAGGAGTTCTTGGATCGTCCTGTGGGAAAAGAATGGAAGGGGAAAAGATATGTGTTGGTAACAGATGCTTTAGTTGATGGAGAATTTATTCCAACATTGCAGGTGAGAGAATTTTAGTTTTATAACTTGTTAATGGTCCTTTTATCATCGCTTCCGGGTTTGTTGGGGAATACAGCTCCTGATTTTGATCTCTCTGGTGTTGATGATAAGATTTATCGTTTAGAATCATTTGCTTCGGCTCAATTTTTGGTGGTTGTTTTTATGTGTAATCATTGTCCATATGTGCTGGCTGTTCTAGAGGAATTGAATCAACTGGCTGATGCTTTTTCATCGCAGGGAGTCCAGTTTGTAGGAATTAATGCTAATGATGCTCAGAATTATCCGGCAGATTCTTTTGAGAAGATGAAGGAGTTAGGACTTCATTTCCCTTATCTTTATGATGAAACACAAAAGACAGCACGTGATTACGAAGCGGTGTGTACTCCTGATGTATTTGTTTATGATTCTGAAAGAACTTTGGTGTATCACGGGAGAATAAATGATGATCCTTTAGGAGAAAATGAGGCACATAAGTCTGATTTGAGATGGGCTTTGACGCAATTAATTGATGGAAAGTTGGTTTCAGACACGCAGCAAGTTCCAAGTCAGGGATGTTCTATTAAGTGGAAATAATTTTGTAGTTTTATTGTTTCTTTTTTTTGATTGAACTAATAATTTTTGTATAAAGGGGGTACAAAATCATGAAATTTTCATCCTTTCAGTTTTGTTGTTGCTTCTCTCTTAAGTTTTCAAAAGGGAGTCGTCCGGTAGGAAAAGGAAGAAAAGAAATTTGAATTAAGGGTTAAATAAGAGGGGCGGACGTGTCTCTTTTGGAGGCTTTTTATTATTTAACTTCTTTTCTGATGGAATTAGAAAAATCACCTTTGATTGGCGTTTCTAAAAATTTGTATAATTTGCTCCACCTTTATAGATCTGCTTGGGGTAAAAGGGGCTTAAGAGCTGTTGGTGCACCTTGGCTTTTCTCTAGGCTTTTACCTGAGGAATTGGAAAACTTTCCAAATTATCCAGGTGTTACCTATGATCAAAAAGGTGTGCCTCGTTGGACGGTTGATTCTGGACCCAAGTGGGATCTTTTTGAATCTGAGTTTTTATGTTTTTATGGTCAATATAAGAGCTATTTAAATTACATGTTTCCGCTTTGTGTATCAGAATCACAGGAGGTTGTTTTGGAAGTTTCAACAACTATAAGAATGCCCAGACTCCTTACTAAATTAATTAAAAGATTGACTCGAAGGTCCACTTCTTTAGGTTAGAAATGACCACCTCCTTGCGTTTTTATGTGTAATGATGTATAATGTTGTTTATGTTTTAATATGGAGGAAATTGAGCCCAAGGAAGTTGAAAAGTATGAGTTTGAGGCATTTAAGACGCTTTTGGATATTACTGTAGAACCAGATGATATTATTTTCTTGAAGCTAAGTGAAAAAGGCTCCTATGCACTTTCTGACTTCTACCAGGATCTTCTTTCTCGTCCAAATAATCAGTGGGATGATTTTGTAGAAAAATTACTGCTTTTTGCTCAGGTTTCTGGGAGGGAGGATGAAAGTATGGCTGATATATTAGATGGGATACAGCAGTATTATTATCTTGCTGAGTTTAAAGATCTTGAGGCTTCCTATTTAAGATTGACGAAAGTTATTAGAGAAAGATTGACTTCAGTTTCTGTGTTGGAGGTTTTAGTTGATAAGCACAAAAGGGTCGAGAGGGTGATTGATGAAAATTAGTTTTGCCCTTCTGAATTTGTAAGGATAATGGGGGTATGTCTTTGGCAATTATAGCGGCATTGGCTTCTGCTACTTTTCATCCATTTTTCCCAGGATTTGCACGTAAAGCAGCCCATCCCTGTACCCTTAATTTTTGGGGTATTTGTGTTGCGGTCCTTGTTTTTTCTTTTTGTTTTTTTGATCTTGAATTTTGGAAGTTATTTTTTGATCACTGGGAGGTGGTTATTCTTTCGGGTATTTTACATTCGGTCTATACGATAATGATGCTTTTGTTAGTTAAACAACATGATTTTCAGGTGTTATATCCTCTTACTCGGTTAGCCCCAATTTTTATACTTATGGGAGAAGTTTTAATTTTGAGTTCTCGATTTGAGATTGTTCAGATTTTAGGGGTATGTAGTGTAATAGTGGGCGCTTTGATATTTGGTTTTGATCGATCTATTAATCATGTTCGTGGAAAAGTATTGCTTATTGTAGTGGCTTTAACATTTATGGTGACTGCTTTTCATTTGTTGGATAAGTATTTGGTAGCTTACTTTAGTGCCTCTCAGATGTGGGCTTTGGTTTTATTTCAAATTCCGATAATGGCCTATTTTCCTTTTAAGTATCGAAAAGAAGCCCTATTAGACTTAAAAAATGTTAAGAATTTAATTGGATTTTCAGTGGCTATGATTGGGACCTGGTATTTTGCTGTTGTGGCTCTGAAAGAATTAGATGCCGCTGTTGTGGCCTCATTAAGAAATACTTCCATTATATTTGGAGTCTTTTTGGGGGCCCATCTTTTTGATGAAGGACATCGTTTGGTTCGTTATTTTGCAGCTGGACTTATTGTTGGAGGGGTTGTTTTGCTGATTTTGTAGATTAAATCTGTGCTTTCAAAACGCCTTCTACTGAATGATTAATAATTGTAAATCCAGCCTCTTCTAGGATCTGTGTAAATACATCTCCTTCTTGTGCTTGAATACCAGAAACGGTAAGGATTCTTGATCTTTTATCAGCTTCTGGATGTTGAGTTCTTATTTCGAGCCCTCCTGAAATTTGCAGAGTACTTAATTGTCCTTCTGCAGCTTGTTGTACAAGTGCTTTTCTTCCGGGTTCACTATAACAACTAAGTCCGGTTTCCCGTGATTGTCCTTGTGGCATTTGAAGTGGTCTTAATAGGTTCTTTTTATTTTTTTGTATTATTTTGTCAATATCAAGTAGGTCCTTTTTCACCAGGTTTTTGTATGTCTCTGCTAAACTTAGATTATGGAAATCGTTTTAATCGTTATTGGGGGTTTGCTTTTGGGAGGGGTGGGTTATTTAATATTTCAGCCAACTGGTGGAGGCAATGATCTTCAGCGTGAGGAAGAGTTTCGTCGGATGATGGAAGATCGTACTCGTTTGAATTTAGAATTACAGCACCAAAATGAACAATTAGGAAAGCTCCAGGCTCAGATGCAAGGCGAAAAATCGGCTAAAGACAAGCTTTCTGGTCAGGGAAAGCAGCTTTTTGCTGAAATCACAGAACTGAAGGAAAAAAATAGAGTTTTACAGATTCATAATGAAGAACTGCTTAAAAAAGTTGCTGGTTTTGAAAAGGAGCAGGATCAAAGAAATGAAGATCAACATAAGCGTATAAATGATTTGGAGGCTGCAAAGAAAACTTTTGAAGAAGAAAAACTGCGTATACGAAGAGAGGATGAGGAAAGAGTTAAGATAGAGGAAGATGAGCGTAATAGAGTCTGGAATGAACATGAGATGGGGGTGGTTTCGTCTTTGCGTGAGATCTGTCAACGCCCAGAAATTGGATTTAATTTTTTTGATAATGTGAATCTACCAGAAAGTTTTGATGGGGGACTGAAGCCTGATTTTTTAGTAGAACTATTCCCAGAGCAATACATAATTTTTGATGCCAAGTTTTCTGAGAATAAGATATCTACTTACTTTAATGCACAGGTACCTAAAACGGTTCAGAAGATTAAAAAAAGTAAATCGGTTTCTCAGATCTATTCGACCGTTTTTTTTGTTGTTCCTGCTGACCTTTTAGCAAAGTCAAAAAAATCCTTTGCCTATCATGAGGGTTATTCTTTTTTTATGATCAGTTCTGATAGTTTGGCTCCGATTTTGCAGGCTTTTAAAAAGATTACAGAATATGAATTTGCTGATCAGCTCAACCCTCAAGATCGAGAAAATATTGTGAATGTGCTTTCTGGGTATGAATCATTTATCAGAAATCAGAATGCGGCAAATGTTTTGATTGCCGAGAAAGCGGTAGAAGTAATAAATGCGAAAGAAGTTTTGAGTGAAGAGTTGAATCTTGAGATAGATCTAAAGAGAAAGAATATAAAGCCGCTTAAGCTTAAGGATTCAGAAATGAAAAAAATGACTCAATCGCTTGAAGAACAAGGTAAGAAACGTCAGCAGCTCACTTCGCCTCAGCCTAAAATTTCGAAGGAAGACCTGGAGCAAATGCAGGAGCAGTTATTTGTGTAGGTTTTGTCAATGTTGGTTTTTGCGAGCTGCGTCGCTATAATTAATTAAATAAATTTATCTCATGAAGAGACTTATCAATGCCATTGCCGATAAATTGAGTGATATCCAAGATATTCGAAAGCAGTATGAAACAACTCGTAAGAAATCTTCGCATACGAACACTTCTCAGTCCAAATCATCTTCTCGAGAGGGAGAAATGGTGGTTGATGTTTCATATAAAACGGTCATAAAGATAATTTTTATTTTTGCGCTCTTTTTAGCCGCTCAGCAAATCTTTTTTCAGCTACAGAGTATTCTTACTATTGCCGCTATATGTTTCTTTTTGGCGATGGGATTGTCGCCAGTTTTGACGATTATTGAGTCGCTAAAAGTCCCGCGTCCTTTAGCGATCTTTATTTTGTATCTTGTATTTTTTGGAGCTTTGGGAATTTTGTTTGTAAAGATTATTCCGATTATTGCTGACCAATTATTAGCCATTGCCGTTGATCTTCGATCTTTTATTTTATCAAACGGAGCAGATGTACCTTATTTAAAGAGTGCGCTGGAAAAAGTGGGGGCTGATTTTGATCCGGCGGCTATCCAGGCTTGGCTGACACAAAACTTAGAAGTAATTTCGAAGAACCTTCAGTCGGCAGCGGGTTCTGCTTTTGGAGTTATGAGTGATATATTTAAAGGGGTTTTTAATTTCATTTTTGCGCTTGTGCTGTTGTTTTATATTTTGATGGAAAGAGAGGAGTTAGGACGATTTGTTCTTTCTTTGTTTCCTTCTAAAGATCGAGATTATATTGCTGAAAAATCGGTGACCATACAGAACAAGATGGCTGAATGGTTTAAAGCTCAAATTGTGTTAATGGTTTCTGTGGGTGCTTTTATGTATGTGGGAATGAAAATTTTAGAGTGGACGGTTGGGATGCAATATGCAGCTACTATCGGACTTTTAGCGGGTTTCATGGAGCTTTTCCCCTACATTGGAGTGATGGTAACTGGAATTTTAGCAAGCTTAGTAGCTCTGAATATTTCTTGGTTAGTCTTTTTTGCGGTTTTGGTCTGGATTGTTATTACGCAGTTTTTAGAAGGCAATGTTTTGGTGCCCGTTATCATGGAAAAGGTGGTAGGACTTTCTTCGGTAACTACATTGCTGGCGGTGGCTTCTGGCGGTATTTTGGGAAATGCGATTGGAGGAGTTCCGCTTTCTATTTTGGGAATGATTTTGGCCATACCTGTGGCGGCAAGTATTTCTATCTTTGTCGAAGAATACGTCCGCAAAAGACGGTAAGTTGATAATTAGCTTCTGAACTTTTGATCTTTTGAATTTGTATTGTAGAAGGTTTGTTCGCAAGTTCTTACTTGTGAATGCTAAAAACTTTGTATTGATTATTGTATTTTGCAAAAGAAACATTGTCCTGATAGGTCTTTATAAAACTCGCACTTGTAGTTTTTAAAGATTCTTTTGATTTCTATGCTTTGCTGAGGAAGAAATTCGAGCCAGAGTTGTTTGAATTTGATTGCTTTTGATTCTAGTTCAACTTTTAACGCCTTTATGTGATCTAACCCGTCTTTTCCACTAAAGAGTGCGCATTGAGGTTCTTCTTGTACTTCGGGTGAAATATTGAGATCACTGGGGAGATAGGGGAGATTGGCGATGATGATATCGAATTGTTCCTTAGCCTTTTTTTTACTCAAAAGATCACTTTCTATGAGGTTGAGGTTTAATTTGTATTGAACTGAATTTCTTTTGGCAACTTTTAATGCTTTCTTACTTATATCTAGCGCTGAGACATTTGCGTTAGGGTATTTTTTTTTCATAAATAGAGCAATGGCCCCACTTCCGGTCCCTATATCAAGAATTGAGGATGGGGGAGTGGAGTTGGCTTTTGTGATATGTTCACAGAGTATCTCTGTTTCATCACGGGGGATAAGGGTGTCTTTGGTTACCATGAGATCAAATCCAGCCCAGTGCTTTTGCTTTGTTATGTAGGCTATGGGAATAAGATTCCTTCGTTTGTAACACCACCAGAGATATTTGAGACTAAGATTTAATGGGATTTTATCTTGAGGGTTTGCTATTAATTGGGTCCGATTTTTCTTTATGCAAAGGGAGAGAAGTGTTTCTGCTTCTAGGAATGGATGATCAAGTTTTCTCAAAATGTAAGCCCCTTTTTTGGTAAGTGTGTCTACTAAAAAACTCCCCCCATATTTTCCCCCCCTAAATCCAAATTGGTTATACCTAATTCCTATTGAATTATTGTTTAGCTAAAAAATGCCTTTTTCTTATTCTCTGCTCGGTGTTTTTCTCGACTAATTGCGGCCGCTCGAACTTTGGTTCTGGTTGGTTTTTGAGCGAAATAACGTTTTTTTCGAAAGGCCTGAATGAGCTTTCGATTTTTAATATGATTTGAAAATCGTTTTAGCAAACGATCACTGGATTCGCCGTCTCTTTTCTTAACTTTGAGCATATTTAATGGAATTAGCTTGGTTACTATATTTCTGACGATTTTTCTGTCAAATTTATAAGATGAGTCTCCCCGCGATGTTCTGCGGGGAGAGGACGTTCAATAGAGGCTATCGTTTGGATCAATGATGTTTTCACCGTTAATAAACCGGTAGAGCATCATAACGACCCTTTGGGTTTTCCAGAACTCAATAGCGTGCTGCCGGACATTTTCTCTATTGGGGCAGACTAGGTGGGATGTAGCTCTAGCAAAGTCTTCATCGCTGATGTCAGGAGGATGACCATTGATTACGCACATGGCTTCCCATATGGGTTTATACCAAAGGTCTTCTTCTGTCCATGATTCAAGGTCGACCACTGCTTTTTGGTCTGTGACAAACCAATATCCATCGTAGTAACCTCGTGAAGTTACCCTTGGATGATTGTAGAGTCGATCAATTATATGAACTACTCTGATCCATTCTTCGAGTGGAAGATTGTAGGTGTAGACTACTAGGTTGACATGAATGATGATGAATCCGTCCTTTGTCACTGAACCGGTAACTTGTAGAGGGTTGTAATCTCTTTTGTGCTTGTAACGTAGATAAGTGGCCTGAGTTGTATCGAGTAGGTCACTTTTCCCTTTCAGAGGGTGAATAAGGTAGGGGAGGGTCTTGTTTTGAGCAAAGTCTCCCACTACGGTAGCCCCTTTAAACAAGAGATTGGCTAGTGTGACTTCGTTGTATGGAGGTGAAACGACTTGGTTTGAATCTGGCAACTCCCATTCGGGTCTCGTTCCGGGGGCTGGTTTTCTTCTGATATGATATCTCATTGTTGCGGGCATAATTTTGAGCATTGGGTCGCCAGCTCCCACAATTTTTCCTTGAAAGGTATGAATCTGCGCTGTGAAAAATTCCATCAGCGCTTCATCTTCAATCCAATTCCTAGCATCAACACAGAGTCTAAAAAGTGATGCTGGGAGTCCTTGTCCATTGAGGGCTGTTCGAAGCTTGCTACCTGAGCTAGCTATTTGGATGTTGCTAGCCATGCTGGTTCTCGCGAGGGAGGCCAGTATGGCCATTCTCCCGAATTGAGATAATTGAGAGTGATCAATTTTCTTCATGGTGTTACTCCTACAAGTGATTTCAGAACCAAATGTTCTGAAAATTGCAGGCCACGATGCAATATCGTGGGAGCCTGTTGGAAAATTATCTTCGTTGCAATAACGAAGACTTAAGCCGATTGGTTTTGAGGTGCTTAAGTTCATGCAACTCAAAAAACCAATTTAAAAGAACGATAGTGTGATTCTTGTTTTTTTAGTTTTTTTGTCAATGACCTAGAGGATAAATTTAGAAGGCTGAATGTTTTCTAATTGGCCTATTAGCTCAAGATCTTCAATCGCTATTTTTCCGATGTAGAGATCTTTTATGTTGCCTTTTTCTTTGATGAATTTTTCAATTTTCTTGTTGCCTGTGTAGTAA
Organism: uncultured Candidatus Peribacteria bacterium; assembly: GCA_964343715.1. Classification (GTDB taxonomy): domain Bacteria; phylum Patescibacteriota; class Gracilibacteria; order UBA4473; family UBA4473; genus CAYFJZ01. The sequence goes on along the minus strand of CAYFJZ010000001.1, from coordinate 389,741 downwards.
CAGGCATCTTTTGTAAAGGCTCCAAAGTTTTCGGTGTCGGTAAAGCCTCTTTTTGACTTAAGACAGCACTTCCAGGCTAGTTCTTTGTTTATATTGTAGGTACTGCGGAGGTATTGATAGAGATCTTTAAATGACATTTTTTCAGCCATAAAAATGGCCACTATTAAAAGGGCGGGAGTAATGTATTTCTCACCCAAATTGAGGTTTAGTTGATTTTGATTCCAGATGGCGAGACCTTCTTCGGTTTCGAGATAGTTGGCTGTTCCTCTCGCAAATATTTCTAGGGGTTGTAATTTACCGTTTTCATATCTAAATACGTGTGTCCCTATTTCGTGTGCAAGAAGGGCCTTTAGTCGGTTAATTTTAAATTTAGCTCCCTTTTTCAGGAGAATGATGTTTTTCTTGGTGACTTGAATATCGGCGACCGAGTCTTCGAGGATTTTAATTTTCCAGTGAGCGAGTTTTTTTTCTTTTAGGAATTCATTGAGTATTTCAATAGTTTTTTTTGTGTCGAGGGTTTGGCTTTGATCTGGTTTAACTTCACTGTGCTTTTTGAGAAAGGCAATAGCTGATCGATAGGTGCCTTGTGTTACCGAACCGAAGGCCGCTTTTGAGTATTTTGTATATTCTTTTGTGTCTCTGAATTTTAATAAATTGAGTTTGGCTTCTAGTGATTTAATTTTTTCCTTGTAAATAGGATACAAGAAATGATTCACGTCTTGAGGAATTCTTTTGAGCTCGGTTTTCAGAGATTCAATGTCGAGTGGACAATCCCGATAAAAAAATCTTGGTGAAGCGTTAGGGTGTGACAAAAATAAAGCTTTTTGTTCGGTGATGTTTTGAGGGTTGAGATAGGCCAGAAGTTTAATTTGACTATCGATTTTGCAGACTTTTTTGTCGATGTTTTTAAGGACTTTTTCGTCGAGATTAGCGGTGAGCATATGAGGGGAGACATCTTCTTTTTTCTTACTGGGATCGATATAAAAATCTCCTAGGTATTTTCCGGCTAGAATCACATCGGCTTCGGTGATTTTCTTTCTTTCTACAGGGAGTTTCATTCTCTGTCTGGCAATAGATATGTCTATAACATTTCCTTCATGGTGCTTTTCGGCAATGGTGTTGGTTTCTGCGAGAAGATCTACTTCTGCTATCAGGGTTTTGGGGCTGCCTCCCCCATATATGATGACAGGCTCAAAGCCTCCAATAACGGGTTTGGCTGGAGTTTCTTCTGATTTTGTTTTTTTCTCAGAAAAGAGAGTCTTGGCAACATCTACCCCTTCTTTTGGGGTTTTTACCTTGAGATCTGCCACTTTTTCGAGTCTTCTGCGAAGTGGAATTTGATTTGCAATCTGAATTTTTAAACCGGCACGTGCGTTTACTTCTAATATATGAACTCCGTTTTCGGTTACTACCAAATCAGCACCAAGAAATCCAATCTTGGTAAATTTTTGAATTTTTGCGACGGAAAGAAGTATTTCGTCCCAGTAGGGGATTTGAAATCCAACGGCGCTTTCCCCATTGGGAAGTTTTTTTATATAGTCATAATAATACGCGGCTCCTGTTGTAAGTCCGGTTCCAATATCTATCCCCATGGCTATGGCCCCAAGCTCCATGTTGGCCTTTCCGTCTGATTCAACCGTAGGAACACGAAGCATGGCTAAGGTTGGAACTTTGTTAAAAGCAATAACCCGAATATCGGGAAGTCCGGCTTCGGTAAGGGTCATAAATGCTTTGTGGGGTTCGAGCTTTTCTTCGAAAATCACCTGATCATGAACTCCAGAAATAGAGTATTTTCCTTCTAAAATATCGATACATTGTCGATAGAGAAATTCATCATCGTGCCGCTTACCACCGGCTGTGATCCATTTTTTTCCTTTTTTGGTTTCAATCACCACAATACCTGCTCCAGCATAGCCGCGGTTTGGTTTTACAACAAAGCTATTGGGGAGAGAATCAAAAAATTCTTGTGTGAGTTGTGTATGGTTGCGTATGACATGATAGAGTTTTGCTACTCCTATCCCTCGAGATCCTAAAAATTGTTTGGTAAAGATCTTATCATCCGCAAATTTTTTGTCCGCTCTAGAGTTGTATTTTGAAATGTAGTGTAGATTTCGGGCATTCATCCCCAAAATACCGGAGGTTTTTGAAAAAATCATTTTTTTGGTGTGAGGCTATTGTACTTTTGAATAAAAGGCTGGCAATTATTTGATTTAATTAAGCAAATGTGATAAAATACAATGATTTCTTAAAAAAATGTAAATGGCCACTACTAAAAAAGATCTTGTTTTGGTTTTGACTCAGTTGATTACAGATTCTCATTTAATTGATGATAGTGAGAAAGAAAAATGGATTGGAGTCTTGCCAAAAGGAAAAAAAGAGCAGCTTCTCGAGCTAAAGGACGTGCTAGAAAATGCAGCGAAGGTTTGGGAGGAATATGCGCAAAGACGTATTAAGATTTTGAAAGAAAAAGAAAAGAAAATGAAACTCATGCTGAAGGATGCGAAAGATCTTTCTCGTAAGAATAAAGAAGGTAAGTCACAAAAAGAAGAAGCGGCTTTGCTTCAAAAATTAGATTCTGAGCTTGATACGCTCTAATTATTTATAGACATGAAAATTTTATATTCGGATTCGATTTCGGGGGATTGGGGAGCATTTCTTTATAAAAACACCCCTGGAGCCTCAGCAGAAAAAGCTTTTTCTCAGGAAGTAGCCGAGGAGGTGGGAGATATTACTCCGGATCGAACTAAAACCATGCTTGATAAGCATGAAGAAAAACTCTGGCAACTTTCTAAGCAGTTAGATCAATATGTAAGAAAACTTCCAGAAAATGAGAGAGATGCATTAATTGATGAAGTAAAAAAGATTGATGTTTTTTATGATCAGCAGTTAGTAGCTAGTAAAGCCAGATATGAAGAGCTTCTAGAAAAAAAGAATATAGAAGATCGTCTTAATTCTTTAGTTATTAAGTTTTTTCCTCCCCAAGAGGTGAAACCCCAAAGTGAAGAACAGCTCAAGCAAAAAGAAGCTACAGAGATTTCAGTTGCTGCTGATATGGTGGCTAAGAATGTTCTTAACTATCTTTCAAAAGAAGGTGAAAGTCCTGATTCTGGTTGTAATGGTGAATATGTTCATCTCACTGAATTTGGTGACGATGTTGAACTTGAGTTGGATTGGAGTTTTGATGAAGAAGTACTTCCTTCTGCTCAGTTAGCCCATTTGAATGGAAATCAAAGAGTGAAGATGATTGAATTGGCGAATCAAAAGATTCTTAAGGCCCGAACAGAACCGGTCTATAATCATCTTTACAAAAAGTTAGCTACTTCTGCTTTTGTGACCAAGGGAGAACAGTTGTCATTCAAGGTTGATGATGGTGATTTGTTTGTGGTTACAGAGAATGGAGAACGTAAGTTTGCCGAAACTGGGTCTGCATGGGGCGGTTTGGTTGGTTTTGAGCAGGAGAGAGTCGTTAAAATGCTCAATTCTGTAACCCCTGAGCTTTCTAAAAATTTAGACTCAAAGTTTAATGTTCCGCGTCTTTCACAAGAAATTGCTGGCAAAGTAATGGCTTATTATAAAAAAGAAAAAGTAACTCCAGATGCTCCATCTGGTCAAAAGCCGATGTATGTTCAGTTGAGTGATTTTGGAGATATGGAAATGGGAGTTGAAGGTTTTATGGAGATTATTGATCACGAAATCGTTTCTTCTGATGATTTAAAAAGTCTTTCCGAAGTACAAAAAGTGGATCTCCTAGATAATATTAATGCTCAAATCTATAAGGCACGTGTAGATCAAACAATTGATCAGCTTTCTGGACTGCTTCCCTTTGATGAAGCTCAATACAAACCTGATGATGAGGGAAATGTCCTCACTTTGAGTGGTGGAGATCTATATATAAATGACGATACGTATAGTGGTAAAAAGTTTGGAAGAACCGGAACCACCTGGGGTGCACTATCTGCTTGGGAACAACAGAGAGTGGTTGATGAATTAAATACTCGATGGAAGGAGTCTGGTGCGAAGTCTTTATCCCCATCAAAAAGTGCTCCTGTTGTGACTTCTGAAACTCAAAAGGTTTCGACGGCTCATAATGCAAACGCTCCTAAATCTAAAAAAGAAACGGTTTCAGCAGGTCCTACTCTCAAGGCGGTTACTCCTGAATCGAAAGAAATTAATGGTACTTTTGTAGAGCCAGAATATAATCGTCTTCATTCTGATGTTATGACGGCCGTCCAAGCGGTTCCTGGAAATAAGCAGCAAAGTATTGGTAAAGATCTCTTCAAAATTTTGAGCGGAAAAGAAAAATATTCTGGTACCTCTGGATGGCTTGAAGCGATTCGAGCTCAGGTAAGAAATAATCCAGATAAGGCTTTAGATCATGCCAATGCAATCTTAAGAAAGATTGGTGAAAAGCCCCTTTATGTTTCTACATTAGATAGTGGCTCTGTAGGTCGACTCATTGTTAGAAATGCGAATGGGCGAGAGTTAGATGCTCGATCGCAGTGGAGATTTCTTCAGGGAAAATCATCACCGGCTTTGACTATGGTCAAGGGAGCTGATGGTCACCCCCAAACGATAGTTGATAAAAAGGGAAACTTAATGGTTCGAGTGAAAGGAGAAGCAATTTCTAAATCTGGGAATGGTAGCTCAATAGTTGAAGGGTATGTGAGTATTTTTTATCTGGATGATCAGATTCAAAACAGACCGGCAGTAGTAAGAAGAGCTAGAAAATCAAAGAGAAGGAGTGGGTCCTCTTCGAGGAGAAGCAAGGGACCATCTGAGACGGCAAAAGAGTTTTTATCCGCCAATCAAGTTGATGGAGAATTTGTAGATGTTGTAAGAAAACGTGGCGAAACAGAAGCCCAGTATAGAGCGCGTTTAGGGGAAGCGTATTTGTCACCGGCTTTTCTTCAGGCCCAGCATGAGTTGGCTTTATCTACAGGAAAATATGAAGCTGATTCTACTTATAAAACCCAAAAGCATATTGCAAAACGTACTGGATTAGAGGGGGGGGAAAGAAGCCATTTAGGAAGTCGACTCGATGAATTAAAGAATGCTCGAACTACGATTGATCTGGATGATATTTTAAAATTTCATAACCCAGATAGAAAAAAGCAGGATAAGTATCCTGGAGTAAAAGTAACTGGGATTAGAATGGTTAATAACAATTTTATCCCTAAGAATGATAAGGAGTTGGCTAATACCATTATCAAAAATGGTTTTATTGTAGATCTGAAAGTACCCAATGGGGAGGTGAATGGAAAAATGACCTATAAAAAGAAACCTATAAGAGTTCAGATTACTCCTGATGGAATTCCGGTTCTGAATCGTTTTATTGCGCATCTTGATAAAGGCAATACAAAAGCGGCTATGCAGGTAATTCTATTGCGAGCGGCCCCCTTTATTCAGGCTGAAATGGGACATACTATTCTATCTAGAAAAGAATCTGCTTCTGAAAATGCCAAAGGATTTGAAGCTTTCTTGGGAACTTTGGGGATGAGTAAGCAGACTTTGAAGAATGTTATTGGAGATGAGGTTGAGTCTGTATCAAATTTGAAACCAGGTGAAAGCAAGACTACTGAGGCTATAGGATTTGATTGGGCTGGAATTGATGTAGGTAGTGGAGAGGATGATATGCAGTTGAAGTTTGTTAGAAATGCTAATGGAACTTTTGAAGTTCGTGCTTTCTGTACCGGAATAGCTCCAGGAAGTTTAAAAAAATATAATTCAACTTTATCCCCTTCTTCTAGAGTGAGTTATTCAGATATTGGGAAAAAAGGCCTTGTGGATTTTTGGGGTCATGGTTATGAAAAGAACCCTTCTTTTAATGATGAAAAACTTAGCTTGTTAGTTGAGGATGGAAAAAAGACTACAGAAGGAAGTGGTAATGGGATTTTGGTTTCTGGGAATCTACAGAGAGAACTTCAAATTATGGCTCTTAGACATGCTGCCTATATGAGAATGCAATATGCCCATAATTATTCTGGTTAATTTGTTTTGATTTAGAAATCTTTTTTAGCAATATAACTTTGAGCCGCAGCAATCCTTGCTGTAGGCACCCGAAAAGGGGAGCAGGAAACATACTGAAAATCGTGATGAAAACAGTAGTTGATTGATTTTGGGTTTCCGCCGTGTTCACCACAGATTCCAATCTTGATTTTTGGGTTGGCGTTTCTGGCTCTTTCGATCGCTATGGCCACTAATCTTCCAACGCCTTGAATATCTAATTCTTGGAAAGGATCGACTTTTAGGAACTTGTTTTCGATATAGAAGGGGAGGAATTTTGCGATGTCATCTCTTGAAAAACCAAAGGTCATCTGTGTTAGATCGTTGGTTCCGAAAGATATGAAGTCGGCCACTTGTGCAATTTCATCTGCGACAAGACAGGCTCTGGGAACCTCAATCATGGTTCCGATTTTTATGTGCATGGTCATTTTTTGTTCTCGGAAAACATTGAGAATTGTTTCCTGGATGAGTTCTCGGAGATATTTGAGTTCTTCTACCGTTCCTACCAAAGGCACCATAATCTCGGGATAGACCTTATTCCCTTCTTTGAAGCATTCGCAAGCGGCTTCGGTTATGGCTCGGGCCTGCATTTTGGCAATTTCTGGATAGGTGATCATTAGTCGGCATCCACGATGTCCTAGCATAGGATTTACTTCTGTGAGATTTACAATTTGATCCATTACTTGCTCGTAGGTAAGGTTTAGTTCTTGAGCCAGATCTTTTATGTCTTCTTTTTTGTGGGGGAGAAATTCATGGAGTGGGGGATCGAGCAGTCTTACCGTCACTGGGCAATTTTTCATCGCTTCAAAAATCCCTTTAAAATCTTCTTTTTGGTAGGGGAGTAGTTTTTTGAGGGCGGCTTTTCTCTGGTCTTTGTTCTGTGCCAGAATCATTTCTCTCATCCCTTTGATTCTGTCATCAGAAAAAAACATATGTTCGGTTCGGCAAAGTCCAATTCCTTTGGCTCCAAACTCTCGTGCCTTTTGAGCATCTTCTGGGGTGTCGGCATTGGCTCTCACATGCATGGATCCGGTTTGTTCCGCGAGTGAAAGTATATTTTTAAATTCTGTTGAGATCTGTGGGGTTTGAGTTTCACATTTTCCTTCTAATACTTCTCCGGTATCACCGTCGAGCGAAAGAAAGTCGCCCTCTTTTATAACCGTTTGATTTATGGTTACCTTTTTGTCCTTTTCGTTGACCATCGCTTCTGTGGCACCAGCGACACAACATTTTCCCATACCCCGTGTGACCACGGCGGCGTGAGAGGTCATCCCCCCACAGGCGGTCAGAATTCCTTTTGCTGCGTGCATGCCGTGAATGTCTTCGGGGGAGGTTTCATGTCTGATGAGGATTACATCTTTACCTTGCTCAAACCATTCTTGTGCTTCGTCGGCGGTAAATACAGCCTGGCCAACAGCAGCCCCTGGAGAGGCGGGAAGTCCTTTGGTAAGTATTTTGTCTAGTGGCTTGTATTTGATTTGAGGATGAAGGCACTGGCTGAGTTGTTCGGGGTGAATTTTTAGAAGCGTTTCGTTTTCAGAAATCAAACCTACCTTTTGGAGGTCAGTTGCAATTTTAAGTGCTGCTTGAGCCGTTCTTTTTCCAGTTCGTGTCTGCAGAATATAGAGTTTTCCTTCTTCGATCGTAAACTCGAGATCCTGCATATCTTTGTAGTGAGACTCAAGCTTTGTAGCTAGGTTTTGAAATTGATCATATATATGTGGAAATGACTCTTGTAGTTTTTCGATACTTTCGGGGGTTCGGATTCCGGCCACCACATCTTCTCCTTGTGCATTGATCAAATACTCTCCGTAGAGTTTATTTTCCCCAGTACTCGGATTTCTCGAGAAAGCGACTCCGGTCCCTGAGTACTCCCCTTTGTTTCCAAACACCATCGTTTGAATATTTACAGCGGTCCCTAGGTCTTCTGGGATATTGTGAATTCTTCGGTAAGTGATGGCTCTGGGGATGAGCCAGGAGGAGAATACGGCTTTGATCGCTTTTTCTAGTTGTTTCTTTGGTTCTTGGGGAAACAGACTACTGGTTTGTTCTTTTATTATTTCTTTAAATTTCAGAATAATTTTCTTCCACTCCTCGGCCTTTAATTCTGTATCAAGTTCTATCTGCTGCTTTCTTTTAAGGGCTGCAATTTCTTTTTCAAATAAATGATGTTCTACCCCAAGAACTACTTCGCCAAACATCTGAATAAATCTTCTATATGAATCGTAAGCAAACCTCGAATCTTGAGTTTCGTTTGCGAGTACTTCAACGGTTTGATCGTTGAGCCCAAGATTTAGGATCGTATCCATCATTCCAGGCATAGATATCTTGGCTCCAGAACGTACAGATACTAATAAAGGATTCCTTTTCCCACCAAAGATCTTCCCCGTTTGTGTTTCTAGTTTTGAAAGTTGAATTTGTACTTGCTCCCACAAACCTTCTGGGAATCTTTGATCGAGCTTCAAAAACTCACCACATCCCTCAGTTGAAATTGTAAACCCAGGGGGAACGGGAATACCCAGTTGGGTCATCTCTGCTAAGTTTGCTCCTTTTCCACCAAGGAGATCTTTTGAAAATGCTACCAACTCATCGAAGGCGAAGGCGTAGGTTTTCATGAAAGGAAGAATGGTTAGTAGATTAAATACTTTTGCTTGATTTGAGCTATATTTTCTTTTTTTGGTTTAAGAATAATGAATTATGAATTATGGTATATAGGAATCTTTTTTTCTCTCAGGGGTGTCAAAAAAATCACAAGAGTTTGCTTGTCTATTATAAATGTGGGGGAGGTTCGGCTGAGACTACAGCTTCCCCTCCCCGTTCAAAAACTTTGCCCTTCTATTCCTTCAGAATGGCCGTTCACGCCACGTCAGATGCCGACGGCCCCGCCTTTGGTCTGATTGGGGTGGCTGATTCCGATGAAGCTCAGCACAATCCGGGGCATATTTGCCCACCCCTCCTGATGTTGGCGTTGTCCGTTATAGAAATGGGTGGCTTGGGCGTTGCGCAGCACGGTCAAGGCGGCCTGTGAGGTGGTGGCAATGGCGCGGATGATGCCCTGGGTGGCTCCAGAGACAATTTCGGCGCAAATGCGCCATGCCTCCCGAATAATTTTCGGCGCGATCCATGGAGCGTGCTGGTTAATGGTGTAGTAGGAACTCAGCTGGTACGCCCGGTAAACGTACGCGTTGCTGGAGCGTAAAATCGTGCTGGCGTAGAGGGCTCCCGCGAGTACCACCAGGGTCGGTGGGGCTGCGCCGGAATGGATGGCAAATGCGCCCATAGCCACCAGCAGAAAGTATCGTATCAACATGTTCACGATCTTCTCCTTGGTGATCAGTTAGATTTGAGCTTCTCTCCCTCCCCACTATGAATTTTCAGTGCTCTGGGGACTTGATTTCATTTCAAAGCTTGACACCTCCATAAGTTGCATGATAGTCCACGTTCTTCTTAGCCTTTTATTGACTCAGCAGAACGAAAAAACAAACATGGATCTTTGCTTATTCATTCTGCTGAATGTTTCTGAAGTTTAAGATGGAAAAGAACTGTTGTTATTCCTCAGACTCAAAATTATTTGGACTTTAGAAAATAATCAACGATTGTTTTTTATGGTATTTATTTTTTGTCATCAACTTTTTTTCGTAGACAGAATTTTGGTTTTACAGTGATTGGGGGATTGAGTAGAATTTAGCAAGAAATGACTATGGATCCTACCTACGACATCCACAAATCCTACGAAGAAAACTATGACAAGGGGCCTTTTTTTGAAGATGGTATTCCGGAAAGGCCGGCTCTTTCTTCGAAGATTAAGTTTTTTGATTTGGAGGTAAATTCACCTTTAGGAGTCCCTGCTGGTCCCTTGTTGAATTCAAATTGGATTAAGCTTTATGCAGAATTGGGTTGGGATATCCCGGTTTATAAAACCGTCAGAACGGTTGAGTACAATTGTCATCCGGCTCCAAATTGTGTTTTTGCCGATGTTTCGCATCAGTTAGGACCAACTGATATTGGAGGGGACTTACAAACTTTGAACGAGGATCCTGATAGAGTAGAAGATCTAACGATTACCAACTCTTTTGGAATGCCTTCCAAAGCGCCAGAAATATGGATGTCTGATGTAGAAAAATCAAATAATTATTTGAAGGCTGGACAGGTTATGGTGGTTTCTGTAGTTGGCACGCCAGGCGAAGGAAAAGACTTGATTTCTGATTATGTGCGATGTGCGGAAATGGCAAAAGAGGCCGGAGCCAAAGTAATAGAGGTTAATTACTCTTGTCCAAATGTTTGTTCAGGAGAGGGGAGTGTTTTTGCTGATCCTGAGCTTTCGAGTTCCATTTCGAAAGCGGTGAAGAAAGCTATTGGATCCACGCCTTTAATGATTAAGATGGGTGTTTTTTCAAATCTTATTAAGTTTGCTGAAGTAGTTGAGGCCAATGCGCGATATGTAGATGGAATTGCAGGTATCAATACGGTTTCTATGAAAGTTTATAATCCAGAAGGCAAGCAGGCTCTTCCTGGTAAAGGAAGACTTAGTAGTGGATTGTGTGGTTCTGGGATACATGATGTGAGTCAGATGTTTACAGAGCAACTTGCTGCTTTGAGAGCGGAAAAGAAATATGACTTTTTAATCTGTGGCGTGGGCGGTATTATGACCGAAGCTGATATTGATCAAAGGCTTGGCGGGGGAGCTGACATCGTCATGTCAGCTACAGGAGCTATGTGGGACCCCATGTTGGCATACAGATGGCATGATTCAATTAACAATTAGTAATAACTATTATGGAAAATTTATCTCAAAAAGTTGCACAGGGTTTACTAAAGAGGGGAGCGGTTAAGTTTTCTTTGGATCCCCCTTTTACTTGGTCGAGTGGTATTAAGAGCCCCATTTATTGTGATAATCGAATGATGACCTCTTTTCCCCAGGATCGTGATTTGATTGTTGAGGGCTATGTTCAGATGATTCGTGATAATGCATATGAACCAGAGGCTATTGGAGGTACAGCAACGGGTGGGATTTCTTGGGCGGCCATGGTGGCCCAAAAAATGAATCTCCCAATGTTTTATGTGCGTCCTAAGCCCAAAGCCCATGGGACCGGTAAGCAGATAGAAGGATTTTTAGAGAAGGGGAGTAAAGTAATTATGATAGAGGATCTCTTTGCTTCTGGAGGAAGTGCTTTAGCTGGAGTTCGTCCCTGTAGAGCAGAAGCCGATTCAGATATATTAGCGGTTCTTTCTATTGCTACCTATGAATTTCCTATTTTGGCTAAAAACTTTGAAGAAGAAGACCTTCGGTTTCATACATTAGTAGGGTTTTCACAGATATTGGAAGAGTTGGTAAGAGACGGAAAGTTTAGTGATGAGGAGTTTCAGACTATTTTGAAGTTTAGAGAAGATCCAGAAGGATGGCTTAATTAATTTATATGAGACGTTTTCAAGGAGATGTAGTTGATGGACGCCCTTTATACCAATTGCCTTTCGATCAAAGACAAGGGTATGACTTTGGTTTTCATGTTGCAGAAAATGATGTGCCATTTTTTGAGCAGCAAAAGAAAAGATTGGATGCCATGAATGCGGCAATTGAAAAGTTCAGTTCATCTCTTCCTTTAGGAGTAGATGCTCAGGCTGAACTACATCACTTGAGACGGAGTGTTGAGTCTCTTTGGGATCGCTTGCATGAGATTGAAGCCCAGAGATTGCTTGTACCTGTGTCTGAAGGTGGCTGTGATGTAGTTGACGCTTTACATAGAGATCGTTCTCATGCGGTTTCTGTTGTTGTAGGCTGGATGAGCCATGATCGCCCTCGTTTGGAATCTGCACAGCCATCTGAAGGTGGTCCTCAAAATAAGTATGTAGATTTTCATCCGCCAGTTGAAGTTGTGGTTGAGGATTTTTCAGGAGTGGTTTTATCTTTTCTTGATCGTCTATTTGTATAATTAATTTTTACTGCCACAAAAAAAGCTCTTTATAAATAGTTTTTCTATTTGATTGTGGTCGGGGTGAGAGGACTCGAACCTCCGGCCTCATGCTCCCAAAGCATGCACTCTAGCCAACTGAGCTACACCCCGTCGTCGGTGACTTTAATCTTCTGTACAATCTAGCACTTAAAGCTATCGGATTTTAGGGAGCTTCGCTGAAATTGCAAAAGTTTGTTTTGATCTCTGCTTTTTAGGACCGCTTACAATACTTGACTCAGTACATGTTAAGTGCTATATGTGCATTGAGTTTAACATGATTCACTTTCCTTGTCCTTGGTATGACTACTGTGAGCCTTTATTGCCTGAGGCTGATTTATCATTTTTAGAAGATCAAAATTTTTTGGCAATTAATGATTTTATGGGAGATAACGTTACCTCCCTATCTGATTGGTACTTAAATTATAAAGATAAGTTGTTTCAGGTGTCTGGAGGAAGGATTTTTGTTGGAGAACCTACATCTTTCTTGAGAAACTTGCATCCTTTTCTTTCTGGGTCTCACTTTCTTGATTTTAGCAGACCATTTTCAGATATGGGAGTTTCTATTATTCCTCCTATTTATGTGGATGGCAGACCTCTTACGGCTCAGTTCCTTCCTGATGTTTTTAGGATTATTAATGATGGAGAACCTTTAGTTTGGGGAGCTGCTGACTTTTCGGATCCGGGAATTGCGGATGAGCCCATACTTCCTGGGATATACATTTTTTCCCATCAAGAAGTCCCAGGAAGTTTAGATCTTAATTTTTTTAAAGGGAATCAACTAGTCAATTATTATATGCCACCCTCTTTTGTCCTTCACAATGAGATGCCTTTCATTTTTTCTCTTTTGGATCATATAGTTCGTGTGGGAGTAGATGAGTATTCACACAAGGGGTATTTTGGAGTCGATAATTTCAAGTTTGTTCGCTTGTTTAATCGTGATTCTCTTGGGCATCATATAGATGTTGGAGGGGTTGATGCTCAAGGCCTTGGGGTGATTCTCATGCCTCATGAGGTTCATTCGGAAGACTCCGGAAGAGCTTTTATCATGAAAGTTGCCTGAGGATAGTGGCTTGCTTTTCGTTCTTACTTTTGGAAGAATCCGTCTGATGCGTCCCCGAAATAAAAAATTTAACCCTTTCTTTTTTGGATTCTGTCTGTTTTTGATAGGGATTATTGGTATAGTTCATCATTATTGGCTCCTGCGCCAAGAACAGTTGCACCATTTTTTCCCTTCGGATGTTGCTTTTTTTGCTGAGATGAAAGTAACGCCAGATGTGCTTAAAGAAGTAGAGTCATTATTTCCTGAATTTAGTTTTCAGAACTTTTTAGAGCCTTTGGCAGGCTCTTCTTTGTCTATTGATTGGGAAAAGGACATCGCTTCGTGGCTTGGCTCTAGAATGGGTGTGGCGGTTATGGAGGATAAAAGTTTTTTAATGGCTTTTGAATTTCAGAATAAATCTGAACTGAAAGAGTTTTTAAATCATTTCAAAGCTCATGATGAGCAGTTTTTAGTAAATAAATTGACGGATGTAGAAATCTTTTCTCCTACTTTTTCTTCTCACTTAGCTTTTGGTTTTCATGGAAGATGGTTTTTAGTTGCTGATAAGGATGAGACTTTAATTCGGACCTTTTCTTCAGATAAAAAGCTTCAGGATAATGAAGAATATAATAGAGTTTTTGCCTCTTTGTCTCGTACATCTATAGGGAGAATCTTTGTTGATACAGATAAAGCATTAAATTTGGTATCTTTACTTCCGGCCTTATCTATATTTAATCCTTTATTAGATACTTTTGCGCATTCTGTTCCTGCACTTGGTTTTAGTGCCAATCTCAGTGATAAGGGACTTTCTATTGATGCGCTTATGTTTTCTGGGGATAAACCATTCACCCCAGATGCCCCTTCTAAATCACATCAGGCACTTATGCCTCAGTTAGCACAGTTTGCTTCTAAAGATATTCTCTTTTTCATTAATGGATCTGATTTTTATCAGAAGTATCTGGAAACCAAGGATTTTTTGCGTGAATTGAACCCTCAAATGGCATTAGTTTTTGAAGGAATATTAAGAGCTAGATTTCAGAAGTTTTTTGGAGAAGATTTTGATTTTGAACATAAATTTCTTTCTTTAATGCATGGGCAGTACACTATTTTGTTAGATTTTAAGAATGATCTATATCCCTTTTTACAGCTGACCTTAGTGACCAAAATGGGGCAGCTTGATAAGGATAAGTCGCTTGAGTCTATTCATGAAGCCGTTCGTTATGCTCAAAGTCGTTATTCTACTAAAGTTGATGAAGTACGCCTCCCTGATGGATCTGTTAGAAAAGAATTAGTGGCGGTTGATGAAAAAGAAATTGATATTCAAGAAATCACCTTTAATGATCATGTTTATTATACGGTAGAAAGCGATGCAAGAGGTACGAAACTTACTTATGGGATGATAGATGGATATTTTGTGTTTAGCACACATGAAGATGGTATGAAGTCTATTATTCAGAGTAAGCAAAAAACAAGTCCGTCATTGTTGGATAATTCAGACTTTAGGGAAAGTGTTTTGTTTCACTTCCCCACAAGTGAAAGTTATGGTTTTGTTAATATTTCTAAATTTACTTCGGCCTTTGAATTTATTGCAGAAAAGCCAATTAGTACAGTTACATTTCTTCGCGATAATTTTAGGACTACAACTTTTGCCCGAAAGATTATGAAGAATATGATCTATTTTAATCTTATGTTTTTTGCTCGTTAATTTTTGTTCTTAATATTGTTTTTCCATTATTTATATTAATCCAAAATCCCTCGGTATCTTTTGCGTTTATTAGGGGAACTTTATTTTTTTGAGCGTAGGTTTTTAATTTTTTTCCTGGCTTCCTTGACCCTACAAAGAGAATAGCTTTGTCAGGAAGGGGGATTGATTTATGGAATGAACTTTTATCAACTACCCAGTAATCTGGGGTAGAGTATTGGGTGGTTTCAAGCCATTTCTGAATGGTTTCAATTTTTGGATCTCTAAATATTAAAAAGTCATGTAATTCGTCTTTAATAGTAATAAAATTTTGAGAGTATTTGTGAATCTGAGTAGTTAGATTTTCAGTATATTTATTTTCATTTAGATAGGTAACTTGTGTGGAGACTCCCATAGGTTTTAGGGTGTCTTTGTAGAGGTTTATTCTTTTTTCATTCTTTCCCCAGACAAAAAATTGTTTTGTTGAGTTCATCACTAAGAATGTGTTTTTGTCTCCTATGATATTAAGCCCTTTTGTTTGTACTGAATGAAAATGTGTTCTTAAAAAAAGGGCGGTAACTGTAATCCCAATCAAGAATAATGTTAGATTTTTATTCTTCTTCATTTTTCTTTTTTTCGGCAATTAATTCCTGTTTATGTCTGAGAGTAGCAAAAGCTCTTTCCCATACAGCCGTTGAAAAGACTTCGATAATGGCGGTTAAATAAGCGGCAAGGCTTATGAGTGCAATTCCAATAATGATGGAAATAGTAAGAGCAAATGAAGAAGCGAAGTAGGAAAATGAGCCAAGAATAACTATAGGCACTCCGAGGATCACAAAAACGTTTACAATTACACGAAAATTCACCAAAAACATAAGAAAGATTATGGCCAAAGTGGTTCCAAAATTAAGAAAAACTAATCCAATGCTTTTTTTTAACCCTTCGCCGAGAGTGGCGTCTTCTTCTACTATAAAATATGGAGTAAACGCAAAGAGGATTTGTATGATGGTAGAAATGATGACGTGAACAATAAGAAGTGGAACCAATAGCGTAAATAAACTATCGTGATAATATCTATAAAATGTTGCTACGAAGAGGGCGATTGATAAGTATTGAAAAGGGGAAAGGAGAGCGTGTAGTTCAAAGATACGAAAAAAGTAGTTTGATGATTCAATCATCTTTTGTCGTATAGATAAGTAAGTATCTTCTTTTTCGAATGCATGTTGGATTCCTAAAATAAGGGTACCTCTTATCCATGAGGGCATTATGAAAGTGAAGAAAAGAATAAATATGACGGTTAGAATCACCCAAAAAATAAGGCTTTTCTCCATAAGAAAAGCGTATGTGCTCTTTATAGATTCAATATTTATATGACTATCTATTACTCCGAACTCTGAAAAATAAAGGTAGAGTTGCCACAATACCTCAAGCACAAAAACCAAAACGGCAACAAAGCTTGGTATAAAGGCGAACCACTTAAGTTTCGGCTGAGTATTTACCAATTGCCAGGCTAAATGAATAACTTTTGAGTAGTTCATTTCCGGCACTTTACTCTTTTTTTTGTTAATTATCAATTAAGAATATTTCATCGATAATTTATAGTTGTGAACACATTTATTTCCCTTACAATGTGATAAGCAATGAAAAAAATAAAAAAACCCTTTCGCAACCAGGTTGCACTCTCGCCGCGAGAGGTTCTTTCTCCTCTTGATAAGCGAGATTTTTTAATTGAAGTTCCAGCTGTGAGCGAAAAAGAAATTAAAATGAAGGATAATTGGGATTACGGAATGCCATATCTCGATCAAAAATCAACAGATTATTGTACTGCTTTTGCTCTATTTAGGTGTTTTGCCCAGCATCTTTCAGGCAAAAAAAGAGAGGAGTTTTTAGAAGTATTTGATAGTAATACCGCTTTTTCATTAGCGCTCTATCAGATTTCATATGTAAACAAAAATTTCTTTAAAAAACTTCTTCGAAGAGAGATTTGGCTCTGGAAAGGAAGAAATATGAGAGCTGCTCTTTGGAATATGAATCATGGGGTATCGCTTTCGAATGGAGCGAGAATGAAGATTAAGTCCTATTACAAATGTATTCCTAAAACTCCTTTGGATCTCTGTAAGTACTTGGCTCATCATGGATCTCTTTTTTGTGGGTTATTGCTGAGAGGCTCTTCAAAGACATGGTTTTCTTCTACAGGTAGATATACAGGAATTGGAAAAGTTTCTGGAGGACATGCCATAGATTTAACAGGGTACGATCTCAAAAGAAAAGTCTTTTATTTTGATAATTCTTGGGGACTAAAGTGGGGTAAAAAAGGAAGAGGGGAAATCCCTTTTTCAAAGTTTAATGATATCAGAGAAATATGGCTTATTGAAGGCCCAGAGTTTAAAGCATCAAAAAGTTACATACCTTAGTTAAATGCTTATATTTAATAATTTTCAAAACTTTCAAGCTCCAGTCTGAGTTTTATTTTAATATCTGAATTTATTTATTTTTATGAATATATATAAAGATCGAATGCGTATTGGATGGAGAACTCTGCTCTTTAGTTTTCTTCTTGTGCCTGTATTAGCTATTGCTGTTGATTCAGATGGTGATGGTGTTGATGATTTATTGGATAACTGTCCTGCTATTTCAAATGCTTCTCAAGCTAATAGTGAACCGGCAGCTGTCTATGATACAAGCTTTCTACAAGTTGCGAGTAATATAGGTTCTTGGCAGGAGAGATTTGATGGCTTGCCCCCTGTTACAGGATTTATGGATAATTCTGATTCACAAGTAGGGAATCTAATAGATGGAAGTACCACTTCTGCCTATGAAGATTTTTGGTTTAATCATGGAGACGAGGCTACATCAGGAAGCCCTGCATTGATTACGGTTAAATTTTCTGGCATAAGTACGGTAACTGCTATACGACTAGATAATACGGCAGTAGAAATTTCTAACCCAGACTATGTAATTAGATATATTGATGATTATGCTGACAGGGCTACTCCAGGTGATATAGTTGGTTCTTGGGTAAATGTACCTGCGACCAATGCTTCTGGTACTGTAAATAATGGGAGTGATGTTACGGTTACTCTAACGGCTCCAATTCTGACTCGATATTTACAAATTGAACTTGTTGCCGATACTGATCGGGTGGCATTGAATGAAATTGAAATAACAGGACAACAGGATCATGTTGGTGATGTTTGTGATATTTGTTGGTATGTTTCTGATCCCCTCCAAGAGGATGGTAATGATACTTGTCCAGCGGTTGGAGCTGGTTATTCTTCTGATCCATTGTGTGGAGATCTGTGTGAGCCTTTGCCAACAATCTCTATTCAGCCAGAATCCATCACAGAAGGAAATTCAGGAACTTCTGATTTAACTTTTAGAGTAGAACTTTCTTCTGAGTTATGGCAAACCGGTGATGATGTTACATTTGATTACGAAACTCTCAATAATAACCTCCCTTTGGAAAATGGAGATGCAGAAGCTGGCGTAGATTTTGTAGCTGCTTCAGGAAGTGCCACTATACCAGTGGGTTCTACATTTTTTGATTTTACGGTCGCAATTAATGGCGACACGGTTCATGAGTCAGCGGAGACATTTACGGTCCGTATATTTAATATTTTAGGGAATGTGGCTGATACAAACGACCTTACGGTCCTTGGAACTATAACTAATGACGAATCTCTTCCTGAGGTTTCAGTTGCTTCTCCAGCAACAGTTGAGGAAGGGAGTTCTGGGGCACAAAGTCCCTTAACTTTTACTTTTTCCACTTCGGCCTTAAGTGAACAGGATATTGTTTTCACCTATTCACTTACCGATGTTACTGCGACAGGTTCTGATTATGTTGTTCCTCCTGGGTATAGTTCAGGAAGTGGTCAGGCTACGATTCTAGCTGGGAATTCAAAGGTAGATGTCACTCTTCAGGTTTTGAATGATGATATAGATGAGCTTACTACAGAAACAATATCGTTATCAGTAGTTTCAACGAGTGATGGATCTATTGCTACAGTTGCTTCGGCTCCTAATAATGAAGCAACACTTTCATTAGGTGATAATGATCTTCCCCAAATTTCTCTTCCTTCAGTTGGTGATCTTGAGTATTCTGAGGATCAAGCCCCTATTTTTGTTGATCAGAATGCTGTTTTAGAGTCTGGTGAAGCCTCATTCGATGGAGGCTCTTTGACCGTAGATTTTTCTGTTGGAGGAACGACTAATGATGTTTTATCAATTAGAAGTGTTGGCTCTGGAATTGGCGAAGTTGATCTTGATGGAAGTGACGTAAGATTTGAAGGAACGGTGGTTGGCTCTTTTACTGGTGGAACAAATAATGATCCGTTGGTGATTGTTTTTAATTCTTCATCACAATATATGAGTGTTCAGGCGATAATGAGAAATATTTTGTATGAAAATGTTTCTCAGAATCCAGATACAGCTCAGCGTGTAGTAAGAATGGTAGTAAGTAATTCAGACGGAGATGATAGTCCTTCTGCTTCAAGAAGTATTAATGTTTCTATTATTAATGATGTTCCTACCTTGGATCCGCTTTCAGATATTACTGGTTTGGATGAAGATGCTTCAACTCAGAGTGTAAATCTCTCTGGTATTTCAAGTGGTGATCCCGCAGAGAGTCAAACACTTACGGTGACCGCAACATCTAGTAATACAAGCCTTGTTCCAACTCCAACTATTAATTACACCTCTCCTAGTCAGACAGGGACATTAACCTTTACACCTGTGACTGATGCTTATGGAACCGTTACCATTACAGTTGAGGTGTCTGATGGTGGAGCTACTAATTCTACAACTTCGCAACAATTTGAGGTGACTATTAATTCTGTGAATGATGCGCCTTCGATTGACCCTGTTTCGGATCCAGAATCAATAGATGAAGACACGACTTCAGATCAAGTAATAAATCTAAGTGGAATTGGCCCCGGTGCTTCGAATGAATCTCAAACGATTACTATCCAAGCTACTTCTAGTGATGCCAGTATTGTTCCTCATCCTTCTGTTTCTTATAACTCAGGAGACGCCACTGCTTCGCTGACTTATGTCCCCGAGCCTGATGCTTTTGGAGATGTTGATATTACAATTACCGTTTCTGATGGAGATACAGTTAATGCTGAAACTTTAGTGGTATTTACAGTTTCAGTGGCTCCGGTTAATGATTTACCTACTCTCGATTTTATTAATAATCCATCAGCCATTCAGGAAGATACGAGTTCGATTCAAACTATAAATTTATCAGGTATAACTACAGGAGCGCTCAATGAAAATCAGACACTTTCTATTACAGCTGTTTCGGATAATTCATCGCTTATTGAAAATCCTGCAATTGATTACACTTCCCCAAACTCAACGGCAACACTTTCATATGTTCCTTTAGCCGATCAAAATGGAACGGCTACCATTACAGTCACCCTTAATGATGGAGGGAGTGTTAATAATTTAGTTCAGAGAACTTTTGATGTGGTTGTAACCGCTGTAAATGATGCTCCAACACTGGACGCAATTTCAAATCCGGCTGCGATCCTAGAAGATACTGAAGGGGATCAAACAATTAATCTGTCTGGTATTTCAACTGGTGCAATAAATGAATTACAGGATATCTCCATTAATGTTAGTTCTAGTAATACTGACCTTATACCGACACCTATAATTGACTATACATCTGCAAATAGCACTGGGATGATAACCTATTCAGTTTTACCAGACGCACATGGTACATCTACAATCACTTTAACGGTTTCAGATTCTGGTAATGGTACAAACTCAACTTCTAGAAGCTTTGATGTAGAAGTAACCTCTGTTAATGATGTACCAACTCTTAATTCTATTCCCGATCCGGATACCTTTATCGAAGATGATTCTGAGGAAAAGGTGGTTGCCCTGGGTGGTATTTCAACAGGAGCGGTTAACGAATTACAAACCCTTACTATAACCGCCTCTTCTTCTAATGAGACTCTTGTCTCTCCCCCTACAGTGGAATACACTTCCCCTGGAAGTTCGGCCATCTTGAGGTATTCAATAAATCCAGATGTTTCAGGTTCTGCTGATATTACGGTAACGGTTAATGATGGAGATACGGTTAATCAAGACTTTCAACAAACATTTTCTGTAGAAGTTACGGAAGTTAATGATACTCCAACTTTGAATTCTATTTTGAACCCCAGTGCCATTGATGAAGATACTACAGATACCCAAGATGTATCATTGAGTGGAATCACAACTGGATCTCCTAATGAAGATCAAACCCTAATCGTAACAGCTGTATCGAGTGACACGGCTTTAATTCCAAACCCCACAGTTACTTATGTTTCCCCAAATTCTGACGCTTTAATTCAATATGTACCGGTTCCTAATGCCTATGGCACAGCCACTGTTACCGTAACTGTTAGCGATGGGGGAGGGGGAAATGAAACTGTTGTTCAGACTTTTGATGTAGAGGTTTCGCCCGTTAATGATATTCCAACAATTGATCTGATTGAAGATCTGCCTGATGTTATTGAGGATTCAGGTCCACAGTTGGTAGCTCTCACTGGAATAACTTCAGGTCAAATTAATGAAAACCAACCTCTGACAGTCATTGCTATTTCTAATAACGAGAGCCTTATCCCTACACCCGTTATTTCTTATAGCTCTCCCAATTCCTCTGGCACACTTACCTTTACTCCAGAAGCTGAACAAAGTGGTCAAGCTTTATTGACGGTTTCTGTTTATGACGGAGGAGGGGGCACCGATACAATTACTGAATCTTTTTTGGTCACAGTAAATAGTATTAATGACAAACCAACGCTAGATACGATAACCAATCCTCCTGCTTTTGATGAAGATGACCAAACGGTTAAAACCATAACTTTGAGTGGTATTTCTACTGGCGCTGTAAACGAAGATCAGACCCTAGAAATATCTGTTTCTTCAAGTAATGAGACTTTAATTGCCACGCCTCAAATTACTTATACATCTCCTAACACCACGGGGACTCTTTCTTACCAGGCAACACCCGATCTAAACGGTGTGAGTACAATTACTGTCCGTGTAGAAGAGCCAGGCGTTACCGAGAATGCTTTTGTAGAACAAGTTTTTGATGTTGTAGTGAATAGCATTAATGATCAACCAACTATTGATGCTATAGATAATCCAGCAGCTATTGGAGAGGACACCGTGGCTCCTCAAACAATTAACTTTTCAGGAGTTAGTGATGGTTCTGTCAACGAAGTTCAGCCTTTGACGGTAGTAGCTGTTTCTAGCGATACAGATATTATGCCAAATCCTACGGTTACTTACTCTTCCCCTGATGCTTCTGGTTCTCTTTCTTATACGCCTTTGCCAGATGCTTTTGGAACGGTCTTAGTAAGTGTGATTGTTGGTGATGGTGGAAACGAAAATTATGAGAAGATAGAAGAGTTTGAAGTGATTATCACGCCTATTAATGATCGTCCAACGATAAACACTGTAAATGATCCAGCCGCTATTGACGAAGATTCAGCAACTCAAACAGTTAACTTGTCAGGTATTTCTATGGGAGCTTCAAATGAAGATCAGACATTAAGAATTATTGCTACGTCTAGTAACCCAACTGTGGTGCCACACCCAACGGTAAATTATATATCACCTAATTATACAGGATCACTTTCTTATGCCCCTATTGAAGATATGCATGGATCTTCAACTATTACGGTAGAAGTTAATGATGGCGGTGATGGTAACACTTCTGAATTTATAAATTTTGAGGTAGTTGTTAACTCTGTCAATGATCGACCTACATTAGATTCTATTTCGAATGTTGGACCACTTCCTGAAGGTACAACTGAAGCTCAAACCATCACCTTAACGGGTCTATCTACAGGGGCTATCAATGAAAATCAAACTCTTATTTATGAAGCCGTATCATCTGATCCTACAATAGTTCCACATCCTACTATTGATTATACCCCTGGAGAGAATACCGCTATTTTGTCTTTTACGCCTGTGAACGATGGGTATGGTATGGTGACTATCACCGTAACGGGAACGGAAACAGAAGAGACAGAATTTAATACAATTGTTAGAACTTTTACGATTAATATTACACCTATTAACGATCAACCGACTCTGGACCCTATAACATCTCCAGAACCCATTGATGAAGATACAACGGCTACTCAGGTTATTAATCTTTCAGGAATAACTTCTGGAGCAGAAAATGAAAATCAAACCCTTACGGTTACTGCCGTTTCTAGTAATATAGATTTAATTCCACACCCAGCGGTTACTTATTCATCTCCTGAGGCCTCAGGAAGCCTCCTTTATGTTCCTAATCCTGATCAGTTTGGATCTGCTGTAATTTCAGTATCAGTTTCAGATGGCGGTGGAGGGAGCGATCTTATTGAGAGAACCTTTACTGTTAATGTAGACCCGGTAAATGATGAGCCAACGATAGATGCCATATCTGATATCGGACCTTTGCTTGAAGATTCTGGCGTTCAGACGGTTAATTTATCCGGGATAACAACCGGGTCATTAGTTGAGGATCAAACTCTTGTCGTAACAGCTGTATCAGATAATCCTTCTGTAGTTTCTAATCCTGGAGTGACTTATACTTCCCCTAATTCAACGGCCGTACTTTCTGTAGAGCCTTTGGCAGATTCTTTTGGAGTGGCTAATATAACTGTTACCGTGAATGATGGGGGAGGAGGAACAGAAACTGTAGAAAGTACATTTCAGGTTACTATAGATCCGGTCAATGATGTCCCTGTTTTTGATGCTTTATCGGATGTTGAACCTATTACTGAGGGCGATACATCTGAAGTTACGGTCCCTCTTACAGGAATTAATTCAGGAGCCGCTAATGAATCACAGACTTTAGTGGTTAGTGTTATATCTAGTGATACCAGCATTATTCCTACTCCATCTGTTTCTTATGTTTCTGCAGATCAGGAGGGAAGTCTTTCATTTGCCCCTATTGATGATAAGTTTGGAGATGTAACCATTACCGTAGCGTTATCTGATGGTATAGATCAAGTTCAAAATGAATTTTTAGTACAGGTTATTCCTGTAAACGATCCACCAACGCTTGATGAAGTTTCTTCACCGGCCCCCATTGATGAAGATACAACGGTTAGTCAGGAAATATCACTAACAGGTATCACTACTGGGTCACCCAATGAAACTCAAAACATTTCCATAATTGCTGAGTCGAGTAATAAATTGCTCATTCCCGACCCTCAGGTTTCTTACACCTCACCTGACTCAACGGCAACTTTATCTTATGTTCCGGTACCGTCATCAAATGGGACTTCTACAGTTACTATTACTGTACAGGATGATGGAGGAGGTACAGATACTGTTCAACAGACATTTGAGGTTGTAGTTAATAGTGTTAATGATCAACCAACTCTTGATGCTATAGCTGATCCAAATTCAATTAGTGAAGATGCTGGAGAGCAAAGTGTAAGTATTTCAGGAATTACAACTGGAGCTTTTAATGAAGATCAAACCTTGGTGGTGACTGCTTCTTCTAGTGATATCAGTCTTATTCCTAATCCTTCTGTTACTTACAGTTCTCCTGATGAAGCTGGTACACTTACCTATACCCCCGTTCCCGATGCCAATGGATCTGCCACCATTACCGTAACGGTTTCTGATGGTGGAACTGAAAATTCAACGGTCGTTCAGACTTTTGAGGTCGTTGTAGAGAGTGTGAATGATCAACCAACCCTTGATACGTTAAGTACACCTGACCCTCTTACTGAAGAAACAGCTCTTGAACAGTCAATGTCACTCACGGGTATCTCTACTGGAGCGGCAAATGAAAATCAAACACTAGTGGTCACTGCTACCTCTTCAAATACTGCTTTGATCCCTAATCCTACCGTTACATATACTTCACCAGATCCTGTTGGAACAATAGCTTATACCCCCGTTGCAGATGCTTTTGGTACGGCCACAATTACCGTATCGGTTTCTGATGGAGGAACTACTGATGCTACAGTTGTTCAGACTTTTGAAGTTGTTGTTAATGGAATTAATGATCAACCGACCTTTAATGCTATTGCTGATCAGTCAGGTATTTTAGAAGATACTTCTATCCCCCATAATGTGGCCCTTTCAAATATTACTTCAGGTTCACCAAATGAATTCCAAACACTAACATTAACAGCCGTATCTAGTAACCCTTCGATTGTTCCTGATCCTACCTTGACCTACACTTCACCTAATACAACTGCTAATTTGTCCTTTTTGCCTGTAGCTGATCAGAATGGTACGGTAACGATAACGGTCACGTTAAACGATGGTGCCGATGAAAACAACGTTTTGACCAGAACATTCGATCTTACCATTGCTCCGGTTAATGATGCGCCTACTTTTGAAACTATCCCTGATAAAGCCGTTTTTATAGGACAAGACTATACGCTCGATCTGACTGGAATAGTTACTAATGATATTGATCTTCCTGCAAACAACCTCACCTGGAGCGTTTCTGTTGTAAATGATAATGTAGATGGAGGTACGGCATTCCCAGGAGGCACAGGAGATATAGCAGCACAGTCCCCTGGTGTTTTCTTTTTCCTCTCAGAAGCTGGATTTAATGGAAAGATTGAGGTCCGAGCCACTCTGACTGATGATGGTACTTCTAATGGTAATCCAGATGTTAAATTTGCATCTCAGAATTTAATTATTGATTGGCTTGACGATACCAACCCGACAATTAACGAAAACCTCATCACATCTTATTCAGCCGTTGAAGACAATGATTTAGTAATCATACTTTCTGACGATGATAAAGGGGATAATGAAGATCCGGATAGTGCCCTTTCTTGGAGTGTCCAGAATTTTGATAACGGATCAGTTAATGTTAGTGGTAATACCATTACCTTTACCCCTAATGCCGATTTTAATACTGATGACGAAGTTGATTCTGTAGATTTAATTCTTACCGATTCAGTTGGGGGTTCTGATTTGATTACTCTTAACCTGTCTTGGACACCAGTTAATGAACCTCCTGTCTTTACAAAAGGGCTTGACGTGACAGTAGATGAAGATGCTGGTGAGCAGATCGTTTCAGGGTGGGCAACTGGGATGTCTACTGGCCCTTTAAATGAGTATCACCAAGCTCTAACAGAATTTAGTGTGGTTAGTAATTCTAATCTTGGGCTTTTCGCCGAAGGTCCATCGGTAACAACAACAGGAGAATTAAGTTTTACACCGGCTGACAATGCCTATGGTAGTGCCTCTGTATCCATCACTTTGTCAGATAATGGAAGTTCGGAGGGTGATAATGTTAATACTTCTGAATCACAGTCTTTTACCATTACCGTGAATCCTATAAATGATGCTCCTACATTTGTTCTTGGAGATAATATTGTTGTTGATGAAGATGCTGGTGCCCAGACGATGCCAGCCTGGATAACTGGAATTTCTGAGGGAGCTACTAATGAAGGAGCACAATCGCTTAATGATTTTGAAATTGTTTCCAATTCAAATATCTCTTTATTTTCTGATACCCCCTCAATCACATCCGCTGGAGAACTATCTTTTACCCCTGCTGATAACCTTTTTGGTGAAGCAACAATTGTTGTGACACTTTCAGATAGTGGATCTTCAATTGGAGATAATGTAAATACTTCTGTTGAACAGTCTTTTACAATTACTGTTAACTCAGTAAATGATGCTCCGACATTTACTACTCTTCCTGATCAGAGCTCTAGTACTGGTGATACTTTTGATTTGGATCTCACAACTTTGGGAGCTCCATCAGATACCGATACCACAGATAGTCTTTCATGGTCTGTATCTGTAACTAATACTTCTGTCGATGGTCAAACTACTTGGACAGGAACGGTTACCGAAACTTCTGAAGGAAGTGGAGTTTTTAGATTCGATCCTAACAATGTCTCTTTTGACGGAAAGATTGAGGTAGAAATTGTTCTTTCAGATAATGGTGAACCTTCAGAATCAATTACTCAGTCTGGACTCATTATTGACTGGATTGTAAATGACAAACCAGTTATTCGGAGCGATCTTGATACTGCGTATTCTTCTGATGAAGACGATGATATTGTTATAACCCTTACAGATGCTGATAAATCAGATACTGAAGATCCAGATGCAAGCCTGGTTTGGAGTATTGTTGGATTTGAAAATGGAACAGCTGTGGTAGTTGATAATCAAATTACCCTTTCCCCTAATTTAAATTTTGCTGGAACAGAAGAAGTAACTTTGATTTTGACCGATCTCAATAATGGTACTGATTCTATATCGCTTGATCTTACTTGGAATCCTATTAATGATGCTCCATCATTTGATCTTGGTGGTACTGTTACGATAGTTGAAGATGCTGGTGCTCAGGTATTTACCAACTGGGTTACAAATATTTGGAATGAAGATGATCAGGTTTTAAGTGATTTTGTTATTACCAATAACACCAACACAGAACTTTTTGAGTTTGTGCCTCAAATTACAAATCAGGGGGAGCTGTCATTTACTCCTAATGCAGATGCTTATGGTACAGCAGAGATTACGGTTACACTTTCAGATGATGGACCAACGGGGGGTGATAATCAGAACACATCTCCCGAGGCCACATTTACTATTGAAGTCCTTCCTGTGAATGATGCCCCAACTTTTGTAAAAGGGTCTGATCAGATAGTTCCTATGAACAGTGATCTAAGAACTATAGAATTGTGGGCAACTGATATAACTATTGGTAGCACAAATGAATCAGATCAAAACTATTCAGGATTTGTGGTTACTAATAACACGGCGACTTCATTATTCCAGCAAGGCCCCAGTATTGATGAGCAAGGGAATCTTTCTTATCAACCTGCTGAGGGAGAATTTGGAGAAGCCTCTATTACCATAGTACTTATTGATAATGGTGGTACTGACAATGCCGGAAATGATACTTCATTACCTGCTACTTTTGTCATAACAGTTGCTGAGATTAACGATTACACATCTGAACCTACCACTGATATTACAGCTAATTCTACAAGCGGCTTGGTTTCACTTGATGATGGGGATTCACATGTTCACTTACGTCATGATCAGACTTTCTTGGTTCAGAGTGGTATTGAGACGGTAACCACTGAAGGAGATTTTGAAGGTGTTAGCTACCAAGAAGCGCTTTCTCAAGTAAGCCATCTTGAATTCGGAGCCGATCAAATGGATTCTGTTACCATTGATTCTGGAATAGAGGGAGAAATGGTAGTGATTTCTTCTGATCAGAATCTTCAGGTTTCAATACCCGATGATACGACTATTCAGGCTGATATAAATTGGGATGGTCGAATTTATCCTCCAACAGATGCTAGTAATATTACTGAGTTAAATCACTATGATGTTCAAGCTGCTATCTCTGTTGGTTCTCCTGACTATGCGCTTCTCACTGATAAACCTGTTAAGGTTGTTTTACCGGCAGATGTGGGGACTCCTTTTTATAGTCCTGATGGAGGTACAACCTGGGTAGAGATAAAGAATCTCTGTGCTGACATTTATGGTACAGGTTTGACCTATCCAAATGAGTGTTACTTTAGAACTACTGGTCAGACGATTATTTGGACCTATCACATGACACTCTTTATGATTGGTAAACCTATTGAGTATACAGCGACTAATCTTCCTGGGTCTACTAGTGGAAAGGCCAAGTCAGTCAGATATGCTGGTCAGACAAAAAGGCAGTACAAAAACACTACAGATCTTGGCCCGATCGGTAAGGATAATTTTGAGGAGGCCTATCAAAAGTCACTCAAAGCAGCAAAACAGATGGATGATGCCAGACAACCAGGAAAGGTCCTTAAGCGTATTACAGAAACAGGACGTGAAAAGTTTTATGGATACCTGCCTGGAAGAGTGGCTTTAGAAGATATGTCAAATATTCGTGAAAATCGTCTCCCCCTAAGAAGACTTATGGTTCGAGATAACAAGATGGAAGAATTTAAAGCTTCTTCTCCTGCTCTGGTTTCTAAGGATACTATCTTTGATATGGCTGATGTTTCAACACAACACAAATACTATCCTTCTATTGCACAAATGGTTTCTTATGGATTGATGAGACCTGACCGATCTCATGCTTTTAATCCACACCTTCCTGTAGCTTGGGATATAGTTTTACATGCTATTTTGAAGGGACAAGGTAAGTCAGTTTCGTTTCTTAGTGATCTAGAAGAAGCTGAACTTCCAGAAATTGCCGGTCTTCCATTAGATACTGATTATTCAAGTCTTACTCTCTATACGGCTCTTAATGAAGGAATTATTGATGAGAATTTCAACCTAGAAAACTTCCCAACCCGTGGAGATGTATTAAAGCTTTTATCACATGCTTTTAATCTCAATGTAATTGAAAAATCAAATAATACCTCATTTGTTGATGTCGAGCGTGATAATGCTATAGCCCCTTATTTGGTAGCTGCCAAACTGGCAAACTGGTTTGAAAATTTCTCGGGACACCGTTTTCGACCAGAGCAGACTATTACGCGTTCAGAATTTGCTGATTGGTTTATCCATGGATACACGGATTATGAAGTTATGAATTCATCGGCTCCAAAATCAGACTTAGAGTCAAAAAAGCAAAGAGTGAGAGACTTTTATAGTGATACCCCTTTGTACTCAAATTGGCCAAAAATTCAGATAGACTAGAAAAAAGGGCGGCTATGGGCCGCCCTTTTACAACTCAACTCGTCTGAATCAATACATCTTAAAGAGATTGATTTCTGTGAGAATATACCAAAGGTCTACCATGGTGATGTAGATGATCCCTGTGGTGACAGCAATTGCCCCTGTCCACCAGCTAATGTTTATGAGGAGTTTTTTCCATAGCCAGCTTGGTTTTTCTGATTCATATACGCAATTTTCTTCTTTTTCCTCCATATTATTGCCGATGAGAGAGCATAAAATTATCAATAGTCCTCCATAGACTATTAATCTACTGTGATGTAGGGCAAGAAACTCCAGAATATCAAACATTTTATTCCCTTCGAGTTGAGGTGTAAAACATCAGGCCAATGTTATGGCACGTTGCCATATTAGTTAGATTTTCTTTTTTTTGTATTTTTATAATTTAAAATACGTCTATGTATACTCTTGATCCTCAATGGTTTCAACTGGCGACAAAATCCAATAATAGTGATATTATCGCCTTTCCACAGGATGTTTATTTAGACCGTGAAGGGGACGTAAGAAAAACTTTTGAGACGGGTACAATGGAGCTCTATTTTCTTCACAAAGAGCATGAAGCATTGCAGATGGCCTTTCATAAAACTGACCGAGGTGGTTGTTTGAAGCAATCCACAGGAGCCATTTTGATTTCTGGTAATAAAGTAATTGGAGGGGGGGCTAATGCGGGCCAGAAGATGAATTATTGCAAGCGTGTTCAGGTAAAAGCTCAGACTGGGGAGGGCTATGAATTTTGCCGAGATGTTAACCTTTGCAATCAGATAGAACATGCCGAAGTTATGACGATTTTGGACGCTTTTCTTCACATTGATAATAGAGTAGGGGAGAGTTTGTTAGCACTTATTAGAGATGTAAATGCTGCGGTAGCGGATGGAGTTGATAAATTGATTTTGGCTGATAAATATAGAGAAAGAAATAATTTTATTTTTCAGAATCAATCTCTATTAGTTCAGAATCAAGAGAGGGGATTGGACCTGGTTCTCTATGGGCATTGGTGGTGTTGTCATTCATGTATGGGAGCTATGATTAGTGCTGGAGTCAAAAGGATCTACTTAATGGTAGGAGCCAAAGAGGCTTTTGACCCTCATTCAAAAACAAATATTTTGCCCGTCTTTAATGAAATGGGGCAGGTAGTTTAATAATCAATTAATGGAACAGTTATTAGCCAATCAATGTGACTCTCCAAAGGAGAAATCAGATTTAATTCAAGCGATTCAAGGGGGGGAAGTTATCCCCCTTCAGATTATGGGAATGGGAATGGATTTTACGAGCCAGGAGTTGGTGGCCGCTTCTCTGGAAAAGGGGATTATAGCTTCTTTATCTGGTGCTATTCCTGGGTATAACCTCGTTAGAGACTCACTTAAAGATATTCCAAGTATTAAAAAGCGTATTGAATTATCTCATAATCAAAATGAGGCAGAATTGCTCTCCAAGGTAGATTATGTTCGAGAAAGACACCCCAATAAAATTTTGGGGGTTAACTTGATGAAGGCCCTGAGTGATTATAAGTCTCTGGTGCATGCTTTGGGCAAATCTGGTAAGGTCGATATTCTTTATGTAGGAGCGGGTATTCCTTCGGACCTTCCGGTTCTCATGAAAGAGTATCCTCATATGCATTATGTTCCTATCGTTTCTTCGGCCAGGGTGGCGGCTATGATCATGAAGAAAGCTAATAGAGAGATTGATGGAAGGAGTGTTGGTAATATAAAACCACTCGCTTTCCAGTTTGAAAATCCTTTGAAAGCAGGGGGACATTTAGGAGATAACTTAGATGCTATTCTTGAAGGTCAAGAAATAGATCTGGCTCGCTTAAGAGAAGAAATTGCTCATGTGGCCCCTGGAATTCCCGTTATTTATACGGGTGGCGTTTCTTATCGAGGGGATATTGATATAGCCCATGATGCGGGTTATGAAGGAGTAGGGATAGGTACTAGAGGCCTGATTACTCAAGAATCTGGTATGCCCAATCATATACTTGAGCATTCTTATTTGAACCCTGATGTACCTCTTAAAACAGCTTTGTCTAGTCCTGCAGGACTTCCTTCTCGTTATTTGGAGGGAGAAGATTTTGTAAGATCTGTGGCTGCTCAAGAACGTGACAGATTGGTGGCTTTGTGTGTTTCATGTATTGGACACAAAAATTGTGGATTCGTAAAAGGTAAAACTGATTACTGTATTGCTGATCTCTTGTCCGCAGCCAGAAGAGGGGAGGAAGGAGGTATGCTTTTTACCGGTTCGGAGTTGTTAGTTATTAGAGGCGACTACCTATATACCCGAGAGGGAAGAATCTATATTCCCACTATTTCTGAGATGATCGACTTCATTCTCAATCCCAATAATAAACCAAATCTGGGTTAACATTTTTATTAGGCTACAATATATGTTATAAATAGACCCTCTTTTACATTCCATTCCAAATTACATTTTGAATCCTATTCCCCTCAAAAATTAACTGTGAAATAATTTTATTTGTTGATTTTTGAAGAGGGGGAGATGACTAAGTAGGTGGAGTTTTCACGGAATGAAGTGAAGTGGAAACGCAGCCAACGAAGTCATCGACGACGCGGGGGTGCCAGGCTTTGACGGGGAGATCAGAAATGTATTGTTGGCGTTCACGGCGTGTAGGATCCGCCGGTAGATCCGACCTACAAAAGATAAGTGCAAAAACTAATCTTGCTCGTGTTCACAATGGACTTAAAAACTCAGCTATGAGGCTCGCTGCCAATATGGGCTTAGTTCGACCTGCTTTTGCTGGTGCACAAGTTTAATCTGAACACATTAACCTAAACCTTGCTCGCCATTTTGCGACCAAGTGCGAATAGTTTTGGGTACGCATTACTATTGGCCAATCCTTTGTACCTTACTGAATAATAGTGGCCGAATTATTCAGGACACCTAGGCTCACGGAAGAAGTATTTTGTCTGATTTTTGACCTTCTTCTGTAAACAGATCAGACTATGAGCGTAGAAGATAGTATGTTTCCTCCTCGGACGCGAGTTCAATTCTCGCCACCTCCACCAAATAGAAAGACAATTCATCTGTTATTCTTCTAAGAGTCCATCCATTTACCTACAAAAAGGTGCTTTTTTGAAGTAATTAAAGTTATCCTGCGAAGGATATATCTATTAAAAATGTAAATTTGGACCCTCATGTTCTAGTCTTCAGTTAATTCGTAGAAATGAAGGGCTGGGGGCGTATAATTGAGGTATCGATTTAATTGTGTCTATATAGAAAAAGTAGTCCCTACCGAATCAAACTTCGATTTAGTAGGGACATATAAACTACAGAACCTTAGGTTTCTTGTTGTACCCTTGGTTACAAGTTCTCATGCTGGCTTTGCTACTAAAGGCCACTTGTCCAGATGCTGACCAGCTTCATCGTTGAGGTTCACGGTTTCGATGAGGTTCATCCCCACCATAGCCATAGGATGTAGCTGGAGAGTTCCTATCAGTTCAGGAACAGCCGCATCGATTAGCCCTGCCATGCAGCAACTCCCATCTGGAAGGATATAGGGAGCCTGCATTGCCAAATCCTTGAAGGCCTTCACTCTTCTTGTGAGATTGTAAAACCGAATTCCACTCTGATCTCCCACAAGAGTCATCTGAAGGCAGAAAGCTCCAATATGATGAACCTCACCACTATCGGGGTTTGAACAGAGCAGGGGATGGGTAATGAGACATAATCCTGTTTGAGTAGGCTGAATCTGGCTGATTTTTGGCTCTTTCGATAAAGCCGACCACTGACTGGCAAGAAATTCAGGAGATGTGTCTCTGCTTTGCGCCAACTTGTTCATGAGTTTGAGTTGGAGCCTCGCTACCTCTTGTCTCATCTCCTCCTTCTTCTTGATTTTCTCTTGTGCTGATTGCCCTACAGTCTCAAACCGAAAAGCCGCGTATCGATCCCGATCTGTCCTGCTCTGATGCTCACGTTTTGCAACCTTCACGAATATTAGATGATTCGTATTTGTGTTGCGCTTTTCTGTGCAGACCAAATTCAGACAATCCAGAACCTGTTTAAGATCACCGGCAACAATCATCGCCCCAGATGTATTTCCGTAAGTATGTTTGAAGTTGGGAATTCCGGCCCTGTGCAGTTGAGCTCTTTGAGCGGGCTCAAGAGCTAAGAAATAGTATGTGGTACTCATTGAGCCCTCCTTTGTGGCTGTATAAAAGATCCATATGAAAACTATTGTTTTTTTAATCAATTTGTGTGCCCCTGTCAATCTTAACTTCTATACCTTCCTCTTTTTTTGAGAACAGGTGATTGTTACCAGTCTAAGGGCCAGTAACTTCCTCTCTGTCTATTATAGGCCAACGACTCCCCCCCCTTCCACTTCTGGCTAATGGCCAACAACTGACCTTATTTCCCCAGACATCTCCAACATTTGCAGATTCTACAAATCTGATAGCCAGTGTCATGAGGGGATAATATTGCTGTGTTTGAAGTAATTTCTTGAACTCTGACGCGGTGTTTCCGAGACAGGCAATACCGTTAGCCTCAATATGTGGGGCATACATCTTGTGCGGATTATTGTTGATTGTTCTGTCTAGATTTTTCCATTTAATCTGAAGTTTAATCAGCTTTTTAGTATCAAGATGCGTAGGAATATAAATTTTGAATCGACCAATTTCATGAATGTTGTTTGTCCTAGAATCCCGGCAAAAGAGAGTTTTTGTAGTAACGACTATTGTTTTCTCTCCAATACTTATATTTGTTACTTTGGGATGTGAAATTATTTTGTCGTATTCTCTTCTAAATCGTTCAAGCCTTATTTCTTGTCCCTCCCCCAGGAGCTCACGTTCTAGAGTCTCTGTTTTTTGGAGGCTCTCATTTAATTCCCTTCTTAATACGTCTGTTTCTTCTTTTGGTTCAGCAGGTGTTTTATTGATTTGTGTTTTTAATTTTTCAGGTAGGGCACTCACTGGCACTTCAGGCCCCTGCATTGAGGCATTAATAATCAAATGCATCAAAAAAAATTCCCAGCAAGCGGTACCAAATGTCTCTGGACTCATTAAGACATAAAGATTTTTTCCTATCGCTTGGGCAACTGGAATCCCGCTCTCTTTATCTCTCAGTAATCTTCCTTCATTACTTGGCATGCATAAAGGTTTTTCTGCTTTAGTTTCATAATTTAACACTCGATCAGGTAGTGGATAGTTTTCGATTGGTAGTTCATGCTCTGGAGAAGCCCATATATGAAGGTGAAACTTGTCATCATCTAAGACTTCACTCTTTGTTCCGTTTCCTTCATGGATTTGAATGTCGGCCTTGATCATGCTTAAGAGAGAGCAGACCGTATATTCTCTATCGAGGAATTCGGAACTGCCTTCTATGTGATAAGGAAGTGCTGAAACTAATCCCATGTAAGCTCTCTGAGCATTTGCCATGGTTGTTTCTATGTGTGAATCAATCATATTTTTGCCCGTTCCTGAATTAGTTATCCCGTGTACTTTTTGAAGCCATAAAATTCCTTCGGTAAGCGAATCTATTGGTTCTCTTGTTTTTTCAGTATCTTGAAACGAACGGAAGAATGCTTCTGCTTCATCGTATTTTCCTTCTCTTGTCTTTAATCTTTCAAGGATAAATCCAGCTTGTTGTTTTAAGAATTTGCAGGTTTCAAGTTCTTCTTGTATATGATCTGGAACTTTCCCCAGTTTTTCTAGCAATACGACTGCCTGATTTAATTTGCTTTCCTGACTAATTCTAGTAGTGCTTTCTACCTCTCTCTGAAACCTTAGAGCCCTGTCCAGGTCTTCATTTTCCTCTGCCGTTCCGTGTGTTCTTATATATTCTTGGTCTTCATCTGTAATTAATTGTCTGTTCAGGTTTTCTACAGCTGTTTCGTGATGCTGTCGTTCTTTTTGAATTGTACCTAGTACATTGTTAACTATCCGTACATGATTCATAAGTTCTACAGACTCTCTTGAACTTAATCTTCCCTGACCTTGGTACTTGCTCCATTCTTTTTCTAGCTTTGCTAATGCGCTCATTTCTCTTTCTGTCCCCATTGTTCTTATCAACTTTGCTTCGCCTATTTTACTTGTGGATCGTTCTCCTTGCTCATATCTGTTTATTGCTTGATTTATTTCATTCCTAATTTCTATTACTTCAGTATATCCTTCATATATTCGATTAGAGGTTTCTGATCCTGGTTTTAATTCTAATCGTGATGTTTCTTCTCCTAGTCTCTGCTGTAATTGGAGGTATAATTCAAAGAATTTTTGCTCTTCTGCTGTGCCGTATTCTTGTAATAATTTCCAGGTTGGATGCTCTGGGAATATAGGTTCTAAAATATTAGAAGCATGACTAATAGCTTTTATTTTTTTGGTGATGTGAGCTCTGTCAACGATGTCCTGAATTTCTTGATAAAGATCGAACGTGATGAAGGTCATTATATTAGATATCGAATCAGGGATGAACCCTGGGCTTTCAAATTTTTCGATCACAATATCTATAGCCGACCCTCTTATTCCTGAACAGGTAATGGTTAGCAACTGATCCTGGTGTAGAACAATATCTTTCTTGTCGCCTTTCCATGCCTTGTAAAGGTTATCTGAACGGATATGGTTTAATTGAGCTAGTTCTCTTATTTGTATGAGAGCCCAGATCATATCTGAAGTTTTGGGCTTCATTAGGGGGTCAGGATCTGGGAGTTTTTCTACTAGTTTGGCCGCTCGATCACCCGCTGTATTTACTTTATCTTTCACTCTCAACCTGGTTCCATAAATCATTGGATCATCCTCAATATTTGCTAGAGCGGCTTCTACTTCTTCTTTGATATTCTGAGCCGCTTTGCGTTCTGGTTTATTTGGAAGTTGACGGAGGAACTGATCCTTGCACTGAGCATATTGGCACGCCTCTTCCAACACTTCTTTTGTAGTTTCTCTTGTTTTTCTGATCAGTAGATTCCACTGACGGGCAAAGAACTTTACTAATTTTGAGCTTTCTTTCAGCAGATCTAGGGGGGGGGATGGATATTCAAATTTATATAAATAAGAGGATGCAAATGACTCAGAGCATTGAATAGGAAAAAAACCAGCCCGTGCCAGTACGCGGGTAATCATTTGGATCATTTGAGGATGATACTTTTGAATTTTGCTTCTTGATTCACCTTCTTTGAAATTTACTTGTACGATGCCTGAACATTGATGAGACCGCTCACCTGATAATAGACTATCTTGGTTTAATTCATGTAGGACTTCTAATTCAGGATCATCCCCTAATAGCTGTGATATTGTTTTCAAATGCTCTTCACAGTTACTCGTTGTGCCAGAGTCGCCGAGATTTTCTAACCTACAAAAAGAAATGTCTGCTGGTCGATTAGCCGTTATACTTTCTTCCATTCACAAAATTACATTAGATAACAGAGACAATTGAGAACCTGTCTCATTTTTTTTAGTCGTTTCCTATTTCTTTTAGAAAAGGTCATCATCGTCTTCATCCCAAATATCATCTAGACCATCATCTTCTTCTTCATCATCGCTTCCCCATATATCTTCATCCTCCTCTGGCCAGTCATCAATATCTTCCCCCCAGCTATCACTCACATTTACAGACTCTACAAATCTAATTGCCTCTAGTATTAATGGATAATACTGCTGTGCGCTTAACAAATTTATAAAAATTTTCTTTGCACTTCCCAGACACGCTATTTCATCACTGTCTATATGTGGTGCGTACCTACCGTTTACGGTTCCATCTAGATTCTCCCATTTTATTTGTGATTTAATTCCTTTTTCTGGATCGTAATGAGTTGAAAATTTGATTCTAAACCGACCAATTTTGTGAACAATGTCCGTTCTGGGATCTCTACAATATAGAGTCTTGGTAGTTACGATGATTCTTTCACTCTCCATGTCAATTGAGATAATTTTTGGATGTGCAAGAATCTTGTCGTATTCTTTTGCGAATCTTTCGCGTTTCAATTCCGCTCCTTCACCAAGAATTTCAGTATCTAATTTTTCAATACCGCTGATTTGTGTTTGTAGCTGGTCTCTTAGCTGATTGGTGCTGGTATTTGGATTGCTTGGTTTTGTTTTGAGAGCCTCTCCAAGAGCTGGTGGAAATACTTGTGAACGATCAATTTTGGGAGGAGTTTTTGCTTGTCGCACAAGACTGGCTAGATAAATTCTCCATCCCATTTCTGTTTGAAAAGAGTCTCTTCCCAGGAGAGTGTAAAGATTGTTATCTATGCACTGACCACAGATAAAGCCACTTTGGTTGTCTTTTATCATTTGCCCTTTTGAACCTGGCAAACAGACTAGTGCGTTTGGTTTTGTTTCATTTCCAAATATTGAGTGAGGAATAGGAATCGTCTTTAAGACACTTGAGTGTTCAGGTGATGAACAAACGTGAATATGAAATTGGTCATCATCTATCCTCTCACTCCTTTGACCTTTTCTATCGTGAAATTTTGTATTCTGTTTCGTATAGTTGAGGAGGGTTCTCACAGCATAGGCCGAATTGACTGGCGCTGTGCCGATTTCTAATTTGTAGGGCAGAGCGGATATCAACTTTCCATATGCGGCTTCGGCGTTGTCCATGCCGATTCTGTATGTAGGTGATGAAATACCAAAGGCTTCATGTATTGTGGCTACCCCCTCAAATAGATTGGCCAGTGTAGCTCTTTTGATATTTTCTCTTATAAATCTTTCAAAAAATTCTACGGCTCTTTTAGATCCTTCATTTTTCCCTCTTATTTCTAGGTTTTCGATTGCTTGAGGGGCCTTTGACTTTATAAAGGCCCCTATTTTTGTTTCTTCTGCAATTTTCTCGGGCAGCTCTTGCACCTCCTCCCACAGTGATAAATATACCTCATAGACACTCTTTGAAATTCTTTCTTCATTCGAAACTACTTCTTTGAAAGCTTCTACGTCATCGAGCGCTTGATTTTCTTTTTGAGTTCCCTCTCTTTTTACCATTTGTTTTACTTTGTCGGGAATTGGATTTTGCTCAACGTGTGATTGTGCTTCTGAGTGTCGTTCACGTTCATCTCGAATTAGTTCTAGTGTTTCGCTTAATTTTTGATAGCGTCTTTCGGCTTTATTAAAGAGTTCCTGATTTAGATGTTCTTTGGTTTGAATGATGCTATTTGATTCTATGGCCCTTTTGAGCCGTTCAACCTCAGCTTCGTTTCCAAAGATTCTGACAACATTAGAATCTCTCTTTATTAAGATTTCAAGCTGTCGCTTTAGACTTGCTTGACGTTGGATGCGTTTTTTTATTGCGTTATGTGTTTTTTCTACCCAGGCCCGACTATCTCTGAGCCCTCTAGAAAGACTTGAACCAGGTCTGAGCCATTTTTTGTTGGTTGTGGTCAATAGGTCTTTCTGCTCATTCATATACTGTTCCAGAGTGTATCTTTCTTCTCCATTCCCAAACTTCATTATTTCTGTCCAGATGGCGTCTTCTTCAAAAATGGGGCTTATAGTGAAATCATAATCTTCGTCACTGAGTGCCTTTAGTTTTTTAATAATATGCTCTCTGTCATTGATTCTTTGAATGGCTTCATGAAGGTCGAATGAAATGGGGATTCTTTCTGTTTTCACTTCACTCACTTCTGAGCCAGGATTTTTTAGCTCTATCTCAATCCAATCATGACTAAGATGCGTGCAGGAGATGGTTACATATTCTTCATCACTGATTACGATGTCTCGGTAGCCTTTCCATATTTTGAATATTTCGTTTGGATCTGTATTACCCAGTGTTATAGCTCTTTCGTGAACCCTGAGAATGTTCCAAATTGCGGTTTCTGTGTTGAGTTTTACAACCGGTTGATGTGCTGGAAGGTCCTTTAATACATCAATTGGAGGATTCGCTCTAACGACAACTTTTGTTGCATTTACGATACTTTGTTGTTCTTCATCTGGAATTACGGCTAGGGCTTCGTCTACCTCTGCCTTCGTTGTTTGCATTGCTTCATGCTCTGAATCACTCCATGAATTACTCATGAACTGTTCCTGGCATCGAATGAATTTCGATGATCTTTCCAGGCTTTTTCTAGAAACAACTTTTGCTTTTCTTGAGAACCATTTTTTGAAGAATTTTTTTGCAGCAGATAATTTCCTTATGAACTCGAGGGGGGGGGAGGGGTATTCGTGGTCGGGGAACAATTTGTGAAAATCACCTGAGGCATGCACCAAATTAAAACCTCCTTCCCCCAATATTCTGATTACCGTTTCAATAGTACGGTGGGTTTTCTCTTCGCATGCTGGATCCAATCCTTCTTCAACCAATATCAGATTAACTCTCTTGGCTACTCGGTAGGGATTAAAGTGAGAGGGCAGATTATTTTCGTGAGATTCAGAAATAAAGACATGAATTCCTTTTTTTATTGCGTCGTTGACAAATAGTTGATCAATCAACTCAAAACATGATTGCTGTTGTTCATTGATTTCTGCTCCTTCTTTGTGTGATAACCCATAAAAAGTTAGATCTGTCTCAATGGGATAGCGAGGTGGGTTCCATAATTGTGTCTCCATTCTGTTATTTTTAATGTTAGAAGTTGGTAGTTAGCCATTTCTTCTGGCTTTAGGCCAGTGATGTACTCTCTTTCCCCAATAATCACCAGTATTTGCCGACTCTACAAATCGTATCGCCTGAGTAATAATTGGATAGTATTGTTGGGATTTGAGAAGGGTTCTAAAAAAATCTAGCTGATTTCCCATGCAGGCTTTTCCATGGCCATCAACATGGGGAGCATACATATCTTCCCACCCAATCCGCCCATCAAGATTGAGCCATCTAATATGGTAGTTGACATTTTTATCTTCTTTATAGTGTGGCAATACTGTGATTTTAAACCTTCCTATACGATGGATTGTACCTGACCGAGGGTCACGGCAAAACAGGGTATGTGTTCTGACGACTATTAAGTCATCACTGACATATATTCTTTCGACTTTTTCGTGATTCATGATTTTATCAAACTCCTGTGCAAACCTTTCCATTTTTGCATTCAATTGCTCACCCACCAATTCAGCATCAATTTTATCTGTCTTCAGGACGGCTTTCGAGAGTTCCTCTCTAAGGGTGGGGATCTCCGTTTCAGGGTCTGGAGGTACATCTTTTAGAGATTTAATAAGTAGTTTTGGTACCTCAAGGTTGCTCTCTTTTTCACTATTTGATCTGGCTTTTTGAACTATGGTTTTGAGATAGTTCACCCATCCTTGTTCTGTGGTAAAGGCTCCTCTTCCGAGAAGTACGAAAAGGTGATTGTCGATTATCTGACCAACAATAAATCCTGATTCTTCATCGGTTATAATTTGTCCTTTTGATCCAGGTAGACAGATATCTGAATCTAAATTGGTCGTTTCTCCAAAAATTTTATTTGGTAGAGCTATTGTCTGGAGGGGGATTTCGTGCTCTGGAGAAGACCAAATATGAATATAGAGTCTCTCACTTTCTTCCGAAAACTCTTCAGGCTTCATAGCTGTCATCGTCGTGCTACCATTCCCGTCTATGATTTTGATATCCATCTGCGCTCTTTCGAGCAATGTGTGCACTACAAACTCTGAGGAAATAAATTCAGAAGAACCCTGAGCCTGATATGGAAGTGTTTTTATCAGTTGAGCATACAAAGCTTCTGCGTTATTTAGATTTACACTCTGCTGGCTACTGAAAGATAAATTTTGAAGGTCATTCAGTACTACAAGACCTTTTGCGAGAAACTTCAATTCCGCTCTTGTTTTATCGCGTTCTTGAAAAAGTCCAAAAAATCTAGTCGCTT
Organism: uncultured Candidatus Peribacteria bacterium; assembly: GCA_964343715.1. GTDB lineage: Bacteria > Patescibacteriota > Gracilibacteria > UBA4473 > UBA4473 > CAYFJZ01. The sequence goes on along the minus strand of CAYFJZ010000001.1, from coordinate 348,687 downwards.
CTTGGGTGTCGTCTTTCCGACTCTGAAGAAGTGGCAAAATAATAGCCGTTTTAATCTGCATGAACTCCCATACCTCCATTTCTTCTGTAATGTGGTCCGGAATCGATTTTAGCCTTTCGAATTCAGAGCTAAAATCATCTAATTCTTTTTTGCTGACCCTTTGTTTTCTCGTCTCTTTCCCAAGACTTTTGCTAAAAGTTATAATCTCAACCAGGGTTCTTATTTCTTCATCTGTTCCTTCTTTTCTGATCAATGCTTGGCTCTTGTCTGAGATCATTTCTTCCCCCAGCATTCTAACCGCTAAAGCGTACTGCATTTGTTCTCTTCTAATTTTTCTATAAATTTGTTCCCACTCTTCTAGAAACTTGGTTAATTGTTGGTGTTCTTCTTTACTTATTCGAGCCGCATTTCTGATGTGCTCTGTGTATTCTTGTATTGCGCTCTGTCTTTTGATTTCATCTCTCGTACCAAGAGCACAAATGAGCTCCGCTTTTGGTAGATCTTCAATTATTTTTACCTGGCCCCCTTCAGTATGTATGCTGGTCCTTCTTTCTGGTGGTATATATTCAATTTGGGAGATGGCTTTTTTTTGGAGACTTATATCGTATTCAATATCTGCTATGCATATTTCAACGGACCTTCTCCTTTCAATTATTCTCTCGATCTCGTATGAATCTTGATGAAGCACATTTTCATTCTCTATTTCTAGAAGCCATTCCTGCGCCTCCACGTACTCCGCTAATTTTTTCTTTTCTTCTGGCGTTCCTAGTTTGTGAATTTGCTCCCATGTTTCATCCCCCTCTATGATTGGAGGATCAAACCTTCTCCATCCTGAAATTATTTTTAATCGATGTCTCAGCAGCTCATCTTGGGCAATCTTATCAATGGCTTCAAAGAGGCTAAAATCAACCTCTCTAGTTAGACTATGGCCATAGGGCTCAGTTTTTTCTTCTCCTTCTCTCTTAAGATTAAGCTCCATCCATTCTTGACTTAAAAATCTACAGGACAGAGTAATTGTGTGGTTTCTTAAAATAATGACTTCTCTTTCTCCTTTCCAAGCATTAAATAACCTAGATGGGTAAATATTGTTGATAGTGGCCACTTCATGGACCTTTAACAAATCCCATATTACTTCTTCTGGAGTAAGTCTAATGTAGGGCGGTCTATGCGGCAGTTGTGCTAATAGCTCAGGAGAAATATCTTTATTATGTTTTTCTTCTTCGGCGTCTACCACTCTAATTCCATTAACATACTGAGCAGGAGATGATTCTGTGTATTCTCCTGATAATACTGCGTCTATCTCTTGCTTGATATTTTGCGCACCTTTTTGTTCTGATTCATCTCCCGCCGCTTTGGCATATTCTCCTAAACAGTGAAAATACTGAGAAGTTAAAGTTAATAGGTCCCGTGTTGCTTTTTTTGTTTTATTGGTGATTTTATTAAATTTCCTCACAAAGCCTCTAAGGACTCGTGAGTTTTGTTTCCAAAAATCAACTGGAGGGGGGGGGGAATTATAACCTCTGTATTCTTCTTTAAATGATTCTGATGATTCAATGGGGAAGAAGCCTCCTTGGGCATAGATTCGGCTAATCATTTGTATCATCAGAAGCTTTTGATCAACTTCATTTTCACCCTCCTCACTTATTTCTAGCTTTCTTATTTCAGACGGCAGATAGTGACCAAATTGAGCCTTACATTCATGACGACCTACACTCGTATTCTGCAATCCTATCTCTGAATTATTAGAGGTTATTAAATGATCTATGTACTCCAAAAGATGCTGATAATCCTTGCTCAGGGCCCCTTCTCCTAGGGTTGACAAACGGCAGAATAGAATTTCTGCACTCCGTTCAAAATTTGATTCTTCAGTCATTTGATTCATTTTCTAAGCCCTCTCCCTCTATTTTATTATTCTATTAACATCACATTGTCAATTTGCAAGCGAGATCAGCTACAAAAGTGGTAACAACAAATTGTTCTCACTATTTACTTGATTTTTCAATTTCCATCATTAGTAAATCATTATATTATTTATATAATATAGAATCTTTGACATATCATTTTGTGTTTAAACCTTGTGTTTCACCTACGAAAAGGAGCGCTCTTAGATGGAGAAGTTTTCTGCGTTTGTATTAACTTTGGTGGGGTTGGCGTTGATGGTTTATAACGTCTTCCCTTTTGTGAAAAACCTAATTCTGAGCCTTAATTTGCCTGCGCCGGTCACCGAATCGCTTGATTTGTTTGGCCGCATTGACTTGAACACCGCGCTGGGTTTCATAATTTTTGGCTTCGGAATCATCATCTGGAGAAAGGGGATTACGTCTTCCCTGCGGGCGGTGGTTTTTCGGACGCTGGCTGTTCTGTGCCTGACGTTCATTGGTCTTTTGGGTCTGGAGAACCAGGCTCAATACCTGACCTTTATTACCACCGCGTCCACGTGGAACCTTGATTCGGTGATGAGCCTGCCTCATTTCCTGAATATTATTGTTCCACCCCTCACCATTTTTCTCTTGCTGATTCTTTCTATGCAGCTCTGGAGAATGGCGAAACCAATCGATCCTCCCCGCGCCAGCGGTTTTGGATCTTTTATCAACTCCTGCTTGTCGGCTCTGCTGTCTGTGTTGGGCCTGACTCTGATTGCCTATGAAAACATTTCTGTGGCACCAGCGCTGCTGAAGCAGATGCAAGTCAGTCTCCCTCAGGAGCTGAGCTTTGCCTGGCTGCAAAACCAGTGGGCCCCTACGCTTGCTGGGCTTGCGGTCTTGACTTTGAGCAAAATGCTTTGGGCCCGTGGATTTTTGTTCACCTTCCGCTTTATCGGCTTTAGGACGGCGGCTATTGTGTGGCTCTATGTAGCGATTGATTACTACAACAAAGTTCTGCCTCCCGTCACGTGGGATACGCAAGGACTTCTTGTGTCAGAAATCATGATCAACTTTGGCCTGCCGTTTGCCTACTTGCTCGTTACTGGGCTGGTTACCGTTTGGCTCTGGTCTTTGGCCAAGAAAAAGTCGGCCCAGGTCGCCACCGATTCAACTCCGACTCTTGAACCTGCTCCACAGGTTTCTGAGGGGCAACGTGCCCAGGCCCCGATTTGTGATTCACCCCCGGCAGATGAGGAGGTCCACCCTGATCCGATTCCTGATTGCCCTCCCCCTGCAGAGCCCCAAGCTCCTGAGGAGGAACCAACATTAGAGGAGGAAGATCAAGAAGAACCGGTCGTAGAGGAGGAACCCGATACGCCGGAAGCATCTTTGGTGCTGGATGATCCTCCAGAACCTGATGCCTGTGAGGAGGATGCGGATCAACCTGAACCGCTGACTCTTCCTCAAGAGGTAACTGATACACTTGAGGATCTGGATGTCACTCATGATGTTCCTCCGCTACAGAAAGAAGTAGATGTGTTGGAGGCTCCGAATCATCGTGAGATAGACCAGCCATCTTGTCCTCCCAATCCGAGCCAGCCTGAACAGGTCTGCATGAATTATGAGCAGTCGGTTCGATCGCTTTCTCAGGGAAAAAGAAAGCGTAAGAAATCTGGACCAGGAGTGGTCGTAAAGGGGGTCTTTGACTCCATGGTCATCGATGGAATAGGGGCCCAGTTTGAGGCGATTTGCCTCGGGCCGGTTACGATACACTCCCAAAACTGCTCAGGACAGATATATGTTCCAGAGGGCGCTCCAGATTTTAATAATAGGGGGCGTGGGAACAGCATCCATCGTGTGCCGCTTCCCTGGAAGCAATTGTATCTAAGGGCTCAGCGCCTTTCGAGAGAAGCGCAGGCAGCCTGATGATTGTCATTGGTCTCTTGAATTTTCTTCACAGAGGATTCGAGGGCCTTCACACCGCAGTGGCCCTTTATTGGGCCCTGCTTTCTTTTTTCTTCTCATGGATTCCCTGAGAGGATGAGAAAGGACAGACGAATGAAAGCCTTAGGAAATCTATGGAGAATGATTCTCGGGGGGCATGCGCCTCCACAGCCACAACCAACAAAACCGGACACAAGTTCTAGTCCGATTCCTCCCAAACCAACGCCACCAGTTTATCGAGCCCCTCCAAAGGTCCATAAGCCGTTTGCTCCTCACCACAGCAAGGAGCTCACAAGGATGGAGCTAATGGGGGGAACGAAGCCTCAAATAACTATTTCACCCGAGGCTTTTACCACCATGTATTACCTGGTAGAGATGGGAGCCATGGAAGTTGGCTGGTTCTGCACCGTTGAGAGACAGGGGAGTACCTTTCGTCTCGAAAAGGTCTACGTTCCCCGTCAGGAAGTAAGTGGGGTAGTCAACCGTTTTTCAGCTGAAAAGATGAGTAATTTTCTGTGGGAGGAGTTCCTCAAAGATAAGGCTCATCGGAAAGAAGGAAAGATACTGGTTTCCAAACTTCTCTTTTGGGGCCACAGCCACGTGTGGATGGGAGTATCCCCCAGTGGCCAGGATATACACCAGATGGAGAATATCTTTGAAGCCTGTGATCGATTCTTCATTCGCGGAATCTTTAACAAAAGTGGGCAGGCGGACTTTTCTCTCTACCTCGTTAATGGAGAGTGGCCAATTGTTATCAACCATGTTCCCTGGCGAGCGGAAAAGCCATTTGTTCCGGATCAAGAGGAAAAGGAACGGGTGAGGCTTTTGCTGGACGAACGTGTGACAAGTCTTCATTCTGGCCACACACTACTGGGTTCGGGACCGCCTGACCCTGTTTATCCGATGCCAGATATGCCTGATCAAGACGTTAGAGGTATCCACGTCTGGGATGTAGACCAGAGGGACACTTCGCCTTATCCGGCTCCTCCCCAACCACAAAAAGAAGAGGAATAGCATATGGATGTTTCTTTTGTACGACACCTATCAGCATTCGATGCCACTGCCTTTGGCGATCGAAGAGTTGATATCATTGGCGTGGGGGCTACCGGTTCTCACATTGCCTACCTGCTTGCCAAGCAAGGCGTGCGTAATATTCACATCTGGGATGATGACATGGTTGATCCTGTCAATCCCCCAAATCAGATTTATGGGCGTGGGCACATAGGTATGCCCAAGGTCCAGGCCTTGGCCGAAATCATTGAGCGTGATGTGGGAACGAAGATCACACCCCATCAACAAGCTGTCACTGGTAATGAGCAATTTGGCGAGGTGGTCTTTTTGCTCGTCGATTCTATGGATACCCGCCGGGCCATTTGGGAGAAGGGGATTCGATATAAGGCTCACATCAAGCTTATGATCGAAACGCGCATGGGTGTTGACTCGGGGTATATCTATGCCTTTCGGCCCCTGGATACTGATCTTGCTGCGAAGTGGGAGCAAACACTTTTCCCGAGTTCTGAAGCCGTTCAGAGCGCCTGTGGATCTTCGATTTCTGTTGGTCCTACTGCGTGGGGCATTACCTCGGCGGTACTCTGGTTGCTTTTCAAGTGGTTCAAAAAGCAACAGGGTGAGGAAGTGAATGTTCCCTTTCATGTCATCATATCGTTTGAAAACATGCAGATGTTCGACCCAGAACAAATGCGTAAACAGAAGAAGTTAAGGAGTGAATGATGGGTGCAAAACTGATTGAAGTTGACCTTATTCAGGTAGGTCGTATGCCACAAGCCCTCGAACTGAAGGAAGGGTCCACGGTTCAGGATGCCCTGAATTTAGCCAATATTCGGGTTGATAACCGGCAGACGCTTACGGTTGATGATCAACCTGTAAATCCTCAGAAGTATGAACTTGAGGATGGTCAGGTGATCATGATCACCGAAAAGATTGAGGGCAACCACACAAAATGATTACCAAGATTGGGAAAGGGATTTCCCACCAATACATTGTCTTTGAGAAGTTGGCTTTGTGCCAAACTTTCCAATGCATCCTTAAAGCTTGTTCACGGATGAACAGGCTTTTTGCTTATTAAAATTTTGTCCCGGTGTGGCATACACCGGGACGAATTCCTCCTTGCTAAGCAGTACAACAACAAGCTCCACATCCCATTTTCTCCGTTACACCTTCCCAGATCCTATCCAATTCATCCATTTCTTTCCGAACACGTAGAGCATCCGAGATGGCAATGCTTCCACTGCTAAGCCATGATAGTCCACCTATCCTCTCTAGTGATTGTCCCATCTGAGTTTCAAGGTTTCTCTGGGCTATGTGTACGCTCCACAAACTTGGGCAGAGTTCCATTTCTGCTTGTGCTTGTTGGATCAACCGAACCTGATCTTCTCCTCGATCTCCCATTTTGAGAAACATCTTATAGTGACGTCCTATTGGTGTAGCAACATATCCAATGCCCCACCGCATGCTTCTTGAATAGGCCTCTGTGGGATCAGGTGGAACTTCAACCTGTACTGAATAGGTTAGATCAAAGCCCACCTCCATAGTCTTCATCACTTGGTATCCTGATGAGTTACCAAAGAAGATTCTGTGAAAGACGCCCAAGTATCGATTTGCTCTTGGTGTGTCGAGGAACGCCTGCCATCTCTCTTTAGATCTCTGCATGAAGTGATCTAGATCAATTTTGGGGTTTTCAGGATGTGCATAATCGAGACTCGGTTCTTCCCCTTCACACATCCAGTATGCGTTCACAAGAAACCGTTCAAAGGCCTTGGACAGTTCAGTCTCCCCCTCCTCTTGCAGCTGTTTATAGATCTTAGATAGTCTGAACTGTTCTTCTCTTGCGACCTCTGAATAACGAAAAATATTACGAGCCAAATTGATACTTATGGCTGATGATCTTCCGATATCCAGATGAAGTAACCCTTTGCTGGCGTGGTCTTGGTGCCCCTCTCTTGTCTGCTCCCAAAATTGTGTCAGTACCTCTATGAATAGAGGCTCCATTACAGAAGGTCCTGATCGTAGAAATGGGGTTACTACGACTTCTGGAAGATTTTCTATGGAGATTGGTTCATTTCTTTCAAGGTCCTTCACACTGTAGATAGAGTTGATCATTACAACTCGATTGAAATAGTAGAGGGAATAGCTCAGGTCAAAATGAAGACTCAACTGAAACCCTACTTCATATCGACCACATTTTGAGGTCCCAACGATAAGGTGCCTTTGTGGTGTAGCATAGAGCTGAAAATTGTTCCGGTGTTCTCCGGATTTTGCATCTCTTTCTTGAACTGGGATAGGGGACAATGAAAGGTTTTCATATCCCATTGTTTTCATCTGAGTCTTGATCATTGATCTCATGTTGGAGGATCTAAACCAATCATGCTCAGCCATGGCTTGCGCCAATTGTTGTAGAAGGCCTTTGTTTTGTGCTACTTCCGGTGTGCACAAGGTAGTCTGAGAAAATGGAAGAACAAATCCTGTAATATCCATACAGGCCCCGTGAATGTGATCTTGTGACATATTGCCTCTCCTGTGTGCAAACGAAATCACTCTTCTTGTCTCTACAAGGAGGAGTTGATTTCGACCATTGGTATTTATAGAAAACGTCCGGTACAAAAACAACTAGCCTTGTAGATTTTTAAACTGTTAAAGAGCTTGTAGATATTCTATAAGTCAGAGGCAGAAGTCAATTCTGCCTCTGTTAACAGCTTAACAACCATAGGTTAAACCTTTTTCAGTGACTGAACCTCTGGAACTTTGAGGAGCTGCTCTGCCAGGGCTTCACAATCACGATCTGATGTACATTCAACGGTACAGAGCCAACGGGTTAGGCCTGTTTTTCGGTCAAACTGAACGGAGGATTTAACAATATTTATTCCACAGTCAGAAACGATGTGAATCAAGTCATGAAAGAGTCCCACTCGATCATCGGCCATTAACTCGAACGTTTTAATCGTGAGAAAATGCGCTTCGAGCATACGAGTTGGTTCTAAGTTTTTAAGTTGTGCGCAATTGTGTTTGTGGATTGATACTTTGAGTCCTCTGGTTTGGTAGGCCACAATACTGTTGCCGGGTTTAGGATTGCAGCAAGAAGCCTTCTGAAAAGGGATGTTTCTTTCTCCTCCTATAATGACTTCTCTTTCCTTTTTTTCGGCAAAAATATTCCCGAGCCTGTGAAATATAGATTTCTTTTTTAGCCTTAGTTTTGGTTCTTGATTTTGGACCTTTACCGATCCCTTGATGAACTTTTCTTTTTCTTGATTAATAAAGTTTTTGATCCTCGTAATAGCTCTCGAAGATTTTACAAACTTGATCCAGTCGGTATTAATTTTTCTTCCCTTCTGAGTTTTGATTTCAATCACATCGCCTCTTTTTAGTTTGTAATCAAGGGGTTTGATAATCCCGTTAACCTTTGATCCAATACAGCTCTCACCTATCTCTGAATGGATCGCAAAAGCAAAATCAACAGGGGTTGAACCATTCGGAAGATTTATTAGTTCTCCTTTGGGTGTAAAAACGTATATTCGTTCTTCTAGAATAGATTTTGACACCCTTTCATAAAATTCTTCTGGTGAATCTTGCGCATTGATATTTATTTCTTCCGGAAGCCAGTCCATTTTGGATATATATTGAGCATCAAAGTTTGAGGTTCTTGCTTTTTTGTAGGCCCAGTGGGAAGCGGGACCAAACTCGGCGTCTTGATGCATTTCAAGCGTCTTTATTTGCACTTCAATTGGGATCTTCCCAAACCCCAAGATAGTTGTATGAAGACTTTGATATCCATTTTGCTTTGGAAGGGCTATGTAGTCTTTGAATCGTTTGGGAATAGGGCTCCACTGTGAATGAAGGTGCCCTAATACGCGATAACAATCCGTTACATCTCTCAGTAAAATACGAACTGCATAGAGGTCATAGACATCTGAGACCTTATTTAGTTTTTTTCGTTTCATTTTCGAAAAAATCGAATAAAGGTTTTTTGGTCGTCCCTGTACTTCTATGTAATGAATCCCTTCTGATTCCAGCATTTTCTTGATCGTACTCTTGGCTTTTTCGACGATTTCTTTTTGTTCTCCTCTCGATTCTATAATTTCTTGTGAAATACTTTCATATTCTTTTGTGTGAAGATGCTCAAAGGCATAGTCTTCGATGAGGGTTTTGAATTCAAACAGCCCCAAACGAGCCGCTACGGGCGCATAAATCTCAAGTGATTCGCGAGCGATTCGCTTTCTTTTTTCTGGTGGTACATATTCAAGCGTAGCGAGATTGTGAATTCTATCGGCGAGTCGAATAAAAATCACACGAACATCTTCGGCTAATGCCAAAAAGAACTTTCTGATGTTTTCATATTTTTGATCGTGCTTTTTTAGCTGAACTTGCGCCACTTTTTCGATCCCTTCGCACAAAAAACGAATTTTTGGACCAAATTCGTCTTCGATCTCCTGGGGATCTACATTGGCTTCATCAATGGTATCATGAAGAATACTCGCAATAACCGTTTCTAGATCCGGTTTAATAGAAAGTAGAGTTTCGGTAACCGCTATGGGATGGGAGATATAGGGATCCCCAGAAAACCTTTTTTGTTTTCTGTGTTTTTTTTCGGCAAACGCATAGGCTTTTCTGATTTTTACTTCCTGTTGAGAAGAAAACTCAGGATAATAAGATTTAATCTTATTTATTATTTCTTCTAGCCTTTTTTCGAAGTCCATTAAAGGGATCTTAAACTATGATTTTCTAATTTGTATATTTTCTGCAGCTGTCAATATATTGTCATTTTTTATTTTTGCAAGTAATTACACGAAAATTGGTTTTGTATATCTTCAAAAACGTGATAGGCTGGAGAATATTGTCGTTTTTTGGATGTATTTCAAACCCCTTGAAGACAAAGCCCTTGAACTCTCTTATGACTTAGGTCGAATAAGGAGGGCTTATAGTCTTGCTTTTAAACTACATCAAGGCCAGGTAAGAAAATCTGGGGAACCTTTTATTCTTCATCCAATTGCTGTTTCATTAATTCTTTTAGATGCGAAGGCAACGGAAGATTGTGTTGTTACGGGCTTACTTCATGATGTATTAGAAGACACTCATGTTAAAAAAGAGTACATAGCTTTTAAGTTTGGAGATAGAGTCGCTGATATTGTGGACTTGCTTTCAAAATCTCCGCGCTGGCAGACATCTTATTGTAGAATGAAGAGCAATCTTGATGAAATGGAGCTCTCTTGGGCAAAGTACCCTGAGGCAATTGTTGTAAAAATGGCTGATAGAATTCACAATCTTCAAACCATTAGTGGATTCCCTCCGGCCAAACAGGATGAGTATTTGCTTGAAACCACCGAGGTGCTTCTGCCGCTCTTCAAGCGAATTGTAAAAAATAATAACTTTCATTCTTATAAAAATACAATAAGATTCCTTCTGCAGGAACTTTTAGAAATGGTAAAACAGATAAAACCTCATTTTTCAGAGCCTAAAGACTCTGCTTCTGATTAAATTCTGTCATGTCCCTTCCTCCCATAGACCTCGATGAGATCAACCGCTTGCTCTATCTTGAGAAGAATAGCGGTGAAATCTATTTAGAGGTGTTGATTCATGGGACCCTTTCGGCCCATGAGATTTCGGGAATTTTGGGTCTTCCCTTAAATGAAATCGACAGGGGTATTAAAGAATTACTTGAAAAGGGGCTTATTTTCTCGACCATGGACTCTCATGGAAAATCCCTTTTTAGAGCTTTGTCTTTGCCTCAGCTTGAAGAAAGATTTGAAAGGAAAGTTGAGGTTTTTCAGAAACTAAAAAAGTTTGTTCAGCCTTCCTCTATTGATTATGGACGTATGGGACTTTTGATTTATGAAGGCGTGGATGGAATCCGAAAAGTTTATTTAGAAGTCCTGGAAGAAGCCATCAAGACAGGAAGTACGATTTACGCGATTGAAAACAACTTGGACAACCCAGAGATCGGGGATCAGTTCTTTGAAAAATATATTGAGCGTCGCCTCAGAAACAAAGTGGAAGCCAACGTGCTTTGTCCAAATCGCCCCGAAGATGTAGCCTATCAAAAGTCAGTTGATGGTACATATACCAAAGTAAAATTGCTGGAAGATTTCCCCATTATGGCCAATGTGAATATTGTTGGAGACTTAGTAATGACTTTCACTACTAATCCAGCGCAGGGAACTCTGCACAGAGATAGGGGAAAGGCCGAAACCTGGAAGGCGGTTTTTAAGAAGTTGTGGCACTAGAACCAGATCTGCTTCTTTTATTTCGCTTTTTACCCAAGCTTGCTTTTTGAAATAACGCAACTCTTTTTACCTGTGCTTCTTCGGGATTCCGAGGGGGGATTGTAAGCGATTTTTCTCTTCTTTCTAGTTCATCATCAATATCTGGAATACTGTTTCTGGCGATCAGAGCGTGCATCCTTTCTCCATTATTGAATTCGGTTGTGTTCATTCCTGGTCTAACTCCTATCGGCTGAGTCACGGTTCTTGCTTGTCCATGATGCACAAGCCCCGCTCTTCTAAGTTCTATCTCGTGGTAACGTTTGGTAGGTGTAAACCTTAGATGATATGGGAACTGCTCAGTTCCACCGGTTCCTCTTTGAAAGTTAGACAAAAGCATATGTCTATTTAGTCCAGGAAGTATGTCTTTGTGCCCTAATAGATGTTCTGTTTTAACTTTACCAATATTGTAGAACCGTCCAGGTTGATCTACATCAGGAATATCTTCTACAAATATCCCTCTTTTGCTCAAAACATTTGCAATAGCTTTATAGAGTCGTACACGACTTTTCTTTAGGTTTTCCGATGAACTAAAATCAGCAATTTCTGGTGTTACAAACCAGGTCGCAAATACCATATCAAATTGCGCCCTTGCGCTTGCATGAATTTCTTCAGCTTTATTAATTAAGTCCCCAGTTATGAACTCTAGTTCAACACCATCAAGAGCTGTGCGGTCGTGAGCATACACCTCTCTTAGTAGTGCCTCTGTTTGATCCACATGATCTTGTAATAGATCAAGATGAACCACTTTTTGAAATCCATACTTTTTTGCAAGTTCTACTGTTGGCACCGCAAGCCTCCCACTTCCACATCCAGCAATCAAGATAGCATTTGTTCTTTCTTTAGTAGTACTTTCAAGATTTGCACTGGCATGAGCAAATGCATAAAGAAGGCTTCTAAAATCTTGTATCTGATATGGATTACCGTGCTCTCCAAGATTCAAACCAGTATAGTTTCCTTCCACAATTGCGCGATATCTCTCTGGAGTAAGAAACTTATCTCCCAAGAAAATTCTCTGCATAGCTTTGTAGAGACGTCTGTTGTTTAATGGATGCGTATTAAGAGTCCCTACGTTTAGGATTAAATCTCTTTCTTCATCATCCATATTCCTTTCATCAAACAGTGCTTCTTCTGCACCATTTGCGCCTTCTTCGTGTTGAAGAGTGTCATCAATTGGAGGTCCTACTTCAGGGTCTTGAGACATCAGTCTACTAATTATTAATACTCGCTATAGACATAAATAACGCATATTTTACTGTCTATTTTATTGAAAAATAGTAATTCACAATGTTTTGTCAAGTTTCTTTTTTATGTTTTTTCTTAATTTCAGGGAAAATTAATTAGCAGGATCTTCCAAAATATTGCTGATTCTTTTACGAGAGTCTTGAAGTAGACCTTTTTCTTCAGTTCTCTTAATGATTTAGAAAGTATTAGTCTCCCTTTTTTATACCATCTCTCACGTGCTAGAAACTTACTGACAAAGTTAATAAGACCGCTTTTCGTCTGCTCAGCAATTTGTTCTTAGAATAGTAGGTCCTTCAGTGACGAAGGACCTTTCTAGTTTTTTGCTCCCATTTCCTGCCTGAGGCGGTTAGGAGACATGATGTTGCGCTATTTTATCCAATTCACTTATTATGATATTCATACCTGAGACCACAATGACAGAGCGTTTTTCTTCCCCGATGATCTCAAGAACTTCCTCTAAAGAGATCTTGCTTCTCTTGGTGTTAAACTTGTTAGCTACTTCGAATCCATTCCCGGTTAGCATGATCATGTGTGAGCTAAGACCTGGTATAGGAAAACGAAAGTCGATTAACTTAATTTCTTTTCCCGTTAGGGCCAATAGTCTTCTTGCAGAAGCTCCCTCTGCACACTGATTGAAGCTAGTAAGTTGAGCGGGGAATAGTTTTTTTCTCTCTCCTCTCTGTATTGTATTTGTTGTTTCTAGGGCCTTTATGGCCTCGTCCCATAGATCTTTTCCCATGATACTGTCCTTTCCTGCAATCGTTTTATGAATTGTTTGTCAAATAGCATTGCTTTTTTATCATTTAATACACCTCTGTCAAATGCAGTTGTCGTCTTCACTTTTTAATTGCTCATACTCAAAACCTGTAATCTTCTAACTGTTCTATATATAAATCTCTCATGAATTTTCATTTCGAGTAAGGCCTGTTACAAGCTTCTATTTCTATACATACAAAACGTTTCACATGTTGTATGATTTTTATTGTTAACGTCACTAAATGCGGTTCGAACAAAAAATATTGACAATATCTTCAAAAATAAGACAATCCGCGGGCTCTATGCCTCTTTTTTATGAAGAACTTTTTTACCGAAGCCCTAGCGGAATTGCGAAATGTTACTTGGCCAACAAAGGCTCAAGCCATTCATTCTATGATTACCGTTCTCTCTATTATGCTTATGGTAGGAGTCTTCTTGACCGTGGTAGATTCGGGATTTAATGAGGTGATTATGTATGCGTTAGAAAAATTCAAATAAAATGGTCAAACAAGATCCTTCCATTGGACGTCATTGGTATGTGATTCATACCTATTCTGGATATGAAGACTCAGTAAAACGTGCGCTTGAACAACGTATTGAGTCTATGAATATGCAAGATTACATATTTGAAGTTGTAATCCCAAAGGAAAAGGTACTGGTAACTAAGGCTGGAAAGCAAGTTGTCGAAGAAAAAAAGCTTTTTCCGGGTTATGTTTTGGTAAATATGATCGTAACGGACGCTTCATGGTTTGTGGTCCGAAATACAGCTAATGTTACGGGGTTTGTCGGTTCTGGAAATATACCTGTCCCGGTTCTACCTGAAGAGTTTGGAATTATCAAAAGAAGAATGGGGGCCAAGGATCCAAAGGCAGATATCCAACTCAAAGAAGGTGATTTAGTAGTTATTAAAGAAGGACCATTTGCCAATTACGAAGGAATTGTATCTGAGGTTTCTCCCTCTAAGGCCAAGGTTACGGTGATGGTTTCTATTTTTGATCGAGAAACACCAGTTGAGCTTGACTTTAACCAGGTAATACCAAAGATATAGCCAATTCAATAGAACTACAAATAAGTTAGGGGATATTTAGATAGCTTTATTCTGTACTGTTAACTCATTAACAATGCCTCCAAAGAAACCGTTTGCAACAAAATTCAAAATTCAACTCCCAGCTGGAGGAGCAACACCGGCTCCACCAGTAGGACCTGTTTTGGGACAACATGGTATTAATATCCAGGCTTTTTGTTCTGAATTTAATGACAAGACAGCGGAGCAAAAAAAAGATGGTCTGATTATTCCTGTCATCTGTTATGTTTTTGAAGATAAGTCTTTTGAGCTAGAGCTCAAAACTCCGCCGGCCTCTGTTTTGATTAAAAAGCAGTTGGGGATTAAAAAAGGATCAGGTCGACCAAATACTGAGAAAATTGGTCCCATTTCAAGGAAAGACCTTGAAGCCGTTGCTACTATCAAAATGAAAGATCTTAATGCAAACGATATGGATGCCGCTGTTAAAATCATTGCTGGAACCGCTGAAAGAATGGGCTTAGAGCCTCAAATCTAGTTTTATTTGTGGGAGAAATTTAATTTCGCTTGAACCACTTAACTTCTTATATCATGAAAAAGTCAAAGTCTCTTCGTACTGCTTACGACAAGTTTGATCGTTTGGAAAATTTCCCTGTCTCTGAAGCGATCAAAATGATGCTCGATTTTTCGACTGTCAAATTTGACCCGACGGCTGAAATTCACTTTACCCTCGGCGTAGACCCCCGTCATGCCGATCAGCAGGTACGTTCCACAGTTTCTCTTCCGCATGGAACCGGAAAGAAAGTTAATATTGTAGTTTTTTGTCCTGACGAAGATAAAAAGAAAGCCCTGGATGCCGGAGCGATTGAAGCTGGTGAAACCGAACTTATTGAAAAAATTTCAAAGGGCTGGACAGATTTTGATGTGGCTGTTGCTACTCCAGATATGATGAGAGGACTAGCAAAAATTGCTCGAGTTCTGGGTCCAAAAGGCTTAATGCCAAACCCAAAAGCCGGAACCATTACCCCTGATTTTGAGAAAGCTATCAAAGAATTGGCGGCCGGACGTTTGGAGTACAGAAATGATAAAAATGGAATAATTCACACGGTTTTTGGAAAGCTCTCTTTTGGAGCCGACAAACTTTCAGACAATTTGAGCGCTATGATTAAGGCCGTTCAAGAAGCTAAACCTTCTGGGGTTAAAGGAACCTATATCGAGACGATTACCATTAATTCTACTATGGGTCCCGGTATTCGAGTTTCAGCAGGAGAATAACTTTAGTATTTGGTATCGACAGTTGGTATAGTTTTGTCCGAGACTCAACTTTTTTATTATGCCGATTCATGTTTTGCCTTCGGATGTAGCGGATCAAATTGCCGCAGGAGAGGTGGTCGAACGGCCGGCTTCTGTTATAAAAGAGTTAGTTGAAAACTCTATTGATGCGGGAGCCACTGAAATTATTGTCAGAGTGGACGAGGGTGGAAAGAAACTTATAGAAGTTGAAGACAACGGTAGGGGGATGAATGAATCTGATGCCACAAAGTGCATTTTGAGACATGCGACTTCAAAGATTTCTCAGGTTGATGATTTGTTTTCCCTCCAGAGCTTTGGATTTCGCGGAGAAGCTCTAGCCGCTATTGCATCGGTCTCTGAATTTGAGTTAGCCACCAAAACCAAAGAGGCTTCTAATGGTACTCTTCTTAGGTGTCAGGCAGGAAAACCAATTTCAGTTACGACGACGGCTCTTAATGCAGGGACGCGAATTTCGGTAAAAAATTTATTTGAACCGGTTCCAGTAAGACTCCAGTACATGAAAACAGAGGCAACAGAGTACCGAGCCATATACAAAGAGGTAGTATATTTTGCCCTTTGCCACGAAAATATTTCTTTCCAGCTTTATAAAGATGGAAAATTGGTCCTTGATTTGCCCCAGAGTGACCTGTCTCAACGACTAGGAAACTTACTCAAATTAGACGCCAATATTTTCTGTAAGGTGGATTCAAGTGGCCCCAATTTATCAGTTTCTGGATGGGTGGGACGTCCTGAACAAGCGGTTAAGTCAAAAACTCACCAGTACATCTATGTAAACCAAAGAAGAATTGATGATTTTCGCCTTTATTATGCGGTTCGTGAGGCTTACTTAAAGAGCTGTGGAATAGAAAAACACTTATATCCAGTTTTTGTGTTGTTTCTGAATGTTGACCCGATTTTAGTCGATGTAAATGTTCATCCGCGAAAATTAGAAGTAAAATTTTCAGAACCTTTTGAAGTTTTTTCTTTTCTAAAAAAATCAGTAATTGCTTCTTTAGAGCAGGGGAGTGATAGCCCAATTTCTTTTAACCCTTCTTATAAACACGGCAAACCCACCCCCTCAATTTCAGATCATCCTACAGGTTCCCAGATTTCTAAAGGAAACTCTTTTTCTCAGACACTCCTGAGAAACTCAACGCCATCTTTTTCCGAGCTAAATCAAACACGATCGTTTCAAGTACCTGCTACAGAGCCACAAACCCTACCAGTTAGGCATGCCAATGAAGAGGCTTCACTTCGATTAATTGGACAGCTTGATAACCGTTACATTTTGGCAGAAGGGGAGCGGGGTCTTTATATTTTTGATCAACACGCTCTCCATGAAAGACAACGATTTGAACGTTTGTTGGTTGAGGCAAAAGAAAAATCAGTTTCTGTTCAAAAACTTCTGCTTTTACAGCCAATAGAACTTTCTAAAGATGAACTGTTGTCTCTTCAGGAGCATCAAGAAGTCTTAACTTCTCTAGGATTTAGCCTTGTATTTTCTGATGATCAGCTAGAAGTGTTGGCCCTGCCTTCTATTCTCTCTGGAGCGAATTTAGACCACCTTTTTCAGGATTTTGCTTCATTCTTTGAGGATGAGAGCCAGGAATTGCATTCAATAGAACTCCTGCTTCGTTCAACCCTGGAGCGTCAAAGCTGTAGAGGCTCTGTAATGTTTGGTGATCCATTAACCGAGTTAGAAATGCAAACACTCCTTAATGATTTTGCAGAAACTGATTGGAAATTACTTTGTCCTCATGGACGCCCAAATCACGTCTTTTTTTCTTCTGATGATCTTTCAAAAATGTTCCATCGGTAAGCTTGTAATAAAGCTGTTTGAGCGGTAGTATATATCCGTCTCAAAACACAAAAAAATGAAAAAAATGGCATCCGTTCTCGTTAGCTTGCTTTTTGCTTTTACCGTTTCGGCAGCTCCCTTGGGGTTTTCTGACCTTCAAGATATTCCTGATTTCGCTACTTATCCGATTCAAAAATTAGTGGAAAAGGGAGTGCTCAAAGGAAATTCAGATGGAACTTTTAAACCGGCACGCCCAGTCAATCGCGCAGAGTTTTGTAAAATGCTCGTTTTGGCAACAGGCGCTAAAAAGTATATCCCCATTGAGCCAAGTTTTCCTGATGTCCATGTTGATGACTGGTTTTTTGAATATGTAGAGACCGCTCGACATCACGGATGGGTAAATGGCTATCCTGACGGAAATTTTCGTCCTGGAAATAAAATTAATCGAGCAGAAATTGCTAAAATATTGGTTCTTGCTTTTGATTTAGAACCAGACACGGGCATAGATAATACTCAAATTATTTCTCTTTTTGATCGTTTGCACGAAAAGGTAGGTGGCATGAGCGACCTTGAGGTACGCACGCTTGATTGGAATAGCCCAGACAGAGGATCGGTCATAACCAAGAAGTTGGATGGTTTCTTTAGTGGTGTTTCTGTTACTCCAGCCCAAACTCAATCTATCGAGAAGGCCATCAAAGATTTTTTTAATGAAGAGGAGTTTGTGAGAGAAGAGTTTAACACCGCCTCTACAACTTTGAGTGATCTCATTTCTTATGAGAACGATGATCTTATCTGTCGCACTTATGCCTACATTCAGGGAAGTTTGGCGGCTTTTAATAAAGGCTCAGTAAACAAAGGTTTTGAGGTTCATTGTGCGATTTACGATCCTGAGTTAGAAAGTGAAGAGTGGTTCAAAAAATATGAAAGGGCTTTATCGAATTCTGATTTGGCGCCACATGGAATGGAACATTATTTTCATCCGGCAAAGAACCCCGAACGATCTGAGATTTCTGAGCAGATTTTTCGTTTTATGAAGAAAACAGGAAGGATCTCTCCGTTTGATTTAGCGGATGCCCCCCAAGAATCTTTCGTCAAAGAGATGCCTAAAATGAAGGAACCTGATCTACCGGTTTCTCCTCCTGATTCATCCTTTGCTCCTCAGGTAGAAACCCCCGTCTTAAATGATTACTCCGGGACACTTTATATTTCTAAGTCAAAAAGTGACCAAAAACGTCTTCAGGTTATCTCTGGACAACAAGGTGTACGTGCGATGGGACTCGATATAACTTCGAAAGAAGGCGACACTAAACTTTCTTTTGTTCAGTTCAGAAGAATAGGAAATGGTGGAGCTTCTGATTATACAGAAGCCTGGCTAGAACTCGATGGTGAAGCCGTTTCTTCTCGAATTTCTATTACAGATGACTTGGTTTCTCTTCCTCTTAATAATTGGGTTGTTTTAAAGGAGGGGACGAACCATGAATTAGTTTTGAGGGTTTCCCTAAATGACCGAGTGAAGGTAGGGAACTCTTCAAGGTTTGTGCTCTATCTTCCCGAATGGATTGGAGCTGACACAGATGGAAAAGTAGGATTCTTTCCCTTTGGGGGAACAGATATGGATGTAAAACAATAGTAGTTGGATTTCTTTTATAAGAATTAAGAAGTAAAGGGGGCAGTAAATATGTATTTAATACTTTAAAATGAATAAATTTGTGTTGGTTTCGCTGGTTTCGGTTTTACTTTTGGGGTGTGATAAGGTAGATATGTCGTCGCAAAGTACTTCTTCATCAGATAATGCTATGACAAAAAAGAAAATTGAGGGCCTCCAAATTGAGGTTTTAGAGAAAGGGAAAGGGGACACCGCCGAGAGTGGTCAAATAGTTTCTGTCCACTACACAGGAACCCTTACCGATGGTACAAAATTTGATTCGAGTGTAGATCGTGGAACCCCTTTTAAGTTCGCCCTCGGCGCTGGACAGGTTATAAAAGGGTGGGACCTAGGGGTTGAGGGTATGAAGGTTGGCGAGAAAAGAAAACTTACTATTGCCCCTGAGTTGGCCTATGGAGAAAGAGGTATTGGCCCCATTCCCCCTAATTCAACCTTACTTTTCGATGTTGAGTTGATTGGAGTTGGTAAATAATCGTCTTCCTTAATGTTGTTTACAGTAAATGAGGCTCGAATGGGCCTCTTTTTTAAAAACTCTAAAAAGCTAATTGTAATAGTATCGACTCACAGAGGAACTAGCTTTGGCATTGGCTGATAAATGCAACAGCATCCCCATCGCTATTATTGTCGCCCAGAGAGAGCTTCCTCCATAAGAGATAAGAGGGAGCGTAATTCCTGTATTTGGGAGGAGCGCCAGATTGACTCCTATATTTATAAAGGCCTGCCCAACGACTAAGACGGTAAGCCCTATCGCAAGAAGTTGAGCGAATTTATCAGACGTCTTCTGCGCTATAAGAAAGCCTCTGTAACCGATAAAGAGATAGAGTCCAATCAGGATCAATATCCTAAAAAATCCCATTTCTTCGGAAATGGCCGCAAAGATTGTGTCGGATTGTACTTCGGGAAGGTAGTCGAATTTTTGAATTGAGTTCTGAAAACCACGTCCAAAAAGCCCTCCAGAACCTATGGCGATAAGGGCTTGTTTCATCTGAAAACCAGTGTTGAGCGGATCAAGATCAGGATTGAGAAAGACCTTAATTCTATGAAGAATGTAGGGGTTGGTAAAAGTAATGATAGAAGCTCCCATGGCCGCAATCCCCATTCCACCGATCAAATGCTGGAGTGAGGCTCCGGCCATAAAGTAGATGACTGTTGCGGTTGAGGTCAGCACAAATAGTGATCCAAAGTCAGACTGAATTATGATGAGGATCCCGATAAGTCCCACAATAAAAGAGAAGGGGAGAAGGCCTCCCTGAAATGTTTCAACCTTTGTTTTTCCATTCGTAAAAAAAGCCGCCAAAAAAATAATGATCGCAATTTTTACAATCTCAACAGGCTGAAAGGAGATGGGCCCCACTTTGAGCCAAAGTTTCGCGAAGGTTCCATAACTTTCCCCTATAGTAATGGTGAGAATCAAGAGAATTAGGGACCCCACAAAAAGGGGAAGCGCGAGATGCCGTAATTTTTGGTAGGGGAACTTAAAGGCCAGAAAAAAAAGCGGGATTCCGGCGATTATGTGCCAAAAATGACGCCAAAAGTAGAAGTCGTTTTGCCCCGTTACATCGAAACTCCCCGAAATGGACATCGAACTCATCATAATGAGTCCAAAAAGCGTGAGCGCTCCAAAAGCAAGTAAGAGGGGAGTGTCAGACGTATTCATAACTTTCTTTTCTGCATTAGGGTCAACTAACCAAGGATTTTATCGTTCATCTGAAGAATAGGAAGATAAATCGCCGCAATCATAAATCCTACACCAATGGCAATCAATATCATTATTATTGGCTCCATCAGTTTAGACATATTCTGAATTTTTCGGTCTAAATCTTCATCGTAAAACTGAGCGACTTTACTCATGGCTTTGTCGAGTGTAGCTGTTTTTTCCCCAATAGACATCATGCTTACCAGCATAGAGGGAAAGAGTTTTGGATCGTCTGAAATATTTTCGGCTATCATTATCCCTTTTGATAGATCGTCAGCGGCAAGCAAGAGCTTTTCTTTATAGATCTGGCTTTCGGCAATGTTGGCTGATATTTTTAAACTATCAATTATAGGAACTCCTGCTGATATAAGGAATCCAAATATTCTTGTCACCCTCACCAAAATCATATTCCTGAGTACTTCACTAATGATAGGGGCAGAGAGCATAATATTGGCCATTTGTTTCTTCCCTGCCGGCGAATGACTCCAGTATTTAAAGAGCGCAAACAAGACCACAAATATCAGGAGCAATATAAATCCAAATTCTCGAACAATATCACTTATAGTGAGGAGAATTCTGGTAGGCAGAGGAAGATTCCCAGCTCCACCAAATAGTTCTTTAAGTTTTGGCACCACGAAGATTACCACAATCACTGCCGCCAAAACCATCACCCCAAAAACCACCTTTGGATAGGTTGTAACCGACTTCACTTTTTCCTGAATCAAGAAAAGTCGCGAGTATTGACTGACGAGCTCTTTAATAATGTGATTGAGCTGTCCAGATTTTTCACCGGCCTCAATAACAGAGCAGGTAGCAGTATCAAAAACATCTGGAAATTTTTTCATGGCATCGGCCAGGCTTTCCCCTTCTTCAATGTCAGATTTCATGTCCCGAATAATCATCTTGAGTTTCAGGTTTTCCGTTTCTTTTTGAAGAATATAAAGACTGTCAGTGATCGGCATCCCCGCGTTAATCATGGACCCTAAAAGCTGAAAAAACAGAAGTTTTTCCTGAGTAGAGATAGTGGATTGATCAATCAACCAGTTATTGATTGATTCGTAGATCTGTTTTATGGAGGTGGGCGCTTTGTCTTCTTTTACTACTTCTTGTTTTTCAGAAATATTCAGCTTTAGCCCGGCTTCTTTTTTGTTTGGAGGTGTATTTGTATTGGGCATTTTTTAGTCTTTTACAAGTTTGTAAACCTCGGTGAGTGAGGTATGTCCCTGAAGGGCTTTTATAAGTCCATCCTGTTCAAGTGATATCATCCCTTCGGCTCGTGCAATATTCTCTATTTCTATATTGGAAGACTTTCCAATAATAGCTTCTTTTATCTTTTGTGTCATTGGCATTACTTCGTATATCCCGATTCGTCCTTTGTATCCTTGTCCTTCGCACTGATCACACCCGTCCTTATTAGCTTCATAAAGGACCGGAGTGTTAAACAAATTCATATCGAGTCCTTCATACGGCGTAAACACCTCAAATGCCTGCTGAATTCTATGGGTAGCATCAGGAGTAGGGGATTGTGGCGTGCGGCAGTTTTCACAGAGTTTTCGGGCTAGTCTTTGGGCAATAATCAGATTGATGGCAGCCACCAACAAAAAGTCTGGCACACGCATGTTGATGATTCTGGTAATGGTCTCAACTGCTGAATTTGTGTGAATAGTACTGAGCACTAGGTGCCCGGTAAGACTTGCTTCAATGGCAATATCAATCGTTTCCTTATCCCGAATTTCTCCCACCATGATTACATCTGGATCCTGACGTAGCGCTGTTCTAAGTCCGTCGGCAAAGCTATACCCAATAGTTGGTTTCATCTGGCTTTGATTGAGCCCTTCCATTTGGTTTTCCACTGGATCTTCGAGCGTGAGAATGTTTATTTCTGGAGAGTTGACGAAGTGCATGGCCGAATAAAGGGTCGTTGTTTTTCCTGATCCCGTTGGCCCTGAAGTGAGAATAATTCCGTTTGGTTGAGAGATGGCGTCTACAATTAAGTCATAATTTCTTCCCATAATCCCCAGATCCTTTAGTTGTGGAACTTTTTTTGACTTGTCGAGTACACGCATCACAATTTTTTCTCCATTAACCGTCGGAAGAGATGAGACCCTCAGGTCTACTTCTTTTTCTCCTACCCAGGTTGAGAGCCTTCCGTCTTGGGGGATTCTCGATTCATCAATCTTCAGGTCCGCCATAATTTTGATTTTTGAGACGAGTCCTGAGTGCATATTAAGTGGGTACTCAATAATGACGCGCAGAACTCCGTCTACTCGCATTCTTATTTGAACCGTGTTCTTTTTGGGTTCAATATGAATATCTGATGCTCCTGATTCGAGCGATAGATTCATGATGTTCTCCAAAACTTCCGGTATATTCCCGGCAATTACGGCGTCTTTTAGTACTTTTATGACGTCTTCGCTGGCCATTATCGTGCTAGTTGTGAGAAAAACTTAACCCTGATCTGAACATTTTTTAATTTTCCTTTTGTTTTTTTGTCACTGGTAACGGCTAAATTTTCGACGTGTCCTAAAGGGAGTAGGTTCTCTTCGATAAACTTGTAGTCTGCAGTTTCTATAATCCCTGATTCTTTCCCTTTTAAAAATCTTTCTGAGATCTCCCCTGTCTGCAGAAAGTGAATAAATTCTTCTAGATTTTCCTGATCTGACTTAAACTTCATTGTGGCCTCTTGAAAAGTGTAGAATCCTTTTTCGTCTCTTCTTCGTTCACTGAAATTTAAACTTTCGAGTCGGAAGAAAGAGTCTCTTTTTCTGGTGTCGAGCAAATTGAGTTGAAGAGCATAAAGCTCCAATATTTTAGCAACTTTTGAGGTATTTATGATCACCGGAAACAATTGTGATTCTTTGATAAGCTTTTCTTTTGCCTTTTCGTTGAATTCATCTTTGAGCCTTTTTAGAACCTTGTTTTTTTGCTCTAGCAGACTTTCCTGGCTAGGAATATTGGTCTGGTAGTCTTTGATCTCTCCTTTTTTTTCATTCCACTCAAAAAGCCTTGGAAGCACGAAGAAAAGGAGAAGTAATAGAGTCACTACGAACATAACAATCCAGGGTATAGATTCTTGGACTATTTTCATGAATTTTTTGTTTTCGGGCGAAGGTTGGTTTTCCATTATGAGAGATTAAAAATCGGTGAGTGAACGGTCTCTGTCCCACTGAATAAATTGTGCCAGTGCACCATCTGCCTCATCTTCTTCTGTGCTTTTCTGCACATCAATAGTGAGCGTAAACTGCATTCGGTCATCTCCGTTGTTATCGGTCTTCCTCAAGAAGCTTTTGATGGCTCCATCTTTGAAGAAAGGGAAGCTATTAAGCATTTCTACAAATTCTGAATTTAGGAAAAAGACTTTCCCAAAGATATTTGTTCCCTGGGCCGTAAAGGTTACTCTTTCACGATCTATGTGGAGCCTTTCTACCTTAATTTCGTTCCCCCCCCCGATTACCGGATCGATCCCCTCTGGCGATTCATTAAAATACGCCATCATATTCCCCACACTATGAAGAATCCCATAGTCTTCCCTGTTTTCCCTTTTCGCTTTATCTAAGAGGGGAAGTCTTTCACTTGTGATAGCATTTATCTCCTGTCGATGCTGAAAAAAGTCTTCTTTTGCCAGTCTTTTTTTTATGTCCCTAATTTCACGGTCAGCTTTTTCAACTTTACTTATAATGTCTACATTCTTTCGCTTGAGTTTTTTGTGCATAGTGGCCGTATTTTCACTTTTTCCAAAAAGTCGAAAATACTTATTGTTTTTGTTTACGTCTGCCGCCAGTAACAACCCCGATAAAATTACTACTACAAATAAAAGTATTGTTGAATCCTTTATTATCTCGAGCTTAATCTTGTGAGCTTTTTTGCTTTCAAAAAGCTTTTCTTTTTCTTCGTCACTTAAAGATTCGCTTACCTCAGGGCTCTTCGACTGAGTCGGCTCTTCTGGCTTTTGAGGCGCCTCTGCCGGAAGGGATTGCTCTGTCTCTTTGGGGACAGCTTGAGATTCTGTCTCTGGCGCTGCCGCAACTTCTTCTGCAGCTGGAGGTACTTCCTCTGGTTTTGGGTCTGTGTTTTGGTTTGTGGGAGCCATTTTGTTTTTTTTAGTTTTTCCCTGATTTTTTTGTATTCTAATTTTTCTTTCCCTAAAAACAAGAGGAGCAATGCCTCTTTTCTTTCTACTTTTGACTCCGTTTTTTCTTTACCCAAGAAGACCTTCTAAGTAGAAATCTCTCTTTTTTTGGCCTTCTAATACATTTTCCACTACAGCCCCTACTTCACGACGAAGTGTAAGGACTATTTCCTCTTTTTCTTTTTGAGACTGTTGTAGTGTTTTTTTCATTCTTGACTTTGTATTATACCTCTTTTCTTCTATTTTTTCAACTATTTTTTATCTTTTTCCCCTATTTCGGCCTGCTATTCCAGTAACTATTCTTGACATACCTTCTGCTTTTTTGTAGAGACTTTTCTGAAGTAGTTATTTTTTTTAGCCCATGTCCAAAAAAATTGTGGTCCGCGGAGCAAAGATGCACAACCTAAAAAGCATCAACGTAGAAATTCCTCGTGACAATCTAACAGTTGTTACTGGTGTTTCAGGCTCCGGAAAATCGAGTCTGGCCTTTGATACTATTTATGCCGAAGGTCAAAGAAGATATGTTGAAAGCCTTTCCACTTATGCGCGGCAATTTTTGCAGCTTCAGGAGAAGCCTGAAGTGGAGTCTATTGAAGGACTTTCTCCTGCGATTTCCATCGATCAGAAAACCGCCCCCAGAAATCCTCGATCTACGGTTGGAACTACTACAGAAATTTATGACTACCTACGACTTCTTTTTTCAAAAATTGGAACCCCTATTGACCCTAAAAGCGGCAGAAGCCTCGAGAAACAATCACCGGGTCAGATTGTAGACATTATTAATAAGTGGGAAGAGGGTATTAAGTTTATGATTTTAGCTCCTTTAGTGCGAGACAAAAAAGGAGAACACCTTGAGGTAATCAATAAAATTAAAAAGGCTGGATTCGTAAGATTGAGAATTGATGGATTCATCAGAACCATTAATGAAGACATCGAACTTGATCCCAACAAAAAACATACGATTGAGATTGTGGTAGACCGACTCACCAAGAAGGACTACTCCAAGAACTATGTTGAGCTTAATTCTGGCCAAAAAGTAGAACAAAAGAATGACGATCGATTAAGAGTCTTAGATTCTGTAGAAACGGCTTTGAAATTTGGAGAGGGGATATTAGTCGTGAACCAAGTAGAATCCGGTGAAGACTTTCTTTATTCTGAGCATCTTTCAGATCCTGAAACTGGATTCTCTTTCCCCCCTATTGAACCTCGTCTTTTTTCTTTTAATTCCCCACATGGAGCCTGTAAATCCTGTCATGGTCTGGGATATAGATTGGAGTTAAATAGAGCGGCTGCCGTCAATCCCAAACTTTCTATCCGTGAAGGAGGGATTCTTCCCTGGATGAGCATGGGAACCAATGCTCAGGCTTGGTACTTCAGCCTGCTTGAAGCCGTGGGAAATCAATATGGATTTTCAATTGATGAGCCTATTAAAAAAATAAAGGCAGAAGTTCTGGATAAAATCTTTTCTGGATTTGGAAAAGAGACCTTTAAAGTCCAGCTCAGAGGCCCCTTGAGAGGAAGAAGTACCGATGCCACCTTTGAAGGGGTAGTAGCTCAAACAGAGAAAAGATACAACGAAAGTGATTCCGATTTTGTTCGAAAAAAGCTTTCTGAATTTATGATCGAAGCAACGTGTCAGGAATGTAAGGGTTCTCGACTTAATGTCTACGGAAGAAATGTCTTAATCAACAAAAAATCAATCTCTGACATTACTGGAATGTCTGTTTCTTCGGTGAAAAAATGGATTACTAAACTCAAAATCTCAGATGAGAACGAGGCAATTATTGTCCCTATTCAAAAGGAGGTAAAAAGTCGCTTAGAATTTCTAGAAAAAGTAGGACTTTCTTATCTTACTCTTTCCAGGGCCGCTAACACACTCTCCGGGGGTGAGGCACAAAGAATCAGACTCGCGACTCAAATTGGAGCCCAGCTTCAGGGAGTCCTCTATGTATTAGATGAGCCCTCTATTGGCCTACACCAAAGAGATAATGACCGCCTTATTGAAACCCTTAAGCATCTGCGCGATTTAGGAAACACAGTTTTAGTAGTAGAGCACGACGAAGACACCATGAGAGCCGCTGACTATATTGTAGAGATTGGTCCCAAGGCAGGACTACATGGAGGAGAATTAGTTTTTTCTGGACCGATTGAAGAGATGAAAAAAATCCAGACTGAAACAGCAAACTTTTTGTTTGGTAGAGATGAAATTAGAATTCCTAAAGTGAGAAGAAAGGCAACGGGGAAACTCCAAATTTTAGGCGCGAGCGAAAATAACCTAAAAGATATAGATGTTGATATTCCTCTTGGTGTATTGGCTGGTGTTACTGGTGTTTCCGGCTCTGGAAAAAGCTCATTGATAAACAAAATTCTTGTTTCTGCTCTCGCGCGAGATCTCAATCGTGCCAAGAGAAACCCCGGTATTCACAAAGAAATTAGAGGAGTCGATCAATTAGACAAACTTATTTCTATTGATCAATCCTCCATTGGAAGAACTCCGCGCTCAAATCCTGCAACCTATACAACTGTATTTACAGACATCCGAGAAGTTTTTGCTTCAACTACCGAAGCCAAAATACGAGGCTACAGTGCAGGGCGATTTTCTTTTAATATAAAAGGCGGAAGATGTGAAGCTTGTTCTGGAGATGGAACGAGAAAAATTGAAATGCATTTTTTGCCAGATGTTTTTGTCCCTTGTGAGGTCTGCAAAGGAAGACGCTACAACGATGAGACACTCGAAGTAACCTATAGAGGAAAGAACATCTCAGACGTTCTTAATATGACGGTCGAGGAGGCGCTTTCTTTCTTTGAAAATTTCCCAAACATTCATCAAAAGCTTCATGCCATGATGGAGGTTGGATTGAGCTACATTCACCTTGGACAAAGCGCTACTACCCTCTCTGGTGGTGAGGCACAGCGTGTTAAATTGGCCACAGAGCTAATGAAAAAAGCGACTGGCCAGACAATATATGTTTTAGACGAACCGACGACGGGACTCCATTTTTCAGATGTAAAGAAACTTTTAGACGTCCTCCAGAAATTAGTGGACAAAGGAAATTCAGTCTTGGTGATTGAGCACAACCTAGATGTGGTTAAGTCTTGTGACTACATTGTAGATATGGGCCCTGAAGGAGGGGAATCGGGAGGGGATGTAATGTGCTGTGGAACCCCTGAGGAAGTAGCTCAGGTAAAAGAAAGTCACACCGGCCAGTTCTTAAAAAGGATTTTGTAATAGTTCTTTATCGCTTGTTCAAGAGCACAAAAATTGAACATTTTGCATTCCAAAATGTCCCCCCCAAAACTCAACCTCAAAATCATTGACGACACAATATCTTGGGGGGTATAATTTTCTAGCAACACAAGATATTGTATTTACTCGCCCAAGGCGAAATAAAACTTTGAACTTTGTGTTTACATAATTAGAGCTTTTTTCCTGACTATAGATTTTCAGAAGAAAGCTTTGGGGGTTTATTTTCGACTCTTAAATTTTTAAACAAATGATATTCAAAATCCAAAAAAGAACCGGTGAGATTGTCGATTTTCAGATGAAGAAGATCGAAAATGCTATTTGGGCATCAGCCAAAGAGGTAGGGGGACACGATCACACTATGGCGAGTGATTTGACCGAAAAAGTGGTCCAATCTCTAGATGATAATTTTAAAGGACAGGTCCCAACGGTTGAACAGGTTCAGGACACAGTAGAAAAAATGCTCATCAAAGAGGGTCATGCCTCAACAGCTAAATCCTATATTTTGTACCGAGAAAGAAGAACTCAGGCCCGGGAAGACAAAAACGTAGTCATTGAAGTAGAAAATACTATTTCAGAGTATCTTGAAAAACTTGATTGGCGAGTCAATGCCAATTCAAATCAGGGATACAGCTTGGGTGGTATGATTCTGAATACTTCTGGGAAGGTTACCGCCAACTACTGGCTTTCACATATCTACCCAAGAGAAGTAGGAGATGCCCACCGGAATGGTGATTTTCATATTCACGATCTGGATATGTTTTCTGGCTACTGTGCTGGATGGAGTTTGAGAGTCTTGTTAGAAGAAGGATTCAATGGCGTTCAGGACAAAACAGAAAGCGCACCACCAAAACACCTTTCTACGGCGGTTTCACAAATGGTTAACTTTTTGGGAACCCTTCAAAATGAATGGGCGGGGGCTCAGGCCTTTTCTAGTTTTGATACTTACTTGGCTCCTTTTGTTAAAAAATTTGAAGTAGCCCTCGAAAATGAGATCGAAGAAAGTGATTTTTATAATTTTAAGTCGCATGATGATCGACAGAGGTTTATAGATGAAAAAACCTATGAGTATGTCCTTCAGAATATGCAGAGCTTTGTTTTTAATTTGAATGTTCCGAGTAGATGGGGAACTCAAACACCTTTCACGAATGTGACTCTGGATTGGACTTGTCCTGATGACCTGAAAGATAAGCGACTTAAACTAGGAGGGGAGTACTACGAGTTTACCTATGGAGAGCTTCAAAAGCAGATGAATGTGGTGAATCGTGCTTTTATAGAAGTCATGACTGCTGGCGATGCGAAGGGCCGTGTTTTCACCTTTCCTATTCCAACCTACAACATCACACCAGACTTCGACTGGGAAAACAAAAACACAGAGCCTTTGTTTGAAATGACGGCTAAATATGGAATGCCTTATTTCCAAAACTTCTTGAATTCAGATCTAAAACCCAACCATGTACGATCTATGTGCTGCCGACTTCAGCTTGATCTCAACGAACTTTTGAAGAGGGGTGGGGGACTCTTCGGTTCAGCTGAGATGACTGGTTCCATTGGGGTGGTCACCATTTCTACTCCCCGTATTGGATATCAGTGCAAGGGAGACGAAGAAGCTTTTTTGAATCGTGTTGAACATTTAATGGAATTGGCCAAAGTCTCTCTAGAAATTAAAAGAAAAGAAATCCAAAAGTGGATTGATCGTGGACTTTTTCCGTTCACAAAACGTTATCTTGGACAACTTAATAGCCACTTTTCTACCATTGGAGTAAATGGACTCAATGAAGCCATTAGAAATTTTACTGACGACCAGCATGATATTTCTGGTGAGTGGGGGCAGGATTTTGCAGAGAAAGTTCTCCAATTCATGCAGAAGAAGTTGGTCGATTTCCAGGAAGAAACTGGTAATCTTTATAACCTCGAAGCAACACCTGCCGAAGGAACCACTTATCGCTTTGCCAAAGAAGACAAAAAACGTTTCCCCCAAATTATTCAGGCCGGAACCAAGGAAGCCCCTTATTATACTAACTCCTCTCAGTTGCCTGTAGAGAAAACGGCTGATGCCTTTGAAGCACTACAGCTACAGGATCGACTTCAGACCAAATATACGGGAGGAACAGTGCTTCACTTGTACATGGGAGAAAGAATCTCTGATGCTGAAGCCTGTAAGCAACTTGTTAAAAAGGCTTTGACCAACTTCCGTCTTCCCTACATCACTATTACTCCTACTTTTTCTATTTGCCCAAAGCATGGCTACATAGCTGGAGAGCATGACTATTGCCCGACTTGTGATGCAGAAATTGGTTACACCGGTCACAAGGAAGACTCCGAATTTAGAGCAAAATATGATGAGAGACGACAAAAATCAATAAAAATTGAGACTCCTTCTTGTTGTCCTGCACCAAAAGCAAAAGAATTAGAAACTCTTCTGGAGGAAGAAGAAGAGTCTGAAAACTAAATCGTATATTTAATTTTTTTAATACAAAATGAATACCAATCAAACCGGCAACGATCAGCGAACTCGATGTGAGATCTGGACGAGAGTTATGGGCTATCATCGTCCTTTATCTCATTTCAACATTGGTAAAAAGTCAGAACACTGCTCTCGGCAGCACTTCAAAGAAGTGGCTTCTGCAAATTCTGATTTTTGTAGTCGTTTCTAAGCTTTGAGTTATTTCACTTAAAACCCCCATCTTTTGTTGGGGGTTTTTTTGTTTTTTCTTTTGCCAAACGCCCTTCCCGCTTGATGAAACCCCTTTCATCTTTATACTGCGAACGTTAACTTTTGTTTTATGGACCTTGATTTCACCCACCCTAACGCAGAGAAGCTATTGTCACAAAACCAAATTGCTCTCACTCTTGATGAAGCACAGAGTCTTCAAAAAGAACTCGGACGACCTCTTACGATTTTGGAGGCGACGGTCCTGGGAATTCAACTTTCTGAGCACTGTAGTTATAAAAGCTCACGAAAATTTCTCTCTAGCCTTCCAACAAAGGGCGAAAATGTTGTTTTGGGGCCGGCTGAAGATGCGGGGATTGTAAAGGTTTTTGAACACTCTGGTGAGAAATATTGTATTGCGGTTGGTCATGAGTCACATAACCACCCTTCACAGATTGTCCCCTACGAAGGAGCCGCTACGGGTATTGGGGGTATAGTTCGTGACATTGTTTGCATGGGAGCAAGGCCGGTGGCGGTTTTGGATTGCTTGAGGTTGGGGGATAGTGATAAAAAAGATCAAAAAAATATTGCCCATGGTGTAGTTCAGGGACTAGCCGGCTATGGTAATCCTTTAGGGGTTCCTAATATGGGAGGTGATGTTTATTTTGACGAAGGGTTTGATGAAAATTGTTTGGTTAATGCAACGGCTATGGGTTCTTTGCGCGAGTCGGACCTGATTCACTCTTTTGTGCCCAAAAGAGCCGCTGAAGAAAATTGGGAGTTTATAATTGTAGGCAAGCCCACCGATAACTCTGGTTTTGGAGGCGCCAGCTTTGCTTCGGGGAGTTTTGAAGCCACTGATGACATGGAATCAAAAAAGGCCGCGGTACAAGAGCCTAATCCATTTCTAGAACGTCACATTGTTGCTTCTACACTTGATTTATTTGAAATCCTAAAACAAGAAGGGGACTATGACAAAGTTGCCTTTAAAGATCTTGGAGCGGGAGGCGTTGTGTGTGCAACGGTTGAGCTTGCCGAAGGGGGTGGGTATGGTGTTGAAGTAGATTTAGATGCCCTACATAAAGTAGGGGACTATCCGGCTCATGTATTTGCTTGCGCTGAAACTCAGGAGCGTTTTTGTTGGGCCTGTCATCCCAGCCTTACTCAGAAAATTATCGATCACTATACCACAAAGTGGGAGTTGGGATTGGTTGCTGAAAATGCAGGTGCGACCAAAGTTGGCGTAATTCGATCTGATGGTCAGTATATTGTACGAAGTGGGGGAGAGGTCTTGTGTGATATGCCTGCGAGTCTTGTGACACGAGGAATTTTATATGATCGAGAGTTTGAAGTGACGAAGACAGCTGATGTAAAAACGGAGGTTGTTTTTCAGGATGGGGAATTGGTTTTTAGCGCCTAGGAGTAATTTGATTAAGGAATTGATGAGAAAATATTTTAAAGTAGAGGTTTATTGTCCACAAAAATCCTCCACGAAAGTTCGTGACGCAATTGGAGATGCCGGAGGAGGACGCTCTAAGAATTATTCACATTGTGCCTATGTTTCTGAAGGCGTTGGTTTTTTTCGGCCTTTAGAAGGAGCGACCCCCCACATCGGAAGAGTTGGAAAAATGACACGAGTTGATGAGGTAAAGATAGAAGTACCCTGCGAAGAAGAGTATTTAGAGGCAGTTTTAGAAGCCATTCGCAAAACTCATCCTTATGAAATGCCCTGGATTGGGGTGTATGAGATGAAGCATTCTTTTTCATAGCTATGATGAATGAGGTTATTCGCCAAGACCTGAAAAGAGTCGTTTCAGATTTTTTATCGGGCAACGCAAAGTCTCTTCCTAAGATATTAAAAATCCTCACTAGATCGGCGCGGGTTGCTCCAAATAGACTTGGAGCTCTTTCTTCTTTTCATGACAAGATTACCCCAACCGGAAATGCGATTGCTCCTCAAACTGCCATTGACTGTATTTCAGACAAAGTGAGAACCGGTCGATTTATCCAAGCGATCAATCAAGCTCTACAAGAACTGATTACAAAATTCAATTCTGAAAAGATTCATATTTTATATGCTGGCTGTGGCCCTCTTGCCCCACTGGTATTACCTTTATTAACTCAATATTCCCCCGAACAGGTTGAAGTAACTCTGGTCGATCTACATCAAGCCTCTTTAAACTGTGTTAAAGATCTTTTAAACGAATTAAATCTTAATGACTACCTATACCAAATTTTGTGTGAAGACGCCGCCACCCTCACACTTAAACCTAAACCACATCTTATAGTAACTGAGGTTATGGCACACGGCCTTCGTGGAGAACCTCAGTACGCAGTTTCTAAGAATTTGGGTAGCCAGCTCCGCCCAGGAGGGATATTTATCCCCGATAATATTACTATTCGGGCTTACCTTGGCCCTACTGAAGATGATTTTGAGGCACATAGTAGTCACTACTATTCGCCACAAACAGAGCATCGAGTAGAAATTGGCCCTATTTTTGAGCTCAAGGGCAAAGATACCACTTCTCTTAATACTTCTCTCCCATTACCTCAATTTCCATCTGATGATACTTATCAGGTATATCTTGGAACTATAGTTGGTATTTATAAATCTTTTAAACTCGAAGAAGGGGAGTCATGGATAACGAGGCCATATCCGACCGGATTATTCGTTTACAATAGAGAGGCCAGTAAAATTATTTTTTTTCAGTATATCTTAGGTCGAGATCCACACTTTGAGCTACGTCTCTAGGATACAGAGTAGGGATCAATTTTACTTAACACAATATATCTTGTTTTAATTTTAACTGCCATATTTCCCTCATTCTTTTCTCTTGATTTGCACGAGAAGTCGCAAAAAATATTATCTCTTTTTTTTTTAAAAATTTTTTTTTCTTGAAAAATAGGCCTTATAAAACAATTCCTTCCTCATCCTATATTAATGGTGATTTTTCTATCCTATCCTATATATAAACGCCGTTTTATGCGTCTATAACTAGGCTTTCTCTGTTTTTTCGTTTTAAGCCTATTTTCCTTGCTTCTTGGGGTCTTTACCTCAATATGAGATATTTTTACTTTCCCTCGATTAGATCTAGGAATTTATTAGCAGCTTCTTCCGCTGCCTCAGGACCATTGGCAGTGAGTATTTTATTATCCACTACGACCTCTTTGTCTGAATACTTAGCCCCGCTTTCTTTACAGAGGGTGGGAAATACACCGTCCCAGTTGTGCCCAGTGGCCTTCATTCCTTTTAAGAGTCCCCAGGCCAGCAGGTTTCTTGGGGCAGCACAAATAGCTCCCACGGGTTTATTCTGCTTTATAAATGCTTCAACTAGCCCTTTTGCTTCATTGTTTGGCATGAAGACAAGGGCGCCTAATCCGCCAACCATAAAGCAAGCGTCGTAATTGGTTGAGGATACATCGCTCAATAGCGAGTTGGAAGTTTTGTATCCAAATCTACCAACGGAGTGCTGGGTGGTTGATACGGTTTCTACTTCATAGCCTTTCTGTTCCCATATAGCCTTGGGCACAAGGTATTCTAAATCCCTGAAATTCTTTGGTGCAACCAATATGCAAACTCTCTGCATTTATATTTTACATTAAATATTTTATTTTGTCCATATTTTTAATCCGTACTTTTCTTGGAGGGACTTTGCCTTTTCGGCATAGGGTCTTTTTATGAGCATGGTTTTTTCTTTTCCGCAAAAAAATTGGCCGAGCAATAAAAAATGATACCGTTCTCCAATCACAATTTGTGCGTTTTGGAAGTATTTGAAAACTTCTGTTTTTACTACGGGCTTAACAATCTCCCTCTTTAACTCTTTGGGGGCAAACACTCTGTCCCCTTCTTGGAAGGCAAAGTATTTGATGTGATAGTTAGGAAATGAATTTTGTAGAGATTCAAAAATATTTTCCGGTAAGGGGGAGAGGGCATTTATAAGAAGGATCTTCTTGCCTTTACCACTCCCCTCTTCTGCCCATTTTTGCTTTGGGAGAAAGGCTTCTACTTGGTCTTCTGATTCTTTGATTTTATCAACTACTAAGTAGTTTAGCGCTTCGGCTGAAGATTGATCTCTGGTGCTCACTTTTTCAGCTCCTTGAAAAGCAATTCTGGTATACATTTTTGAGAAAAATCCTAATTCCTTATCCACTCCCTGATGAAGAAAATGAACAGGCTTTCCTTTTAGATACCATCGACACCACAAATAAACCACAAACCAAAGAAAAACAGCTCTGAATTTAATAGCAAAAAGTCCCCCACCGGGAAAAACTATTTGATCTACCTCCTTTAGTCTTCTTACTGAATCTCTGTAGTCTTTTTTAAACAGATAAGAAAGCCCGCTTCTGATACCGGTTGGAAAAAAACGAACACATTCAAATCTCTTTTCACAAAAAGTTTGCGAGGCTTCAGCGTCTGAGGTCATCACAACCACATTTGAATAGTCTTCTAATGCCGCATTCAGGATTAACTCATCTCCGATATTTCCGGCTCCAAAGTTTCCGATGATGAGGGTTTTCATTTTATTTTATTACCTCTACACAGTCTGCGTCGAGTTTCTGCTGGAGCAATTGCTCTGCTCTCAGGTGGGTGAAGGTTTTTTCTTCTGTTGTTATGATACATATTTTTTGCTTTTTAGAATCTTTTATCAGTGGCGATAATAGGCTTTTGTCCAGGAATATACACTTTATCTGTGAGCCGGCTACGTGCTGTATGATCTTTCTTGTTTTTGTCTCAGCAAAGAGAGCTTCTGGAAATATAGCGGTCCTCATCTTTTCATTTTTAAGTGCCCTGATGTATTTGCGAAGTCCTCTTCTAAATTCTACGCTGTCGACGAGTCCTTCGTTGGCATGTTCAGCCAGAATTTGTGTTTTAATTGGCTTAAGAACTAGGTCTCCAAAGTCTTTTTGTGATAAATACCTATCAATCTCTTGGTTTTTTCTGTCAAACAGAACTGCAGCCTCTCTTCTTTTGAGGTCTTTGGCGATCGAATCAAAAAATGATTCCCAGAGACTTGCTTCTGTTGATTGGGCTTGGTTTCTGTTGATTTCTATAAGGAGATCGGCCTGAGGGTTGGCCAATAAAATATATCTCGTAAGTACGAGTGCTCCATAGTTTGCTCCCTGAATTTGGACTTGCATCGCCCCGGAAGCTACCATAGAATGAAAAAAAAAGAAACAATGAAAAGAATAAAAAAGAATAAAACTTGGGCTGTCCTCCTGCTGCTCTCTTGTTTGGCCACTTTTTTGTGTGAGGGCTATATTTTTTGGCAGACAAAGAATTTGAAAACCCAGATTAAAACTCTGAAAAAGGAGGAGATTAATTTGGATAATTCCATTAGAGCACTTTCTAAAAGTGGCTCTCTTTCGGATCAAAAAAAACTTCTTTCTTTGGTGGACCGTATTCATGAATACCGCATTCCTTGGTCTAAAATAGTCAGCGATGTTATGCGATTGGAATCAGATAAAATTGCCATTTCTGGGTTCACATCCTCTCGGGATCGAGTTATCTTTGCCGAAGGATCGGCAAGTTCTCTTGCGGCTGTGGCCTCCTATATCGATCGCCTTGAGACACATCCCAAGCTGGGTTCGGTCTTTGTGAGATCTACTTCCAAAACTGCTTCTCATTCACAGGGCCCACTCCCCTATTCGTTTCAGTTTTCTTTTCTTTATACAGATTCATAAATAATGAAAATTTTCCAGATTTTGTTAGTTGTAGTTTTGGTTTTACTCTGGGGGCTTCATACAGCACCTTCTTTTGCGCTTCTTGATACGCTAAAAGATAAAGTGATTACATTAGATTCTAGTGTGGAGTCAAAAGCTCAGCTCAAAACCGACTTAATTGCTCTCAAGAAGGCTCGTCCCGAGCTTCACATTGATGCCCAAATCCCTGGCTACCTCAATCAGGATGAAGTTATCATGGATTTAATTGATATGGCTCATAAGTCTAATTTTTCTTTTAAGGATCTCCATTTTTCTCTTGGAACTAATTCTGATTTAGACCTTCCTCAAATGATGACTGAGCTCGTAGTTGAGGGACCTCGAAATCAGTTCAAGAATTTTTTAACTTTTTTAGAAGTTAATAAGCGGTTCTTGGGAACAGATCATATGAATCTTCAGATTTTCGAAGAAAGAGGTCGCACAATGATCCGGTCTTCGCTTTCTATTTACGCCTTCTTTACTGATCGCTCTCTTCTTCCCTGAATTTAAATATGTCCTCCAAAGATAATAGTTGTCATTCAAATGATGTTGTGATTTATGGGCTCACCAATAGGTCTTCAGTTAATTGGTGGAATAGGCTAAATGACTATTTTATTGATCAATCCAGGGTTACTGCTAAAGAAAAGGGTTTGTTTTTTCATTCGCTTCAGCTCCTGATCGCTTCTGGAGTCTCCATAGCTCGAAGTATCCAAATGCTGGGAGAAAGAGCTACAAACCTTCGCTTAAAACGAATTCTCTGTACCATTGCTTATGATTTAGATCATCATGGGCTTTCATTTTCTAAGTCGCTAGAAAAGTACCCTGCCGTCTTCTCTGATTATGAGGTCAAGATGGTCCGATCAGGTGAAATCAGTGGGACTATTGCAGAGAGTTTGGGGTCTGTTTCGGTTCAGCTGCAGCGTCATTTGGAACTCAATTCAACAATCAGATCGGCTCTTTATTATCCCCTGGTTGTGCTTTTTACCCTTGTTTTTGCGGCTTTTATAATTTTAATCTTTGTAGTTCCTCAATTTTCTCGCCTCTTCTCAGAGTTAGAGCTATCACTCCCTTTTTCAACCAAGCTGCTCATAGGGGCTTCTGGCTTTGTTCTGCAGTATTGGTGGCTTATTTTGCTTTTCTTCTGGGCATTATGGATGATCGCAAAGAGTTCTATTGAAACCAATTCTGGAAAATTCTACTGGGACCAAAGAATTCTTGCTCTACCAGTTGTGGGAGATTTAGTAGATAAAATACAGACCCTAAGGATTTCAAATAATTTTTCCGC
Source organism: uncultured Candidatus Peribacteria bacterium (assembly GCA_964343715.1). Lineage (GTDB taxonomy): Bacteria > Patescibacteriota > Gracilibacteria > UBA4473 > UBA4473 > CAYFJZ01. The sequence continues at coordinate 311,124 of CAYFJZ010000001.1, read as the reverse complement.
TCTCTTGAAAGCGGGCATTCCTGTTAATAAGATATTGACGGTGCTTGCTCAGATTATGCCAAATGCCGTTTTTTCGCATGCCCTTAATAACATTGAAAAAAAGGTCAGTAAGGGGGCAAGGATTTATGAGGCTTTTCGATCTGAAAAAGGCTTGGACCCAGTTTTGGGAGAGGTTCTTGAGATTGGAGAAAAGAGTGGTAATATTTCAGAGGTATTAGATCGTCTCTCTCAGCAATATAAGCTTGAAGTGGATTACAAAATAAAAACCCTGACCTCTCTGTTGGAACCTTTGGTTCTCTTGTTAGTTGGACTGGGGGTTGGCCTGATGGCTTTGGCGGTCATACTTCCCTTGTTTCAGTTACAACAAGCTTTTCTTACGGTTTAATATGAAATCCAAGCTTGGTTTTACTCTTATTGAGATCTTATTGGCTATTGGCTTAATTGCCTTGTTGTTTGGCATAGGGGCTCCAACATTAATTGGTTGGAAACAACAAAGGGACCTCAATAACGCGGCAGGTGAATTCGTAAATATTTATTATAAATCCTTTTATCAGTCGCAATCTGAAAATTTGTCAGTAGCTCTCAAGGCACAAGCAAAAGACTCTTTTTTTTCGGTTTTTGTTTGTGAGTCAATTGACTGCAAGGCACCAGTTTCTCAAAAATCAATCCATTTTGCGAGTACTGTGACTTTTGATCGAGATATTGATCTGAGGCTAATTCCCCCTTATGGAGATGTTGAAATGGCTCCGTCTCTCGTTGAGGACAACCGCTTTAGTTTTCAGGTAGTTCATACTTCTGGCGATTTAAAAAGGTTTTCTCTTTTCCCTGCTTCTAGCTATCTTTTGCTTCAATGATTCACTCTGTTAAAGCTTTCAGTCTGATTGAGGTTGTAGTTATGATAACAGCCGGATCTTTGTTTTTGTTGGCTGGAACTTCATTGGCCATGGCCTCCTTTTCTTCTCTTTCGACTAATATTTCTCGTATTGAAGCCACTTTTAAAACCACGGAATGTATGGAACTGGTTCGTAATGTAAGAGATACCTCTTGGCGCCAGAATATGCCTTGGGATTGTGCTTTTGATGATGGGGTTTTTACAATAGAGTCCTCCCCTCTTCCGGCCATTTCTACTGATAAATTAAATTGTAGATCTGATTTGGGAGTAAAAATTTCACCTTTTGATGATTTAGGGGGGGGTATTACAGCGACCTTTTTGTCTATTGAAAGAGTTGATGATTCCCAGGTTAAATTTTCCTGTACCACCCGTCAGGGTGATGAGCGTACAACTATGACCCAAATACTATCTAATTGGCTTAGATCCTCATGAGACCCAAAGGAGTCACTCTCATTGAAGTTTTGCTTTCCCTGGCTTTAGGGGCTGTGGTTTTTGTTGTTTTGACATCTTCTTTGTTGGCTCTTATGCGTTTTTTTGTTTTTGCTGATGAGGCTCGTCGCGTTCAGGGGGAGGTTCAATTTCTAATGGTTCGCACAACCGACTACATCCGCTCTTTTGGGGTTGACTACAGGGCTTATGAAGAAGGAGCTTGTCATACCAATTCTCAGTTTTTACCCGATAAAAGATTGTGTCTTTTGGGGGAACATGTCCTTGAGCTTGTGAATGGAGTTTTACATTTAAATCAGTCCCCTCTTCATTCCGACGCCCTTCTTGTGGAGGGGCTTACTTTTGAGGTTTTTCCCACTGGGTCGCCATCGCATAATCTTTCTCAGAAGAACCTTCAGGTTCAGCCTCGGGTAGGGATTGATTTCGATTTTGCATCTCATGTTTTCCCTCGGTTGAATTTGAAAATATCGACCACCGTTTCTATTCGTGACTATAATTTCTAATGACTCAAAGAGCTTCCGGCGCTGTTTTGATTCCAACTCTGCTTATGGGTTTGGTGTTGATGGCTTTTGGGGTTGGCCTTTCGCGTCATGTTATTTTGTTGTCCTCGGTTACTTCTGGCATCTTAAATCAGGAGAAAGCCTATTATGCAGCAGAATCGGGTGTTGAGATGGGAGCGCTTTTTCTCCGAAATGAAGCGGTTCAGGATCTTGATTCTTATAAGATAGATCTTGGGGGAGGGGTAATTGATATGCTAACACTTGATAATATTGCTTATCGCGAGGAGATAAAACTCATGCCTGGTGAAAGTGTAAAGATGCGCTATCGTCGAGATGATCACCCTGGAATCCAGACACATTTGTCGGCTCTCAGTGATCTCTCTTTGGCGCTTTCTTCTGAGGGCGGGGGCGGACAACTAGAATGGAAGCTGGTTTGTCGTGATAAGGATTCTTTGTTTCTCCAGGGACGTTTGAGGGCGGCCGCGCTTGATTCTTTTCTCGCATTACAAGGACTGGACGATGATGGCCAAAGGCAAACGGTGAAAAATTTTCTTGCGCCCCTGGAAGCGTCCGTCCTTCGGCAGTGTTTTTATTCTTTTTATAATCCTGGAATAGAAGAGGTGGCTCTTAATCTTGAGGCAGCTTCTGGTTTTTCCCCATCTTTATTGGCTTTTGACTCTCTTGGTAAGGCGCATGGAAAAGTTAAACGATTAGCTTTTGATTTTCGTCAAAAGAACTTGAGCACTCTTTTTGATTTTGTTTTTTTGCATCAGGGAAGGGAGTGACATTATTTTGACTTTTTGCTTTGACCCACTAGACTTTCGACGTTTTTTTATTAATTGAATTTTAATATGGCTGTAGGGAATGTAACCGCTACCAGGATGACTCTCCTGAGCCTTAAGAATCAGGAGAAGGTGGCTCAAAGGGGACACAAGCTCCTCAAGGACAAGCAGGATGGTCTGATGCAGGAATTTCTGAAGATTATCCAGAGGGCTAAACAATTGAGAAAGGAAGTGGAGGAAGCCTTTCACATGGCCAATGCTTCTTTTTTGGAGGCACAAGCACTCCTTCCTAAATCTATCCTCAGGAATACTCTATCGGTTCCGTCTCAGAAGCTTCACCTTGGTGTTAAGACTAAGAATGTTATGTCAGTTAAAATTCCCGAGTTCAGCATTGAGACTTCTGGATCTGTGCTTGGCTTTGGATTGGTACAAACTAGGGGGGAGCTTGACATCTCGATTCTTCAATTTACTAAAGTCTTTCAACTCTTAATTTCTTTAGCTGAAATCGAAAAGTCAGCCGAGAATCTAGCCTTTGAAATTGAAAAGACGAGGCGACGAGTAAATGCTCTTGAGCATCGATTGATTCCTGACATTCAAGAAACCTTGAAATTTATTAAGATGAAGCTTGGCGAAGCTGAGCGTTCAGCTATTGTTCAGGTGATGGCTATTAAGAATATGATTGCAGATGAATAGGTTCAATTTTTACCTTGGCTTGTCGGGACTTTTTCTTAGTGGCTTGGCTTTTGCCTCTTCTGCTAATATTTCTGATTATGCCTATGTTTCGAAAATTCCAGATTATTCACATTTAAAGAAAGTGGTGGTTGATCTTTCTCCGGAACTTCTGAGAGAAGTTAATTCTCGCTTTTCAAACCTTGCGCTCTTTAACCAAAACAATGAAGAGGTTGCTTTTGATGTCTATTTTGAGCCTGCCCACAAACACAAAAACCTAAAAGCACTGGAGGTGTCTTCTTATCATGGAGGCGGGGCTAAGAATTTGGTTGATAATTCGGTTTTGACGAGTTTTTTGTTTGATGAAAAGGTAGACCGTAAAAATGCATCATGGGTCATTGTAGATCTGGGCAGGCTTTATTCCCTTGCCAGAATAAAGATTCTCCCGAGAGATCGGCATCGAATTAGATATGTATCAGTTGAGGGAGGAAGATCTCTTGATGATTTTAAGACGGTTTATTCAAAGCGCTCTTTTGATCGATTTCTAGACTTTAATTCAGATTTAGTTCGATATGTGAAGGTTTCATTTTGGGGTACTAGAATAGATTTAGATGATATACAGTTTTATGTAAATGACCGTGCAGCGTTTTCTTTCCAGCCTCAAAAGGGATTTAGATATAGCCTTTTTTATGGAGGGAGGGAGAGTGATTTGTTGCGCTTTGATAGACGAGTTTCTGATTTGAATACCATAGAAGCTGTTCCTCATCTTAAGTCTCAATTTAACCCCAAATTCCCTGATGATATAGATGATGATGGAGTTTTGAATTCCGTTGATAATTGTCCTTTGGATGATAATTCATCTCAGGAGGATTCTGACGGGGATGGCCATGGTGATATCTGTGATAACGCCATTCGCGCTAAAAACTATGATCAGTCAGATGTTGATCGAGATGGAGTAGGTGATGTAATTGATAATTGCAAACTTGAGCCTAATTTTGATCAGGCTGATCGTGACAGTGATGGTTTTGGGGATGCTTGTGATTCGGCGCATGCTAAGCCTACCCTAGATAGATCTGAAGATGTATATCGTCGTTACTTTCCAGGTCTAGCTTTGGTGGCCTTGGGACTTTTTCTTTTCTTTATTCGCCCCAAACCCGCAAAAAAATCATAGGTCTTGTTTTTGGTGAATTTAGGGGAGTAGGATAAAATCAGGCTGATTTTTAATGTCTATTTTATGTCCTATATGATTCCTACCGTCATCCAAAAAACCTCACAAGGAGAACGTGCTTATGATATTTATTCTCGCCTTCTTAAGGATAGGATTGTATTTTTGGGGACCGCTATAAACGCAGAAGTTGCTAATACGATAGTAGCGCAACTTCTTTTTTTGGAAGCTGATGATCCTAAGAAGGACATAACTATGTATATCAATTCCCCGGGAGGAAGTGTCAGCGCTGGAATGGCCATTATTGATACTATGAATTTTATTCGGCCAGATGTTTCTGTGGTTTGTGTCGGAATTGCTGCTTCTATGGGAGCTATGATTTTGATGAGTGGTCAGAGAGGGAAGCGTTTTATTTTGCCTCATTCAGAAGTTATGCTGCATCAGCCCTTGGGGGGGGTGGAAGGTCAGGCGAGTGACATTGCTATTCATGCCGAACACATCCTTGAAACCAAAGAGCTTTTGTATCAGATCATTCATCAGTGTACTGGACAAGACATGGATGAGGTTATTAAGGACTGTGATCGAGACAACTTTATTAAGGCTCAGGATGCGGTAAAGTATGGTAAACACGGTCTGGTAGATAAGGTGATCGCCAAGCGCCCAAAATAGGTCTACTGTCTTATTTTTTCGAAATCGAAGGCTGATTTTGTTAGTGCGTAATCAAGTCTTTCTTCTAATTTATCGGTAAGAATTTCAATTTCACGAGCGAGGTCTTTGTATTTTTCCATGCCCAGGGGGATGATGTTGGCTCGGGTTTGCTCGATCTGCCGCCCTACTCTTTCTGGTTGAGAGAGAACCAATCTTCCGAAAGAGATGAGATTCACTTTTCTGTCGTAGAGCTTGAGGCGGACGGCGGCAGGTTCTTGCCTCAGGTTGTGAAGATAGGTTTTGTTCGTAATTTTTTTGTCGTATCTAATTTTGGAAAGGAGCTTGGTTAGGTATTCTACTTCTTGGCTTTTGAATATTTCCTGAAGCTTCCATTTTGGAAGATACTGAAGACAGGTGTCTTCTCGTACATCATGAAGCAAGGCAGCTCCTACGACGGTTGCATTTTCGCCATGCTTAATTGCTTCGAGGGCTACTTCTAGTGGGTGGATTATGTATTCAGGGCCTTCGTCTCTATATTGATTTTTGTGTGCCGGATAAGCTACACGATCGAGTATATAAAAAAACCACTCCACTTCTTCTTCTGTGAATTGTGTTCCTATTCGCAGCTTAACTTGTTCTCGGAAGATTTTGTCAATTCTTTCGAGGGTGTAGTTATCAGGTTCGAAGACTTGGCTGTGAGGAAGCATAGACTATATTTCTGCTTCCACGTTACTCCTTTTTGCCTGATTTGGCAAAGCTAGCTTCTTGTTTTCCAGAGAACCCCAATGCCCAGTAAAATGAGTACAACACCCCCTCCAATCAAAGGAAGGTTGTTCCCCCCTAAGCCTTCTGATTTTTTTTGTTGTAACTCTCTTTTTTCTTTTATTTTTTCAAAATTCTTCTTCTCAGTAGTTTTTTCGAATTCCACCTTTCTGGCTTCTGTTTTTTCGGCGCACTTCACCAATAAGCCTGAGTCACTTCCATACAATTCTATTTCGTTTAAACTCATAGACTTTCCAATCGGGGTGAGTTCTATTTTTAGGTGTTTTGCCATGAGGGACTCTGGGAGAGTAATTATTTTTTCTTCGTCAGGCTTTACGTTGCCTCTCCATAAAGAGCTGTCAGGAAGTCGTGTCCAGATGCTATTATCTATTTCGCTTATATCGTTGTAATGTGTTGGGGAGGCGGAAAAGTATATTTCGTATTCACTAGAAATATCTTTTGAATTGAAATTGTTAAGCACTATTTGTGAAATAGATCTGGCCTGAGAGAGTTGGGCAATGATTTGGGCTGGATTTTCTGGGGTGGTAAGGCTGGCTGAATTAAACCAATAGTCATCCATCATCCCTTCTTTTTTTTGATCAATAAGATTCCCGACATGGTTGTCATCAGTTGTTACAAAGTTGGTTCGTGGGGGGATGTTGTCAAACTTTTCCTGCCAGGATCCAATTGAGCTACCGACAGAAAGATCTGTGTATTTGCGACAGTCTTGTTCGGCCTGTGCTCCTGACCACAGGAAAACCAGGCTCAATAAAGTACTCGTTACGATTATTTTATTAGTCTTTGTTTTCATCATCGGAATAATATTGTTTAGGTTCTGGATTTCAAGGTTACAAAAGAAAAACATCATTTGACGCACAAAAAAATATTCCTAATATTTCTTCGCTCCAAAAAAAACAAGCTTCAAGAGTAAAGCCTGTTGAAATTAAATGATGTTTTGAGTTAGATTTTCCAACAGCTTGGGGCCCAAAAATTGGAGTAAATAAGAAAAACTCTTGGGGAAATAAGAAGGTTACGGAATGCTGTGGTTGTTTGTTATAAATTACCGGAGATATGTAGTCGTCAATGATGAGGGTGTGTAGCTCAGCTGGTTAGAGCGCTTCTCTGATAAGGAAGAGGTCCCTGGTTCAAGTCCAGGCATACCCACCAGGTTATTAAATCATATACAAACGCTAAATATTTTATTCTTTAGTTTGTTTGGCATGGAGAATGACAAAGGAGATGGTTTAATTATCAACACCTTAGAGGATGCTGACTACTTCCTTGTACAACAACAGTGTGAGAACCAAAGTACTACATCGCCGGATCAGATTTTTGGATTTGCACTCGCTTATGCGAAGGCTCGAAAATTTTGTGTTGATTGGACTTTGAGACCGAACTCACTGAATTCGACGGAACTTGAAAATTTTGTTCAGGAGTTAGCTGCTGATATCGAAAAAGCAAAAAATCAATTTGGCTACAGGATTGTGGATGTTCATTTTGCAAACGGAAATATGGCTATTGGTGCACGCTTGATTCCTCAGGCGATGACTTCTTTTTTTGAGGGGGTATTGTCTTTTATGAATACCCCTGCATCAGAGGATCGATTTAATCCGACGTATTTTCACAAGGAATTTCAAGAAATCCATCCTTTTCAGGATGGAAACGGACGCGTGGGTGATTTGCTGTGGAAGATGCTGACTCGGCTTGAGACAGGTATTTGGCCTGAAGCTTTGCCGCCAAATGTTTTTGATTGATTGGCTATGCTTGTTCTGTCCTTATTAGTTCTTGTATTATGTGATTTTTCGTTATTTCGCTTTGAGTTCTCTGTAATTCTTTGGTTAATTTCACCTCCTTTGGAAGAGCGATCTTTGCTGATTGATTTTCCCATTCTTCATATTTCCCATCCCAGTTAACTATTGCTTTTACGAGATCTAAGTCTATGTCATTCTGGTTTAACCTAAATCCATTTTTTAGGGCCCATGAAGCAGTTCCGCTTTTGCATGTTGTAAGTGTTAATTTTTTAGATCCTAGGGCTTTGAATAAGTCCTCGGTTAACTGCAATATGATCTTGCCTACTCCTTTTTGACGAAGACTCTCTGAGATCTCTCTGTGTCCGTTTATGGGATAGTAGCCCGGTCTCCAATTCCATGAAAAATATCCATCAAATCTTTCTTCGGGCCGAGTTTGGTGAGCACCAATCCAGGCAAAGTATACGGTCCCATACATTGAGGGTGTGTTTTTGTGGTATTCACATGTATCTTGATTGTGAATATAGTCTTTTCTAAAAAAACTAACGGGTTGTCCGCCTATCTCTTGTACTCCAAGAAGTTTCATAACTTGATCGTTTTCTGTTGATGAGATGTATATGTTGCTTGCTCTTATTGCGTCTTTTGTTCTTGGTCCCTCTTGAAGCTGTTGTCTTCTCGGGAATCTCTCTCCTAGCATTTGTTGGATTTTCTCGCTCCAGGGTGAGGTTAGTAGTCCTGAAACAATCATATCAAGGCTGTTATCTTCGACCTGTTTATGACTTAGTATCTGATCTATCGCATCAAGCTGATCATCTCTTTCTTTGTCTCTGCCACCATTCATAGATATTGAGTTAGGCTCTTTTTTTATAGTTATTTACTTCTACGTCAAAATATCTGTCAAAGATGTTGAATGTTTATCCTCCTTTTTCACGCCTAGGGTATTACGTCTTCTTCTTTTTCTTAAGAAGCTGGGTCATTTGCCTGTCAGTATACGGCCTTTGTCCCGCAAAAAGATGTCTTGCCAAACCTACGTGAAAATGTGTGTCGGTTCCGTGATGAATATTTGGAATATGCAGATTCTCTTTTCCAAACCTGTTTTGGGCCCACATTCTTAATATTCTTGCGTATTGAACACTCTTAACGCGGTAGTCTATAGCGCATCCATATTGGTGGGCTGAATCTCGAATCCTTTTTTCTTTCCCGGCTTTTATTAATTTACGGTATATGAAATTGTTTTCTTCTTCGGTTCTAAGATTGGTGTTTGTACTCAATCCTGGAAAAAATCTTTGGTAATCCGCTCCCACCCGGAGAATCATACTGTTTAAGAGATGAGTTCTTTGTCGATATTTCTTTATTGAGAAGTGGCCTGTGTTTAAAATCGTATTTACATTTCTCAGGTTTTCTTCTTCTGAAATTGGGGCTTGGATATCTATTTTTTCAGCCCACAGGATTAGCGCTTGGGCGGTTTCTAGGTTTACTCTTCCGCTTTCTCTTATTGAGTACTCCTGTCCCATAACTGACTGATTGTATATTTTCTGGAACAGATGAACGGCTCTAGTTGTTCCTTTTCCGTAGTCCTGGTCTATCGTACCTGTATAAAACCCAACGCTCTTAAGTCTTTTTTGTAGGAAGCCCACCCTCTCTCCCTGGTCTCCCTCTGATAATCCTGAAAGTTGTAGAGCTTGGTATTTTTCTTTTTCGAGGTATATCTCCATTTTTGAGGGTTCTCTTTCGTGCGCCGTTGCTTTATGTGGTTTTGTTCTGAGTTTTATCTTTTCTTTGTCTCTTGTCTTTCGGGTTTTAGTTTCCGTATTTTCTGAATCTTGATTGTGGTACAAAACCATATCAACCATTTTTTTGGCATGAGGCACAATGTCTTGAAGTTGCTTTGGAAGAGATTGGCAGCTGGCTAATAGTGGGCTAAGCGGAAGAATAAGACAAAGGTGCCTCCAGTTGAGGGATTGTCCTTGGTGGGTCTCGGTGGTTGGATTTTCGTTCATTCTTGCTATCTCTTTAAACTATCTAATTACTTTTGTCAAGCTTGTTTGAGGCGCATCAATCTCCCAGGGGGCTTTCCTAACCAAGTTAATACCCTCCTCCTGTGTTCTCTCTTGAGTCGGCTTCGGCTTTGTGGGTGAGATCGCTTACTAAGAACATTGTGTCTATGACCGTTTCATTAGCATTTCTCTTTCGGCTTTCGCCTTTTACCTTATTGGTTCCTTTTACGCGTATCTCGAAGTGGAGGTGAGGACCTCTTGAGGCCCCTGAGTTGCCAGATAGAGCAATTATTTCTCCTTTCTTTACTTTGTCTCCCACTTTTTTGTGCCTTTTGCTTAGGTGGGCATACAGACTTCTTGCTTTTATGCCTTCGATCTCATGTTCTATGACTATGGTCCATCCGTACCCTCTTTGCCATCCAGAGTACTGAACCTTGCCCTCGGCACTCGCATAAACCTTTGTTCCTGTTCTCGCCCTTAAGTCGTTTCCCTCATGATGTGTTGAAATTGTGTATTTTTTCCCTGATTTGTCTTCTCTTTCTGCGAATCGAACTTCTCTAAAAAATCCTTTAACGGTAATACTTTTTTCGTCTAGTGGAAAACGGAAAGCATTCTTAAATCTTTCCGCCTTCTTCGTTCTTCCACTTCCTTCATTTATGGGAAGAGGAATTTCCTTTCCAGATCCATAATTCCTTACCCAGGCTTTCTTGTTCCAGACTCCGATGTACACCATCCCTTGCCGATTTTCCAGGGCCATGACCTGGCTGCCTCCGATATCTTCTGGAGTCCATAAGTCTTGAAGGGTTATCTTATAGTATTCTGGATGCGTCTTTGGTAGTATGAATCTTCCCTCCTTGAGCGTGATTTCTCTGAGCTTGCCTCTGATCTCTTTTTTCCTCGCTTGTTTGGTTTCATTTTTGTGAAGTTCAGTCAAAAGTGATTTCACCGGCTCAAATCTTTCTGGGGCAATTTGTGGTTCAGGTTTTTTGGCATGAGGAACATAGTCCTGTGCACCTACTATTTTCATGGTGCTGGTCCCACTAATATCAGCTGTAACTTTGGCTGTTTTTCCTCGATGAGGTATCTTCCTTAGGGGGGCTATTGGAATGTGTTTCGGCGGATTTGGATGCGTTGCTTGTTTGGTCGCTTCATGTTTTATTTGTACACCTGATGAGGCTTGTATTTCTTGGGTAACGATTTCTTCTGTCTTCTTTTCTGGAATTAGTCCGTCAAGTACTTCTTTTAGACTAACTTTATCAATGTGCATTTTTACGGCTGCAGCTGTTCCCATAACCAAAACAGCTACTAAACTCAATGTGACCGGGACATTTATATTTCCCGTTTCATGCGATGATTCAATATTTTCGCTAACTCGTCTAGACATACTCACTTAATACGGGATTAAGCGCTTTATGTCAACCTTTTCTTGGGCTTTGCTTCTTTATATCTTCTCAATTGGGGCCACTGAAGCTACTATTTTTTTAATCCCTTTTCCTCCAAAGGCGACGCTCAGAACATCCCCCGATACCTGAATCACGGTTCCTTCTCCAAACTCCTTGTGTTTTATTCGGTCTGATATCTGGAAATCGGTGCTATTTTCTGAGACACCAAAAAGCGCCTGAGTTCGCGTTTTTGGCTCGTAACTTAGGACGGATTCTTCTTTGGGCTTAGTTGATCTTGGTGCAAAATAACTCTTCTGTGTGCTGGTATTGAGAAGTCTATTGGTGCATTTATCATCTAGTTCTTCTATGAATTTTGAAGGGTTTGCATATTCAGTTCGCCCAAAAAGCATTCTTTGGGTGGCGTGTGTAATGGTGCATTTTTGCTCTGCTCGAGTAAGGGCTACGTAGGCCAATCGCCTCTCTTCTTCTAGGGCGTCTCTGCTAAATTGTGAGTTAGAGCTTGGGAAAATTCCCTCCTCCCATCCAGGTAGAAATACGATGGGAAATTCTAGCCCTTTAGAGGCATGAATTGTCATCATGGTCACCGAATCGGAAGTAGAGTTGTGATTATCTATGTCAGAGATTAGGGCTACTCCCTCTAAAAAAGCTGCTAGAGGTTCATCGGCGGTATCATATCGAGTTGCCACAGAAAATAGTTCTTTTACGTTCTGCATCCTTGCCTCCCCTTCGCTTGTTCCATCATTTAGGTATTCCAAGAATTTTGTTTTTTCTACTACTTCGTTGAGCAGAATTGAAATCGGTTTTTCTTTCGCAATAGACCGAAGATGGTTTATAAGCTGAAAAAAGGTCTTGAGTGTTGTTTTTTTGGATGCGGCTAACTCCCCTATTTCATCTATTGTGCTCAGGACTTCGAAAAGCGACATGGAATACTGTTGGGCATACTCTCTCAGGACTTCTATTGTAGCCTTTCCAAGCTTTCTACTGGGAACATTAATGATCCTCATAAAGGCTATGTCATCCCGAGGATTAAAAATCAAGCGCAGATAAGCGATCACGTCTTTTATTTCTTTTCGGTCGAAAAACCTTGTCCCTCCAATAATCTGGTAGGGAATTTGGTTTTTCATGAAGCTTTCTTCAAGAGCACGAGATTGGGCATTCATCCGATAGAGAACGGCCATATTTTTGAACTCCACTCCGCCTTCTTCATTAAGATTCAGGATTTGCTGGGCTATGTGTCTCCCCTCCTCTTTTTCATCATAGAGTTCAACTACTTCCACCTTTTCACCTGGCTCATTTTCGGTCCATAGATTTTTTTCTCGTCCGGTTTCGTTGTGCTTTATGAGGAGGTTGGCATTCTTGAGGATATTTCCGGTAGATCGATAGTTTTGCTCCAGTTTGACTACCTGAGCCTGTGGAAAATCGTTTTCAAAATCGAGGATGTTTTTGTAGTCCGCTCCTCGAAAGGAGTAGATCGACTGATGATCATCTCCTACTACACAGAGGTTTTGGTGTTCGTCACTGAGGAGTCTGATAAATCGGTATTGAGCGAAGTTTGTATCCTGATACTCGTCCACCAAAAGCTGATTCCATCTGTTTTTGTATTTCTGGAGTACTTCTGGGGCTTGTTCAAAAACTTCAACTGTTTTTTGGAGGAGGTCATCAAAATCGAGTGCGTTATGTTCACGAAGTCTTTGTTGGTAGAGGGGGAATATTATCTTTACAGCCTGTGTAAATCGATTATCTTCGGCATTTTGGGCGTAGTTTTGTGGTGTGACGAGTTGGTTTTTTGCCCCCGATATATGTGACTGAACGGCTCGTAGTTTTACTTCTTTTTCATCGATGTGCCTTTCTTTCATAATTACCTTGAGCAGCTGTTGACTGTCTGAGGTGTCAAAGATGACAAAATTTCGGTTGATTTCTAGCTTGAGAGCTTCTATGTCTTCTCGTAGGATTCTTACGCAGGTGGCGTGAAAGGTGCCAACGCTCGGAGTACGGCTGGCAAATCCAATGGCTTCATTTGTTTGCGGGACCTGATCTAGTAGTTTTTCAATACGGGCCTCCATTTCCTTGGCTGCCTTATTGGTAAAGGTGACCGCTAGAATGTTGTTGGGGGAGGTTCCGTTTACGATAAGATTTGCAATTCTGTAAGTTAAAACTCTGGTTTTTCCGCTCCCAGCTCCAGCCAGTACCAGAAGTGGGCCAGAGAGTATTTCAGCGGCTTTTTTTTGTTGTGGGTTGAGTCCGGCTAGTAATTCTTGCATGTTGTGTTTTTGGCGAAAGAAAATTATCCCCCTTTTCTATCATTTTGACTTCTGCATTGAAGGACTTGAATCCTAAATCATTCGGTCTCCAGATCAAGGTGGTTGCTTTGACAGTCGGGCCAGGATTTAGCACCATGGCATTGATTACTCTTATCTCCCATGGCTCACGCTTCTACCGACCAATCTGCTTTAGCTGAGGCACAGAAACAGAGAATTTCTGCGCTCAGGGCCGAAGCACAACGACTTATACATGAAAAAGAGCTGCATCATCATGGAGATGATGGTCATCATGTCGCAAAAATTTTAAATCATGTTCATGATCATGCGGAGTCTGAGATTCGCCATGTACCGCATTTGGTTTTTTCTCTTACCCCTGATCAGCTTTGGATACTAAAGGGAAGTCAAAGATACAGAGCCTTGAAGGCTATGTTTGATATCACTCACGATGTCATAGAAGGTGAAGTGGAACACGTAATTCGTTTTTCGGTGAATTAATGGACTTGGTCTGGGGGGATGGCTGATCCTGGAGAGGGGGCTACCTCTATGTATGGAGGTGTATTTAATGGGTCTGGCAGATACGGGTAATGACCATGCATAAATAGCTGATCAGGATTGGTAACAACCTGGAATAATGTTTCTTGAGCGGAAACAATGAAAGCGAGGGAAATTCCTCTCTGTTGAAGCTGTGCCTGAATATGACTATCTTCTAGGAGAGCCATCATTCTATCTAAAACAATAGAGGGGAATTTAGTGAGTGCCTCCTGATCTCCATCTTCCAAGGCCTTCATGATGTGATCCATCCCTTTCCAGAGTCTTTCTATTTGTCCGTACTGGCCAAATGTTCTGTCGAGTGATTCACTGGGCATGGGGAGTGAGAATTGGTCATCTGACTCGTTCATTTGGATCATCTGTGATATAGTCCTTAGTCCGATCAGGTGATCATGCTGCTCTGGACTGTGCGAAGCCGTTTCATGATTTTGACTCATAAGAACTTAAGATTAATTACGCTTATCGAATATAGTTTCCATAGTGTCTTCTGGGGAGACCCATACTGAGGGTTCGAATTCTGCTGCAATTTCTATACTTCTCCAGTCGTTGACTTTTTCTTCCGCTACTTTCTTTCCGGATATGGCACTGGTTACGCCTGTTTTTTCCCCGATTTCGATGCACATATGCTCTCTTTTGGGGCTATGGGCAAGTTCGTGTACCAAGGCCTTTAGGTCAGCAACAATCAACCCGTAATCATCCCTTGTCATACTGTGAAGCACTCTTATCATTCCTCCGTTCATTCTCATCATAAAAGCTTCGGGGATGTGGGTAGTTATTATCTCTGCTGCGCTTTTCATAATGCCATCCAAGCCATCTGGTCCTATTACATGATTTAGTACGCCTGCAAAAGTAAGATCGAAGGTAGCCATTTGAAACTCAGTTTCTTGCCAGATCCCCAGTTGCTCAGCAGCTGTTGTGCGATCACAGTTACTCAGTCGGTTTACGCTTGGAATTACTGGGTCTGCGGATTTTCTTCGAAGTTCATTTGTTTTGACTACGGCCAATTTTGTTCGATTTTCGAGTGTGTCTTCTGCTTTCTCAAGCATTTGCCCTCTTTTCATAAAGAGCGTGAGTGTGTTCTCAGCTTGGGCTGCCTGTGTAAGTTCATCCGCCTGAGCAGGAGTGATGGCTCTATCGTCGAAATGAATTATTTCTGTGCTGTTTTCTGAGGCTTGTTTGTTGACTACTAGTGCTTCATCTAAATGAGAGAGGAGGGCGGCATTTTTGGCCGTCGTCATCCTTCCGGTAGCTCTTCCGATTACAAAAGTGGGGTGCATAGTTTTTTCGCGGGCTCCGTCATCATTTAGATGTTCAGCAACAAATCGCTGACTTAGTCCTGATCGAGCCATGAGTGGGAGTTCTTCCCACTTTGAATCGGCCACTTCTTCTGGGAACTCGAGTCCTGTTTTTTGGGCAATGTCTTCGAGGAATTCTATAAAGTTTGCTCTTGTGTAGGGAGCTCCGTCGCCTTTACATTTTTGGGTGAAGTCATAACGCAGCCTTCTCATGGTAGACCTGAGAGCAGCTAGGGATTCTGCTTTGGCTACGGCTTTTAGGGTCTTGTCCAGAAAGACACTGAATCCGGCTTCTGTCTCATTCCAGCCATATCTTTTACAGTCCTCTTTGTAGAGGGCTTGCGCCTCGTTAAGCGCCTTTGTTCGTAGCTCTTCATCTGAAATCAATCTTGGATCCTCGCTTGGAAGGGCGGCGTCTCGTTCTTCTGTTATTGCTTGGTTCAGCTCTAAAAGCGCCTCCTTTGCACCTGGTGTGTCTTCTATGTAGAGGGCAAATTCATCCCCTCCTAGGCGCATAAATTCGTACTGAAAACCACGTAGGTAGTTTGGGACTAATTGACCCATTCGCTCTAGTATTCTGTTTACGGCTCCACTCAGCTTTACTTCATTAGGAAACTTCATATTCATGAAGTCCATGTAGTAAACTAATACTGGTTTTCCTTGGAATTTTTCGTTTAGATGGGCGGTTCCTTGCTCGGACAATAATAATGATTTTGTGCGACATTTATTTATTCTCGAATCTTCTTGTCGCCACAAAAGTTGTTCTTGGTTTTCTTGAGATAAATCTGTCTCGAGCAGGTGAATGAGGGCTGGGGTGATATGCTGGATATCGATAATTGTTTTTTGTGCTGGCTCGCCAGAAGGGGTTACGGTTACTTCACCTTGTTGGCTTATATTGTTGACGGTGAATGGAGTAGCGCAGTTAGGGCTGATGATTACCTGTCCTACTAATGCTGTTGCTGCTTCAATTTGCGCCGCTCTATCAAAGGCAATGGCGCATTTGGCTAGACCATCAACATCTTTGCTTATCCGGCAACTGTGCTCTGTTCCGCATAGGCTTGGGCAAGGGCTGCCTTCTTCTGGGGGGAAGGCTTCTTGGTGAAAAAGTATTGCTGATATTGCCGATGGCACATCATCATGTCTATGTTGTTCGAGCATTTTGTATTGGTTGTTTTAATTTTTTTTGCTCCCAGATTTTAACGTCTTTCGCCCTCTCTTCTATAGAATATTTATTTTATAATCACACTTTCGCCTCTGTTTTCACTGTCTCATTAGTCTTGTAGGTTTTTGTTTTCTGTTGCCCATATTCTGATTTGTTATTCGTAAATTTTCCGACAACAACTCCTGTGGAAAACCCTCTTTTCCCCCTTCTCCATGCGCCCTCTGCTGTTCACTTTCCTAGTTCAACGCGAGTCATATATGAACTACTATTTGAATCAGTTTTCTTTTTACTTCTTTCTCTCTTTCTTTTGCGAGGTTTGAAACTCTATTTCATATTTCGCTTTTCATTTGGACAAAAAAAAGACCCCGCTAAGGGGTCTTTTTTTCGGCTCTTTCTTTTACTCGTCTCTTCCTCTTTTGGGTTTTGGGCCCGGCTTGTTAAATTGATTGAGTACTCCTCCCTCTCTCATAACCCTTTCCGCTTTTCTTTCGGTTTGTCTTTCTTTTTGATGGGCTCTCTGGGGGGCAATGTGTTTTACCGCCTCTCTGTGCTGCTGGCGTACCTCTTCTTTTTTTGCTTTTCTCTCATGGTGAACCTGCTTTTTCTTTTCGGCCATCTTTTTTCTGAGTTCTCTCATTTCCATTGCTCCTGCCTCAACCTCCTTTTTCATACTTTCTCGCTCTTGTTTTAATTTTTCTTTTCTAGACCTTGCTTCGTCTCTGAGTTCGGCTTTTTTTTGCTGAGTTTCTTTGCGAGCCTCTTCTAGTGCCTCTCTTCTTTCTTTTTTGGCTTCCAGTTGTTTGAAGAGTCCTTCTTTTTCAGCGGATGCTTCTTTTAGGTTGTCGATCTTGTTTTGGAGGGCCTCATTTTGCTTTTCTCTTTTGGTGTCTCGCAACTCCTTACTGGCCTCATGAGTTTTTTTCTTGAGGGCTTTTGCTTCTTTTTTGAGCTCACTCCGAGCTTCTGAATGTGTCATCTCTCCGGCCTCAATAGCTTGTTTTAGGGTTTCTTTTTTCTCCTTCAAGGTCTCATGCGCTTCTCTTTTGATTACTCTTAGCTCCTCTCCAGCAGCTTTCTTCTGTTCCCTCTTTTCTTTTTGAGCTTCCATCCTTGCCTTTATCTTCTCTGCTCTTTCGGGGGCAACCCCTTCTAGTTTTTCAAGACGCTGCTCTTGCTTGGCCTTTGGGGGAAGTGATCTTTTTGCTTTCTTTTCTTGAAAGTGAGCTTCTTTTTTTTGTATTTGCTTATCAAATCGAGCTTTTATTTTTTCGGCCTGATTGGGGTTTATTTTTTTAATTCTCTCGTAGCGCTCTTGTGCTTTCTGCTTTTGGTGTTGGAGCTGTTTTTCGTGGCGTTGTGCTCGGGCCTCTTCCTTTGTGATTTCACCTGATTCGATTTTTGATCGCAGTTCTTCTCTGGCCGCCTTTCTTTTAATCTTTTGTGCTTCGTTTCTTAGTTTTCGTTGTTCTTTTTCTTGGGCGAGTTTTTCTGCTGTGACCTCTATTCCCTTTTTGGCTAATTTTTTGACTATGCTCCTTTCTTGGCTCATTTCTCTTAGTGCTTTTTTGAGCTCTTTTTTGTCACTCCCCGTAAGAGTATTAAGTCGTTCTTTTTGCTGGCTAATGATTTTTTCTACTGAAGCAGGTTCTACTCCCTGACTTTCAAGCTTCTCTCTTAATTTTTCTATTCTTTCTTTTTCCTTTTCTATCCTTTTTTGAAAAAGCGCTCCTCGACTAATGGCTGCAGGGAGAAGGCCATTAAACCCTGGCTCATCTGAGAGGGCTTCTATGGTGGTTGGAATTTCTACCTCTATATCGGTTTCACCGTTGTCGATTGCCGCCTCCACTTCTTCTAAGACCTCTCTCACTGTTTCGCTGGTTTCTTCGATTTCTGAAACGGCTTCAGCTACGAGGGCGTTGGTGCCTGCTTCTTGAGTTAAATCATCGGCGATGTCTTCGCCGGTGGTCTGAATCTCTTCAAGGAGACTTTCTATTTCTTCCGGATTTGATACTTCCTCGGCCGCTTCGGCGGCTAGCTCAAGGTAATTTTGGATCTGATCAAGGAGGTTTTGTACTTCTTCTGGGGTTTGAGCGTGAGCGGTTTCAATGAATGGAAAAAAACTAACCGTATTCGCATCTTTCAATAATTCCTTGAGCTTGGCTTTTGCCTCCTCAGCCTTGTCGAGGTATTCTTGGGCTTTTTCAGATGCCTGGGAAGCGGTTTCGACTTCGGTCGGTGGCGGTGTTGGCGTAGTTAACTGAGCTTTGTGGGTAAATGTTTCTCCTTGTTTTTGTGTTGGGTTTTCTGCGGAAGGGGTCTCCTGGGGTGGGGCCTGATTTTGGCAGGCGGATAATACAAATGCCGAACAAATGATGATTCCTTTTTTCATGATAAAAAAGTTAGTAATACTTGATCACTTTATTTATTCTTAATGTTCGAACAACGATTATTTATTGACCCTCCACTCCTTTTATTTCGTGCATAATCTTTTTCATATTGAGGGCTGTTTGAGCGTACTCCTTTCCCATCTCCCGCCTCTCATGAGCCAGGGAAAAGTTTGGGGAGGCAATTACCCCCTGAATAATGGGAATCTCTTGATTAAGGCTCAATCTCGTAAGTCCTTCAGTGCAGCTTTTGAGGACTTGCTCGTAGTGGTCTGTCTCGCCTTTGATTACACACCCCAGAGCAATAACGACCTCTGCCTGATTGTGCTTCAGGAATCGCTTTATGGTGACTGGTATTTCCACAGCCCCTGGAACGCTGATGACTCTATAGTCTTCATCGGCCTTTTTGAGTTCTGAAATCGCAGAATCAAGGAGGGGGCCGGTGATCATTTCGTTAAACTGGGCACAGACAATTCCAATCATTATTTAGCAACATTTTCAAATCTATTTTCTCTGATGACAGCTACCTTTACTTCCCCTGGATATTCGCAGTCCTTTTCTATCTTTCGGGCGATGTCAAAAGAGAGTTTTTCGGATTGGAAGTCGTCAATTTCGCTGGCATTCACAAATACTCTCACCTCTCTTCCGGCTTGGATGGCGAAGGTTTTGGCTACTCCCACAAAAGAACCTGCAATGGATTCAAGTTCTTTCAATCGTTTGATGTATTTTTCCATTGTTTCTCGTCGCGCTCCGGGACGTGCGGCTGATATTGCGTCGGCGGCTTGGAGAATTCGAGCCTCAATGGTTTCATATGGAAAGTCCTCGTGGTGAGACTGCATGGCCACAATTATTTTTTCATCGATTCCGAATTTTACCAGAATGTCTCTTCCGATTATGGCATGACCTCCTTCAACTTCGTGTGATACCGCTTTTCCTATGTCGTGCAGAATCCCAGCTTTTTTGCAGATTTCTGGATCTGCGGTTGGGATGTTGTTGGCTAGGGCTTCGGCTATATAGGCCACTTCGACAGAGTGCCTTAATACATTCTGGCCGTAGGAGGTCCTAAATCGTAGTCGCCCAACCAATTTGAGGACTTGTTCTGGAAATCCTGATATTCCAAGGTCGTAGCAGGCTTTCTGCCCTAGTTCGAGAATGAGTTTATCGGCGCTTTTTTGGGCCTTCTTTACGCATTCTTCGATTTTCGATGGATGAATTCGTCCGTCCTTTAGCAGTTCTTCCAGCGCGATCTTTGCCACATATCTTCTGAACATGTCGAAGCATGAAATTGTTATGGCTCCCGGAGTGTCATCTACAATTAGGTCTACGCCGGTCATTTGTTCAAAAGCCGTAATGTTTCGTCCCTCTCTCCCGATAATCCTCCCCTTAAGGTCATCTGAATCAATCTTTACTACTGTAATTGTGGACTCGCTGGTAACGGGAGCGGCAAATCGCTGGATAGACTGGACAATAATATTGCTGGCTTCATCGTCGGCTGTTTTTTGAGCCTCTCTATTCTTTCTCACTAGGGTTTGAGCCAATTCTTTAGAGGCCTCTTTTTCTACCCGCTTAAGAAGTTCTTCTTTGGCGTCGACCTTTGAAAGCTTGGCTAGTTTTTCTAAGAGCTCGTCTTGGTCTCCGATCTTCACCTTCAGCTTCTTTTTTTCATCTTCTAGCTTAGACATTGATTTTTCGTATGACTCTCGGGACTCTTCCATCTTTTCAATTTTCTTTTCAAGTGTTTCTTCTCTTTTCATGATTCTTTCGTCGGCCACCGCTTGCATCTTGGTGATTCTTTCTCTCATCTGAATTTCTTCTCGTTTTACGTTCTCTCGTAATTGATCGACATGTTTTCTCTCTTCATTGGCAATCCTTTCGGCTTCATTCTCTGCGTTTTTTCGTATTCTTTCAGCCTCTCTCTTGGCTGTTTCTTCGATAATCTTTGATTTGGGGCGAAAAACAAAATAAGAAATCCCCAGGCCAATCAATAATCCTGCTGCCGCAATCGCTATCATCATTAGGTCCATTTTTATTAAAATAAAGGATAGTTTGAGATATCCTGCTCTGAATGAATGTCCCTCTCACAAAAATTTGAGATTTTAGGGAGAGTTGATTTTGTTGTCCCCCCTATTTTCTATGATTATCAATCTAGGTCTTGTTACTCTTAATTCTTTGGTTTCTTGTTGTAAATTTCATGTGGGTTTATACAAATTTCATTATTCAAAGCGAAGGAAAGTCTTCCTCTTAACTATATTTCTTTTCCTCAAAAAATCAATCCGCATTTAGGCTTTCTCTTGAGCATGACTTCCTTATTTTTCTATTGTCCCACAGGCCCAAAGACATTATTGACTTGATCAACTTTTTTTGCCTTCTCTTCTTCTGTTTTTGCCTGTTTTACTTCTAGGGTTCTAATAGGGAATGGGATTTTTATTTCTGCATTATCGAAGTCTCTCCTGATATTTTGAATAACCTCTGACTGTATCTGTACCCAATTCATTTGAGAGTCTACCCAAAACCGAACCTCAAGATCGATTGAGGAATCGGAAAATTCCATAGCCATAACCTGTGTGGCTGGCTCTTTTACTACTTTTTCCACTTTGTATACAGCCTTAGTTGCAACATCAATTGCTTTGTCTAGGGGCGTCGCATACTCCACACCTACCTTTAATGAAATTCGCCGAAAGGCGTTTGCTGTGAAGTTCTGAACAACGTTCGTAAGCATGTCCGAGTTTGGGATAACAAGAAGTGTTCCGTCTAGCGACTTTACGTCTGTAGTACGAACATCAATTTCTGTAATTGTACCTATCCTCCCTCCTACTTTTATTAGGTCTCCAATCTTAAATTTCTTTTGGGTCAAAATCACAACCCCCGCAATAAAGTTGGCTAGTAGGTCCTTGAATGCAAATCCAATCCCCAGTCCCAAGAACCCAATAATTGAAGAGAGGTCGATCCCCACTATCCGGAAAGCAATAACTGCTCCCAGTATTACAATTGTGAAGTATACAGATCGCTCTAGGAGGATTAGTACTTCTTCATGAATATCGTATTTCGCTTTGGAGGCTATTCTGTTGGCCACGAGCTTACTAACTAATCCAGCAACTAAGAAAGAGCATAAAAACACCACAAAAGCCACTCCCCAGAGTCCAAAAATCTTGAAGAACTCAATTATCTCCCAGCTGGAATCTCCATTTTCTTCTGCGGCAAAGGCAATTTCGTACAACATTTTTTTAAATATTCCTAGTATTATACCAGAAATTCATAATTCCATCAAGCCCCTGAGTCCTGTTTTTGGTTGATTTCTTTAGTCTCTCTCTTCGCTTTCCGAATCAACTTCTTTTGAATGAGGGGGTTCTTCTTTTGTTAGTATTTTTGACATTTCCTCACTAAGGATAAGATCAAGTCCTTTTTCAATAACCGGATCTTGGTCATTTTCGAAATCCTCCTTTGTCATGCCTACTTCTATATCAGGTGTGATTCCTTCTTCATGTATTGATCTTTCGGCTGGTGTGAGCCACTCGGCAATGGTCACCTTTAGGCTTGATCCGTCGGAAAGCGGGAGGACGTTTTGCACAGAGCCTTTTCCGAAAGTTTTTTCTCCTACTACCACACCTCTTTTATGGTCTTGTACTGCTCCAGCAAATATCTCAGAGGCTGATGCAGATCCCACATTTACCAGTACTACGAGAGGGATGTCTACGAAGGCTCCGTCCTTTCCGCTTTTCAGATCACCACTCTCCCCCATCTTTCTCCCCTTGGTTCTCACAATAACCTTTTCATCAAAAAACTCTGTGGCTACTTCTAATGAGGCATCTAAAAGCCCTCCTCCATTATTTCTTAGGTCAAGGATCATTCCTTTGGGGTTTTCCATAACGACCTGGGGGAGGATCTCTCTAAATTCACGAACCACCTCTGACCCAAACTGAGAAAGGGTGAGTAGTGCTATTTCTCCTCTCATTTCAAATTCGACGCTTTTAACAAAAATAGTGTCTCTCACAATTGTTATATCTACCGGTTTTTCTTCCTCTTCTCTGAGTACGGTAAGAGTGACTTTTTCTCCTTTTGGCCCCCGAATTAAGGTTACGGCCTCGGAGGCACTCATTCCAAATGTAGGAGTTCCGTCAATTTTAAATATATAGTCTCCAGCTCTTAGGCCTGCTAATTCTGCAGGGGCCCCTTTTATCGGGGCGATGACTATGAGATTGTCGTTCTTGATTGCGATTTCGGCTCCCACACCTTCAAATTCCCCAGAAATTGACTCTTCAAACTTGGCGGTTTCTTCGGGGGTAAGAAACGCCGTGTAGGGGTCACCAATTGAAGAGATCACCCCCTTAGTTGCCCCATACACCTGCTCCTTTGTGTTTAATTTCTCCTGATGGAGATAATTTGTCTCTAGCTGCCCCCAGGCTTCCCACATAATAGAAAGATCGACATCTGCGGGTTCGATTTTTTTTCGAGGAAGGTCATGACTGAACTTTTCGGCTATTTCATCTACTTTCTGAGCTGCCTGACTTTTTACGGTCAGGGCCAGGCTTGAGGCTCCTTTAGTGGTTTGCTGGCTCAGGCTCCATCCCAGCAAAAACCCCATTATGGGCAAGATGAGGAAGAGAATGAATTTTACGTTTCTTTTTTTATGAGGCATGGGACGGATTTTATCCGGCCAATATTAGTAACGATCCGTAAAAATTCAAGGTTTGTCAGGAGTATGTAAATAAATAGAATTGGCGCATGACAGATTTTGATAACGCTTGCATAAGGGCACGAGAAGGAAATGGAGGGCAGATATACACGGGTTTAAAGAGTGATCTTTCAACCCTTGAGGACCTTGCTATTCATTACACTCCCGGCATTGCTGCTCCCTGCCGAGCTATTGCTGAGGATGTAAAATTAGCTCGAAAGCTTACTGTGAAAAAAAATATGGTAGCTGTGATCTCTGATGGATCTGCGGTTTTGGGACTAGGAAATATTGGTCCAGAAGCCTCCCTGCCGGTCATGGAGGGGAAGTCCATGCTTTTTAAGCGGTTTGGAGATGTGGATGCGATTCCCATTGTACTAAATACTCAGGACACCGATGAAATTGTAGAAACAATTATTCGTATAGCTCCCACTTTTGGGGGGATTAATCTTGAGGATATTTCTGCTCCCCGTTGCTTTGAGATTGAGGCCAGGCTTATAGAAAAATTAGACATCCCCGTTTTTCACGATGACCAGCATGGAACCGCTATGGTAACCCTGTCGGCTGTGATAAATTCTCTTAAGTGCGTCCGCAAAAGGCGCAATGATGTCCGGGTTGTTATTTCGGGGGCCGGTGCCGCTGGTATTGCTTCGGCCAAACTTATTCGAGAGTGGGGCATACAAAACATTGAAATGGTTGACTCAAAGGGCATAGTGGGCTGCTCGAGAACAGATATTAATGATCAAAAAAGAGCCTTTTGTGCAACTCGCCTTGGAACACTTTCTCAGGCCTTAGAGGGAGCAGATATTTTTATTGGAGTTTCTCGAGCCAAGACCGTCTCTCCAGAAATGGTTAAGACTATGAATCCAGATCCCATTATCATAGCTATGGCAAATCCAGTTCCAGAGATTCTTCCCAGCGTAGCAAAGCATGCAGGGGCAAGAATTGTAGCAACGGGACGCTCTGATTTTCCAAATCAAATCAATAACGTTCTCATTTTCCCTGGTTTTTTTCGTGGACTTCTTGATGCGGGAGTGAATAAAATCACCACACAGATGATGCTCGCGGCTAGTGAGGGCTTGGCCAATTTGGTTCCCAATCCCACTCCGGAAAAAATTATTCCTGACCCTCTAGACGAAAGAGTAAGTCCTGCCATCGCTCAAGCCGTTAAAAATTCTTTACTTTAATTTATGAAGCAATACTTCACGACTCCAATTTACTATGTTAACGATGTTCCTCATATAGGACATGCTTATTGCACACTCGCCACGGACACTCTAGCTCGTTACTGGCGACAGAAGCTTGGACCTGATCAGGTCTTTTTCTTGACTGGGGTTGATGAGAATTCGCAGAAAACGGTTGATGCCGCTAAGAAGCAGGGAAAAGATGTCACTGTCTACCTCCATGAGATGGCCAATACTTGGCGTACAACATGGGAGCAGATCGGTATTTCGTTTGATGATTTCATACGTACAACCGAAGACAGACACATCAAAGAGGTTCATCGAGTTTTTAACCTCATTCAGAATAATGATGATTTTTATTTGGGTAAGTATGAGGGACTTTACTGTTCTGGCTGTGAAGCTTTTTTGAAGGAATCAGACCTCGATGAGAATGGAGATTGCCCAGATCACC
This sequence comes from uncultured Candidatus Peribacteria bacterium, assembly GCA_964343715.1. Classification (GTDB taxonomy): domain Bacteria; phylum Patescibacteriota; class Gracilibacteria; order UBA4473; family UBA4473; genus CAYFJZ01. Next base: position 286,156 of record CAYFJZ010000001.1, on the reverse strand, counting down.
AAAGCCCCCCAGAGAAAATTGTAGAAGACAATTATTTTTTTCGTCTTTCTAAATACGAACAACCACTTTTGGATTTCTTTGATACCCATCCTGACTTTCTCTTGCCTCAATCAAGAAGGCGTGAAGTTGTAAATTTTATCAAAAATGGACTTGAAGATATTTCTATTTCGAGAGAAACAGCTGAATTTGGAATTCCCCTTCCTCTGAATGAGAAGCACAAAATATATGTTTGGTTTGATGCACTTATTAATTACCTTTCGGGTGATCGCGAAAGAGCTTTTTGGCCCGCGACACATATTATAGGCAAAGATATTTCTCGATTTCACGCTGTTATTTGGCCGGCTATGCTCATGAGTGCCGGCATTGACTTGCCTAAGCAAATTTATGCTCATGGCTTTTTTACCGTTGATGGGGTTAAGATGTCAAAATCTCTCGGGAATGTGGTCTCCCCTCTTGACCTGGCTCAGGAGTATGGAAATGATGCTTTGCGATTAGGGCTTTTGTCGGGGTTTGAATTTGGGGGTGATGGGGATTTCTCTCTTGCTCATTTTTCAGATTTTTATCGAATGCGCCTGGCTGGTGGCGTTGGGAATCTTTTTAATCGTGTAATAGTTTTGATTCACAAATTTCTAGATGGAAAACGACCACCTGAAGATGTGCAGGTCAAATCCCCTCTTCCAGATTTTTCCAAAGCTCTTGAAAGTTTTCGCATTCGAGAAGCGGTTGATATTTATTTTAAAACAGTAGATGAGGCCAATCTATTACTGAATGAGACTCAAGTCTGGACACTGGCCAAAACTCACCCAGACAAAGCTCGAGTTATTTTTGCACAATTGCTTGCTCAACTTGATTACTTGGCCCAAATGTCAGAGGTTCTTCTTCCGTTTAGTGTTGATAAGATGAAGCAAATGCTGGGGAGTGATACACACGTGGGAGAGGCTGTGATTTTATTTGACCGAAAGTGAGGAATCGATATCTTTTTTAATGCAAATAAATACAAATAAATATGAAATATCCTGCTCTACTGTCTCTGGCCCTTTGCTCAGTGATTCCTTTTGGGGTTACTTTTTCGGCTAGCTTTGAGGAAGAAAGCTTAAATCCAGAAGATCTTCCTTACGCTTTTGAAGTTTTGCCAGATGTTGAAGTAGATCTCCCGGAAGCACCTCCTGGTTTTTCATCAGAAGATCCTACTTTTCAGCGGAACTTGATGGATGTTTTTGAGGATGTTCCCTTGCAGCCACAAAAAACAAGAAAGAAGAAAGTTAAGGGTTATACTGGAAAAGTTCACTTTGGAGCTTCTAATCTTTCTCTGAACTTGGAACGAAGAAGGCAATGGCTGGATTCTCTTAGGGAAGACAGAAGAAGGCAGCGTAAAGAGGCGCTTGAAAAAAGGCTTCCAGAGGATCCTGCCGTGCAGCTTATTCTCCAAAAAGAAAGAAGAGAGCAAGAGAAACAAAAAATGCTTCAGCAACAAAAAGAACGAGAAGCCGAATTGAGAATGTATCGCGATCGCATGCTCAAGGAACGGGAGCAAGAACTTTTTGAGGAAAAATACGAAAAAGACCACGCTCAAGACCTTCGTTTTGCAGAACTCGAACGATTGGCGCCACTACGTCAGCAAGAAAAAGTGGCTCAGATCGAAAAAGCTTTGTCGCAAGTTAATAACGAGCTCATAAACTTGGTTGAATACGAAACAAAACTCAAGACTGATTTCAAAAATGCACTTACAAAACTTTTAGAGAGAAGGGTCTTGCTTAATAAAACTAAGGCTAATCTTCAGTCGGGTAAGTTGGAAGGGTATGCCCCAGCTATTTCTGAACCCTTAGAAGTTTTTGATAGAGAGCCTGTCACTATTAAGGCGAAAAAAAGGGTCCCTTTTGCCGGAGCCATGAGAAAAAATATTCTACGACGCCAGTATAGAGCTAATCCAGAAAAATACTTGCCTCAGTTTAAAGACAAGCCCGTGGTAAAAGTCTCTCAGAAGAGAGATCCTGAAAAAGTTGAAAAAAATAGGCGTGACAGAATCATAGCTATTCAGAAAGCCAAGAGAATGGCTCGCATAATGCAAAAGCGTCGTCAAAAGTGATAATCTTTTTCCATGCTAAAAGCTCTTCATAGAACCTTCCTCCGGTCTATTCGACTAGATTACTGGATCGTGGCTTTTGTGTCTGGATTTGTATGGTTTGAATATTTTTCACCCCACCATATCATTAAGCTTCCTCTTGGGGCCTTGATTTTTACTCTTTTTGTATTCCTTCGCCTCCCCTATTTTAGTGGATTTATTCGCCCCGCTTTTAAGTTGTCTGTTTTTATGTGTCTTTTTTTGGGGCTCTTTGTTGGATTTTTTCGTTCCCCCTTTTATTACCAGGTCATTCCAGAGACTCTTCCCGTAGAAATCCCTAAACCAGACAAAAAACTACTTTCTCATATTCATTACCTCTCTCAAAATGATGAGCACGAGAGAGCGATTCAGATTTCTTTGGATCTTCTTCGAGATTCCCTTGATGAAGATGGCAGATATAATTTATCTTCCCTTTCTCCTCTTAATGAGTTGATTGGTTTTTATGCGATTGGAGGCCAGCCAGAAAAAGCTACTGAATATTCAATTTTGGCAGCTCAAGTTCTCTCTGATCAGTACGGTCCCGTTTCGGCCCCGGTCTATTCTTTTTTTCATCGTCAAGGACAGGTTTTTTTAGGACATGGCTTTCCTCGTGAATCAGCCTTGTTTTATGAAAAAGCTTTAGAAGTTATGAAAGAATTAGTTCCTGAGGACAGCCTTGAATATGCAGTAGCACTCAATAATCTTGGGAATGTTATGTTTGAGTCAGGAGAAGTTGAAAAATCAAAAAACCTCTTGACCCGCGCCTTGATGGTAAGGAAGGCTAGGAAAGATGAGGTTGCTATCCAGGACTCTCTGTATAACTTGACTGTTTTTTATTTGAGGACCCGCAAATGTGAGATGGCAAGATTGCACTTTGATCAACTAAATACCGGCTCTTCTGAACTTGAACAAGAGCTTGATTTGTGTGAGTGATCGTCAATGATTTATTTTTTGGGAAGCACTCCGTAATATAACGTAAAAAAGCTAGGTTGTATCTAGTCTTTTGAAATGATGGTGCCCAGGAGAGGAATCGAACCTCCACGCCTTGCGGCACTGGTTCCTAAGACCAGCGCGTCTACCAGTTCCGCCACCTGGGCATTTAGTTGGAACGAAACGAATTGTAAGGCCAGGGCTTAAAAGTTCAAGCTAGAATTTTTCATTTTTGGCTTGTGCAATTTTAAATTATTAATAGAAAGCCACCATAATGCCCCTCGAACTAGAGTCTTCGGTTGTAGAATCTCCCAGCAGGAGAGATTTACTGGGTGTTGCTCTTCCCTTATTTGTAGCCACTTTTTTTTACCCAGCCAGAATTGCTGAGGCCTATGATTACTGCCCCTATAATCCTCTTTCAGTTCTTAAGTCCAAACCGCTTGGGGATCAATATCAGGTAAGACTCACTATTCGTGGGGAATTTTGCCTTGATCAACATTCCAAGCTTATTCAGCAAGACGCTCGGCGCCTTTTTTTGTCTGGACTGTCTCGAGCTCTTGAGAAGGGTAACTATACCGTTAGTACATTTGAAGTAAGAACTCAAACAGATACCGATGGAAGACCTACAATTGTCTATGAATCCTGGCTTTCGGCCGCTTCTTCTTCTCAGTCTGTTAAAAATGTCTCTGTTTCATCTGTTGATAATCCGCCTTTCCCAAAAAAGCCTTTAAGTTTTAAGTCTGGGCATCTGGGGTTTGATGATTCCCTGTTGGCTTGGTAATTACACAGGAAGGGCCTGAACGTTCTTTTTTAGATTTTTCCAGTCGTAGGTGAATTTGAAGTTTTCCCCAGCACGAATGATGGCCTGCATGAATTCCCAAAACTTTCTTTTGTGATAACAAAAAGCATTTCCTACTTCTTTTTGGGCGTCGTAGTTCTGGAAGTTGATACTCCCGTTGGGAGTAATGGGGACGATTCCCCTGGGAACCATTTCCTTTAGGATTTCTTCACTCGGCTCTTCAAAGAAGATGATCGCATCGCATTCGTTTATCATTCTTTCGTGGTTCGCCAGAGTTTTTTCTAAAACTTCCACATTTCTTGGTTTTTTTTCGGCTATCTTCATGCAAGCGCTGATGGTGTCTGCATCTCCTTCTGCGCTGATAATGAGGTGATATCCTAGCTCTGAAATAGCCTGAGCTGCCATGGTTAGAGCGCCTTCATCTTTTTTTGAGAGAGGCATTAGAGTTCCGAGACAGAATGCTTTTTTTGAGGTCATTTTTTGATTTGTTCTGAGTATTATACCCTATTCCTTGGCTTATGTCGAGAAAAATGCTTTAAATAGGCCGTTTATCTTTGATTTCATATTTTTCTCCTCTTTTTTTGGTCATTCGTTAAGATGGGACACACTTTATAATACTTTTTTGATGAAGAAGCTGGTTCTTATTGATGGAAATGCTCTCATGCATAGAGCTTATCACGCGGTAAAGTTCGCCCCCCTCCTTGATGGCCAGCCAGTGGGAATGGTTTTTGGATTCAGTTCTATGCTGATAAACATTATCGATCACTATCAACCACACTTGCTTGTAACCGCTTTTGATACCAAAGAAAAAACCTTTCGTCATGAGATGGACAAAAACTACAAAGCGCATCGTCAAAAAGCTGACGACGAGTTTTACGCTCAAATACCATATATATATGAGTGCCTTGGTGACTTTGATGTTCCAGTTCTAAAAAAGCCTGGCTTTGAGGCAGATGATATTGTTGGTACGTTGGCAGTTCAGGGGGAGCAGTTGGGGTTTGAGGTTTTGATTGTTAGTGGGGATTTGGACTTTTTGCAGCTTGTTTCTGATCGGGTAAAGGTCGCAAAAATTCACGGTCGCGTGCAAGACTCCCCTCTTTATGGCCCAGAAGAAACAGTGGCCAGGTATGGTATTAGTCCGGACCAAATTGTAGACTTTAAGGCTTTGGTCGGTGATTCTTCTGATAACTATAAGGGGGTTCCAGGAATTGGCCCCAAGGGAGCTTCCAAGTTGCTACAGACCTATAAAACTTTGGAGGGATTGTATGCTCACCTCTCTGATCTTGCCCCTAAGATGTCTGAGAAGCTCTCTCTCAATAAGGATTCTGCTTTGCACTGTCAAAAGCTTGCTCAAATTAACCTTGATGTAGAATTGGATTTTTCTCTATCGGAGGTGGGAGAATATAAAACCAATCTCGAGAAGGCCCGTGTATTTTTGGAGAAGTTCAGGTTCCCTTCTTTAGTTAACCGGCTTGAGAAGGTTGTTTATGGTCATTCGAGTAAGCCCACCCCTGCTCAAAAAAAGAGTACAAAAAAGACAGATAAGTGTGAATCTCAGCTCTCCTTGTTCTAGTTTTTTGTTTTTTGTTTTTGTAATTGGTTTTCTCTGTTTCCTGTTGTTTTTTCTGCTTATCACTCTTTTGAGTACATATATTGTTTTTTCTTTTTTTTATTTTCTATCGCTGCTTCCATAAGCTCAATTTTGCCCTCGCCTTCTTTGTTCAAAAAAACGGTTCAACCCCTTGGATAAAGAAAAAAATGTTTGCGCACGTGGTGGTTAATCGATAACATGCTCCTACCATTTTTTGCGTTTAAATTTGAACTAAAAAAATAAAATAATATGCCTCAACAAAAAGTTCTCGTTGGCTTAGATATCGGTTCCTCGCAAGTGCGAACCGTTGTTGGGGTATCTGAAGAAAGAAAGAATTTAGTAAACATTATTGGAATCGGTATTTCTCCTTCTTCGGGAATTCGCAAGGGAGTTGTATCTGATATGGATGAAGCTATTTCAAATATTACGGCTTCTCTTGAAGATGCCGAAAGAATGACTGGCGAACCAATTCACAGTGTGTATGTAGGAGTCTCAGGTCCCCATGTAAAATCCTATGATTCTCGAGGTGTTATTGCTATCAACGGGAACAATTCTGAAATTTCAGAGTCGGATGTGGATCGGGTTCTAGATGCGGCAAGGGCCGTTTCTCTTCCCAGCAATCGTCAACTTCTCAGGATTATTCCAAAAAGTTTTTCTGTCGATTCACAGCACAAAGTTAAGTATCCGGTGGGAATGTCTGGCATTCGCCTTGAGGTGGAGGCTCATATTGTAACGGGAGAGCTGGCTGCTATGAGAAATTATGAAAAAGCGCTCTATCAAACTGGCGTAGATGCAGAAGAATTTGTCTCGTCTGGTCTGGCTTGTGCAGAAGCTGTTTTGGATCGACGACAGAGAGAGTTGGGAGTAGCGCTTATTGAGATTGGTTCTTGTTCTACGAATTTGGTAATTTTTGAAGAGGGATCGGTTCTTTATTCTGCGGTTATTCCGGTCGGAGGTGAGCATGTCACCAATGATCTGGCTATCGGTATGCGCTCCACGATTGATGCCGCTGAAGCCGTAAAAGTTGAATATGGCTCCTGCCTTCTAAACGAGGTAGATCCGCACGAAGAGATTGATCTGTCTCGTATTTCAAAAACAGATGTGCATTCAGTGTCCAAAGAACACGTCGTAAAAATTATAGAAGCTCGATTTCACGAAATTTTTCTTTTGATTCGAGATGAGCTCTCAAAAATTGGAAGAGATGGGATGCTTCCGGGGGGGGTAGTGATGTGTGGCGGAGGAGTGAAGCTCCCTGGTGTAGTTGATCTGGGACGTGAAGTTTTGGGGCTCCCTGTTCAGATTGGATTTCCTCGGGATGTAGAGGGTATAGTCGATAAAATCAACGATCCTAGTTTTGCCAACTCTATTGGGCTCTTGCATTTTGCTAATCGATACGGAGATACAAACGGCATGTTTGACTTAAACCTTGGTAAGTGGTTTGGCGGTGTCGGAAAATGGTTTCAAAACTTACTTCCTTAATTTTTATTACCATGAAAGATTTACTTCAGGTAGCGATGGAAGAAAATTCAGCCAAAAAAAAACAAAAAAACAAAGCCCAAGACGTTATCCCTAAGCCTGCTGCTCAAACAGTGCTCCCTGACGTAGCTCCTGTAGCCAATATTAAAGTTATTGGTGTGGGTGGAGCTGGTGGAAACGCCGTTAATAGGATGGTGTCATCTGATTTTAGCAACGTGGAATTTATTTCCATTAATACAGATGCTCAGGCCCTTTTTCATTCAAAAGCGGCACACAAGATTCATATTGGACGTGAGGCAACGCGTGGTTTAGGGGCTGGGGCAAATCCAGAAGTGGGAAGAGATGCTGCCGATGAAGCTATGGAAGAAATTAAGTCAGCCCTTAAGGGGGCAGACATGGTTTTTGTTACTTGTGGGCTTGGAGGTGGAACGGGTACTGGTGCCTCGCCGGTTGTAGCTGGTGTAGCAAGAGAGCTCGGAGCTTTGACCGTTGGCGTGGTTACCAAGCCTTTTTCTTTTGAGGGGCAGTCCAGAACCAAAAAAGCGGAACAGGGCTTCGAAGAATTAAAAAACACAGTTGATACACTTATTACTATTCCGAATGATAGAATTCTTTCTATTATTGACCGAAAAACCCCTATTACTGACGCTTTTTCTGTGGTTGATGAAGTTTTACGCCAAGGAGTGCAGGGAATTGCAGACCTCATCACCCTTCATGGTCTTATCAATGTCGACTTTGCTGATATTCGAGCTGTTATGAAAGATGCTGGTACGGCGCTTATGGGAATTGGTTATGGAGCCGGTGAAAACCGTGCTATTGATGCGGCAAAGGCGGCCATTGAGTCCCCTCTGCTTGAGCAGTCTATTCACGGTGCAAAAGGCATCCTCTTCAACATTACTGGAGGAGATGACCTCTCTATGTACGAAGTAGATGAAGCGGCTAAAGCTATTACCGAAGCGGCAGACTCTGAAGCTAATATTATCTTTGGAGCCGTTATTAATGAGAATTATACCGGCGAGATGAAAATCACGGTCATTGCTACTGGTTTTTCAGAAGATCGAGCCAAAAAGAGTCCGGGGCACGCCTCTCTGATGAGACAGAGTTTTGGAGTTAATACCGAGGGAGATGAGAATCTCACTGGTGGCTCTGAACTGGAAACGCCTGCATTCTTGCGTCGCAAGATGCGCTAGACAGTTTCTTTGGATCGCTTTGTAGTTTTGAATACAATGTCGGGGATATATTTTGAACATGAAAAAAAATTACGAGCATATCGGACAAGAAGATGCGATTTATAGCTCCTGGATGCAGTCTGGATCGATGCGTGCGAACGCAAAGTCTGGCAAAGATTCTTTTGTTATTCCTCTTCCTCCTCCTAATGTGACTGGGAAACTTCATCTTGGCCATGCGGCTATGTTGGCCATAGAAGATATTTTGATTCGATATAATAAAATGAGGGGCGCGGAAGCTTTGTGGATTCCTGGCACGGATCATGCAGCTATAGCAACGGAGAATGTGGTTATAAAACATTTAGGTCTCAAATCTCGTGAAGAGCTTTCGCGTGAAGAATTTTTGGATGAATGTCGAACTTTTGCTACAGATAAACACGATACGATTGTGAATCAGATCAAAAAAATGGGTGCCTGGCTCGACTGGAGTAGAGAAGCTTATACTTTTGATGAGGAACGAAATTTTGCAGTCAATAAGATTTTTAAACAGCTTTTTGAAGATGGCCTCATCGTTCGTGGACATCGAATGATTAATTGGTCTACTGGAGCACAATCTGTATTGGCTGATGATGAGCTAGAATGGGAAGAAAAAAAAGCCCCTTTTTATTATATAAAATGTGGTCCTTTTGCGATTGGGACCGTTCGTTCGGAGACGAAGTGTTCTGATTCACCGGTTATTGTTAATCCGCATGGAACGTATTTACGTCTGAGAGAAAAGGAAACTAATGAGGAGTTAATCCTTTCTGAATTCGCCTGGGAGTCACTTCCGATTTTTGTTTCTTTTCATGAGACCTATGAGGTCGTTGAAAAAGTTGTTGGCCGAGACCTGGTTGGTCAGAAGTTTGAATATCAAACCTATGCCGGCCTCAGAAGGTTTTGGGTCATTGCCGACAATGTCATAGACATGGAAAAAGGAACCGGTGCCATGACTATTTCAGCGGCTCATTCCGAAGACGACTACGAGCTTGCCACTCGCCTTAATCTAAAAGAGCTTTTCTTTCAGAAGATTGATCTTGAGGGAAAGATGACAGACATAGCCGGAACTTGTGAAGGAATGTCTGTGATAGAGGCCCGAAAGGCGTCGGCAAAAATCATGAAAGAACAAGGCCTCTTGTTGGCGGTTGATCATAATTATGTAAATCGAATCCCCCTTTGCTACAGAAGTAACTGTGTTGTGGAGCCAATGATTTCTCAACAGTGGTTTGTTTCGGTCGAAAAAGAATTTGAAGACAAGTGGACGGGTGAGAAGACAACACTCAAGAAACTTACCCAGGAAGCGGTCCGTGAGGAGCATGTAAAGATTATTCCAGAGCGTTTTGAAAAGATTTATTTTCAGTGGATCGACAATCTTCGGGACTGGTGTATTTCTCGTCAGATTTGGTGGGGACATCGAATACCCGTTTGGTATGATCAAGACCAGCAAACTTATTTAGGTGAAGAAAAACATATTTACTTTGCCCGACATGGTGAGAGTGAGGGCAATGTTCAAGATATCTATCAGGGAATTCAAGATTTTCCGCTTTCTACACTAGGGAAAGAGCAGGCGGCCGATCTGGGAGAAAAAATGAAGGCAGAGGGTATAGAGAAGATTATTTGCTCTGATCTTTCTCGTGCCCAAGAGACCGCATCTATTATTGCTGACATTTGTGGTGCTGAAGTTGAGGTTTGGGAAGACCTAAAGGAAATGCACTTGGGTTCTTTGGATGGGAAACCGCTTCAGCCACTAAGAGATCAGGGGAAAACCCCACATCACATTATGATGGAGGAGGGTAAGACAGAGGAAATGTACCAAAGGGCTCAAGATATTTGGAAACGCCTAAAATCTTCCAACCTTCCTGATAAAACGCTTGTTGTTTCTCATGGTGGGCTCTTAAAGGTTTTATTTGCGGTACACAAAGCTGTAACCCCTGATAATTTTTTGTCTTTTCGTTCTCATTTTTCATATGCCAATTGTGAAGTAAAAAAAGTTGGAATTTTTACTGCTCCCAACAAAGAGGGCTTAACCCAAGATGAAGATACGCTCGATACTTGGTTTTCGAGTGCTCTGTGGCCTTTTTCCACTTTGGGATGGCCCAACGAGGAGGCTGATGACTTTCAGAAGTTTTACCCGAATGATGTGTTAGAAACGGGGCACGATATCCTTTTCTTTTGGGTGGCTCGAATGATCATGTTTGGTCGTTATGCGACGGGTAAGTACCCTTATCATACGGTATACCTGCACGGTCTAGTGTGTGATGAACACGGAAAAAAGATGTCTAAGTCTAAGGGAAATGGAATTGATCCCCTGGATGTCATCGAAGAGTATGGTGCAGATTCTGTACGGCTTTCTTTGGTTATTGGTACTTCCCCTGGGAATCCTATACCTCTCGGAAAATCCAAAATCTCTGGCTACCGAAACTTTGTAAATAAGCTCTGGAATGCCGGACGCTTTGTGCAGATGCAACTTGAGCGTGCTGATGAAGTGTTTGATCTGGAAGAGAAGCCAAGCCCTACTTCATTAGCAGATCAGTGGATCCTAAGTCGCTTTTCTATGGTTTCAGATCAGATTAAGAAGTCTCTGGATGATTATCAGATTTCACAGGCGGGGGATGTTATTTATCATTTTGTTTGGGATGAGTTTTGTGATTGGTACTTGGAGGCTCAAAAGGCAAAGTCAAATCCAAAGTTTTTGGCCTGGATTTATTCTGAGATTTTAGCCTTAGTTCATCCTCTGTGTCCTTTTGTCACCGAAAACATATATCAACAATTTACTGGGTCTGATTGCAGTCTTATTAATAGAGACTATCCGGCTTCAGATTTTAATGACTCCAATGCTGTTTCTTCTTTTGGTCTTTTGCAAGAAATTGTTACTCAGATTAGAAAGGTTCGTGCGGACAAGTCGGTTCCACCAAAAGACAGGATTGAGGTCGTTGTTTCTGCCGGTAAGATGAAAGTCTTATTGGATCCAGGAATAGAAGTCCTTAAGACTTTGGCTGGACTTTCTTCTGTTGTTATCGAGTCAGAGATTGATAGGCCTGATGGATCTTCTATGGCTCTCGTGGAAGGCGTGGAGGTTTATGTGATTATCCCATTTGATGTAGTAAGTGAAAAGAAAAGGCTGCAAAAACTGTTGATGCAACTTGATAAACAGATCTCTGGCCTGGAAGGTCGCCTGGGAAACCCAAGTTATACCGAAAAAGCGCCCGCTCACCTAGTCCAACAAACGCAGGACCAGCTTACGCAGGCGCAATCTGAACGATCAAAGGTTCAGGCTGAGCTTGAGAGCTTGTAATCTACTTTTCTTTCTTTTTGCTTTTTCGTGTGTTCTCTTCGATGTCTATCAGAATCTGAAAAAAGTCTCCCAATAGATACCCAAAAAGCCACAAAAGCCCTCCCATGACAAGGCATCCAAAGAAATAGAGTATTTTTTGGCCCGCTCCTTCGGCGGCAAATAGTTGGACGAATGCCAGGATAACAAATACGGCTAGCAAAATTACTCCAACGGTTTTGGAAAAGTGGCTGACCACTTTTAATCCGGGGTATCGAATCATTTCGTTTACTTGTTCTTTTTCGCTTTTTTCAGCAGCTTTGGCGATATCAGCGACCTCTTCCTGAGTAAGTCCTTTGTCTTTCATCGCTTCCTTCGTAGGTTCTTCGGGGGTTTTCGCTTTCTCTGTTGCTTCTGTGTTTTTTTCAGCGCCCTCTTTTTCGGTTTTTTCTTTCGGCATTTTTTTTATTATTAAGTTGATAGCATTTTATATCTCTCTGTCTTTTCAACAAATCTTTTTATGGAGTCTTGTCCCCTTTCACGCTCTCAAAATGAGTCCAAACCAAGTAAGCTCTCAATCATTTTTGCCTCATTTTCTCGTCTTCGTGAGCTACCACGTAGATTTTTGCTAAAAATTAGGGGCGTTATCTTTCGTGGGTTGTATGTAGATTTTCTGTCTCGCCATGGTCTTTGGTCGAATTCGTCTGAGGCTCCTTTTTCTCTAGTCGAAATAGGGAGTGGCTCTGGGGATAAACTAAAGGCCATGCATGAAGGATTAACGCCACAAAATGATGTATTAGGTATTGACATAGATCATGAGAGACTGAGGTGCTCGCGGGCCAAGTGTCCAAATATCCCTGTGGTGTGCGCTCAGGCTCAAGAAATTCCTTTACCTAATGAAGTTTCGGATGTTGCGGTTTTTTGTCATGTGCTTCATCATTTAAATTCACGCGATTTATCTCTTGCTCTTTCTGAAGCAGCTAGAATTGTGCCTCGGGGTGGAAAGATGGTAGTCTTAGATACCTTTCGACCTGAGAGTACGGTCTCTTCTTGGATTTTTGATCATGTGCTCCTTCCGGTCTACAAAAATACACTTGGAAAGTACGAGTACCACAACCAGACCAAAAATGAATTGATAGCTCTGGCTTCTGAGTTTGGATTTACTTTAATTTCGACTATGAAGCAGGAAGAATCTTGGAAGCGTTTTTTGATTTCAGACACTCTTATCTTTGTCAGGTCTTAAACCAGCTTACTGCTGACCACCTTGACTTCTTTTCTGGTATCTTGCTCTTCTCTGCTAAAGCAAGTACTTCCTGATCCGCACAGATGTAATTGAGACGTATTTGTGAAATATTTTTTGTAGTTTTCCTGGCTCAAGAATTCATCAAACCCATTTCCACATTTGCTTAGGTTTGGATCCTTGAGGAATTCGTCTGTGTAATTGGTGTTATGGTTGGTAAGTTGTTGGTAGGCCGCTGCGGTTGAGCTTTTGAAGTGCGGAAAATAGAGATAGATTTTTTGACCTGCAAAATCGTAGTCTAGGGGTTGAATTTTTTCTCCATACTTAGTCCCCAGGGCACATGATGTGTTCGCAAAAAAGAATGGAATATCCTTTCCCCAATTACCAGATTTTGCGATTAGGTCTTCAGGTATAGGCCCAAGCTCAAAAAGCTTAAAATACCCGATCACAAAGTGAGCAAAGTTTGAGCTTCCTCCTCCGAGCCCCCCTTGAGCAGGAATATTCTTGTCTACTTTTACCCTCACCTTCGGAAGCCTCACCTGAGGGAATTGAGTCTTGATCAAATGATAGGCTTTTGTTATGAGGTTGCCTTCTTGTGGACAGTCAAAATCCCCTATTAGATCAAATGAATTTGATTCTGTGATTTCTATTTCGTCACAGAGATCAATGATGTGATAAATAGTTTTGAGGGGATGGAATCTCTCCTCTGGCTTTTTGGAAAGTATGTCTAAAGTGAGGTTTATTTTTGCGGGTGCCTTGAGGGTTATTTTTTTCATTTGGAATGGGTGAGGGCGCGGTGGCGCCCTCATTGTCCTACTTCTCTTCCGGCTTTGGCATCTGGAACACCATATTGGCCACCTCTTTTCCATTTGCCAGAGCCTTTGAGCAGTTTGAAGTTACCAGCACGATCCACCTCTTCTCTCTGAATCGTTGACTGAGAATATGTGCCATGTGAAGTGCGGAAATCCCTTTAGTTGGATCAACCTGCACCTGACACCTTACGGTCTCACCCTCCATGGCCAGAACGAGCGCTTCTTTTTCCAGCTTCTGATCGATGGCCTTTTCGATGAGTGCAATGTATGTTTCGTGTTGCTGTAGAGTAGTTTGGAGGTCGCTTTTTCCCTTTTGAAAGATTTTATGTGGATCCACTGCCATGATGTCACTCCTTGCTCGTGAAATAGGTTACTAAACTTGATCGTGTTCAGGATGAGTCATCTGAAATTACGAAATCAAATTGAGTTTTTGTCTTTAGAATAAGACGTGGTTATGTTCTTATTATTTAAATCCTTGTCAATATCTGTACTAAGCACCGTATCCCCTCTCCTCTTCCGCAACTACTCAGCCCTTCTCCTGTGGTATAGGTGAATCCCACCTGACTTTCACTGATTTCTAAAGACCTTGCTATGCTTTTCTGAATCTCCTCGTGATAGGGCTGAAGCTTTGGCCGAAGGGCCTCGACGGAAACGGCTACATTTTCAATACAATAACTGGGATAAACTTTCTTGGCTCTCTTTAACGCCTCGTTCACATACGCTTTTGAATTTTTTATGCCCTCTTGGCACATCTTGTCGGAAAACTCCGAAAGCGTTTTTTCTCCTACCGAACTCAAGATAGCATTGGTCAGAGCGTGGAAAATCACATCGCCGTCGGAATTTGCTTTAGTGGTAATGGCCTCTTTTGGCAGTGCTACCCCTCCAATGGTAAGTGGCTTTTGGGGGTCGTACTCTGCTTCGAAGGCGTGATGATCCTCCCCCATTCCAATTTGATATTTTGGAGCATCAGATCCAGAGCCGAAGTCGTGAGCGAAGGTTATCTTTGTGTTTTGGGGAGAGCATTCATAGACATGTATCTCTTCATTTATTTGCCCCAATAGCTCGGCTTCGTCTCTGGGGATGCTTTTAGATTTTAAGCTTTCTATTGCTTTTTTGAGGGTCTTGAGGTCCGAAATCTGTGGGGTTTGTGTTTCAAATATTTCATCGCGATTCAGGAATTGGGTCACTTTATTTCCCTGTACCTTTTTAATAGAGTTTGGCGTGAAGTACCCATAAATTACATTTTTGTGTTGCTTGGCCAGGTCTATGCCTTCTGATATTTCTTTCGAAGTTATATGAGGATTAGCCCCATTGTGAACAATTAAGCGACAGTTAGCCTTTTCGGTCTGGACCAAGTAATCAATTCCGGCACAAAGAGAGTTGTATCTCTCTCCTTTTCCCAAAACCACCCCCTTGATTTTGGTAAACTTGCTCCGGAGGGCTTCTTCTTGGTCGATGTTTTTGAGGCTCAGTACCAGTAGAATTTCGTGAATATCCTCACACTCCTGAAAGGCGGCTAAGGTTTGATGAAGGATAGGTGGCTTTGATCGCCCAGAAAAAAGCTTATCAAATCCACATCGAGAGGAGGATCCTGCTGCGAGAATGAGGGCTGTATTTTTCATGTTATATCTTTGTAATTATTCAATGATGTCATTCCGAATCGTCAGCTTTCTGTGTCAGATCAAGCATGAAATGAGGAATCATCCTATTAATCATGAGTACTAAGGCTCTAGATGCGTGACATTCTGACTATTTTAAAAAATGATTATCTTGATTTCTGATAATTTTTTATTTCGAGGATCCCTCATCTCTGTCGTTGTGCGTTTCAAAATTTTCCATCATTCGGGATGACGCTTATTGTATTTTCTTTATTGCTTCCTCTCTCGCAACCTTGTCAATCTGATAAATCTGCTCTATTGATTCAATTTTTTCTGTCTTTGTTTTTTCGAAGGCCATTTCGAGGAAATCAAAGATCTGGGAAAATTCAATTTTTTCATTCAGGAAAGCCTCGACTAAAACTTCATTCGTCGCGTTAAAAATAATCGGGAGCGAGCCCATTTCTTTTGCACAGTGCTCGAGTATGCCGAGCGTCTTGAAAACTGATTTGTCCGGTTCGGCAAAGGTGAGGGTGAGGTCTTTGAAGCTCAGTGTTGGGAGGTGGTAGTTTTTTCTCTGAGGAAAGTAACAAGCGTAGGCAATGGGGAGTCCCATATTGGGGGGTGACATCTTGGCGATGATGGAACTGTCGGCGTATTCGACCATGGAATGTACTATAGACTCCCGGTGGATAACAATTTCTATTTGCTCCTTAGTAGCTCCAAACAGATGCATGGCCTCGAAAAACTCTAAACACTTGTTGGCCAGAGTGGCTGAGTCGATTGTGATCTTGGGGCCCATGCTCCAGTTGGGGTGATCAAGTGCCTGGGCTTTAGTTATGGTGGACAAATCTTTTTTTCCGAAAAAGGGACCGCCTGAGCAGGTAAGGTAGAGCTTGTGAAAATCTTTTAGTATTCCGTCTTCTCTGGACAAACACTGATGTAAGGCAGAGTGTTCTGAATCGACGGGGATTATGGGGGTATTATTCTTTTGTGCCAACTTCATAACCAACTCTCCTCCAGCTACTAGGCTTTCTTTGTTGGCTAGGGCTAGTGGGATTTTCGCCTTAAGGGTATCGATTGTAAATCGGAGCCCGGCAAAGCCCACAACTGCATTGAGGACGATGTCGGGCTGGCACTGCTCGAGAAATTCTCCAAAGTGGGCTTTGGGGTCTCTAGTGTCGAGGAGGTGTGGAATATTGTATTCTTTCGCCTTCTCTTCTAGGGTTTCAAATCTTGAGTGCGCAGAAGCGCCCAC
Organism: uncultured Candidatus Peribacteria bacterium; assembly: GCA_964343715.1. Lineage (GTDB taxonomy): Bacteria > Patescibacteriota > Gracilibacteria > UBA4473 > UBA4473 > CAYFJZ01. The sequence goes on along the minus strand of CAYFJZ010000001.1, from coordinate 269,881 downwards.
AATCTTAAATATCTCTGGGTTTGTCTTCACCAGCTGAAAAGTAGAATCGCCAATTGATCCTGTGGCTCCGAGAAGGCAAATTTTTTTCATTAAAACTCCTTTTCTACGAATTGGCTCAAGAGGGCAATGAACTGTTCGTTTATGTCTTCGCCTTTGAGGTCCTTGTAGTGGACACCTCCTTTATATACTTGTGCAATGGGTTGTTCAAGGATTCCGGGCAACGAAATACCAATATGCGCCGACTGACTCTCTCCAGGGCCGTTTACAACACAGCCCATTACGGCTACCGTCAGTTTTCCAATTTCCGGAATCTCTTTTTCCCAGTTGGGGAGCTGTTGCTCAATAAAAGAGTTAACTTCTTCTGCCAAATGCTTGAATTCCTGGCTTGAAGTTCTTCCACATCCTGGGCAGCTAATGACTTTGGGGCGATATTTTTTCAGGCCCAGACTCTGGAGAATCATTTTCCCAATCTCAACTTCCTTGGTCCTGGGTTCGCTTGGTTTTGGTGTGATAGAGACTCGAAGCGTGTTGCCAATCCCCTTCTCTAGTAGGGTGCCAAGGACAATGCTGGAGGAAACCACTCCAAAGTCCCCTACCCCCGCCTCGGTCAGTCCCAAATGAAGGACGTAGTCTGAGCTCTCGGCAATTCTTTCGTAGACCGAAATAGTGGACTGGGGTTCAGACATCTTGGCTGAAAGCACTAGATCGTTCTTGGTCATTCCCAATCGTTCTGCCGCTTTTGCAGATTGTAATGCCGACTGCACTACGGCTTCTTGTCGAATTTCGGTATTTGATCGAGGGGTTTTTAGTTTTCCGTTTCTAGCTTCTAGTTTTTTCAGGATGTCCTGATCAACCGATCCAAAGTTTACCCCTATTCGAACTGGCTTTTGATGACGCAGGGCGGCTTCTATCATTTCTACGAAGGCCCTTTTTTTTGTGTTCCCCGGATTGATTCGATACTTGTCGAGCGCTTCGGCACAGTCTGGGTATTTGTGCAACAGGGTGTGTCCATTGAAATGAAAGTCTCCCACCAGAGGGACTGGGGCGGCGATCTTTACCTTTTCGCAGATATAGGGGATGGCCTGAGCGGCTTCGTCGTTGTTTACTGTGAGACGTACAATCTGAGCTCCGGCATAGTAGAGCTGGAGTATCTGAGCTACTGTAGCTTCGATGTCTTGGGTTGGTGTGTCGGTCATTGCCTGGAGGACGACTGGATAGTCTCCGCCCAAGTAGGTGTTGCCGACTTTTACGGCTGGTACTTTTTTATTTCTTGGATTCATAGGGTAGGGAGTGGGAAATGGAGCTTCTTTTCTGGTGTCCCAATAGTCTTGAGTGTGATTTGGGGGTTTGATTTTTTGAATCTATCAATTGCTTCTTCGATTAATGATTCGGGGACTGAGGCTCCGGAAGAGAGGGCGACGGAAGGATACTCAAATATTTGATCTGGTATAGAGCCGGCTCTTTCATAGAGAGAGGCGTCGAGGTTGTGGCTGTGGGCCGTATCAACTAATCGATTGGAATTGGAGGATTTCTGTGAGCCAATTACTACTAAGTAATCGCAATGTTCCTTTAGGGTGGCAATGGCGCTCTGTCGATTTTGACTGGCGTAGCAGATATCGGTTTCGACTTTGAGGTGCGGAATTTTTTGTTTTAGAATATCAACTATTTCTCTGGTTTCATTCTGAGAAAGAGTGGTCTGCGTGATGCAGGCGGTGGGATGCTTTTGGAATGGTGAACTGTCTAGAACTTTTGCCTGCTCAGTATTTTCAACAAGCGTAGTTGGAACTTCCCCTTGGACCCCAATCACCTCTTGGTGGTTTTTGTGCCCTATGTAGATGATTTTGTGTCCTTGATCCTGATACCGTTTTGCTTCGTGGTGTACCTTGGTTACGAGTGGACAGGTGGCATCAATTACTCTTAGGCCTCGATTTTGAGCTCTGTCCTTGAGCTCTGGATCGACCCCGTGAGCTGAAAAAAGATAAACGCTTTTTTCGGGGACTTCTTCAGGGGGAACGTTAAAAACAACTCCCTGCTCTTCAAAATGTTCTATGAGATATTGGTTGTGAACGATTTCGTGGTTCACAAAGATAGGTGCTGAATATTTTTTCAAACAGGCCTCAAGGGTGGATATAGCCCGACTAACCCCGGCACAGAATCCTCGTGGCTGGAGGAGAAAGAGGGTTTGAGTCATGGGAGGGGATAGTATCAAATGTCGTTTGGAGGAAGTAGGTATGAGGAGTTAGGAATTAGGGACTCCAAGAGGTTAAATATTACTGTTGATAATTCCCCTTGTTGCTAATTCTTTATTCCTGGTTTCGGTTTCCGAGGTAGCTGATAATGACTTCGCGGCTTCTGGGTCGATCTAGTTCAAACATCATAATTCGCTGCCAGGTGCCGAGCATCATTTCACCGTTTTGGACCGGGACAGTCTCGCTCGAAGTTCCCAGGAGCATTTGTGCCACGTGTGAGTGACCATTGAGGCAGTCTTGCCCGTTGGAAACGGGGCACATGGTTTTTGGGTCGCGAATGTGGGTATTGTTGTGAAGATAGGGCCTGTCTTTTGGGGCCAGTGTGGTGAATACAATTTCTTCTAAATCCTTCAGGAATCCGTCTTCTTTTTCGTTGATCTTAATCGCCACAGTGGTGTGGCGAGTGAATACGTTTACCTGGCCATCGCCGGCCTGAATATCCTTGAGGAAGGCGCTTATTTGATCGGTAAGATCGTGAATATCAAAAAATCCATTGGTCTGAATTGAAAAGGTCTTGATTTCCATGCGCACGAAATATTAATCGTGCGAGGATATTATTGCTTTTTCTTATGAATTCAAGCTGTCCCTGGGGAGTTGATTAGATTTGGAGTAAATATCTCCTGAATGATTATTTGGTTTTCAATTCTTGTGTACTTGGTTATCTCTCCCTGTGTAGTGATCAGCACCCCATAAAGTCTCCCCTCCCTCTATCTCATCAAGAGAGTGAACTCTTCCGATTCAATGTGTTATCCATATCATGTATGTTACATCTGCTTAATTTATTTTTGGGAGGGCGATCGGCAATTTTATATCTATCTCAGTGATTGGTGTTGGCTTATGGCGTTTAGTACACGTCCCGCCCAGACATTTGTGAGGAAGTTTAGACTTCGGAATTGGTGTCTGGTAACTCCCCTCTTCTCGAGAACATGCGTGATCATCTCAATGCAAAAACTAAATATCTCCATGGGGATCATCTGTGTGGCCCTTGAGAGATTCCTTAGGTCATCAGGGTTTAGGAATGTGGCTATGGCATTGGCTATTTCTGGTAAATGCTCTGTAAAATCTGGGGCTCCGTGTTCATTTCGGCTTTCTTCTTCGCTCTCTATTAAAATCTCACTGATTAATACTTCTAAATCTGCCGCATTTCGCAGATCCAATTGTGTTTTTTGATCATGTTCTGCTCTCATGTTTATGCAGCCAAGGATTGGGCTTTTGTGCTCCTTATTGTAGGACCTCTGGCCCATATTATTTTCTTTGCTCCAACTCGAACTATCTTATGCACAAATGGATCATTGAGCATTATGATGGAAGTTAATTTGGCATCATTTAGACTTGGACTTTTTCCTTTTGGGCAGGTGTGCATATTGTTTAGAGGTTCCACACAGCGACGTATGGCTCTTCCGGTCTCAGCCACGAGAAGTTCATTTTGAGCCTGAGTATATGCTGATTCACTGCTCTCTCTGCTAACAATCATGTGACTTCTGTCGCATCGATAATCCAGGAGGCTTGGTTGGTAAACTGCCACTACCTCTGTTAGTTGGCAGGCAGATCCCGGATAATATGATGAGTAGAGTTCTCCAAAGCGCCCCTTGGCTATCCTTCCGAGGAGTCTTAACCGTAGGTTGGGGGCTTTTAGTCGACTGATGGCCACCAGAGCATGAAGCGAGGTAGTGACTGCTTCTTCGCTCCACCATTCAAGGTTGGGGTTTTCTAAGTCTACGTATCCAGGCTTAACTTTTTTTCTTTCTTGATAATATTTATCTCTCAACACATTCACTCTAGATCCCATCATCCTTAAATGTGTTTGAGCGTCTGGTCTTTGATTTTCCTCCGGAATCATTTCTAAATAGATATGCGGAATTTCTGTGGCCCTTTTGTAGTGGTTGAGGGTTTCTAACTCCATTCCAAGGAACTCGTCGGCATGAGATACCCATTGGAGCCGTCTTTGTATTTCGTGGAACAAATCTGGGCCCGCAATGCCTTTTAACTCTTGATATACATGGTTTATAAAGACTCTGAATTCCTTTTTTCTTCTTCTTATCCCAATAGCTTCATTGATATCGATTTCTGGAAAATCTCTACATATTTTTTCTTCCAGCGCACCTGAGGGCAAATCTGTTGCCATCAGTTCTTGGGCTAGTTCTATGGTCGCCAATTTGTAATCATCTTCATATCCTTCTTTTTTCTCCATACGTCCTCTGTACCAAATTTTCACACTTTGTCAACCTATCTTTTCATCGCTTTGTGTTAATATGCCTTCATGAACTTTGGCCTTATTGCCGACGGAAACCGCCGCTGGGCTAGAGATCTGGGACTCGATACTCAGGAAGGTCATCGGAAAGGCTTTCTTGCTGTCAAGAACGAAGTTTACCCCGTTCTCAAGTCTCACCCTGATTTTACGGCTTTTACGGTCTATGGATTTTCAACTGAAAACTGGAAGAGGTCTCCTCGCGAGGTTAAATACCTCATGGATTTGTATAAAGAGATCCTAGACGTTTGGATGCCTGAGCTGGTGGAACAAAGAGTGCGCCTGGTACATGCAGGAAGGAAAGATCGACTACCTGGTTTTTTATTGAAAAGGATAGCTCAGGCTGAAGAGGAATCGCGTGACTATTCAGATTTTACGGTCTACTTCTGCCTGGATTATGGTGGTCGAGATGAGGTTTTGAGAGCGGCTGAAAAAGGGGCTATTGAAACAAATCTAGAGGTGCCCGATCTAGATCTAGTTGTTCGAACTGGAGGCGAGCATCGGCTTTCTAATTTTTGTATTTGGCAGGCGGCCTATGCGGAGTTTGAGTTTGTTAATAAATTTTTGCCAGAACTGAGGCGAGAAGATGTGCAAGATATTATTGAGCGTTTTATAAAGCGGGATCGCCGAATAGGAAAATGATGCCCCTGCGAACGCAGGGGCTATTCTGAGAAACCTCCCTCCTTACGGCTTCATGGTTTTAGGTGATCTAGAACTGCTCCTTGAGGCTCGCCATATGGGCCTTCTTAAGCTGATAGGCAGTGCCTTCCTTGATCAGTTCATACTCTTTGGCCTTCAGCTTGGTCAGACTTTTCTCGTCCCACGTCACGGTCTTTCCGTGAGGCCCCCATTCTGAGCTGATTACGCCCTCTGGAGTACTCAGTTCGATGTAATTTTTGAACGTCTCCTCTTTTTTCGCTTCGAGCCTCTTCAGGTTCACGCCGATCTGGCCAACGAAAACGGTGAAATTATCGTATCCGTCGTCAACCCTGGCGATCACCAGGTAGTTGCCCGGTGCTTTCTTGCTTTCACCAATGATGAAGACTTTCATGTCATTCCCTCCGGCAGCAAATGAGACCTAAATTGAGTAATCACTTAACTCATACAATAAAGTATTATTCACTTTTGTCAAGTGACAACAGAATATATGGTAATTATGTTCTCCTGGTTATTAGAATCGCTCAACTTCTACAATCGCGACTTCAGTACCTCAATTCCCGGTAACTCCTTTCCTTCAAGGAATTCCAGCATTGCTCCTCCGCCCGTGGAAACATGAGAAAAGGCGCTCTTTTCTACTCCGAATCTTTTTAGGGCTTCGAGAGTATCTCCGCCTCCTAAAATCGTCTTGGCAGACTTTTGGGCCGCAATAGCTTTGAGTATTCCTTTGGTTCCTGACTCAAAGTTCTTTTTTTCAAAAACCCCCATAGGTCCGTTCCAAATTATGGTCTGAGAGTGGTTAATGATTTCGGTGTAGGAAGCGACTGTTTTTGGGCCGATATCAAAGACCATCATGTCGCCCATAATATCTTCTACGGGGACGTTTACTGATTCCAGGTCTTCTCGATCGCTCGCACAGACAACGTCAATGGGAATATGGAAACCGGTTTCGTTTTTGTCGGCGATCCCCAAAACTTCCTGAGCCACATCAATTTTTTCAGGTTCATGAAAACTTTTACCTACGTCATACCCTTCTGCTGCCAAGAAGGTGCTGGCCAGGGCTCCTCCAACTACAATATTTTCAGCGGTCTCGGCGAAGTGCCGCAGGACATTTATTTTTGTTGAGATCTTGGCTCCCCCTATTACCACGGTAAGCCCTGGGACTTTTCCTTCTCCAATGAAGGGAGTTAGAGCTTCTATTTCTTTCTGAAGGAGGAATCCTGGATAGGCGGGCAAGAAACTGGCCATTCCAACCACAGAAGCATGGGCTCGATGAGATACGGCAAATCCTTCATTGATAAAAATATCAGGCTTCACCCGAAGAAGATCCTGGATAAAGTCGGGATCGTTGGTGGTTTCCCCGGGGTAGAATCGAACGTTTTCGTGAAGCTGTATTTTTCCATTTCCAGCACTGAACCCTTCTCGGAATTCGACTCTTTCTCCTAAGGCCGCTTCGAGCTCGGGCAAAACTACGCGAAGTGAGAGATCGGACTTTGGTTCTCCTTTTGGTCTTCCCAGATGTGAAAAGAGGTGAACTTGCTTGGCCCCATTTTCGAGCGCAAAGCGAATGGTGGGAATTGATTCTGTGATTCTTGTATTTTCTTGGACTTTCCCGCCCGTAAGAGGAACGTTGAAGTCTACGCGAATTGCCACTACTTTTTCCTGCACAGCTTCGGGACTGAGTTCTTGAATTTTCATAAATTAGATCGTTATGACAGTTTAATAATAAACCTTAAATATGAACTGTTAATTGTTTATTTCTTTTTCCACCGGCCCTTCCTTTCGGGGGCTGCCTTGAGGAGCTCTGTACACTCTTTTTTGGTGAGCTTCTTGGGGTCTTTGTCTTTTGGGATCTTGGCGTTCTTTTTTCCGTTGGTGATATAGGGGCCGTATCGCCCGTTGAGGATCTGAATGTTTCCCGTCTTAAAGACCTTAATTTCTTTGTTGGCCTCGAATTCTTCTTTTTCTTTAATAAATTCTAGGGCTTTTTCAAGTGTGATGAGCATAGGGTCTTCTTTTTTGATGGAGACGAATTTTCCGTTGTATTTCACATAGGGTCCGAAGCGTCCAAAGTTGGTGATGATTTCTCCGTATTCTTTTGTCTTTCCTACTGTTCGAGGTAGTTTGAAGAGTTCTAGCGCTTCTTCGAAGGTGATCTCGTCCATTTTTTGCCCGGGCCGCAGGGAGGCAAAGGTGGGTTTTTCTTCGTCCTCTCTGGTTCCGATCTGCACGTAGGGGCCATACCTTCCGATTTTTACGGAAACCGGTTTTCCGGATTTAGGATCAGTTCCTAATTCTCGGGTCTGGGCGGCTTCTTCTCGCGAGATGTCGGCCGAGGCCTCAATAGTTTTGTGGAAGCCTTTATAAAACGCTCCAATCATCTTGTTCCAGGCTTTTTTTCCTGCGGCGATGGCGTCGAACTCCTCTTCTACGTCGGCTGTAAAGTGGTAGTTGACGACGTTTTCAAAGTGTTTCACCAAAAAGTCTGTTACTATTCCACCAATGGTAGTGGGGCAGAGTTTGCTTTTTTCTGCTCCGGAGGTTTCTTGTTTGACGGTCTCTTCGAGGTTGTCTTTTTTCAGGGTCAACATTCTCACGTCTCGCTCTTTTCCTTCGATGTCCTTTTTTTCTACGTAGCCCCGATCCTGGATGGTAGAAATGGTGGGGGCATAAGTAGATGGTCGCCCAATTCCCATTTCTTCTAGTTTCTTCACCAGGCTGGCTTCTGTAAATCTAGGTTTCGCCTTTGAGAAATGCTCTTTTCCGATCATTTCATTAAGCAATAGCTCTTGCCCGACCTTGAGTGGGGGGAGCATTTTTTCTTCTCCCGTAGCGTCGTCGGCCATATAAACATGAAGAAAACCGTCGAACTTGAGGACTTCTCCTGTCGCAATCAAATCTTCGTCGGCCGTAGAAACATTTACGGTGGCGGTAGTTTTTTCTATCTGTGCATCAGCCATTTGAGAGGCCAGGGTTCGCTTCCAGATAAGTTTATAGAGTTTTGACTGTTGGTTGTCTCCCTTGATGGCATCAATGGCCAGGTCGGTGGGGCGAATTGCTTCATGGGCCTCTTGGGCTCCTGAAGCTTTGGTCTTGTACTTCTTGATGTTTACATATTCATCTCCGAATTTCTTTTTGATCACTTCCTCGGCTTGGACGAGGGCTTGTTCGGAGAGGTTTACCGAGTCGGTTCTCATGTAGGTGATCTTCCCGGCTTCGTATAGTCTCTGAGCGAGCGTCATGGTCTGCTTCACAGAATATCCTAGTTTGGAAGAAGCCTCCTGTTGCAAAGTGGAAGTGGTAAAGGGGGCAGAGGCCGATCTCTTTCCAGGTTTGGTAGTAATGTCTTTCACCTCAAACTCGGCCCCTATGACTTTTTCCATAAAGGCTTTTGTTTCTTCGTAGGTTTCAAATTTTTTCGGAACTTCGGCTTTTAGGACGCCGCTTCCTAGGTTTAGTTCGGCGGTAACTTTAAAGGTTGATTTGCTGTCAAAGGCTTCGATTTCTCGTTCTCGTTCTACGATCAATCGCACGGCCACCGACTGGACTCGTCCGGCCGAAAGCCCGGCTCGAACTTTTTTCCAGAGGACCGGTGATAACTCGTATCCTACCAATCGGTCGAGCACTCTTCGGGCCTGCTGAGCATCTACGAGATTGGTGTCGAGTTTTCGCGGATTTTCCACCGCCTTGAGAATGGCGGGCTTGGTTATTTCATGGAAAACAATTCGCTTGGTGTTTTTTTCGGTTAAGTTCAGAGCCTTGTATAGGTGCCAGGCAATGGCTTCTCCTTCGCGATCCTCATCGGCCGCCAGCCAGACCGTTTCGGCTTGCTTGGTGTGTCGCTTGAGTTCGTTGACCGTTTTCTTCTTGTCCTCCGATATCACATAGGTGGGTTTGAAGTCGTGTTCTATGTCGACGGCCATTTCCTTTTTGGGGAGATCCCGAATATGTCCGAAACTGGATTTGACAGTGAAGTCTTTTCCGAGGAATTTTTCGATGGTTTTCGCCTTGGCCGGCGACTCTACTATGACAAGGTTTTTGGCCATGGTTGTGTTTTTTATTGGGTAGGACTCGAGGATTTCGAGTTGCGGCCAATTTACGTGATTTTTGTTTTTTTGCAAAAAGAGACGAGTATTGACTTTTTCCTGTTTTTGATTATCATCATACTGATCTTTTACAATCTCTGCAGACATTTTTTGGTTTTCGTTCAAGCATTATTTAGGTAATTGCAACGAAGGTCGTTGTTCTGTCTGCAATCTCAACATTTACCTGAGGAGGGTCTTATGACATACCAGTCCGACCCGTCTCTTGGGTGGGTTCTTCCTTTCTTTTTCGTTCTCATTTGTGGACTCTTTCTTGGCTCAAATCTCAATAATCTTTGTGTCATTCGCCCTGAATGGAGCCTCTGCAAAAAGCTGAAACGCCTCAAGTTTGAAATTGATGTCTGGTTTCAGTTTTTATGGGCCAATGGGAGCGTGCTCATCTTTCTCTGGCATGTGGCCCTTGTGGTTGGCTATCTCAACTTTGCGAACTATCTCCCCGCAACTCCCCCGCTTACTCGAGAGGAAGTTGATCCTTATGGTTTTGGTTTGGCCCTCTTGGGAACCTCCTACATGATGCTCTTTCGCCTCCCTTATGCGGCGTACTTAGTCGTTGGGTCAATCGCGATTCCCATCTACCTTTTCACATTGGCCTACCTTATCTGGCTGGTGAATGTTGTTGCCTCGTACCTCTTGATTTCTGAGGGTCTGGCTCAGGCTGTGGCCCTGCTCCTTGTGATCACTGTCTCCTCTGCTATAGCCTGGCTTATGAGAACTCAGAAAATGAAAGCGGTCTGGTATGATTCGCCTGATACAGAATTCTAGCTGGATGGTATGCCCTGTGCTGCCATCCTTTTTTTTGAAAAACCCCCTGTTTGACTTTCGGCCCCTTGCCGCGTACATTTTGAGTGATGCACGAAAAAATTATCATTCTCGATTTTGGGGGACAATATGCTCATCTTATCGCCAGCCGTATCCGCCGAGAAAATGTTTTAGCCGAAATTGTAAATCCGGACGAAGTTGAATTGGGCTTTTTTTCTGATCCTCTCGTCAAAGGAATTATTCTCTCGGGAGGTCCACAAAGTGTTTTTGCTGATGACAGCCCGCGTTGCGATGTCGGTCTTTTTGATTTGGGGAAACCAGTTTTGGGGATCTGCTACGGCCACCAATACCTCAATCATTCACTTGGAGGAGAGGTGAAATCTGGTAAGGTGCATGAATTTGGTCGGGCTTCGATTGCTCACAACAAAGCTTGTCCCCTCTTTGCCAACATTCCTGAAGAATCGGTTTTCTGGATGTCGCATGGAGATGAAGTGGTCAAACTCGCTGATGGCTTTGAATCTATTGGAAGCACCAAAAATTGTGCCAATGCGGCAGTTTGGAACCAAGATAAAAATTTGTTTGGTATTCAGTTTCACCCAGAGGTGACACATTCTGAATTTGGATCCGTACTGCTAAAAAACTTTTTAGATATCTGCGATGTAAAGGCCGATTGGACGATGGAAAAGTTTTTGGCCGAAGAAAAGCAAAAGATCGTTGATAAAGTAGGCGACAAAAATGTCTTTTTGTTTGTTTCGGGAGGGGTGGATTCGACCGTGGCTTTTTCTCTGCTGTCTCAAACTCTTGGGGCTGATCGAGTAAAAGGGCTTTTTGTGGATACGGGTATGATGCGAAGGAATGAAGTAGGTGCTGTAAAAGAAGCTATTGAAGGTATTGGGGCCCATTTAACGATTCTGGAAGAAGGCGATACTTTTCTCGGCAATCTGAATGAAGTGTATGAGCCGGAAAAAAAGCGAGAAATTATTGGGAATAGTTTTCTTCAGGTGCAGAATGCCTTTTTTGCCAAAAATGATCTTCATGAGGGCTGGATCCTGGCTCAAGGAACGATTTATCCCGATACCATTGAGACCGGCGGAACGAAGAATGCTGCCAAAATTAAGACTCATCACAACCGAGTACCTGAAATTCAAAAACTGATTGACGCGGGTAAGGTCATTGAACCACTAGCAGAACTTTATAAAGATGAAGTTCGAGAGCTAGGAGAGTTGTTGGGTCTGCCACATGAATTAGTCTGGCGACACCCCTTCCCTGGTCCGGGCTTGGGAGTTCGCATCCTCTGCCAAGAAGAAGATCTTGATCAGCCTCTCACACCAAAGGGAGATCATCAGGTCCTGCCCATCAAATCGGTTGGTGTTCAGGGAGACTATAGAACCTATCGACATCCGGCAATTCTGGGAGTAGGGAAAGTGGAAGCTGATAATTTTGATCTCAATTCATGGGCTCACACGGCAACGGACCTGATTAATGGAGACAAAGAGATTAATCGGGCTCTGGTTCTTTTGGGTTCTCGTTTTGAGGCTCCCCTCGAGAAAGTAAAGCTTTCAAAAACACATCTTACTCAACAGAGAGTCCAACGACTGCAAGTAGCAGACGACATTGTTACTCGAACTTTGTTAGAAATGGAGCTTTATGAGAAAGTTTGGCAGTTTCCGACGGTTTTGGTGCCGATGGCCTTTAATGGAACTGGTGTTGAATCTATCATTCTGCGTCCTATTGACTCAATCGATGCCATGAGTGCCACCGTTGGAGCTCTGCCTTTTCAGTTTTTTGAACGAGTGACGGCTGAAATCCTTAAAGATACCGATATTTCTGCCGTACTATTGGATGTTACCTCTAAGCCCCCAGGAACTATTGAATGGGAGTAAGTAGCCAGCAGTAAACAACAAACACCAATCAACTAGTAGTTGGAAATATTTACCTGAGGGAGTTTATTTTGGGTTAAGCATAGAGAGGCCCGCAAAAATAGTGATGGCAAGTGGGGTCATGTCTAATATCGTTGCTAAATTTAGTACCACAAGGAGTGATCCAAATAAGGACCAGTATCTTTTGTGGCTTTGGATGAAAAGACTCCAAAAAAACCCAAGGGCCAATATCACCCCTAGAATTCCCATCTGAGCAAAGTAATCGACGAATACATTTTCAGAAATAAGTGCTTTGTCGTCGTTGTTTTCTTTCAGGTTTTTAATTCTGGCCGCGGGTCCTATTTGCCCCAAATTTCCTGTTAATGGTGCTGTGATCCCTAGCTTTATAGCTTCTATTGGTCGGGTGATGTGTTCTGAGGTGCCGCCTCTCTGGAATAGTAGCTCTTGAAGTTTAGAGTTTAGTATGAGGTTACCTATGACTAGAACTATGAGCCCAGCTATCAATGCTCCAACTTTTTTTTTCTGCTTTTTTAAGTCTATTTTCATAACTCCATAAATAATAATCCCCACTACCAAGGCCAGTAATGCCGCTCTGGAGTGACTGTGATAAATTCCCCAAAGCAGAATTATAGAAACGAGAATTTTTGTCTTTGGGTCGGCAAATGCCTTTAGGGGAAATAGGCAAAGCCCTGCCAACCCCACTAAGAGGAGATGTGAAAACTCTATCGGACCTGTCGCCCCTCCTTGCATTCGCACTATGCCGCTAGCTCCATGATAAAGGGGGATGGTTTGCCCTGGGACCCAGCTGGAAATGGTCTGTGAATAAAAGTTTTGAAGAACCTCAAATCCCCCACCCCACATCGCCCAGGTTCCAAGCAGAGTTGAAAGGGCGCACGAAGTTATAAATGCCGTAAGAAAGGGGGTGATTACGGTTTCTTTGTAATCTTTCTGTAAGTAGTGTTTTATTCTGCAAAACACAAAAAAGGCGACATACCCCATCGCTAGATACCGAAAAGCGATAAGGGCGTATCTAGGCTCTGGAGAAAGAATGATAAGGAGCCCTCCCCAGACGAGAAATCCAAGAGCAAATTTTTCAGGAAGAGGCAACTTAAACTCTCGCCTCTTTATTTCATTCCACAAGACCCACAAACCCAATATCACTAATACCCCCTCCTTCCAGAAACGACAATAATCTGGAAAGAAAACGGTAATTGCTCCGTGAAAAGGAAGCAGGGCTCCTAGTATTAGGGAAAGAAAATAGATTTTTTTGGGCATGCTGATCAAACGCTTTTGATGACTTAACTTAATTCAAGTTTCTAATTCCTTTTATTTTTGTCAATTTTCTTTACTTCGAGGTAAAAATCCAAATAATTGAAATCTCATTTCAATTGTCAAATACTATGATTAATATCGCGCTGGTGGGAATTCCGAATGTCGGCAAGACGGTCCTTTTTGAGGCTCTGGCCGCACAAGGAAAAAAAGTTTCAGGGCAAAAAGGCAAGTCGAGGATTTTTGCGACAGAGATCTTTTTTGGCGATCAGGACTACAAAGTTACCAATCTCTCTAGTGGGTATTCTCTCTTTTCTGACTCTGACAAATCCTCTTTTACGAGAGACTTCCTCCTTACACAAAACATAGATTGCTTGATTCAGGTAGTAGACAGTCAGCGCAAGCATAAATCTTTTCAGTTGTCTTTAGAACTTATGGAACTGGAAGTTCCCTTGTTTCTTGTCTTTATTGATCCCTCTCGGGAAACCAATGAGCTTTGCGATAAGACAAAGTCGGTTCTTCATTTGAACTGCAGCCCTCTCTCTCTAGATTCGGATTCTTTGGTTTCTGATTTTCTTACTCCCCTTGATCCCCTTCCGGTGGTTAATGAATATCTTCCGGTTTGTCATCAAGTTCACCACAACCTCAAAAAAGAGCTGGATGTGATTCAGACTTATTATCACACCCCCTCTCTTTGGCACACTATTAAGCTTCTCGAGAATGATCCAGAAATCATTCGTGAGTTTTCTGCAGAAAACATTGAGGACCTACTTCGTGGTGAATCGGTTACCAGTTGTGATCTTCATGTTGGCTATGATGAATTAGTTGATCGAAACCGCTCTCAGTTTGTAAAAAAACATCTAACCGGCTCACTTCCCCAGCAGGCTATTCATAAATTTTCTGATGCTATAGATTTAGTTGCCCTTAATCCCCTTTTTGGAATTCCCCTCTTTTTGGGTTTTATGTGGCTCGTTTTTGAGACCACATTTTCCCTTGGGGCCTATCCCATGGGATGGATTGATCAAGGTGTTGGTACTCTTCAGCAATTAATTCTAGAGCGATACCCTTTCTCTTGGGGGCAGTCGCTAGTGAGCGATGGAATCGTTGGTGGGGTAGGGGCAGCCCTCACTTTTTTGCCGCCCATTCTGATCCTTGTTTTTTTTCTGGGTCTGATTCAACAGTCGGGGTACTTTGCCCGAGTAGCTTTTTTACTTGATTCGTTTATGCGTCGCATTGATCTGCAGGGGAAGAGCTTTATTCCGCTTCTGATGGGATTTGGATGTAATGTGCCGGCTATTATGGCTATCAGAAGCCTGGAAACGGTTCGCGAAAAAACGATCACTGCGATGATGGTTCCGTTCATGAGTTGTGGAGCTCGGTTACCTATTTATACCCTCTTTATTGCCGCCTTTTTTCCTCAGAAATGGCAGGGTACAATTTTGTTTTTTCTTTATCTTTTGGGTGTTGCTGCTGGTTTTCTTTCGGGCATGATTCTCAACAAAACTCTTCCGGGAAAACCTCGTCCACTCCTGCTTGAAGTTCCTCCTTATAAGATTCCCAACTTTAGGCGCCTGGCTAATACCTGTTTAAGTAAGGCCAAGCTATTCCTTCTTAAAGCTGGAAAAATCATTCTTCCTTTTTCGATTCTTTTGTGGTTTCTCTTTTCTTATCCTCTTGGAAGCGTAAACGAACTCGGCATCTCTGGTTCTTATGCTTCTGTTGTGGGGAAAGCGCTTGAGCCTCTTTTTTCCCCTCTGGGCTTTGATTGGAGGGTGGTAACTGGACTTATAGCTGGTCTTGGAGCTAAAGAAATTATGGTTTCGGTTTTTGGAACTTTTTACTCGCTAGAAACCGGCTCTACAGCAGGACTGATTCAAGCGCTTAAGTCTGATCCTTTTTTCAATCCTCTAAATGCTCTTTCTCTTTTGGTCTTTGTACTCATTTACACACCCTGCATCGGAGTTATTGGAATTCTTAAACAAGAACTAGGTCTTAAGTGGGCCATTGTCGGCTTCCTTTATCCTACTTTTTTGGCTTGGCTTTTGGCTTTTGTTGTGTATCAAGGAGGAAATATTATTCTTGCTTCTTAGGGAATGCTGTCTCTCGATACTATTGCTCCGGCAACCTCTGTCTTTGTTATCGCCTTTGAGGGCGTGAGGGATGACCGAAAGCATTTGAATAGTTTGGGGATCTCGGCGAATAATGTTTTGACGGTGGTTAAAAACCCCTCTGTTCAGAGTCCGATGATGGTAGAGGTGGACAATATTCGATTTGCGCTCAGCAAAAAGCTTGCGCGCAAGATTTTGGTTTCTCATGTTCTGGATGACCAAACCCTTATTTTTGAAGGAAATCAGACTCGGCAGAGAGAGGTGGTCTTGAATATTCTCAAAGATGAGAAGGGGCATTTTACCCTTGAATCCCTCCTGGAGCGGGCCCAAAAGGCCGACCCCAAAATTGGCCAGATTACTATCTATCGAACCCTTAAG
Organism: uncultured Candidatus Peribacteria bacterium; assembly: GCA_964343715.1. Lineage (GTDB taxonomy): Bacteria > Patescibacteriota > Gracilibacteria > UBA4473 > UBA4473 > CAYFJZ01. Next base: position 254,230 of record CAYFJZ010000001.1, on the reverse strand, counting down.
GCTATGGTCGACCGTGGGGTTCTCGAAGAACTCAGTCTGCCGGATGGAGCAAGAGCCTTTGAGGTAAAAAAAGGACATCATGACCATATTATTTGCGAGGGTTGTGGAGAGATTTTTGAGTTTCACAATGAGATGATCGAAAAACTCCAAGAAGATATGGCCGCTCTGTATGGGATCAAGCTCAAAAGACACAGCCTCAAGCTTATAGGAGAGACCTGCAAAAAGTGCGCGCCCAAAAACTAGCAACCTTTAGCTATGTCCTCCAAACGTAATTGCAGCTGCGCCTCCCCTCTCCAGTAATTGATACCGATCGTACATAGGGCATCAATTTTTTCTTGAGCTTCAAGATCTGATGAGAGCTCTCCCAAAAAAAAGGCCATAAACTCGATGATGGTTCCGTTTTTATCTTGGGTCGTAAGTCGGAGATGGTTTTTGTTTTTTCCAATGTTCTCATGCTGAATCACCGTTAGGTCATTTAGTCGAAAAATTGGAAGTGGATTTCCTATTCCATATGGCCCCATCTGTTTGAGAAACTCTGCTAAGTCGAGGGTGAGGAGATGGTCACCGATGACGGCACTTACTGCTGTCGTATTTTGAACTTCAGCCTCCGTGGTACGAAAGTAGTCATTGAGCTGGTCGATCAATCGGGAGAGATCTTCTTCTTTGATAGAAAAACCGGCGGCCCCATCATGCCCTCCATACTGGAGAAAACAATCTTCACATGACTTTAGAGCGGCTATTATCGAATACCCCTTGGGGGCACGGCAAGAAGCTTTTATGAGGCCGTCTTGTTTTCTCCCGGCAATAATAGGTACACCCAGCTGGTTGCAGTACCTCCCGGCTACCAGCCCAAGAATTCCTGGGAGCCAATCTGGATGCGTGAAGTACTGAAAATCAGCGCCCTCATTTATTTGGGGATGAGCTTGAGCCATAGCGGCTTCTGTGAGGTCTTGTCGGTAGACGTTCCATTTTTCGAGTTTTTGAACTCGGTCAAAGTGTCCTTTTTCTTCTCCCAAAAAAAGCTGTGTCGCCATAAGGACATTTCCTATTCGAGACGAAGCATTGAGACGTGGGGCTATGTGAAATCCTATTGTCTCCTCTGATATCCCTTCGAGGTCTATGTCGGACTGTACTAAGAGCTCTTTTAGTCCTTCCCACTGAGGATTTTTTAATTTTTCGAGCCCTATCTTGGCCAGAACTCTGTTTTCCCCACTAAGCTTTACGCAGTCAGCTACTAGTCCGATAACGCACACCTCATAATACTTGTCTACAAATTCGTTTGTCTGTGCTTCTGACGCGAAGTGGCTATTGGCCACTCCCTGAATAAGCTTTAGGGCTACGCCTGATCCTGAGAGGTTTTTTTCTGGGTAGGCGCATTTGGAGCGCAGTGGATTTAATATGGCTACCGCTTTTTTGGGGAATCGTTTTGGGTCGGGTTCGTGGTGGTCGGTAATGATGACATCCATTCCTTTTTTTGCTGCGTATTCCACCTCTTTATGGTCGTTTATTCCGCAGTCACAAGTGATAATCAGGCGCACATTTTGTTCCGCTATTTCGTCGATGTGGTAGTTTTTTAGTCCGTGCGAATCCTTGCCACGATCAGGTATGCGGTATGAAACTTTTGCCCCTAGCTCTTTGAGGGCGGAAACCAAGATGACCGTAGACGTTATCCCATCTGCATCAAAATCGCCATAGATCATGATTCTTTCTTGTTGCGTAATGGCTCGCTGAATTCGGTCAACGGCCTCTTTCATGCCGAGCATTTGTTCTGGTGCATGAAGGTGAGAAGGTCGAGGGTTGAGGTATTGGCTGATTTCTTCGGGGTCGTTGAGTCCCTGAAGAGAAAGAAGGTGGGAATAAAGCCCTTCTTCATCCTCAATCTCCGGAGCGGGCGTCCATTTTTTGTTGAGCAGTGAGTACTTCGATTTTTCCATATTGAGTTTGGTACTCCTATTGTACAGGAAAATCAAGTGAGCGATTTAAGGTTCGCTTCATAAATGTGGTCCAAAGCTCCCCAGTCTAGATAAATCTGACTGAGGAGCTTGGGCTGAGAGAGATGATGCTTAGGCATTGGGGTCAGCGTCGCTGGAAAGAAGGTGAAACATACCCAGGGCCACGCCCCCAATTCCGCCTATTAGACCGGCAAACTCGACCCAGAAAATTACGAAGAGTGCGCCCCCTTCAAAGCAGATTACCGTTGCTCTTACGCCCTTCTTGTGAGCTACGAGTTTTTCGTGTCGGGGGAGGAACACGATCAACAAAATGGTTACCACGATGCTGATACACATCAGTCCTAATTGGCTAGTGAGAGTGTCCCACACGACAAGCCTCCTTTCGACTTATTAAACATCTATTTCACAACCCGAGAGTTGATTTGCGTAAACAAATTACAACTACATCATTTTTTTATCATATTTAACTATATTCGTCAATTTTCTATATCCCTACAGAGAACCCTATTTTAAGTTTTTATGTATAGAGCCTTTAAAATGCTTTTGGGGATATGTTCTTTTGGCGGAAGGAGTCTTGGGGCTCTCTGGAGTCGATTTTGGGCTGAGCGAAAAAACCACGCAAGAGACGCAGCTACCTTCGACGTGGGGCGGATGAAGGGATTCGAACCCTCGGCCTACGGAACCACAACCCGTTGCTCTAACCGACTGAGCTACACCCGCCGTATCTGAATTAATTTAATAGTAAGTCGAGAAGAAGTAAGGACTATGAAGTAAGAATGAGGAGGGTTAAAGTGGCGTTTAACCTGGAGGGAGTGTATTAAAAAGTGGGGGTTTCACAAATTTTTCTTTTTTGGGGATCTTCGTTTGCCTTGGTAAAAACCTTCATAAGAGCGTCCTTGTTATCATCTTCTAGGATTTTATTTTTCCCTTTCTTTCCGCACTGTTTGCACTGAAAAATAATAGACCTCATCTGCCCCCCTTTTACTTCGATATCGATTGGCTTCATAAGTCCGCCACATTCGGCCTTTCTATCTCCTGGGAGATCAAGATCAACATGAAGCGAAAAAAGACACTTTCGGCAGTGATTTCGACAGGTTTTTTCGGCGGGAGGATTTTGGTGGTGGCAGTTTTGGCATTCAAACGACTCATTGATCTTTGGAGTATGCATTTTTAACTTCTTAACAAATCCTCGGTACTATTTTACCACTTGGGAGGGGGAGGAGTCGAGTGTGAAATTCTGTTTTTAAAAAAACTTTTCCAGCAGAATTCTGGCTTTGAATTTGTCCTATAATCTGGGCTTGTGAATTGAACTTCCTTAACTTCTCTTCCGTCATCTCAGCTTTTTCTGGGGAACAAATGATTATTAATCGACCTTCATTTGCTAGAGCCAGGGGGTCGATCCCCAGAAGGCCAGTTGCCGTTTTTACGGAGGGGCTTATTGGGATTTTTTTTTCTTCAATCTCTATTTCGACCCTCTGTGCTTGAGCGATTTCATTGAGGGCCGACGCAAGTCCTCCCCGTGTTGGATCTTTGGCTGCCTTGATCCATGGGCGTATGGCTTTCATTTCTTCGATTAGAGGCTTGGCATCGGTAATCAGATCGGTCTGAAATTCAAATCTTTTGGAGAGCAGCGCCGTTCCGTGTTCCCCAATTGCTCCTGAAACGATGACCTTGTCTCCCGGTTCTATTTTTTGCATGATTGGCTCTTTGGTCATTCCCACACCTGATGTATTGATAATAATTTGGTCTATTTTCCCTCCCTCCATTACCTTGGTGTCTCCTGTGACAATAGGGACTTTGTATTTTTCTGAGAGGTTGGCAATAGTCTTAATGATTGTTTCTAGTTTTGATTCGGAAAACCCTTCTTCTATTACTAAGGACAAAGAAAGTCCCAAGGGATCAGCCCCCATGACCACCAGGTCGTTTATGGTCCCGCAAAAAGCTAAGGTTCCCATGTTTCCGCCAGGAAATTCGTAGGGAGAAACAGTGTAGGTGTCGGTGGTGAAACAGAGATGCTCCCCGTTATCTATCTCAAGAGTGGCGCTGTCATTACTCTTGTTTTGCCACAAAGAGGGTTGCGAAAATCTGGGCACTATCTTACCTAGAAGCTGGTGCATTTCTTTTCCGCCTGCCCCATGATTAAGGGTTATCATTTTTCTTGGCTTATGAACTTTTGAACTTGTGAACCAGGAGTTGAAAAAAAGGATGAAGTTATTGTTTGTATTTAAACTGAATCCCACAGGCGCCTTCGGTCTCACTAACCATACAGGCACCAGCTGGGTGGTCGGGGGTGCAGGCAGTTCCAAATATTGGGCAGTCGGTGGGTTCGCATTTTCCCTGAAGAATTTCGGCACACCGGCAGGCATTTTTGGGGGAAGGTTTCACTTCCTTTAGTAGGTATTCGAATTTAATTTTCGCATTAAGTTCGTCCCTTATTGGCTCCCATCCAGATCCTAATATTGTCCCCAGGCCTCTCCAGTGGCTTGGCGAAGTTTTCATATGCCGATTTATTATTGTGAGGGCTTTTTTGTTTCCTTCAGGTCGCACCACTTCTTCGTAGTTGTTGAGTGCCTTATTTTCAGCCCGTGCTATCATCTCGATTAAATCGTGGATCGCTTTTATGATTTGATATTTTCCGAATCCAGAAATTACCTGTGGCACGCCGAGCTCTTGCCAGACATCAGCCCCGATAATACAGCTAACATGGCCAGGGTCGATGAATCCATCGATTTTTGTGCCTTCAACTAAGGCTTTCATAGCCGGAATCATTTGCTTGTGTGTGGAATACACGCAAATTCCCTGTTCTAATAAATAGGCTGTCATGGGGGTTGTGGTTTCGAATCCAATCCCTAAAAATACTCGTTCTCTGTTTTTTGGTGTTAAGATTTCGTCGGCCTGGAAGATGGTTTTTATATCCGCCCCCTGGCTTTTTACTTTTTCTAGCGAGAGCCCTCTCGATCCTGGTACTCTTAGCATGTCACCGTAGGTGGCTATAGGTATTCCTTTTTGAGCGATTGTGATCATAGCATCTATGTCTTCTTGAGCCGTCACGCAAATTGGACACCCAGGACCAGATATCAGCTTTACATTAGGGGGGAGGATAGTTCTGATTCCGTGCTTGATGATGGTGTTTGTGTGGCCACCGCAAACCTCCATTAGGGTAATTGGAGCTGAAAGCTTTGTAGCGGTTTTTTCTATGTCATTTATAAGCTTCATTGTTTGTTGTTTGTTGTTTGTTGCTCCCCTAAGAGCCGGTACATCCCCTGAGCTTTATCAGGATCCACCTTTTCGATCGCAAAGCCAACATGAACTAAGACCCAGTCACCTTCTTCGCACGATTCTAGGAATGAGATGTTGGCCTCTTTTTTTACCCCCCCATAATCCAGAAGTGCCTGGGCTCCTGTGATTTTTTCGACTTTTCCTGGGTAGGCAAGACACATTTGTTTTTTTTATTCAGAATGGTGCTCGACTTCTACTTCCTTGAGGATGATCTGGTTCCCTTCTAGGATTTTTGGATACATCTTTCCGCACTTTGTGCATTCATAGATATTGTGATCGTGCATCTGCTGGGTGATTTTTGGCTCCCCCTCATGCCCACAGTCGCAAAAGACCTTGGCCTTTTTTGGCCTCATTTTTATTTTCCAGTTGGTCATTTTTTCTAAGACCGCTTTCATTTCGTGCGCTGGCAAATGACCAAGGTCACCTACCTCAACCGTAATAGCGACTACGTCTCCCGTCTCTTTGGCTCTGGAGATTATGTTTTGAGCGATTGATTGTTCATGCATTACTCAGATTCTAAACATTCCTTTGAGTTTTCAAATATTCTTGGTTGGGCTAAGGACTTTTTGGTTGACATTTTCTTATTTTTAATTAGCAAAGCTAATAGTTTGTGATTTTTTCTGTTTTTTTGAAACATATAAAAGTCCTGCGAGCTCTTTTCGCAAATGTTCAACGGTAAGTTTGGAGGTCATTCATGTCAGCCTTAGACGACTCACTCATCGAAGCCGTAACCTCAGGGAATACGGTAAAGACGGCTCGCCTCTTGAGAGAAGGAGCCAATCCTGATGCAAGACAGTTTTTAACCCTTCGCGATCGACGGCCGGTTCTCCTGTTGGCCATTGGTCTTCAGCGAGTGGACCTGGTACAAACCCTTCTCAAGTATAGAGCCAATCCCGATATTGGCTACGTGCATCTGCCTCTCTTGTATGCGGCTGAGTTTTCAACGCCAGAGATGGTTGAGGCGCTGGTAAAAGGTGGGGCCGACACCGCCCTTCTCAATCGTGATGGAGAGACCGCTCTCATTGTTGCGGCTCGCAAAGGTCGTCTTGAGGTGGTCAAAAAACTCTGTGACCTGGGACTGTGTGTCGATCAGCCCGACAGTGACGGCTGGTCGGCCATTATGCATGCCATCAAAGAGCAATTCGCTTCTGTGGCGGCCTATCTGAAAAAAATGGGAGCATCCCTTTCGCGCCCAGACTTTCAAGGAGTTACGGGGTTCGAACTGGTTCGACGCTCCCCTGTTCCCAATCTTGCCCGTACACTTCGACTGGCCTCTGCTTAGTCTGCGATTATGGCTTCATCATTACCCCCTCGCCAGGAGGGGGTAATGGTACTTCTTATTTTGGTGTCGTTATATATTAGGGTAGTATCCTCGCTGATCCTCTATCATTTGTGATGTATTTTAATGATTGGTTTTTGCTGGGAGCAGGTATAGCCATTTTTGTTTTGGGGTTCTTTTTTTTGTGGGGATGTGTGGGAATGCTTCGGTATGGTGTTCCCTTTATTCGCACCAAAAACGCAGTTGCTCTAGCCATGATTCATCTAGCTGGTATTCAAAAGGGGGAATTGGTTTTTGATCTGGGCTGTGGGGATGGTCGACTTCTTTTTTTCGCCGAAAAAGAGGGCGCGAGATGCGTTGGATTTGAAAAGCTTTTTCCTGTGTATCTTTTGGCCAAGCTTCGTAGATTTGTCTTGCGTTCAAATGTGCAGCTTTGTCATGGTGATTTTTTCAAGCAGGATCTTTCTTCGGCAGACGTAGTTTTTGCCTATCTCGCTCCTGAACTCATGGAATCGCTTTCTCAGACCTCATTTCTTAGATTAAAAAGAGGGGCCCGGGTGATTTCTAACACCTTTAAGATCCCCGGAATGAAACCCCATTCTCAGGTCTCAGTTGGTGGGTTTAGCGCTTATCTCTACAAATTCTAATTTGACTCCCCTGTCAACATAGTATAACAAATTAATGCTACAGTTCGCCAAGGGTTTCCCTTGTCGTCTGGAAGCACCCCCTGCAGGCCAGTGCATCGGCTATTACCTATATAGAGACAAGAGCCGGATGCCAGCTCCTGAAGGTAAATGGGCTTGGAGCAGCGCAATGTTCTGTTCACGCGTCAGTTTTCAGTTCTTGAGGCCGCTGCTCCAGGCCTCCCAACTTCTCATTCATTGATTGTTGAGGGCTTTTTTGATACCCCATAAGCAATCTGACCTGCTGATATACCTTCGTCATTTGAGCAATACTTTTGGCTAATTCTTACGCCATTTCCCATAAGGTGCGCCGTCATCATTTCATTGAGTGCACAACCTCCAGACCATACTATAGGAAGGGTTTGGGAATGGTTTTTACCTATCTGAAAAAGCCCTTCGGCCAGATAGTGGAATACTTCTTGAGCCTGTTCCTTCTTGTTGGGGTCATCTCTTCTTTCGTAAATATATTGTATTAGAGGTGTTGTTTGAAGGATGGCCTGGTCCTGGTTTCTTTGTATTTGAGGCAACAACTTCCCTCTTCCAATTTCCTCAGCCACCGACTCTAACTGCTGGGCGCCTTGCCCTTCGTACTGGTTTTCATCTAGAACTCCGAAAAGAATGGCCACTGCATCTATTACTCTTCCTGCACTACTGGTTTTAATTGTGTTAAACCCCTCACTTTCTTGCTTGAGCCAGAGGGCTGGATCAAGCCCAATCAGTTCATTTATCTGATTTCTAGATAAAAATTTGCTCAAAATGCTGACCAAAACTCGCACCGGTTCTCGATTGGCCTGGTCTCCGCCAATGAGACTGTGGGACTCCAAATGCCCAATTCTTTTGTCTTGATGAAATACTTCTCCTCCCCAAACCGTTTCATCTTCCCCCCATCCACTTCCATCGGCAACAAGTGAAATGAAATCTGTTAAATTATGTTCCAGAGCTACCGAATAGCCATGAGCCACATGATGCTGAATGGGGACAAAAGGAATCTCTTTTTCGTTCGCCAAGGCGACTCCCGTTTGATGCGTTGAGTAGTGAGGATTAAGGTCTCCCAAAATCGCTTTGGGTTTTGCGTTGGTGTAGGCAAGAAACTCTTTGAGACGGTCCTGGTAGGCTCTTAAATTTTCTTGATTGCCAGTATTCCCTTGGTTTGGAGAAAGAAGAAGGCTTTGCTCTTTTTTGATCGCAAATACACTTTTTTTTTCTCCTCCGAGCGCAAGGAGGTCTCCATTAAATCCTTGGTAATGAGAAGGGAGTGGTATTTCAGTGGGTGTCCATCCTCGGCTTCGGCGTATCAGGAGGGGACGATTTGCGATCACCTTAACTATGGAGTCATCTGTCGTGTGGAGAATAGTGCGATCGTCATCTAGGATGTATTGGACAAACTGTTTTTCTCTCTCCTTAGTGATTGGGTGTCCGGGGTTATTTGAAGAAGTGACGACTAGGGGGCTGTTAAAATTTTCAAACAAAAGATGATGTAGCGGGGTTGAGGGAAGCTGAAATCCAATTCGGTTGTTTTCCGATATTTCTGGATGTTCTTTTCGACTAATTTTCTTCAGTAAAACAATGGGGCGCTCTTGCCTTGCCAGCTGTACTTCTTCCACGCTATTTACTTCCGCATACTGCTTCACCATCTTTATATCTTTTGCCATGAGGGCTAGGGGCTTTTGGGGGCGATGAATAAGACTTCTGAGTTTTTTAATTGCTAGCGGATTTGCATTTCCCAGAAGCGTATATCCGCCCGTACTCTTTAGAGCTATGATTTTGTTTTCTTTTAAAACTCTTTGGGCCGCTTCCAGAGCTTCCTCCTTTTCGGCTACCATTACGCCCTCGCTCCAAAACTTCAGTGTCGGTCCGCAAGTCTTACAAGCTATGGTCTGAGCGTGAAATCTTCGGCTCTGCGGATCGTTGTATTCGTGTTGGCAGTCAGGACAAAGGGGGAATTCGACCAACGATGTATTTTCTCGATCAAAGGGGAGATTTTTGGCAATTGAATAGCGGGGACCACAGTCGGTACAGCTGATAAAGTGATACTTGTTTCTTCTGTTTTTGGAATCAAAAAGCTCCTCGAGGCAGATGTCGCAGCAGGCGATGTCGGGGGGGATTTTGCCGTTCTCATTTTTTGCTGCGGAGGGAAGTATTTTGAAATCATTGTAGATTTTTTCGTCATCGTTCACTTCCTGCGAGTTTATCTCTTTAATTCTGGCTTGGGGGGGGAGAGATTGTAGAATTTCTCGCAATAGCGATTCGTTATCTACTACAATGGCTACGCCTTGTTCATTGTTTTTTATGTAGCCCTTGAGTCCCCTTTTTGTGGCCTCTCGACAAACATGAGGGCGAAAGCCCACCCCCTGAACCTGGCCGGTTATGATCACCTTTTTCATGTCGATTCGTACTATATACTGTTTTGGAAATCCCTACCTCAATTCGGACAATTGGGCGCTTCGTCTCGCCGAAGAGCTCCATCATCCCGGTTTTCGTTTTGAAGTTGTGGAGAATCCTTTGGACATACTTTCAAAAGGTCCAAAAGAACTTTTGATCCTGGACACCGTTAAGGGGATTGAGGATGTTCGACTAATTCGGGATGTAAAATCTTTTGTGAGTTCAAATTCTTCAACCTGTCATGACCTTGACCTTGGTTTTTATCTTCAACTGTTTTCTGTTTTAGGAAACGATTTAAGGCTGGATGTAATAGGACTGCCTTTTAAGGGGGGTGATTATGGATTGGCGAAGATAAGAGTTTTGGAATTACTAGAGAGGCTTTAGGTTTGGAATTGTAAGAACTAAAGAAGTAGTGTATGACCCTGCTCCGGCTTTTGAAATGAAGAAATATGATTGGGGCTTGGTTGTCCTCTTTCTCATTTTATAAGGATGATTTCTCGTTTCATCTAAGATCTAAAGTTGAACCACATCGACTCGAAATGACTATTTCTTTATCTACTTCGTGGTATTATACGGCCCGATAAAAAATGAAAAACAAAACGTTCCTCAATCCCAAAGGCTATTTGCTGGAGAAGAAAGATTTTCCTCTGCTTTTTCAGGTGCTGCAGGGTTTTGGGAAAGAAGTTGTTGCCCCGGTAAAACCGAAGGATAAATTTCTTCGGCTAGAAAAGATCGACTCTCCTGAAAAGATCGTCTTTCGAGGGATTCCCTGGTACACGGCTAAAAAGTACGTCTTTCCAGAGCGCCAAGAGCTTTTTTCTTTTCAGGGGCAAAAAACAACCGTTTGGCATGAAAAGGTTACCAAGAGAGTCCTCTTTGGACTGAGAATGTGTGACTTAAATGCTTTTTATGTCAACGATTTTTTGTTTTTGAAACAGAAGCCTTCGCTTCGTTTTTATAAAAAATTTCGTCAGAGTCTAACTCTGGTAGGGCTCTGGTGTGATAAGCCTCAGGATGAATACTGTTTTTGTGACTCGATGGATCTTGGACATCACTACGACCTGTGCCTTTTTGACCTAAATTCCGATTGGCACCTGAAGCCAGGGACAGAGAAAGGGGAGAAAATACTGAGGAAGTTGATGGAGCTAAAACGTCAGTCTTTACCGTGGCCTTTGTCTTGGATCAACAAATCCCCACTTAAGGTTCATCACCATGCGCCACCGCTTCCCAAGTGTAAGACTCAACTCAATCGCAAAGATATTAAGTCCCTTTTTAACAAAAACTTACTCTGGCACAAAGGCGCTAAAGACTGCCTGAGCTGTGGGGATTGCACCACTCTGTGTCCGACTTGTTTGTGTTATGACATCGAGGATGAATCTCAGCTAGGAAGTAAATGTGGTACTCGTTGCGCTAAATGGGATTCTTGTATGTTTAAGGATTTTTCTCTGGTAGCGGGAGGCCATGCCTATCGCGAAAACTTAGTGGATCGATTTAAGCACCGGATTTTTCACAAACTCGATTACTTCCCTGATCAATTTGGCCCTTCTATGTGTACCGGATGCGGACGCTGTATTCGCGGCTGCCCTACCAAGATAGATTGGGTTTCTCTGGTAAATGGGAAGAAAAAATCTTAATACTTCAATCGTTGGCCCTTTCTCTTGATATAAGAGAAAGGGCGGCGAAGATCTTTCTGGGTAGCAATTCAAATACTCAGAGCAGGATAGAGTTCCCCTTGGAACGAAGGTTAATAGCTTCAACAACTATGGTTCAGCAAAACTTCACTTTCGACAAAAACCACCTCATGGCGGAGGATGAAATCATATTTTGTCCCGTCGATAAGATTACCAAACAAACCCCTGACGAGTTTTTGCTACGATTCAACACGCCTATCAATCATGATCCAGGGCAGTTTATGCAGTGTAGTGTGCTGGGGATTGGTGAGGCCCCAATTTCTATCTGCTCCTATGATAAAGATTATTTCGAGCTTTCGATTCGAGATGTGGGAAGTGTGTCTCATGCTCTCGTTTCTTTGAAGGAAGGGGATCTCATGGGGCTTCGGGGGCCTTATGGTCGTGGATATGAGATGGATCAGTTTGAAGGACGAGAAATTATTCTCATAGGGGGAGGATGTGGAGTGGCTCCCTTGAGGGGAATTGTAGAGTATCTCGAATATAACCGAGATAAATTTACGACCGTTCGCTTTTTCTTTGGTTTTCGATCAAAGAGGGAGGTTCTTTTTGGGGAAGATTTTGACCGCTGGCAAAGTCAGAAAATGTCGGTTGACGTGGCCTACAGCGAAAAAGCCCCCGCGCGTTCTCACAAGGGATATGTCACCGACCTCCTGCCCGATGAATTTCCTAAGTCTGATCTGGAACCGGTCTTTTTTCTTTGTGGCCCACCTGTCATGATTGAGGCGGCAGCCAAAGCTTTGCTCGGCCTCATGGTAAAGCCAGCTCAAATTTGGGTCTCGGAAGAGCGACATATGAAGTGTGGGGTGGGGCGATGTGGCCACTGTATGATAAAAGGGAAGTACTGCTGCAAAGATGGACCAGTTTTTCGGTGGGATGAGCTGTGATTGTTTACCATAAATAAGGCGGCGAGTTCGTAATGAACCCGCCAGTCCCTATCCTGATTGTTTGCCTTTGAGTGTGGCCTACTGGGTGATGGGCCCGGCGCTGAGCAGGAGGAACCCGCCATAGAGCAGCGCAACCGTCAGAGCCAAGTAGCCGACCCCCTTAATGGTGAAGAACCCACCTTCGGCGTATTGCCCCTGGCCGTGAGGCTTGTGTTGTCCCCTTAGAAAATGAATTTTCATTCCGCGATGCGTGCTCATGTGAGCCTCCCTGTGTGATGTGGTGCGTGTACAACTCTTCGGCAACCGATTTGCCGGTTGGGTCCTTAATATCTCAGAAACCAACTGGCAAATCGTATAAACGACAGGATAGCCGGGGCTAACTTTGCATTTAGGAAACTGATTCTATGTACCTCATGAACCATGAATACCAGTAAACTATTAGCACCAGAAGGCTGTCGTTTGTGCAATGAAAAAGATCGGTCTTCCAGATGGAAGGACTTTTTTTTATTGAATTTCGGATTTTGTTCAAGATTTTCAATCTTAAACTTACCTCATTTTATCTTATTTATATATTTTGTCAATCTCATTTTCCCGTTTTCCCCTCTCTCGACATGACGAATTTTCAATTGTGTGAAAAAATACCCACAAATGAAAAATAAACCAAAAATTGGTATCTATGGCATTACCGGATGTATGGGCTGCCAGCTGAATATCTTGTACCAGCCTGAACTGTTAGAGTTTTTACAGCTGGTAGATCTCAAATCCTTCCCTGTGGGCAAAGAGCACAACTGTGAGGAGGGAGGGTTTGATATTATTTTTGTGGAGGGGGTGGTAGTCCGAGAAAAAGAAAGAAATCAGCTCAGAGAACTTCGTAAGAAAACAAAGATGTTGGTGGCCATTGGTGCCTGTGCGACAGATGGTTGTGTGCCAGCGATTAAGAATTTTATGAACCGAAACCTCGATAAATCTGTCATGCAGTGGAAGGAGCTCGTGGAGTACTCCGAAGTGGATCCTCAGCCTATCGACGATACGATTATGGTCGATGCCTATATCCGTGGGTGCCCAATGGATCGGGTAGAATTTTTTCAGTTTCTCAAACAAGTACTGGCAGGAAAGGCTTTTCGCCCGTACGAAAAACCGGTTTGTTTTGAGTGTAATCTGAGAGAGCGAGGATGTTTACTCGAAGAAGGTATTGAGTGTTTGGGGCCGGTAACTTTTGGGAACTGTAGCGTAATGTGTCCGGAAAAAAATTACCCCTGCGTGGGATGTCGAGGGCCTTATTCTCAAGCTAATTTTGAGGCTTTTTTTAAACTTCTTAAATCAAAAGGGGTTTCAAAAAAAGTAGCTCAATCCCACTTGAATAGGTTTGCGGGAGTAAAGTTTGAACGCATGATGAAGGGGGAGGATGTTGGCTTGCCGGTGGTTCAGGACTCTACCTGCAAAGTATAATTATCGCTCTAGATTTTCTTCTGTTTTTTTTCAAGCTCTTCATTCTTATCGATTACTGAGGTGATTTTAATTCGCCTGGTTCTTCATCAGGTCCCTTTGGCTTGCCCTCTATTTTCCTTTTAGCTTGTTTTACTGCCTCTTCCACCTCTCCTTCTGCTAGCTCTGGAAACTCTTTTTCAAGTTGCTCACGCTCTCCCGGGGTCATAGCTTTGGGGCCGGCTAATATGGCATCAATTTCTTCTCTGGTTATTGATGCATCATGCACAGCTAGTTTTACTGGGCCTGGAATTTTGCTTTTTACTTCTTCTAGTTGCTCTTCAGCTTTTAGTCTCTCGGCCTCTTCTTCGTCAAGCATTTGGTTGAGCTCTTCTTCACTTTCTTCAAGGTCCGTCATTGCTTCTAGCATTTCGACCATTAATTGAGCATCGACTGAATCTGCCCCCAATTCTGCACAGCGAGTTATTACCCTGGCCTTAAGGCTAATTCTCGGGGACTCAATATCCTCTTCTTGTGCCAAATTCAGACGAGCGGTAGTTTCGACCTCGGAAATTCTTCTTACCATAAAAATAATTTATTAATCATGCTTAATTTCTTTTACACCTTAATATAATTTAATTCTTTTGTCAATATCTTATCTCCACACAAATGTATCCCACACCCAACTAACAATATTCTTGGTCTCCTGAAACCTATCGTTTGACCCCAAAACCACCGTAATAATCTGGTTTCCGTCCTTGTCTTCAGCCAGGTTTACCAGGCATTCCCCGGCCAGCTCTGTGTAGCCGGTTTTTACCCCTTTTGAGTTTACAAACGTGTTAAAGAGTTTGTTGGTAGAGGGTTTTTCGTGTGAAAATCGCTCGTCGATGGAAATCCCCCAAAAAAAATCTTTCCCCACCGTTTCGCGGAAAAAATCGTTTTGCAGGGCGGTTCGAGCGAGTGTTAAGACATCTTTAGCCGACATTTTGTTGCCGTGTACTCCCCCGTCTTCATCAACAATATCGAGCCCGGTAGAATTGTAAAATTGAGCTGAATCAAGTCCCAGCTCCTTTGCTTTTTGGTTCATTTTTTCGACAAACTGATCTTCGGTTTCGGCATTGTAAATGGCTAGGGCGACCATGGCGTCGTTGGCAGATGGGATCAAAATCGCCTCTAGTAAAGTCTTCATGGTCAGTCTTTCGTGCTGATAGACATCAATCTTTGCGCCCTCCATTTTTGTTGCTTCTTCGGGAATGGTAACAATCGAGGCTAGATCATGCTCTTCGATAAGAATCAAAAAAGACATGATTTTGCTGATTGAAGCAATGTGCTGGGGGCGGGAGGATGATTTTTCGAATAATAGCTTCCCTGATCGCTCATCAAAGGCGATAACCGCCACTTTTTCATCGTCTAGAAGTTTGGGGGCGACACGGTCTTTGGGCTTTGTGGGGACGGGTGAAGGTTCTAATACTTCAATCTGAGGAAGGGGGCGAGCCTGGTGTTTGAGTTGATCAAAAAAGTTCTGGGTGTCGTCTGAAAAAAGGGTCAATAGTAAGAATTCGAGCATGGTTTATTTGGTCACACGGTAGGTCGTCTTTCCGTCTTCGTCGAGGAGCTCTACTCCCTGATCCAGTAGGTGATCGCGAATTCGATCAGCTTCTCCCCAGTCCTTATTTGCTCGGAATTCATCCCTCTGAGAAATAAGGGTTTCGATTTTCTGTTTTTGAGCTTGGTCCAACTCTTGGGTCAGAGGCCAGATATCGAATATTACTTCAAAATCCTGATCCAAAAACTGCAGAATGGCCTTTGCCTGAGAAGGAGTCAGAGTTTTTTCTTCTCTTGCCTTTAGGCCCTGGTTTATGAGGTCAAAAACTGTTGCTAGGGCTTCGGAAACATTTAAATCATCCGCCAGGGCTTCTTGGTATCTGTCTCGGAAAGGTTCTATGTATGATTCTTCAATTGCTCCATCAGCCTCCGCTTGGAAAATTCGTCGAGCCTCCGTCAGGCGATCGATTGAGTTTTGAGCCATTTTAAGACCTTCAAACGTAAAATTAAGAGCGGTTTTGTAGTGTGCCGAACACAGAAGGTATCGAATAGCTTCTCCGCTGTATCCTTTTTCGAGAATGTCGCGAAGTGTGAAGAAATTGCCTTCACTCTTGCTCATTTTAGCCCCTTCTACCATCAAAAACTTGGCGTGCATCCAGTAGTTGACGGTTTTTCCGCCAAAAAAAGCTTCGTTTTGGGCAATCTCGCATTCGTGGTGAGGGAAGACATTGTCTTCGCCGCCGGTATGAATATCGAAGGGAAGCCCCAAAATAGTCTCAGACATTACTGAGCACTCTAAGTGCCATCCTGGAAATCCCCTTCCCCACGGACTATCCCACTGCATGAGATGATTTTCATCCGCTTTCTTCCAGAGAGCAAAATCGAGAGGATTTTCTTTTTCTGGATTAGTCTCCACTCGAGCGCCCGCCTGTAGATCTTCTATCTTGTTTTTTGAAAGTGCACCATAAGTGGGAAACTTGCTCACTCGAAAATAAACCGATCCATTTTTTTCGTAGGCATAACGTTTATTGATGAGTTCCTGACACCACTTAATCTGCTGAAAGATAAACTCTGTCGCTCTGGGACGAGCTCTTGGGGGCAAAATACGAAGCGCTTGTTCATCTTGGACATAGGCCTCTTCAAAAAAGCGAGCAATGGCATAGGGATCTTTTTTTTCGAGTCGGGCTTTTTTCATGATTTTATCTTCTCCTTCGTCGGCATCCGAGACCAAGTGTCCTACATCTGTAATATTTTGCACTTTTTCAACTTTGTACCCGAAGTATTTGAGTACACGCGACAGCAGATCGCTCATCATAAACGAACGAAAATTCCCGATATGAGCAAAGTCATAAACCGTAGGTCCGCAAGAATAAATCTTCACCGTCCCTGGGGTAATGGGTTTGAAGTGCTCTTTTTTGCCAGACAGAGTGTTGTGGAGATAGATATCTTTCATTTGAATCATGAATTATGAAGCATGAATCATGCAATAGCTAGCCGAGGTAGGCCATTAGGAGTTGTTCGATTTTTACGCCCGAAAATCTTACTACAATCATGGCGCAGATTGGAGCGAAATCAAAGAGGCCAATTCGGGCCCAGCGAAAAGGGGCAACAATGGGCTGCACAAGTCTTCGTAGCACATCGCCAAAGCCTGTCTGAGTGCTTCCAATCCAAGACCAAATCACATAGAGCAAAATTGACCAGTACATAAGCTCAAAAAAGATGTGTACAAACTGAACAACAAATGGCGCTAAGAGGGTGGTATCAATAGACATTCTTCTGGGTGGTGAATTGTTCAAGGAGGGATTTGATGTCCTGGAAGTACTGACCGATAAGGGGGAAGTCTACAAATTGCCCCAAGAGCCAGATCAGAAGGGCAAAAACTATCGTCATTCCCACAATAATTCCCAGCCCCCTAAATATTCCCGACAGAAAGCTGGTCCACATGATGCGCCAGGGGGAACGAAGGTGCTGAATAAACTCGCTGAATCCGGCGGATTCCATCAGCGATATTAATCGTTTGAGGTCTTTTGAGTCGTTGCTTTTCATCCTTGTAAATCTACTGATTGTGCGGAATTTTAGCAAGTTGTCCAGGGAGGTCATTTTCAGTAATATACTAGAGTAATGAGTGCAAAAAAGGACGACGACTCCACAGCTTTTGTTTTTAAAGGCAAAGATATTCCCACTAATCCTGGCTGCTACCTTTTTTTTGATACAAAAGAACAGCTCCTCTACGTAGGAAAGGCGAAGAATCTCAGGAAGCGAGTGGCTTCTTATTTTCAGAAAACAAAAAAAGCCCCTAAGACTGAAAAACTAGTCAAGCTCATCACTAAAATTGAAACTCGTATTGTGGGTTCTGAGATGGAGGCTTTGATTCTTGAGAATAATCTGATCAAAGAGTTTCAGCCTCGTTTTAATATCTTGATGCGAGACGACAAGAATTTCCTCTACCTCCGGATCACGAACGAAGACTTTCCTCGCCTAGAAACCACTCGACGAATAATACGTGATGGAAGTTTTTATTTCGGGCCTAAAACTTCGGCAAAGATGTTTCGAAACACAATCCAATTTTGTCAGAAAGTTTTTGGGGTGAGGACGTGCCGGGTTCAGATGTCTGATGTGAGGGAATTAGGCACGTCTTCCCATTCGGACCATCATAATCTGATGGCTTCGCCGGATAAAGCGTTTTTGAATAGCTCTACAGGATCTGCAAATGATGATCATCAGGCATTGGTTGAGATTGGGGCAAATCCAGAGAGTCGGAAGATCCCTTGTTTGGATTTTCATATCAAAAAATGTGCGGCCCCTTGCAGTGGTGAGGTTTCTTTTGCAGACTACAAAACACGAGTAGAACAGATGAAGCGTTTTTTGAAGGGGAAGACCAAGGACGTTATTGCCACCTTGTCTGAAAGGATGCAAGAATTTGCCCTGTCCAAAAACTTTGAAGCCGCGGCTAAAATTCGCGATCTGATACAGTCCATTGAGGTATCAACTGAAAAGCAATCAGTTCAGTTTTCCGATCTTATTGATCGGGATGTGGTTCATTTTGTAAGAGATGGGTCTTGGGCCTATTTTGTTCGATTTGCTTTCCGTGAGGGAAAACTTCTGCATCAAAACCAAGTTCGACTAACCGTACGACCTCACTCCACAGATGAAGATCTGGTGGAGCAATTTTTGGTCCAGTTTTATGAGAAAGTCGACGAAGCACCTCAGGAAATTCTCCTTCCTCTCTCTCTGCCAACGAAAGATGAGGTGGCAGAGTTTTTTTCTTCTCAGTACTTCAGCACCAAAAAAGTAACACTTGCCTTTCCTCAGCGAGGCGATAAAAAGGCAATTCTAGAAACGGCTCGGAAAAATGCCCAGCATTATTGTGACAAATCTAAGGTTGAAGATATGAGTCAGGCAGAGAATTTTTCTAAGGCCCTTCCTCTTTTGGCGGAAAAGCTCGACCTCAAGGAGCCTCCCAAAAGAATGGAATGCTACGATATTTCTCATTTTGGCGGGACGGGGACGGTGGCCTCTATGGTGGTCTTCGAAGAAGGAAGGCCTAAGAAATCTGAATACCGCCGATTTACGATTAAATCCTTGAAGGAGGGAGATATTGATGACTTTGCTTCGATGAATGAGATTTTGACTCGTCGATTTGTCAGGCTCGAAAATTCGAAAACATCACAGTCCAAAAAAGATGATAAGTTTTCAGCGGTCCCGGATCTAATTGTAATAGATGGTGGAAAGGGGCAGCTCTCGGCGGTTATGAAACTCTTTGAGTCTTTGTCATCGCCTGAGGGATTTGACCCCAAAAAACAGGTGGTTTCCCTGGCTAAAAAGGAAGAACTGATTTTTCGTCCAGAAGTCAGCGAGCCGATCGAATTAGGACTTGATTCTCCTGCGCTCAAGCTTCTGCAGCGAATTCGTGATGAGGCGCATCGGTTTGCTATTTCCTTTAATCGGAATGTACGGAAGAAGAATCTTACTAAGTCGGTCCTAGATGAGGCTCGTGGCATTGGCCCGTCAAGTAAGAAGAAGCTTTTGCATGCTTTTGGAAGTGTCGGAGGCGTTAGGAAGGCGACCGACGCTCAGCTGGCGCAAGTCTTAAACCCAAAGCAGATAGAATCACTCCGAAAGGTTCTGTAACTCTTTTTGCTTTAAAAAATATGCCAAATCCCCTACACTTTTTTTAATCTTCTAATTATTTTGACCCCATGGAAAAATCGATCTTTTTGGCCCAGATTTTTGGCCCGCTCTTTGTGATTCTGTCCCTCAGCATTCTGACCAATCGTGAGCACTACAAGAAAATGATTGCAGAATTTTCAGAATTCAGAGCCCTAACGTATATGGGGGCGCTTATGAGTTTTATTATCGGGATTTTAATGGTGCAGTATCACAACTACTGGAATGGAAATTGGTCGGTTATTTTGACCGTCTTTGGGTGGTTGGCATTGGTAAAATCTTTTTTGTTGTTTATGGCTCCGATTTTCACCAAGAAGATGTCGATGAAGGTTGTTGAAATTCCTGGTATATTTACCGTCCTTGGTATCCTCTATCTCTGTCTTGGGATCTATCTGACCCTGATGGGGTATGAGAGCGTCCGTCTCTTTCTCAACCTCTGATAATGCACTACCTTCTTTTTACGACATCACAGTGCCCGAAGTGTCCTGAGTTCAAAGCTTTTGTGAGTGAACAGGTCCAGTTTGAAGGCGAAATCCTTGATGAGACGGCAGAGGGGTTTATGGATCAGATTCGTGCGGCTGGAGTTTCAGCTGCTCCCACTATTATTCTCTTCGAAGGCGAAAAGGAAGTATTTCGTACCGACGAAATCTACCAACTCCAGGATTTTTTAAAGAAAGCATAACGAGTCTTTGGGCTCATTGGTTCTCAAATCATATTTTCTCCGCATGATTCATTTTCTATGATTCGTGTCTGACTTTAGCTTCTGTTTCATGCTTATTGGTGGCATCAATACCCTTACTCTTCTTGATTATCCTGGAAAAGTTGCTTGCATCCTCTTTACGGTGGGATGTAATTTTCGCTGTGGATACTGCCATAACCCACAATTTGTTTCCCCTGCTCAGATCAAGCACTATCGGTCGACCGACCTTATCCCCGAAAAGAAGTTTTTTAGTTTTTTGTCCACTCGCCAAGGGCTGCTTGATGGGGTTGTCATTTCTGGCGGTGAACCCACCATTCAGCCCGACCTTATCCCTTTCATTCAGGAGATTCGAAAAATGGGATT
The DNA here is from genome assembly GCA_964343715.1 of uncultured Candidatus Peribacteria bacterium. Taxonomy (GTDB): domain Bacteria; phylum Patescibacteriota; class Gracilibacteria; order UBA4473; family UBA4473; genus CAYFJZ01. The sequence goes on along the minus strand of CAYFJZ010000001.1, from coordinate 233,880 downwards.
TTTAGTAAAGCTCGATTCTAATGGGTCTCATCCTCAGGTCTTAAAATTACTTCTCCAAAAAAAGCTGGTTGATTACATAGCCATGGATGTTAAGGCCTCCCCCACAAAGTACAGTGAGATCTGTGATACCTCGATCGACTTTGAATTGATTGATCAATCCAGAGACTTGATTATGAATTCGGGGATTGATCATGAATTCAGAACTACGCTGCTGTCTCCTTTTCACGATCTTTCTGAGGTGGAAGCCATAGCACACTTCTGCAAAGGGGCTCAAAAGTATACGATTCAGAACTTTCGTCCTCAAAAAGTTCTGAATCCTAGTTTTTCTCGATACCAAGGACTTGATAAATCCACCCTAATAAAAATGGAGGCCATAGCCTCCAAATTTATTGATCAAGTTGTAGTCCTGGATTAGTCTTTCTTTTCTGCTTCTTCTTCCTTGGTGGCCGCTTCTTCTTTTGCAGGAGCATCTACCTTATCTTCAGTTTTGTCCTCAGATTTTTCGGTAGGCACTTCTTTGGGTTCTTCGGTCTTCGTTTCTTCTGTTTTTGCTTCCGGCTCTTCGGCTTTTTCTTCCTTTGGAGCTTCTTTCATATGGAGAACTTCTTCCTCAAAAGATTTCTCGTTTTTAGAATAGGGTACTTCTTTGAGACGTAGGGCTTTTCCTGAAAGATCTCGAAGGTATCGAAGCTTAGATCTTCTTACTTTGTGAGCTCTTACTACGTCAATTTTTTGGATGCTGGGCGCATGAATGGGAAAGATTTTTTCCACTCCCACACCTTCGGACACCTTTCGAACCGTGAAGGTGGCTTCAGATCCGTATCCGGCATTCATTTTAATAATGATTCCTTCGAATACCTGAATTCGCTCTTTGTTTCCTTCTTTAATCTTTTGGTGCACTCGAACCTGATACCCGCTTTTCAGTTCGGGAACCGAGTCTTTACACTGCTTGTGAACGAAATTTTTTACTTGTTGATTCATGTCTCGACAAAAAAGTGAGCCGATTATATATCTCGCTTTTGTAAACGCAAATTAATATGCGTTTTTTTTAGTCTGCCACCAAATGCTCCGTATTTTTCTTGAGCTTGTTTTTAAGAATGAGATTGTCTTTGTTATCAAAGATGTCCTGAATGAATTTATCTTTCAGGGTGACTCGATACAAAAAATCTTCTCTGGTAAGAAGAGCGTATTTTACATCTTCTCCGGCAAAGTTTTCTTCTAAAAATTTTTCAAGATCCTCTTTTTTGACCTTTCCAACCAAGATGAGGTCGACTTCTCCTTCTGCGCCAATAAATGAACCGGACAAAATCAACAGGTCAATTTCGCCAAGTTTTGCTAGTTTTTTGAGTAATGCCTGGCAGGCAGGATCTGTTTTTCGAACAAGATTTGTTAGTTCGTGCAAAAGGGGGTAGTGGGGATTGATTTGATAGTACTTCTTTCGATTTCGGTCTCGTGACTTTAGCATTCCAATTGACTCGAGATTTTGAAGTTCTCTTCTCAGGGAATTAATCTGTTCGTCGAGTATCCGGGTAAGTTCTCGGATAAAGAACTCTTCGTTTGGATTAAGAAGAAATTGACGGAATAATTTAACTCTCGTCCCAGAGCCGAAAATCTTTTTGAGCATCATTTTTTGATCGCTTAAATTTTGTTAGCACAAAAAACTTATTCGATTACGAACCAAAGTCAAGTTTTTTTTGAAATCACCAGACTTCACGCTTCGCTGTATACCTACCTTTCCTTGATTCAAAATTACGGTCATGTTCTTAATTTTTAGCCATAGTGGAACATGATTTTTGCACAACACCCTTTATATATGTATTTTTCCCTTTATTTATCAGGTAGTCCTGTTGTTGATCTACTGCACCAAAATATTGATCAAAACCACCTTTTTGTGCACACTTATTTTACTCTCTTATCTCAACACCCCGCCCCCCTACAAACCAAACCCGCTCCTCACTCTACCCCTCTCTCTTTTTCCCTTTTCTTAATCTTCACGCTCTCCCCTTTACTCTTCACTCTTTGTTTCACACGGCCTCGTTCTTTCTCATAAATACATCGATCTTCCTTTTTATTTAGTTTGTTGGATCGGAAAAATTTGCACTCCCCATATTTTTGATTACCATCTGCTGGCTTTTATTGTTTTGTAAGCGATTTATATGTCTACTCCCGTAAAAGAACTGTTTTCGAATCTTGTGCATGTTGGACACCGATCTTCTCGTTGGAATCCAAAAGTAAAACCCTACCTCCACACCAAAAAAGATGGAGTGCACATCTTTGATCTAGAACAAACGGCCCAAATGCTAGAAAAGGCTCAGAAGTTTTTGGCCTCTGTAAAGCTCAGGAATGGTAAAGTTCTCTTTGTGGGCACAAAACCTCAGGCGGCACTTGAACTTCGATCACAAGTTCCGGCCGACAAATACTTCTTTGTAGATCAGAAATGGATCCCTGGACTTTTGACTAACTTTAAAGAAATCCGAAAACGTATCGATTATTACCTCAATCTCAAGAACCAGTTTGAAACTGATGAGATCCAAAAGTACACCAAGAAAGAAATCGCAAAATTCAAGAAGGAACTTGAAAAGCTCGACATCTCCTTTTCTGGAGTTGCCGAAATGAGAAAGAAACCTGAAGTGGTAGTAGTCTTGGACTCAGTAACTGATAGACTAGCCATTGATGAAGCCCTTAATTCTAAAATCCCGATCATAGCCATAGTAGATGCCAATGCAGATCCTGATAATATTGATTTCCCCATTCCGGGAAATGATGACTCTATAAAGTCAATCCGATTTTTGTTGGGTTCTCTGCTAAAATCTCTAAAGTAGAATCTACTTAATATAAATGGCTATGGCCGAAGAAAAAACAAATTCAGAAACGGGGGAAAAAGAAGAATCAAATGACAAATCCAGCGCCGAGAAAGCGCTTGATAAAGTTGATGAAAAAGTTGAAGAAGGCAAATCCATAGATAAAGCTAACAAAGAACTAGCAGCAGAAAATAACATCAAAGAAACTCCTTCTGGTGATGAAATAACCAAAGGAGAAAAAGCTATATCAGCTATAGGTTATGTTCTTTATTTTTGTATTTTGGCTTTGGTGCTCAAACCAAAATCACAGTTCTGCCACTTCCATGGAATGCAGGGCCTTGTTCTGACACTTATCTTTATTTTGTTTTCTTGGATGAGATGGTTTGGTTTTTGGGGACAACTGATCTGGCTCCTATTGATTCTCGTTCCTATTATCATTGGTATTATACAGGCAATCCAGGGAAACTACTGGCGATGTCCTGTAGTCAACGTGATGTCGGAAAAGCTTCGAAAATGGATTTTCGAAGAAAATCCAGACGATATCAAAGACAAGTAAACTCTTTTTTGAGATCAGGCAGAGCTTTACAAGGGGATTGTTTTTAATACACTTCCGGGGATTTTTAACCTTTTTAAAGATGACTGATGTATCAGCCGCACAAGTTAAAGAACTGCGGGACAAAACCAATGTGGGTATGATGGCCTGTAAAAAAGCCCTAGCCGAAGCTGGAGGTGACATCGAAAAAGCCACAGAGATCCTTCGAAAGAGAGGAGAAGCTAAAGCAGGGGAAAAAGCTGATCGATCTACTTCAGAAGGAGTAGTAGCAATATCTGGATCTGCGGCAGTAGTGCTTAGGTGCGAGACGGACTTTGTCGCACGAAATGAATCCTTTATCGCTTACGCTCAGGAACTTGCCCAAAAGGCAGATTCTAACGGAGAAGAAGGGGCCAAGGCTTTTTTCGAAGAATCCAACACCGACAAAATTCAAGAAGTAGGTGAAAATATTACGCTTGGAGAAATTGTTTTGGTTGAAGGAGGTGACCAGAAAGGAAGTTATGTACATTCCAATGGTAAACTTGGAGCACTTGTGGCTCTCGATGGTGGGACTGAAGAGCAGGCACGTGACCTAGCTATGCATGCTGTGGCCATGAACCCTCAAGTGGCTAACCCAGAAGATGTTCCGACAGAAGACATTGAGAAGGAAAAAGAGATCTACCGAGAACAGCTGATCAACGAAGGAAAGCCAGAACAAATCATCGACAAAATTATTGAAGGAAAAGTAAAAAAGTTCTGTGCCGAGAGAGCCCTCACTTCTCAGGCCTTTGTGAAAGACCCTTCTCAGACTGTGGCTCAGTATTTGGGAGCAGGAAAACTCGTTTCTTTTGTAAGACTAGAAGTCTAGTAGAGTAAGGAACTCAGACTCTAAAATTAAAGCGGGCTGGTGTCCGCTTTTTTATACCTTTTATGCCTCAGGAGATTTTTCCTGGGTAAAAAGAATATAAATTTGGGTCATCCCGAATGACGGACTGTTTTGAAACGAACATCGACAAGATGAGGGATCCTCCATATGCTTTAAAGTATGGGAGATAAAGAAGGATATGTATACATTATGGGGAGCGATACTCTCGTTCTTTATGTTGGAGTTACCAGCGATCTAGAAAAACGGGTTTATCAGCACAAAAATCATACATTTAGAGGTTTTACAGCTCGGTATCACATAACAAGACTACTTTATTTTGAGGGTCCTGGATCAATAGAAGGTGCCATAGAAAGAGAAAAAGAAATCAAAAAATGGAATCGAAAAAAGAAACTAGTTCTTATAAGAAGTAAAAATCCTGATTTGGAGGATCTTTCACTTCGTTGGGAATAGATTCTTTTTCCTTTTATCTCATTAATAATTTGAGGATCCCTCATTTTAAGTCTGATCTGACATTGAACCCTGACGATTCCCACAGGGATGACCATCATATTTTTTATTTATAAGGAAGGCCCTCGGGATGACACGCATTTAATTTTTACCCAGGAAGAATCTCCTGTCCCCTTTTCATCCTAACTGTACAGATACCACTCTTGTATTAATTGCTTACTTATGCGGTTTTTGGTAGAATTTTGAGAATAAAAAAATATAATCCGCAGCACAATATCCCCCTCTATAGATGAGCCATTTTGATTCCTTTACCCATTTTGCCAAGAACACCATTATCCTCGCTCAAGAAGAGATGCGCAAGCTTCAGGATCATCAAATCCGTACAGCGCACTTGCTTCTGGGTCTCTTGAGACAGCCCAAATCAACTGCCAGTGTCATCCTAAAAAATTTTGGGGTTAATTATGAGAATTCAGTTTTAATAGCGCAGGACAATAATCCAACGACTCCCTCATCTGAAAAACCAAAAAAGTCTTCGACCGCTCCCCTCCTCTCCCCTTTTTCGCAGAGAGCTATTGAGTTGGCGGCTCAAGTAGCCCTAGACTTTGCCCATCCAAAAGTTGATTCAGAGCACTTGCTTTATGCTCTTTTAAAGCAAAAAGATACCGGGGCACTTCATATTTTGTCATCGTTGATGGTAAACCCGCTGCACGTCTTGGAACAACTAGATAATCTTTTTCATCAGAATAACCCTGGATCCAGTACTTCTGCGGCTGTTCAAACTCCACCTCCTGCTGCCCCTACTCAACTGGAGGCTCTCTTGAATGGTCTTCAGGGAGTTTTTATAGGTTCAGAAGGTAAGACCTCTAAAAACGAAAAAAAGGCTAAAAACGGGAAGAAAAAGCTGGCTCTTGAGTATTTTTGTACAGACCTCACTCAGCAGGCTGCAGATGGCAAACTCGACACGATCATAGGTCGTGCAAAAGAAATCACACGATCGATCCACATCTTGGCCCGAAAGACCAAGAATAATCCTATACTTCTTGGGGATCCGGGAGTTGGAAAGACCGCCATTGTTGAAGGGCTGGCCCAAAAGATCATCGATGGACAAGTGCCCGACAGTCTTTTAGACAAAAGGGTTTTCTCGCTTTCGATGTCGGACCTGATTGCCGGAACAAAGTATCGAGGTGAATTTGAGGAGCGCCTAAAAAGAATTATCGACGAAGCTTCCGAAGCTGATAACGAAGTAATTCTCTTTATTGATGAGCTCCATACTATTATCGGAGCAGGCTCAGCCGAAGGCTCTCTTGACGCGGCCAATATCTTGAAACCAGCTTTGTCTCGTGGGCTGGTTCAGGTAATTGGAGCCACTACGGTTGATGAATACAAAAAGTACGTCGAAAAAGATGCCGCTTTGTCTCGACGATTTCAGAGTATCGATGTGCCTGAACCTACGCTGGATGAGACAGTAGAAATTCTAAAGGGCGTAGCACCTCATTACGAACAGTATCATGCGGTAAAAATCACCGTTGAGGCTATAGAATTAGCGGTTAAGCTCTCAAACCGATATATCAATGATCGTTTTTTGCCCGACAAAGCCTTTGATGTTTTGGACGAAGCTTGCGCTCTTAAATCTGCAGTCAATCGAAAGAACGGAAAGAAAATACGTGAACTTCGCTCTCAGATTTCCAAGGCGGTTCGCAATAAAGAAGAAGCCGTTATTTCTCAGAACTACGAGAAAGCCAACAAACTTCATCAGAAGGAATTAGATCTTCAGGCCGAACTCCAGGAACTGAAGTTGGCGAAAGTTGATAAGAAAAACATTAAGAAAATCGATGAGTCCGACATTGCTCATATCATTGAGCAGATGACGGAAATCCCTGTTTCTACCCTGGTAGGATCTCCCCTAGAGCAACTTAAAAATCTAGAAGTCACCCTTTCTGAGCATGTGGTAGCTCAGGAGGAAGCTATTTCTAAGATTTCAAAAGCCGTTCGACGATCCAGGATGGGGCTCCACAATCCCAATCGGCCCTTGGGCGCTTTCTTGTTTTTGGGACCTTCAGGAGTTGGTAAAACCGAATTAGTACGACAACTTTCTTCGGAAGTGTTTCACTCCAAAGAAGCCCTGATCAAGATTGATATGTCTGAGTTTTCTGCCGGTCATTCTTCGAGTCGTTTGGTAGGTGCGACGGCCGGGTATGTGGGGTATGAAAACGGAGGACAGTTAACCGATAAAGTAAGAAGAAAACCTTATTCGGTGGTTCTTTTTGACGAGATCGAAAAGGCTCATAAAAACATTCACAACCTCCTCCTTCAAATACTTGAAGACGGAGTTTTGACCGATGGAAAAGGGCGGCAGGTTTCTTTTCGGAATACCATCATTATTTTGACCTCCAATACTGGAGCAGAGCGATTTCAGTCTCAGGCCAGCACGATTGGATTTAGTGACTCCAACAAAGATCTGTCTGAGCACGAACACGAATTTGAGCACGTAAAAGATGACGTAATCAAAGATCTCAACGACGAGTTCTCGGTAGAATTTATCAATCGTCTGGATTCGGTGGTGGTGTTTCGACCCTTGGACCGGGAGGCTATCAAGAAGATTGTAAAACTCCAGATAGATGAGCTTCAGGAGCGTTTAAGTGAAAAGAATATTAGGCTTAAGGTCAGTGGATCTGTCATCAACGCTCTGGCAAAGGCCGCCTACAATCCGGCTCATGGTGCCCGAGAAGTAAGAAGAACGCTTTCTGATAAACTCGAGCATCCCTTGGTAGAAGCACTTATTTCGGGAGACGTAGCCCATGACACCGAGCTATTGGTCGGTTTTGACGCCCCAAAAAAGCGGTGTACATTTAAAAAGATTGCCAAAAAAAACGCCCAAGCCCCAAAACCAAAGAAGGCAACAGCGCCAAAAAGCAAAGCCAAAGCCAAAGTCAAAACTAAGCCCAAAGCTAAAACTCAAGCTAAAAAATAAATCGAACTAACCTCTCCCTTTTAAGGGGGAAGCGAGAAGGGTCTGCTGCACAGCCTTAAATTTAGTATCGTTCATACGCCCTCACTACTGACTGATGACTCATTCTCACCTGCTGGTAGCCGGAACTTTCGACAACTTTCATGTAGGTCATCAGTATTTGTTGTGGTCGGCCTCTGAGCGCTGCCAAAAGATGACCGTAGTGGTGGCGCGAGACAAGACAGTCCAACGCATAAAGGGAAGATTCCCGGTCAATTCTGAATTACAAAGACTATCTCGAATCGAGCAGGAACTTCTTCCCCAATGCACCATTAGACTGGGGAGATCAGATCAAGACTTTTTCAGAACGATTGAAGAAGTAAGTCCATCGGCCATATTTTTGGGCTATGATCAGAAGTTTGATACCGATGTAGCTCAAGAGCGCTATCCAGACATTCAGATCATGAGAGCGGGATCCTATTTGCCGGGCGTGTTTAAGAGTTCGAAGTTTCTTGCTTGACTCTTTTTTGTTTTATGCAATAATAAGCAAGTTCTTTTACTTTTCGCTTTGCAAAGAGTTCTTTGCCCTTACGTGTTTGAAGTTTTTTTGAAATACTTTACCCCCTAAGAGAGGGGCGTCATGACCTTAAGGGCAGGGCTTCTCTTTGTTATGCAAGTGAGACCTCTTCTGAGCACTTCTCAGAAGTATCAGAGGATGTCTCACTTGTGATTTTGTTCCTCGAAGATATGTTAGGAGTTAATCTAATGTTCAAGAATTTCTTCATCATTGCTTTTTTGACCATTTCTCTCTGTGGTCTCTCTCTCCCACTTCCGGCCTCGGCTCAACAGAGTGTATCACCTATCACGCAAGAGATTCTTACTCGACCTAAAACTTCACACAATAAAGCTAAGTCAAGGTTTGAGTTGGAACTCCTGCCTGTTCTGAAGAAGGGTGTAATTCACAAGGCTACTCTAGCACTGTCATACATAAAAAAGACTCCTTCCTTTAAGAATTCACTCTGGTTCGATCTCGACGGCACCCATGCCATCCTTGTTTCCGGCGAACACCGCCCCTCTCAGGATGGCACCCTTCCTGTTTACATCTTTCGATATTCCACCCCCTGCAGTCAGCACCTGAAGAACAAAACTGGTTTCCACTGCCTTTCTCAACCATGAAAACGCTGTCGGCATCCTGCCTCTGAAGCCCCTACTCTCTCCCCCATCCCGTGTTCGCACGTGGGTGGGGTTTTGCCGTGAAAGGTTTTTGATATTGGTAGAAATCTCGAATATCGGTACAATATTTTCGACGAAAACCAATACCAAATCAAATGCATTCCTGGTCTCAAATCCTGCTTCGTTCTCTTCGTGAAGGCTCCATCCAGCTCTGGCGGAATCGTTTTCTTTCGGGGACGACTATTTTTTTGGGCGCTTTGATTATTTTTCTGACGAACTTTATTTTTTCGATTCAGTTTTTTGCCGACTACTCGCTCCAACGCCTTGAATCGAGGGCGGATTTCACCGTTCCACTCCGCCAGGACTACGACACTTTTCTGATGGGGGCCATGCAGAATGAGCTGAAAGCATTTGATATGACTATGAGTATTCTGCCCAAAGAGGATTTTGGTGATTTTCATGTCCCCGATCGTTTGTATTTGAAGTTCAAAGATCTCGAACAGATTGACGATATTTTTGCCGTGCTCAAAAAGCTTCGATATGACCCGGTAGTCGACACCTGGGACATGGGTAATGAACGCTCTTTTGTTCAGTTGATTGAAAAACTAGTAATGGTCCGTGAGGGCGTGGAGAAGGCTGGTTTTTATCTGTCGATTCTCTTTTTTGTAGGGGGGGTTCTTTTGATCATCAACGCCTTTCGAATCGTTATCTTTTCGCGTCGGGACGAGATCTTTATTGCCCGCTTTGTTGGAGCTGACCCTAATTTTATTACCTTCCCTTTTTTGGTGGAAGGCCTTCTTATGGGGCTGGCAGCAGCTCTGGTGGGAATTTTGCTTTTTATTTTTGTTCTCCGGGAGATCGAGGTCATGCCTGGGGGGGAGATCTTTATTTATCTGTGGAATGAATGCTTTACGCTAGAAATTCTGCTCGCCGCTGCGGTCGGACTTTTGGGGGCCTACATTGCCACTAATCGATACATGAGGGGGAGGTTTGATCAGTAGCTTTAATGTTTAATCACGTTATGGGTGAGGATAAGACTCTTGGCATTCTGCTGAATAAAACGCTGCTGGCGAATGATGATGCGGTGCTCGATTTTTTTACGGCTGAATTTGGGAGAGTGGCTCTTTTTGTAAAAAAGTTTGCTCGATCGCCCAAAAAGATGCGGGAGGTCGATTTTTTTCGCCTGCTTGAACTCGAAATCTTTCAGGGACGAAACTCCAAATCCATGAAAAATGTGGCTTGCGTGACTCTTTTTCCTCAGTTCTCATCGGGATACCAGGTTATGGAAAAGGGATTTGAATGGATGACCACTCTTCGCAGAGTTCTTCCGGAAGAAAAACCAGATTCCGCCTTTTTCCAGGAAATTTCTCACCTGATGAATTCCTGTCACCCAGATGATCTCGAAAAGTACGATGCCTTTTTTCGCATTAAGTGTCTTTCTTTTTCCGGTGTCCTTCCTCGTTTTGATCAGCTCAGGGGAGATGTATATTTTGATCCTGAGGCGTTTTCTTTTTCTCTTGAAGCACGTCCACACAAAAGACTTATTCCCAATCTTACGCGCCAAATTATAGAGTTTATGAGGCGATCTGATTTTGAAACTTTCCACCAGAAGCGTGCAAAGCTCCCGAAGGAGAATTTTAAAGTCCTTCACACAGTGCTTTCAGACATTGATCGGTTCCATTTGTAATTCAAGTGGCTTTGGGAATGAATCATGAATTATGAAGCATGTATCATGTATTTGGTGGGCAAACGCTTTGAGGTTATTTTCTGGATTTGGTGGTGAGGTATTTGTGGAGGCCTCTGTCTAGTGGGTCAACCAGAATGAGCATTAATGACTTGAATTCACTCCACCAGGCGAGTTCTTTTTTCTGATTATAGGGAAGCGCTGTGATCTGAATTTTTGTTTTAGGTTTCTTTAATAGTCCTACTAGTGAAATAAAGGGAGCCACTACCCAATACCACTTTCCCCATTTCTGAGCTCTTTTTTTGATCTGCTTGAACACAAAAGAGAACTGATAACAGAGGCGCAGTCTCAACGCTCTAAGAGCGGAATCTTCTATTCCGGTGTAGATCTTTACCTTTTCTTTTGCATAATTTTTTTGAACATAATCACTTACCATCTCTGCCTCCTCAGCAAAAGTCCGCCCGCCAAGCATGATAACCTCTATTTTTTTACGGATAATATTTGTATTCTTTTTGATTTTTTTGTAGGCCACCTCTGCGTTGGTGTGTCCTTTTTTGTCGTGCCTCCCACCGAGGCTGACAATGGTGGCCTCGTGGGGTTCAATCTTGTGCGCTTTTAGGGCTTTAGAAAGAATTTTCTCTGCAAAACTGACTCGTTTCTTGAGTCTCTCATCCCACTGAAATTGTGAGCCATGAACAACATATAATTCTTTCATTCTGCCCATTATACCGGTTTTCTTGACTTTTCTCAATTCAGAATTAATTTAGTGCTACTTTCAACCCTGTTTGGCCCGTGTGGCCGGGAGGTGATCATGACGGATCCACCCTCTTCTTCAGACCCTCTGGACAGGGAAATCAAAAATCAATCAAAATACATCATTCCCCTTCTGTTTTTGGCTGTTTTGTTTACGCTTTTGTCTCATCGACTCGCAGTCTGGAGCCACGATGAAAGTGTGCGACAAATCCTGGGCCAAACAGAAACTGTTATCCAAATGGGTCATGACCAATGAACCCTGGGATATGACGTTTGGCCGACACGAATAATATGCTTCCTCTCCAGTTGCATGCACAGTGTCGGCCTCTTTTTTTGGCCCCTTGACTTATTTTTTTTAGCAGTCTATACTCGAGAGTGCTAATTGTGTAAATTTATTTATGATGAATTTTGATAAATGGACCACCCCTGCCTCGGCTGCCATCGTTGAGACTCAGCGAATTGCGGATGAATTAAAATCCTCTTCAATTGAGGTAGAGCACTTATTGCTGGGGCTCCTCAGTGATGAGAATGCCTTCGTGAGGAAGGTTTTTCAGAAGATAGGCGTTGCCCCTGCTTCAATTCAGTCATTCTTTGACGACAAGGTGAAGTCCTTTCCTAAAGTAGAAGGAACGACTCAGAGATCTCCGAGTCGAACTTTTGCCAATGCTCTGAAAAACGCGGAAAAGCACCAGTCAAAAATGAAGGATGACTTTCTTTCGGTGGAGCATCTTTTGTTGGGTATTTATGAAGGTTCTTCTGCGGTAAAAAAAGAACTCGAAGATATGGGCGCTTCTTTTGCACAGGCAGAAGAAGCCATCAAAACTCTGAGAGGAGGCGAAAAAATAGATTCAGCAGAGGGCCATGAAAAACTTGAAGCCCTGGATAAGTTTTGTATCGATTACACCAACTTGGCCAAAAATGGAAAAATTGATCCCATTATAGGTCGCGATGATGAAATCAGAAGAACGATTCAGATCCTTTCTCGGCGAACCAAAAACAATCCTGTTTTGGTGGGTGATCCGGGAGTAGGAAAAACGGCTATTGTAGAAGGCTTGGCTCACAAGATCCATAATGGAGATATTCCTGAGTCACTTAGAAGTAAGCGAGTCCTTGGACTGGATCTTGCCGCTCTGGTAGCTGGAGCCAAGTATCGTGGTGAATTTGAGGATCGATTAAAAAACGTTCTCAAAGCCATAGAAAAAGCCGAGGGACAGATCATCCTCTTTATCGATGAGCTCCATACTATAGTTGGTGCGGGGTCAGCAGAAGGGAGTATGGATGCGGGAAACTTGCTCAAGCCGGCTCTAGCTCGTGGGGCACTGCACTGTGTGGGGGCAACCACCCTAGGGGAATACCGAAAGTACGTAGAAAAAGATGCGGCCCTTGAACGTCGATTTCAACCTGTAAATGTAGATGAGCCTACCGCTGAAGAGGCGGTGGCAATTTTGAGGGGCATCCAGGAGAAGTATGAACTTCATCACGGTGTTCGGATTACAGATGACGCTTTGATTTCCGCGGTTGATCTCTCTCTTCGCTACCTCCCAGATCGTAAACTGCCAGACAAAGCTATAGATCTGATCGATGAAGCGATGAGTAAGCTGAAGCTTGAAATTGAATCTGAGCCAGAATCGATTTCTGATCTCAAACGACAGCTTTTGACCCTAGAAATTGAACGGGCAGCCCTTAAAAAGGAGGGCCGCAAAAAAGAGCGCTTAAAAGAGGTTGATCGTACTATCTCCGATCTCAGAGAAGAATTAAAAAATCTCGATGGAGAATGGCAGCTTGAGAAATCTTCTGTAGACGAAATTCAGACCATCAAGGAACAGCTGGAAGCCTTTCGTTTTGAGGCCACTCAGGCTGAGCGAAATTCTGATTTTGCAAAGGCCGCTGAGCTGACCCACGGAAAAATTCCTGAGCTTGAAACGCGCTTGACTGAGCTGGAATCTAAAGATCAAGGATCTTTGATTCGTGAGGAGATTACCGAGGACGATATCGCAGAGATTATTGCTCGCTGGACCGGTATTCCCACGACTCGATTGACGGAAAAAGAAACCGACAAATTAACGCGCCTCGAATCACGCATGCATGAATCTCTTGTTGGGCAAGAGGCAGCAGTTGTCACTGTTTCTAATGCTATCCGTAGAAATCGGGCAGGGCTGGCGGCCGTGGATCGACCTATTGGATCCTTTCTGTTTTTGGGACCTACCGGTGTTGGAAAAACCGAACTGGCCAAGACCCTGGCTCGTGAACTTTTTGATGACGCGGGAGCTATGATCCGTTTTGATATGTCTGAGTTCATGGAGTCTCATTCAGTCGCCAAGCTCATTGGTGCTCCCCCAGGATATGTGGGCCATGATGAAGGCGGACAACTGACGGACAAGATCCGAAGAAGGCCCTACTCGGTCTTGCTTTTTGATGAAGTCGAAAAGGCCCACCCGGATGTTTTTAATCTCTTTCTCCAGATTTTAGATGAAGGAGCATTGACTGACTCCAAAGGACGTAAGGTCAATTTTAAAAATACGATTATCATCTTAACTTCAAATCTTTGCGCCGACCTATTTGAGGATGGCGCCTCCCCCAAAGAAAAGAAGCTACGATCAAAACTCGCCCAATTCTTTCGTCCTGAATTCCTAAATCGTCTCGATGATATTGTGGGCTTTGAAAGTTTGTCAGAGACACAGATTGAGGAAATTCTTAATCTTCAACTAAAAGACTTGTCGGTGCGATTGTCCGAGCAGGGAGTGGAGTTGTCGCTTACCAAAAAGGCTCAAGAACACTTGGTTTCAGTTGGGTATGATCCAGCTTTTGGAGCTCGTCCTCTAAAGCGAGCGATAGAACGAGAGCTTCTCAATCCCCTTGCACTTGAAATTCTAGAGGGAAAAGCAAAGGGACGCGTGAAGGCGGATGTAAAACAGGGGAAAATAATTTTTTCCTAGCGAACTCTGGCTCAGGTGCTTTATACTGAGGATACTTAATAATTCTCATGAAAAAATATACCTACTCAACGCTTGCTGGGGGCGTCTCCATGTTTCTCGCCTTTATGATCTACGGAGGTGTAGAAATGCAGATCTTTGGAGATGGGGCCTACAAAACTCCGGCCTTTTTGGACTATGAGCAAAATATGATGTTTTTCACACTGGGGTTGGTATTTTTAAAGCTCCTTCACGCGTTCTTGCTTTCTTATTTGCACGAGCTCGTTCCGCGATGTGGATCAAGTTGGTGGTCCAAAGTTTGGCGTTTTTCGCTGTTGAGTTTTTTCTTGGTACATGCCGTAGGCCTTGGGATGACCTATCTCACTATGAATGTTGATCCCTACTTGGTTTTGAGCTGGGCTCTAGGAGGTCTGTTTCAGACTTTTGTTTGCTGCGGGGTAATAATTCCCATTCTTTATAGTTTTCCTCCAAAAGATTCTAGCTGCAGAATTTCCTCCAAATAGTTCAGGGTTCTCAAACATTTGACTCTTTTTCAAATCCTAGGTATTTAAAAGTAGCCAAGCTCTTTTATTTATCTTTTGTGAAGAGTTGTATGCTCTCGTGTGTACTTGTTGATTTTGTATCAACAGGTACCTGAGAAGTAGTTCTTTATGGACTCGAGAGCAGGTTCCCTCTTCACAATTAGAAAGGGGTTATTCTTGTGAACCTTCCCTAACAGGCTCTCAATACTAACCCCTTTCATCCACCTACTTCCAAGAAGAAAAATCTACCCTTTCTACAACCGAGTTATATGTATGGAGCCTCCAATGAAAATTGTTTATCGCTTATTCGTTCTTGTTGCGCTGCTGTTGGTCAGCCAGATTGACTCGATTACCATCCTTTATGCTCTCTCCAACCGCGACTTTGTGCGTCTTGGAGAGGTCCATGCTGATGGGACCTGGACTTACAAGACGGAACTCACCTCGCTTGAAGGCGTATCATTTCCTTCCGATATGAGCGACCTTCGTGCTCATAATGTTCAGTCGCTTTTTGGAGTCACGCTCCCCGCCAAAGTTGATACATTTTCATCCCACTCTCTTCGGACTCTTGAGGGAACTGATCTTCCTACGGGCCTCAGACTCCTTTTTGTACACAGAGTAAAAAGCCTAAAGGGAATACCTCTGCAGAGTTTGTGGGGGCTCTCTGCTCCTTCTGTTACCTCACTAGAGGGAGCTCTTCTTCCCGACACTATGCTTTCTTTGATTGTCCCCTCTGTAACCACCTTCTCAGGGGTCAAGATCCCCCTGGCGGGGACCTTAAAAGCAGATTCGGTTACGACCCTTGAGGGCGTCCCTCTTTCGCCCCATTTGACATCGCTTTCAGTCGCCAGCGTACTCACTCTGAAAGGTGTTGATCTTCCGGCTCCTCTGCAAAAACTGCTGGTGAAGGATGATTCTGTGATTGCGGGGGTAAAACTTCCTGTCTGTACTCGTGTCTTTACCGATCGGATGGAATTTTCCGGTTCAGGTCAACCAGGATATCCACAGTGCAAGAAGCTTGGATCAAAGTGGACTCGAAGATAACCTCTGTCTTCGAGGGAACTTCTTCGTTCGACGGCCAAACCTGAAAAACAGGTTTGGCCGTCACTCTTTTTTTGCCTCCTTTCTTGCTGAACTAGATACCATTATGTGGTATTATTTTTTTAGATGCTCTCGTTTCTGCGTACCGTCATCGAGTTTTTTTCTCCCTATGCTCATCCTTTTGAAAAATCGGTGAACCAGTTTTTGAAGTATGTGAAGGAAGGGCGCCCGGCTTTTAAGGTTCAGAAAAGAGTGGTTGAGCTTATGGCTCAAGACTTGGTGGTGTTTCATTTGTGGTGTGAAAAAAAGTACAAGGGCTACTCCTACCTCAATAAAGATGTAAGAAAAATTGCGTATGCCAATACCACCAAAATCGTTCAGGCTTTTGAGTCTTTTCGCGCCTCTCACCCCACGGCTGGGCAACACCTTCTGCCCAAAGACCCCGAAACACTTTCAGATGAATGGAAGTATCTTCTCTCTATCATGGCCTTTTTTCGGGCGAAGGAGGGGAATTTTAAATATCGCGAATCAAGTAACTTTGGAGCCCTGCTACAGGACCCCAAACACAGAACCCTGATAGGAGACTGTAATCAGATCGTCACGCTATATGTCTATCTTTTTTCTCGTAAGTACGACATTTCTCACCTCCAGATAAAGGTCTATCCGGGCCATGTCTGCCTACACTACAAAGGGCAAGACATCGAGGCGACTAGTGGGACGATTCAGCACTACAAAAAGAAGGGAGAAAGAGTGCTCCCTATATCTGAACTTATGGCCGTGAACCTCTTGGATGTGACCGATTCCGAGGTTCAGACCTTTAAGGTCAAGCCCAAGTATTTTCTTGAGTCTTCTCGCTTGGCCTATATTCTTAGTAGCCACAAAGATCTGGTAAATAATAATCTCAAGGCAGCCTACCAGAATGTTATTGCCCAAGCCCTCAAAAAACACCGATACAAAGAGGCACTTGATTATGCCCGCCAGAGTTATGACGGAGAGCAGGTTCAGTTGGTGGCGCACAATGCCACGGTTTATTATCTGAAGAAAAAAGAATATTCTCTCGCGCATAAATTTGTAGATGGAGCCAAAGACCGCACGCTCAAAGAAAATCTCTATCAATCTGAAGGTATCGACTACTACAACCAGAAACGATTCAAAAAAGCGCTCTCGCTTTTTCAGAAAATTCATGACACCAAAAATATCAAGCATTGTTACAAAGGTATTTTCTTTGAGTACCAAAAGCAGATTCGATCCTGCAAAACGATCGAGCAGCTAAAGAAAAAGAAGTCGGTCCTTAAAACTATGAGGACTTATGCGCACAAGTCCGGAGATCGTGAGCTCATCCGGTATGTCCAGGACTTAATGCGTCAGATATCTGGTCGTTAATTTTTTTTAATATTTATGGAAAATTTCTTGATTGAGTACGGCATCTTTGCGCTGGCTTTTGCGCTCTTTGTAGATGACTTGGGTGTCCCCTTCCCTACTTCAACCGTTGTTTTTACTTCGGCGGTCTTGGCTCGAACCAATCCAGAAATTCCATTGTTTTCCCTTTTCTTGGTTACACTCATTATGCCTCCTTTGGGGAATGCGGTTCTTTTTCACTGGGGACGCAGAGGGGCTCGAACCTGGCTCAAGTCGCATGGTCACCGTATTTTTCTTACTCGAAAAAAGCTCCGAAAAGCGGAAAGATTTTTTGAGAAATTTGGCGAAAAAACCATTTTTTTTGGGGCTATGATTACCTCCCTCCGTCCAGTCCTTTCTATTATTGCGGGATCGGCGAAAATGAATGTTTTTAAATTTATGATCTTTCATTTCTTTGGCGTCTGCATTTGGGCCAGCTTTATTGTGGGAACGGGTTACTTTTTTGGAGAGCAAATTTGGGCGCTGGTTAAAACCAATTGGCCGGTTCTCATTGGAGCGGTGGTTATTTATTTTGTAGCACGGGTGGTACTCTGGCTGCACCAGAGATTTGATGAATATATTTCGGATTAGTGAAAGCAGTTTTTTATATATTGGCAGATAGTTTTCAGGTTGTAGGCGGGGTAAAGAGCTTTATTATAGTTGTTTTGTTGAAAAAAGTGTCGTTTTTACTACTCTCCAAGCTGTAGGAATCGCTTCTTAATTCCTGCTACTTTCTACCTGTTTCCCCTTTTATATTATGTCTAAAAAAATCCTCTTTATCGGAAATGGTGGTCGAGAACACGCTATGATTGCGGCTCTTGCTCGATCGCCACAAAAGCCAGCTATTTATAACTTTGCCACAGCCGTTAACCCTGGAATCAAGGATCTGGTCTCCGATATTAGGGTGCACTCTTCGCTGAATGACCTTGATGCGATCAAGGCCTATGCGCAAGAAGCAGAGGTAGATTTTGCTGTAGTTGGCCCTGAAGATCCTCTTGCTGCCGGAGTGCGTGATGCTCTTTTGGAGGGAGGAGTTAAAACATTTGGCCCTAGTGCTCAGGGCGCTCAACTAGAGAGCTCAAAAAGCTTCACCCGAAATCTCCTTAAAAAACATGGCATTGATGCCTCTCCTGGATTTCAGGTCTTTGAGAGTGAAGACGAAGTGCCTCAGATGCAAGAGTTTTATGAGCAGTATGATGGACAGATTGTGGTAAAAGCCGATGGTCTAATCGGAGGGAAGGGCGTTATTGTGGCTGATGACCATTTCAATGCTTTTGATGATGCTCGAGATTTTGCCCTCGTTTCTATTAATAAATTTGGACGGGTGGTCTTTGAGGAAAGGCTTGTGGGAGAAGAGTTTTCTTTGATTTCGGTCGTCGATGGAGAAACGGTTTTGGATACCCCGGCGATTCAAGATCACAAAAGAGCTTTTGAAGGCGATACCGGCCCTAATACCGGAGGGATGGGATGTATTTCTGACGAAAACAATTCCCTCCCCTTTGTGACCGATGAAGACAAGGCTGCGGCCCATGAAATTACCGTTCAGGTCATGAAAGCCCTCAATGAAGAGTTGGGTGAGCAATTTGTGGGGGTGATGTATGGAGGATTCATGATTACCCATGCGGGCGTAAAACTCATTGAGTACAATGTGAGATTTGGAGACCCTGAAGCGCTCAATATTTTTCCCATTTTGGAATCGGATTTTGTTGAGGTCTGTGAAAAAGCGATAGAGGGAAATCTCTCTGATTTGGGCACGCTCCAGTTTGCGGCTCAGGCGACCGTAGTTAAATACCTCTGCCCTAATGGGTATCCTGAAAATCCCATAAAAGACGAACCGATTACTATTGATTCCAGCTACAAACCCAACGAGCACCAAGTCGCCTACTTTGCCTCATTGGGCGAAGAAGGCGATAAGATCCTCCTCAAGGGCTCTCGAGGGATTGGATGTGTGGGGATTGGGAAGTCTCTTTCCGAAGCCAATCAGTATTGCGATGATCTGATTACAAAATTCAGCGGTCCTGTTTTTCATCGAAAAGACATTGGAACGGCGGATTTGGTGAACCAGAGAGTGAAGCATATGAAAGAAATTAGAGGCAATTAATATTTATCAATATCGTAGGGACACAAAATCTTGTGTCCTTTTACAATTTGCCCTTTTGTTCCAACTGCTGCAACTCGCTAAAACCTCCGATAAATTCATCGTTGATGAATATCATTGGGACGGTAGTGTAGTTGTGTTTTTCGCTGAGTTTCGACCTTAGTTCTGCCTCATTGGAGAGATCGATATCTTTGTAGGGGAGTTCCTTGCTATCCAGGAGGGCCTTGGCCGCTTGGCAATAAGGACAGACGGGCGTAGAGTAAATTTTTATAGTCATGGATTTTCAGTTAACAATTAATAAGTAAACAGCAGGCAGTTGAATGAGCCTCATCTTATATTACCCAATCTTTTATTGTCCACCTTTGTTTTTAATTATTTGGGCCTCTGGTGGTCAATGCTTTGACAAGACAGCCTCTCTCCTTACAATGATTTTGATGTTTTTATTGGCAACCACTACCGCTCTCACTACAACTGACTAAATTTGTCAGAGGTTTGGGTATGGGCCAACTCCTCTGACGAGGAGTTTTTTGTAATGTGGTACACAAAAGACATTTATCTTAAAAAATGGACGCAAGATTTTGCGTCCCTACAATACCTTTAATATTTCAAAACTATGGACAATCTAGAGCATCGGCGACGACATACAGCTTCTCATATCCTGACCGCAGCAGTAAAAATGATGTTTCCCCAGGTTCACCTTGGGGTGGGACCTTCGACCGATGAAGGATTTTATCAGGACTTTGATTTTGGAGAGGATCATATTTCTGACGAACTCTTCAAAAAGATCGAAAAAAAGATGCGATGGATTGTAAACAAAGACTTCCCTATTGTTCGCAAAGACGTCGATTATGAAACTGCCAAATCAGTCTTTGCGAATGACCCTTTCAAGCAAGAACTCATTGAAGACCTTAAAAATGAGGGAGAAACCGTTTTTTCTTTTTATGACTTTGGGGATGGAGATTCTCCATTTTATAGAGATTTGTGTGCGGGGCCCCATCTGGAGTCTACCGGACAGGTAGGTGTTTTTAAGCTTACAAAGCTTTCCGGAGCTTATTGGCGAGGGGACGAGAAGAACCCTCAATTGACTCGTGTTTATGGAGTGGCTTTTGATACTCAAGAAAAGCTGGATACCTACCTCCACCAAATAGAAGAGGCCAAAAAAAGAGATCATCGAAAACTCGGAAGAGAGCTCGATCTTTTTCACATGGACGACCATGTCGGCTTAGGGCTTCCGCTCTGGCATCCAAAAGGCGCTATTTTGTGGCGATTGATCGAGGACTTCTGGTACCAAGAACATCTAAAAGGAGGATACGATTTAGTTCGAAGTCCTCACATTGGTCATAAAATGTTGTGGGAAGCCTCTGGGCACTGGGGTTTTTATAACGACTCAATGTATCCCCCCTTAGAAGCTGGTCAAACTCTGGAAGAAAAACAAAAAGGGGAAACTCTTAAGGAGTCTGAGGAATACCTCCTCAAGCCTATGAACTGCCCTTTTCACGTACAGATATACAAAGATACTCCGAAATCATATCGCCATTTCCCTCTTCGCTGGGCCGAATGTGGGACGGTCTACAGATTTGAAAAAAAGGGTCAATTGTCTGGGCTCACTCGGGTTCGTGGTTTTACTCAGGATGATGCACATATTTTTTGTCGTCAGGACCAGGTCGAAGAAGAGCTCAAAAGAGTTATTGATTTTATTCTGTTTATTTACAGGTCGTTTGGTTTCGACCTCGATACGGTCAAAGTTTATCTTTCCTTAAGGGATCCCAATAACAAAGAAAAGTACATAGGAACTGATGAGGGTTGGGACCTCACCGAAAGCGTCCTTCGAAAGGTAGCCAAAGAGAAAAATCTAGACTTTGTTGAGGAAGAAGGGGAAGCCGCTTTTTATGGTCCAAAGCTTGACTTCAAGATCAATGACTGCCTCAATCGAGAATGGCAGTGTTCTACTCTTCAGTTTGATTTCAACCTTCCCGAGCGTTTTGATATGAATTACATCAACGACAAAGGCAACAAGGAAAGACCCTTTGTTTTGCATCGAGCTTTATTTGGATCTTTTGAACGATTTATTGGCCTTTTGATTGAGCATTATGCTGGTGCTTTCCCCATGTGGCTTGCCCCTATTCAGGCTCAAATCCTTCCTATTTCAGAGAAGCATTTTGAGTTTGCTCAATCCCTAAAAGATAAAGCTCAACAAGTTGGAGGGCGAGTAGAAATTCTGGAGCCCTCAGAAACACTCGGAAAAAGAATTCGAATTTCCCAAACCCACAAAGTTCCCATTGCGATCATTGTTGGTGATGAGGAGATGAAGGGGGACGTGATAACTATAAGAAAATACGGCGAGCAGAAGGACGAGAAAATCAAACTTGATGCTTTCTTGGGACTTCTGACTAAAGGGAATCCACTAGCCTAGCTTTCACCCCATCTGTAGCAGGGACGCAATATTTTCCATCCCTACGACCTTGTAATCTGATTTGTAATGTCCAAAACCCAAAATATCATCGACAAAATCTGGGAATCTCACGTGGTACATCGTGAAGAAGGAGCCCCAGATGTTTTGTTTATTGACTGCCAACTACTGCACGAAGTTACGACCCCTCAGGCCTTTGAGCTCTTGCGTCAGAAAGGACTTTCTTTTTTTGATTCTACTCGTGCCTTTGCCACGATTGATCACTCAATTCCTTCGGATGATGCTCGCTCAGAATACCCAGATAAAATTGCTCGAAAGCAGGTGGAGCAGATGCGAAAAAATTGTGAGGAGTTTGGGGTCACTCTTTTTGATGTGGGTTCTGGTTCACAGGGAATTGTTCATACGATAGGCCCAGAACTCGGAATTACTCAGCCGGGTCGAACGATGGTTTGCGGTGACTCTCATACCTCGACTCATGGTGCTTTTGGAGCTCTGGCTTTTGGAATAGGAACCACGCAGATCGCTCATGTGATGACTACTCAATGCCTTTTGCTCCACAAACCGAAAACCATGAAGGTTGATTTTGTAGGAACCCCCTCTACTGATTTCACAGCAAAGGATGCTATCTTAGCTCTTATTCGTCAGATTGGTATTCAGGGAGGGACGGGGCATGCGATTGAGTTTTGTGGCGACTTTATTCGTGATTTAAGCATGGAAGCCCGTATGACTATTTGTAATATGGCCATCGAGTGTGGAGCCACTTCGGGCCTGATTTCTCCTGACGAAACTACTTTTGCCTATCTGCAGGGGCGTGACTATGTGCCTAAAGATTTTGAAAAGGCCGTCTCCGCCTGGAAAACATTAGCCTCTGATGATTCAGCCATGTACGATTCTGTGATTGAAATAGATATCAATGGCCTACTGCCCCAGATCACTTGGGGGACCAATCCAGAACAAGTGGTGAGCGTTGATGAATTACTTCCTCAGGACAATGATTGGCCCGATGAAGCACATCGTTTAGCCGCTCAAAAAGCTTATGATTATGTACAACTTACCCCAGGTCAATCTATGGTTGGTGTCTCTGTGGACTATGTCTTTCTGGGGAGTTGCACCAATGGGCGAATCGAAGACTTTCGCGTTGCCGCTGAAGTTCTAAAGGGAAAAAAGATAGCCGAACACATAACCATGTATGCTGTCCCTGGTTCGGAGCGAGTTTATCAGCAGTGTCAGAAAGAGGGAATAGATGTTATCCTTAAAGAGGCGGGGGCTCAGTTTCGCCAACCAGGGTGTTCAATGTGTTTGGCGATGAATGGAGACCTTGTTCCTGCAGGAAAAAGATGCGCTTCGACTTCGAATCGAAACTTTGTTGGTCGCCAGGGATCTGGGAGTATTACCCATCTAATGTCCCCTCTTATGGTCGCACAAGTCGCGCTCAATGGTTGTATTAAGTATCCGTTCTAGGTTCGTCATTACCGACTAAACTTTGGACAGGCGATTTCCTCCTTTTGTGACTCACAAATCGTGTCTTTGTATTCCAAGATCTCAATCAGCTGCTTATTGATCTCCTGGATGGTATTAAACGTGTATTCCATCTTTTTTGCGAACCCATCAGCCCGCATCCCAGTATTATTCTTCACTCGATCAATCATATTATTTCGCTCGCTGGTCCATTCTTTGTGGCGAGAAGCAAAACTCTGTTCCTGCTTTCGAGTTCGATTCTCTTCTGATTTTGATACGGGGCGAGACTGAGACCTTTTGGCTGCTACTCCCCCCTTATGCCAGGCAACCATATCGTCATAAGAACTCGAGGGCTTTCCATCTTCGGTTAGGTCACTTATGGCGGGCTTGAATTGATTTTTGAGGCGATGCTCCGAGGGGAAGCCCTGCCCCTTCCCAGAATTTTGCGATCGAGATTGAGAGCGCCCAAAATCGGCACTAATCCCGATCTCGTCTTGCTCAGAGGTCCTAGGTTCGGCCTTTGATCGAGCGCGTTTATCCGCCGCCTCTTGCTTTTTTAATAGACGATCTGTCTCACCAATAATAGGAGGGAGGCCTTTGTCTTTTTGCGTTTCCTGATCCTTGCAGTTTCGCTGATTGTTCTCGCTAAGTTCTTCCTTTAGTTTCTCAGAGAGCGCCTTAAATTGTTCGGTCCTGTTTGCCGTCATGGAGGAGTTCTCCAGGCTCTTCTCTGTACTAGGCAGTAGATATCGCAAGACGTTGATATGATACTCGTGTGCTATTCCGATCTCTTTTTTTAGGTCCGCATCAGCACACCCTTTATATTTGGAAGTATTATTGGCAATCACAAAAATCTTGTCGATTTTAGGGACCAGCTCCTCAAAGTACTCGTTTTTGGCATCGATAAAATCCCTGGAAAAGCGATTAATATGCTTGTCTAAGATTCTAATTTTGTGATTCGTTGGCAGTGCTTCTTTTAGTTTTGGACTGTATTCGGTGTCTTTTACTTCCTGCAAATCCTTCGGAATCTCCTTACAGCTATCTAGCTCTCCTACAGCAAGGGCTTTTGTAAATTTTTTAATCTCCTTCTTCGCAGGCTTTATTAAGTCCTCCTCGAAGACGGTTGGTTTTTTGCATTCCTCACGTGAATACTTAGGAGCTTCGGCCAGCAGCCTTTCTCCTGCTACCAAGCAGAATCCTATGCTCACAAGGGCGACCGTACTGTATTTTAGACCTATAGACATTTTGGTTTTTCGCTCAATTCTTTAAAAATCTGCTTCAACTGGACCATCTGGTCGTACCAGGCGTTGAAATCCCAGTTCCACTTTTGGATCGCATCCGTAATTTGTTGATGCTGCTTTTTCTCTTGCCTCTTTATGGAGGCCTTACTAATAGAGTCCAGCTGTTTTTTTTGCCGCTCCTTTTTGAGCTGCTTGCACTGATTTGCCATCTGCCCTGCACTAGCGGCTCCCATGTGGTACTTATTTCTGTCTTCTTCGTTTTGCTGTGTGCAGGAGGTCTCGGTTATGACCTGCTCTTCAAAGGCAGAAAAAAGTTCTCCAATATTTTCTTCGGCATTGCTGTCTACTTCTGGTGGAGTTGAATCTACTCCGCCCTTTTTTATTTTTTGGACGTGCATATCAGCAATGTCGGGCAGAAATAGATTAATAAACGTGGGCTGAAAAACTCTGGTGGACGTGCATTCTGCTGCTTGAGACATAGAAGTCAGAGCTTTGGCTCCATCTTTCCCGTCTGCTACGACCTCCTTCATATTTGCCAAATGTCCGGCGATAGAGCTATCGCCTGGAGAATAAGTGTTGGGGTTTGTAGTGGGATTGGCTTTTGGATTGGTGGGGGGAGGTTGATTGCTGCATCCTGGATCAGTGCAAACCTGGTAAGCATTTAGGCTGTCTTGCCACGCTTTTTCTTCTCCCGAATTAAAGCCTTCTGACTTTTTAAAGGCAAAAGAGGGCTCTGGACGAGTGTGTTTCTCTCCGAACAAAATTTCATCAATATTATCGAGATCGTCTATAAGGTCGAAGTCGGCATCTTTAAAGCCTCCAGGGCGCTCTCCTTTAATTCGATTCGAATTAACACTCATCTGCCCGGTGTAGTCACGAAGCTGGTTTTCAAGCTCCATAATCGACCGCTCTGATCCCACAGCATCTTTTACGTACCCTGACCAGGTGTTATAGTAGGACTTGCTCCAGTTGACTTTGGTTTGGTCTTCGATCTGTTGCCCTTTCTCGAGCCGATCAAAATCTGAATCAGCGTATTTTCCTTTTTTCGCGCATTTAAAATCTGTGAAAGAGCGGGGCTTTTTCTTTTTTCTTTCTTCGTGAGGCTTGGGCCATTCCTGCACCCGATAACAAGCTTCAAGACTTAGTTTATCGGCCTTGTCGGACTTTGTTGCCTCCGCCGCTTTTTCGACATAATTCACTTTCTCTTGCTGATAGATAGTGTCATACAAGTTTTCCATTGCCCGACTCTCCCCTGCCCCAAGAAGGAGCAGGAAAGTAATAGAGACGGCTTTTATAGGTACTTTTTTCATTGTTTTTTGCTGGGCACGGCTATATCTCTGGCGGTAAAACCCCCACGATCAACATCCCTGATCGCAGATTTGAGAGGCCGCATAGTTGAACTTGTTGGGAAAGAGGTACACGGCATGTCTGAGTTCTTTGAGCATCTCCCTTGATTGCACTAGGGCATCCTGGATCACCAAAAACCAGAGATGCATGCGATAGTTTTGCTCCCACTTTTCGTAGTAATAAAGCATTTCGTCCATGGTCTCTTTTGATTCCTCAATCTCTTTTTGGTAGAGCGCCTTGCGTTCGTTGTACTTTCCTTTTTGAGCGGACCCGGAAAAACCAATCTCTTTGGGGGGAAACTCCTTGGTAAAGGATTTGTGGTCCCCTTTTTTCCATTCGAGATATTCCTGATAGGCACAGTATTCATTCATTGCCGTTTCGGCCACACGACAGGAAGAATACATCTTGTCCACTGTGGGGTTGTCACTTTCGGTATCACACAGGGTTTCGTATCCATGAGCACTCTGCAGCGCCTGCACCTCCTCCAGCTTGCAAACGGCCCCCTCTGGAGCCTCGGTAGCAAAGCTAATGTCTTCTAGTACTCGAGGGCTGGGCTTGGGGACAATGGAGGCCAGAATAGGACGAAAATCTTCGTGCATCTTATTCACCGACTGCTGCATCGCGTCGTTAAAAAGACAGTTCATCAGCCCTTGATATCTCTTTTGGGCGTCTTCAAATTTGTCGTCCATCGAGTAGTTTTTGATCGACGAGTGACACATGGATTTGGTAGAAACCATCTCTCCAAACCCCTCACGGGCTTTTTTGGGATGATCATCTATCCCGCTCGCCAAAACCGCCGCCGAAGCAATGACCGCGATAATTCCAAACGAAAAGATGTATTTTTTTATTTTTTCCACCCCCACATTGTATTGAATGTCGCGTTTGGAGCCACCGAAAAAGTGGCTTGTTTTTTTGACAATTTATCTGTTCTGATTATCTTGTGATTCGAAAGTTTTAATCAACAACTATGGCACACAAAAAAGCCGGTGGATCGAGTAAGAACGGGAGAGATTCTAATGCGAAACGCCGTGGCGTTAAACGCTTTGGAGGACAGCTTGTTTCAGCGGGAGAAATCATTGTTCGTCAGAAAGGAACAAAGTTTCGACCGGGTTTGAATGTGGGCCTAGGTGGTGATTTTACGATTTACGCCACTGTTGGCGGACGAGTCGAATTCTCTGAAAAGGCAATTCGACGTTTTGATGGACGGAGGTACGTTAAAACATTTGTGAACGTAGCGGCCTAGCAATTGTTTTGGTTGGCAAAACCTTCTATCTCTGCCAAAATTGGGGGGATTTTTAATGTGAAAAAATGCCTGAAAGTGCTGAAAGCCTCGACGACTTATTGATGGGGGAAGTGAGCGAGGGGGCGAGCGAGTCGGATGAGAAGTTTTCGGAACGCTTGAAAGTAGCTCAGCAAAAACTGGCGGCCGTTGCGAAGGACGAAAAGAAAGCTAAGAATTTTGACCAAAAGCTGGCCAAAATTATTCCTCATGTTCCCAATTGGGTGCTGGATTTTGTTGTTTTTTTGATCAACCACGAAATCCCCTCTTTAACCATCCTGGCTTTTCTCGCGCTCGTTAATGAGGAGGCTGGGAAGATCTGCTATGTAGAGTTTCATAAATACATTCAAGAGCGGGCCGACTTCTCACTCGCTAAGTTTGGTGATCCGCTGGTAGAAGAAAAGATTTCCTACTGGTGGACTTTTATTCTGGGCGCCGACCATATTTCTACAACGGTTCAGCTCAAAACTTTGCGCAACAATGAACCCTTTGTGAGACACCTATCTAAAATGCTTTCGGATCTCCTCATTCACTTCTTGCAGCAGTCAGATATCCATGACTTTGATAAAAAGAACCTCAAGTCCGTTTTGGCAAAGTACGAGAAGATGATGTTTGAAGGACTTTGATTCAACTTCTGATCTTTTGAACTTTGGAACAAAGAGTTTTAAAAAAACGAGGACAAGTCCTCGTTTTTTTTATTAAATCTTAGAGGAAGCTACTAAAGAGCCGCTACTGATTTTTCGATTTCCTTTCTTACAGCCTTGAACCCAGCTTCGTCATCTTCGGCGATATCTTTCACACGAGCGACTTTTTGAATTACTTCGAGTTCTTCTACTCGAGTGAAGTCAAAGTCCTCCTTATCGACCAATTTCATTCCCTCTCGGTAGAGAGTGATAATGGTTTTAAGCATCTGGTATTGCTTTTGGTTTGGGGTGTAGGCGTCTTCTTTGTCGAAGGAGTCTTGATAGAGGTAATCTTCTCGTATGGATTTTGCCGTTAGGAGGACCAGCTTTTCTCGAACCGAAAGCGCATCTGGTCCTACGAGACGAACTATTTCTTGTAGTTTTGACTCTTCCTGAAGGAGTATTTGAGCCTCTTCTCGCACTTCCCAATAGTCGGAAGCCACATTTTCTTTCATAAACTGTTCGAGGTTTGGCGTATAGAGCGAATAACTCTTAAGCCAGTTGATGGCGGGAAAGTGTCTTTGGTAGGCCAGCTTTGCATCGAGTCCCCAAAAGGCTTTGGTCACTCGGAGCGTGTTTTGGCTCACGGGCTCTGAAAGGTCCCCCCCAGGAGGCGATACAGCCCCTACAACCGTAAGGCTTCCAATTCGATCATCTGTTCCCATGCAGTCAACTGCCCCAGCTCTTTCGTAGAATTCTGCGGTTTTTGATCCTAGATAGGCCGGATATCCTTCTTCTCCGGGCATTTCTTCGAGTCGTCCTGACATCTCTCGCATGGCCTCTGCCCAACGTGAGGTTGAGTCAGCCATCAGCGCTACGTGATAGCCCATATCACGGAAATATTCGGCAATCGTTATTCCGGTGTACACTGACGCTTCTCGAGCCGCTACGGGCATGTTTGAGGTGTTGGCGATCATCACCGTTCGTTTCATCAGAGGTTCTCCCGTATTGGGATCGAGGAGTTTTGGGAATTCATTGAGCACTTCTGTCATCTCGTTCCCTCGTTCTCCACATCCAATATAAATGATCACCTGGGCGTCGCAGAATTTGGCCAGTGATTGCTGGGTCACCGTCTTTCCAGACCCAAAAGGTCCGGGAATACATCCGGCTCCTCCTTTGGCTAGTGGGAAAAACATGTCGGTTGATCGGCATCCGGTCTTTAGGGGGGTGTCAGGAACTCGTTTGGCCTTAACCGTTCGAGGCACTCGAATGGGCCAGAATTGACGCATAGTAACCTCTTCTTCTTTTCCATCGGCCTCAAGGGTGGCAATTGGCTGGGTTACATTATAATGCCCGGCTTCTAGTTTTTTTACTTTTGCCTTCTTAATTCCTGCCGGCACCATTACCTTGTGAAGAATGAGTGTGGTTTCTTGCACGGTCCCCAAAATGTCTCCAGCTGAAACCGTGTCACCTTCTGAAGCCGTGGGTACAAAATCCCATTTCTTTTCTTGGTCTAGTCCTGGCGCATCGATTCCTCGAGACAAAAAGTAGCCTGATTTTTCTTCTAAAATTCCGAGCGGTCGTTGGATTCCGTCGTAAAAAGATTCGAGCAACCCTGGACCGAGTTCTACAGAAAGGGTTTTTCCGGTAAGCTCAATCGGTTCTCCTGGCCCCACGCCTCCAGTTTCTTCGTAGACCTGAATCGAAGCCTTTCCATCGTTTAGTCGGATCACTTCCCCCATCAGTCTTTCTTTTCCTACACGCACAACTTCATACATCTGGGCTTTGTGCATATTCTCTCCTACAACGAGAGGTCCTGAAACTTTTACGATTACCGGCATCTTTTCGCTCATGTTGGGGCGGTTAAAAATTCAAACTTTCGTGTGCGGATTTTTACTAAAATTAGGTAAAAGTCAAAAGAAAAGACACTGGACAAAAAAGAGCCCCGACATATTTGCCGAGGCTCTTTGGGCGTCATTATATAGACGAATTAGTTGTTGAGGTGTTCGTTTTTGAAAACGAGGCCATGATAAACCCAGACCTTTACCCCAATCGTTCCATATGTAGTTTCGGCTCGAGAGGTGGCGTAGTCAATTTTAGCTCTTAGGGTGTGAAGTGGAACTGTCCCAAAGCTATAGTGCTCTTTTCGTGCAATATCCACCCCATTCAGGCGTCCACTTACCGTGATTTTTATTCCTTTGGCGCCGCTTTCTTTGGCTCGATCAATCGCCATTTTAGTCACTCGACGATAAGGAAACCTTCTTTCTATTTGTTCTCCTACAGAGTTGGCTATCAACTGGGCATCAGCATCAGGCTTTCGAACTTCTTTAATGGTGAGATCAAAATTTTCATCAAACTTTTCTTTGAGTTCTTTTTTGAGGTCGTCGATTGCTTCTCCGCCTCTTCCGATAATAATACCGGGCTTAGCACAGTTTACGATCACGGTTGTTTTTCCTACGGATCGATGAATCTCAATCTTTGAGACTCCCGCCTTGGCACATCGTGCTTGGATAAATTTTCGAATTTCTACGTCCTGCAGAAATTTTTGTGCAAAGTTTCTTTTGTCGTACCAGATAGAATCCCATGTACGGGTAATTCCTAGTCTCAGCGAAATTGGATTAACTTTTTTTCCCATTGTATTAGGCGGTTATTTTTTCGAGCTCAATAGATATATGAGCGGTTGGTTTTTTGAGAGGGAGAGCCCTTCCTCTGGTCGAAGGAAGGTATCTCTTATAAAAAGGTCCTTTATTTACGATGACCTGTTTTACCCTAAGTTGTTCTGGCTTCTGCCCATCATTGTTCTCGGCATTGGCAATAGCCGAGGTCAGGACCTTTTTGATGATTTTGGCTGATTTCTTGGGTGTGAAATTCAGAATGTTCATCGCCTTAAGCGCTTCTTGCTGTCGAATGAGACCAGCAACAATATTGGCTTTTTTAGGTGAAATTCGAATACGTCTGAGGTGAGCTTTCATGAAAAAAATAATTATCTTTGTCCTTTTGCCATTTTACCTCCGTGTCCTCGAAATCTTCGAGTGGGAGAAAACTCTCCAAGTTTGTGTCCTACCATGGTCTCGGTACAAAAAACCGGAATGTGTTCTTTTCCGTTGTGAACACCAAAGGTAAAGCCCACAAATTCAGGAGAAATTGTACAGGCTCTAGACCAGGTTTTGATAACTTTTTTGTCTCCGGATTCGAGAAAGGCTTTTACCTTTTTCAGAAGCCGGGGATCAACGTAGGGGCCTTTTTTTGAGGATCGTGTCATACTAAATAAACATAATTATGGCGAACAATCGACGCTGATTCTATTTCTAAAAGTACTTCTGTCAAACCTTCGTTGGTTTTTCATTGATTTTTCTTCGTTTTTCATATAGAATAGCCTTAGTTTTACGCATTAAATGGACGAAGTCCCGTTATTATTCCTCTTGTTGTTATTGTCTGGATTCTTCTCAGGAGCAGAGATTGCTCTTTTTTCTGTAGGAGCCGAAAAGATTCAGGCTCTTAAAAACAATACCGATTCAGACAAAACCCTTCAGCGAATTGCACGTCTGGAACTCCTTAAGGCTAACCCCTCTCGCTTACTGGTTACTATATTATTAGGAAACAATGTAGTTAATATTGGAGCTTCTGCTTTGGCAACAGTTATCGCTACTGATTTCGCCGCCACTTCTGGATATTCAGCCAGTACGGGAATGGTTTTGGGAACGGTAACTGGGGTTATGACTTTTTTAATTCTCTTGTTTGGGGAGATTGCTCCAAAGTCTCTGGCGCATAAACACGCCGTTTCCTTTTCTTTGTTTGTCGCTCCTTTACTTAATATATTACAGTTTATTTTGTACCCCCTCGTGGCTCCACTCGGAAAACTCATTAACACTTTTAATAGTGACGAAGAACAAAAGCACGGACTCAGCGAAGATGAGTTAAAGGCTGCGGTTGAGCTTTCAGAAAAAGAAGGAGCCATTGATAGTGCAGAAAAAGAATTGGTAGAAAAGGTGCTAGAATTTAATGAGCACTCGGTCGAGAGTATTATGACTCCTCGCTCAAAGGTTTTTGCCCTTGAGGATGACACACCGGTAAAAGCTGCCATTAACCTCTACAAAGAATCTCGTTTCTCGAGAATTCCCATCTTCCATGAAAAACTTGATCAAACGGTTGGTATTCTTACCGTTCATGCTCTAGCAGAGAGATCTACTTCCAAAGGATTCTCTAATCTTAAGGTGGCCAACCTTCGGCTCCTGAAGCCTTTTAAGATTCCTATCACAATGAAGATAGACACGCTCCTGAGAGAGTTTCAACGAGAAAAAACGCATCTAGCCTTGGTTTACGATGAGCACGGAGGAATTGTGGGACTCATAACTATGGAAGATGTCATGGAAGAGATCTTTGGGGAGATCAAAGATGAACAGGACGAAGACCGAACCGCCATTAGACGTACCGGCAAGTTCTCGTTTGAATGCTCTGCCGACATTGAACTAGAGCAGATCGAAGACTTTCTTGTACAAGAGCTCAAAACCAAAGCGCCTAAAAAATTCCCCTGGAATCTTGAAGATGAAAACAAAACCCTTGGATACCTTATTCTCGAGCAACTAGAGCGCTTTCCTGAAGAAGGAGAGAAGGTGATAATTAAAAACCGGCGTGCGACCTTCACTCTTGTAGTAAAGAAGATTGAAAATGAAAAGATCGGAAGGGTGAGCATGGTGGTAAAGTAGACTTAGACTTAGACTAAGATTTAGATTTCATGGCTCTGACATAGACTGCGAAACATAATTCACTATGCAGTTTTTTTATCATGAATCATGGATAGTGGAATTGGTTATTGAGTTAAGTATTCTTCTTTGTTTACCCTTAATCCGTCCTCTTTGTTCTCTTTTGATCTAATTCATCCCCCCCTTTAAGGCTCTGGGCCCCCTATTGTATTTGCAAGACCTAAAAAAAGACCGAGCACGAGGCTCGGTCTTTTTTTATATTGCCTTTCGAGGTACTACTTTACAAAGGGCTTTCCTTCTGGGGAAGAGAATACATAATTAATGGTTCCGATTTGATTGTCTCCCGTTCCGGCTAGAGAACTGAACTTACCCGTTACGTTGTTCATCTTAGTCCCACAGGTGAAGTCCTCTTTTTTGAGAGAATCTGCCGTTTCAAGATTGGTTACCATGGTATTGGTTCCGTCTACAATAATCTGATCTTCGCTCTCGTTCCAGGTTGCAACAAAAAACTCATTGTCGTCACCTACAATACTATTTTTTCCCGTTGCCATCCCAACAATATAACAAATTCCATTTTCTCCTTCTGGCATTCGGTAGTCGTTTTTGTCGAGTAGATTACTGAGCTTTGAGCCTTCTGAGGCTCCGTCTTCAACATACACATATCGATCATTGTTCCAGTTACTAGCTGAATCAACCTGAATAAGCATTTTTAGAGACTGAACCGCTGAAATTCTCTTGGCATCACGCGCTTTGGCAAAATAAGAGCTGAATGTGGCGGTTGAGATTGTCGCCAAAATACCCATGATAACGATCACCACGAGGAGCTCCACAAGCGTAAAGGCGCTTTTTTTCTGATTTGTTTTCATCTTATTGGGGGGGTAAAAAGATAGTTATTTCTTGCGGATGATACTTTTTTTGTGCCACATTCGTCAAACCCAGCCTTTTAAATGAGGTTGAGGGGGACACAAAATATGATAAAGATTAGATATCCAAATCTTTTACATTGGCCGCATGAGTCTGTATGAACTTTCTTCTGGGGGGCACTTCTCCTCCCATTAAAATTTTGAAGATATGATCTGCCGCTTCTGCATCTTCTAGTGTTACCCTGGCAAGGGTTCGGGTTTCTGGATCCATGGTAGTTTCCCAGAGCTGTTCTGGGTTCATTTCCCCAAGCCCCTTATATCGCTGGATGTTTTCTCCTTTTACATCCTCTCGCTCCATAATTTCATTTTTCTCTTCATCGGTCATGGCGTACCAGACCTTTTTTCCTTTAGAGAGTTTGTAGAGTGGTGGCTGGGCCACAAAAATGTTTCCATTTTCCACCAGATGTCGGAAGTGTCGGAAAAAGAGAGTTAAGAGCAGGGTTCGGATGTGAGCCCCATCTACATCCGCATCGGTCATAATTACCACCTTTCCATACCTTAGTTTTTCGAGGTCGAATGTTTCGCCCAGACTGGTTCCCAGAGCAATTACAAGACTCTTGATTTCGTTGTTTGAAAGGAGGCGCTCCAAGCGACACTGCTCGGTATTAAGGATCTTCCCACGAAGTGGTAGGATGGCCTGAGTGTGTCGATCTCGCCCTTGCTTGGCGGAACCTCCAGCGGAATCTCCCTCCACTATGTAGAGTTCTGATTCGCTTGTTTTTTTGGAGGCACAATCGGCTAATTTCCCGGGGAGCGTTAATCCTTCAAGGGCCCCCTTTCTGATGACGGTATCTCGGGCGGCTCGGGCTGCGAGTCGGGCCCGCGTAGCCAGGGCACATTTATTAATCATCGCATTGGCTTCTTTTGGATTTTCCATCAGAAACTCTAAGAAACGAGCCGAAAAAAACTTGTCTACAATTCCTCGAACATTTGAATTTCCTAACTTGGCTTTCGTCTGTCCTTCAAACTGAGGTTCTGATACTTTTACTGAAACAATAGCCGTAAGCCCTTCTTTTACATCTTCATTCACAAAGTTGGGGTCTTTCTCTTTGAGCAGTCCTTTTTCTCGGGCGTACTTGTTCATGACTCGAGTAAGAGCGGTTGTAAAACCGGTCAGATGAGTTCCTCCTTCGGTGGTCTGAATGTTGTTGGCAAAAGTAAAAATATTTTCTCTAAATTCCTGGGTGTACTGAAGGGAGATTTCTACGGCCACCTCTTCTTGATCTCCGTCAAATGAAAGTATAGTACCTACTGTATCCTTGTCTTCGTTGAGGTGTCTTACAAAAGAAGAAACTCCTCCCTCGAAGTAAAACTGACAGGCGTCTTCTTTTCCTTCTCGATCATCGATAAAAGAGATCGTTATGCCTTTGGTCAGATAACACTGCTGCCTGAGTCGCTTTTTGATTGTTCGAAAATCAAATTCAATGGTTTCAAATATTGCCGCATCGGGCCAAAACTGCACGAAAGTCCCGTGGTTGTCAGACTCCCCAATCTGTTTGAGTTCTTCGGCGGGCTCTCCGGCTTCGAAGGCAACAAAATGTTTTCCACCGTCTCTTTCTACCGTTACCTCTGTTCTTGTTGAGAGCGCGTTTACAACTGATACCCCTACTCCGTGTAGTCCTCCTGACACCTTGTATCCCCCACCTCCAAACTTCCCTCCGGCATGAAGCACCGTTAATACGGTTTCCACTGTCGATATTCCGGTTTGAGGGTGTTTTTCTACTGGAATCCCTCGACCATTATCCAGAACTGATAATGATCCATCTTTGTGGATGCGTACCTCTATCTCATCACAGTGCCCAGCCATGGCTTCGTCGATGGCGTTGTCGACCACTTCCCATATTAGGTGATGAAGTCCTCTCGTGTCGGTTGATCCGATGTACATTCCGGGCCTTTTTCGAACCGGATCGAGTCCTTCGAGGACCTGAATATCTTGTGCACTGTAATCTTGAGTCATGGGGGTGATGAGTTATTTACGCGGCGATTGTACTGAATTGGGAATAAA
Organism: uncultured Candidatus Peribacteria bacterium; assembly: GCA_964343715.1. Classification (GTDB taxonomy): domain Bacteria; phylum Patescibacteriota; class Gracilibacteria; order UBA4473; family UBA4473; genus CAYFJZ01. The sequence goes on along the minus strand of CAYFJZ010000001.1, from coordinate 198,680 downwards.
AGGAAATAGGGAAGTTGGGAGTAGATGTTAGGAAGTAGGAATGAGGAATAAGGGACTCCGAGAGGTCTGATGCCTCTGATAAAGTCCTTTTACCTTCCCTTTATTCGCTCTTCTTAATTCCTTCTTCCTTACTTAAATACGGTCCTCTCCCTTATTTCCATTCTTTCTTATTCTTCAGGGCATTTTCTGCGGCCTTCATTTGGGCCGCATGCTTTGATCCCCCTTCGCCTTCTCCTACTTTTTTATGGTCAATAAAGGCTCCCATGATAAATGTTTTATCGTGATCAAGGCCCGCTTCTGACACTACTTCGTAGTGAGGCGTGGTTCCGATTTCGGCCTGGACTTCTTCTTGAAATCTAGATTTGGCATCCATGTAGGCTTTGGTTTTGATGATTTCATCCAGTTTTACCAATATCCAATCCAGAATGAACTTCCGAGACTGCTCCATACCTCCCGCTAAATATATAGCTCCAATAAGGGCTTCTACGGTATTGGCTAAGAGGTACTCCTTTTCTCGTCCTCCTGAATTTTCTTCTCCTTTGGAGAGAATGAGGTATTTCCCTAGCTCAAGTTTTTTGGCTACTTGAGCCAATGTTTCTCTTTTTACTAAAGCGGATCGATAATTTGTTAGGACTCCTTCGGGGAGTTTGTATTTTTCGAATAGGTATTCGGTCGTCGCAAGCTCCAGTACGGCATCACCCAAGAATTCAAGCCGCTCGTTGTGGATTGCGTTTGGGCGTTCGTTGAGCACCGATCGATGTGTGAAGGTTTCTTTGAGCAGCTTCGGGTCGTCGAGCTCAAATCCAATAAGACTAAAGAGCGGTTTGTAGGAGATAGGATTTTGCATGAATTTTAATTTATTCTTTGCTCGAGGACTTCGTTTGGTCTTCTGTTTCTTCTGTAATCGAGTTTTTTCGGAAAGCATCCAGTACCGCATTGATAAAAGGGGCGGACTTACTCTCACCGAATTCTTTTGCGAGCTCGATATATTCGTTAATAACTACAATTGGAGGGGTTTTTATGTATTTCATCTCGGCCATTCCCAAAATCAGGACCACTCGATTAATTGGGGCAATTTTTTCAAAAGCAAACTCGGAGGCATAAGATCGAATAAGGACTTTTATTTTTTTGATATGTTCTACTGCAGACCCTAGTATTAGCTCGGCAAATTCATCTTTGCCTTTTCTTTCGTCTACTTCTTTGGTGATGTAGTTCAAACACTCTTGAGCCTCTATTTTTTCTTCTCTTTCTAAGTAATTAAAAAGAGCCTTTACCGCGAGTTTTCGGCTCTCGTGTCGGGCTTTTTTGTCGGTCATGGGAATAAGAATATCTAATTTTCCCCTTCGCTTTCTGACAACCTGGGTGACAGACAACTCAGGGATAAGAGGTAGAGCTTTAGGCTTCTATCTCTTGAATGGGGGCTGATCCCTGTTTTACTTCAAAAACCTGCCTTCCTCGATACGTCCCACATTCTCCGCAGGCAAAGTGCCTTTTCTTTGGCTTTTCGCAATTTGGACAGATGTCTAAAGCAAGATGGTTTTCGAGTTTTTTCCTCCGCTTTTTAACGTAGGTTGCGTACCGTGTACGGGTAGAGGAAACGCATTGTTTTTTCTTCGGGGTAGGTTTTTTAGACATGAGGGAGGATGATTAGGGATTTAGCTTACTCGGCTTTAGCTTTTTTTTTCGAAGCTTTCTCTTCGGCTTTTTTCATTCTGGCTTTGAATTTTTCAACTCGTCCTGAGGTATCTACAAGTTTTTGTTTTCCGGTAAAGAAGGGATGAGAAGCGCTAGAAATATCGAGTCGGATTACGTAGTGAGTCACTCCGTCAATTTCTTCTGTCTGGTCACTGGTCAGTGTTGAATAGATAATAAAATCTTTCCCTGCCGAAGCGTCTCGAAAGATTACGGGATTTACTTTTGGATGGATGTCAGACTTCATGACGGGTGGGCTTAAGCTAAAAGTAGCGCGATACTATTTTTTTTTAATAATCCGTCAAGCTTTGGTTAAAATGGCACCGCTGTTTTTTAATAACCCGTTATATGAAAATAATTAGTACAGATTCTGCCCCTGCTGCTATTGGTCCTTATTCACAAGGAATTGAATCTCATGGTTTGGTCTTTTTTTCTGGCCAAATAGCTCTTACTCCTGAGGGTAATTTTGTTGAGGGGGGCATCCAACCTCAGACCCAACAGGTGCTAAATAATATTTCGGCCCTTCTTCAGGCGGCTAATCTAGAGAAAAATCAGGTCGTTAAATCGACTATCTTTCTTACTGATATTAATGACTTTCAGCTGGTTAATACTCTTTACGGAGAATTTTTTGGTGATCACAAACCGGCTCGATCGACTATAGAAGTATCACAACTTCCGAAGGGGGCGGTAGTAGAAATCGAAATTGTTGCTGCTCGATAGTTATTTTGGGATCCTAGGAATAGAGCGCGCCGGGGGTCGACGCGCTCTTGATATCCTTCTGAACCGATTACCGTGCCATCTCCTTAAAATGGCCCAAAAAATACTTAATGAGATTAGGCTAAATCAGAGAGCCATAATCCCGATTCCCATCCCCCGTCTTTGTGCTAGCTCTTCCCTTTCTTGTATTGTTTAAGCCCGACTAAAGCATATTGGGCCAAGTTTCTGCCCCCACTGACACAAACAGATTTTGCGACGTGCTCTTTTCAGATTTACTCGCGACCGGCGGATAATCTGCCGGCTGATGAAATAAATCAACCTCCTCCACATCAAAGTGATGGGAAGGATTAGAAAGGCACTATAGGTCATTCCGGTAAAAGGAGCATAAAGGTGTTTGGCTTTCACCCACTGATGTGTCAGGGGGATGGGAAACCAGTACCCTGGACAGGCCAATTCCTTGAAGGCCGCATCGTTTTCTTTGAGATACAAAAATTCGACGATTCGGCAAGGAGCGATGACCCCCCATTTAAACCCTCTGCTCGATCCGATCCACTCGATCATCCATACTACGATATCTTCGATAACTCTTGTAATGTACTCTAGACTACTGAACAGCCCCCCTGCATAGTGAATGATGACCACCTTGGCCCACGACAAAAATTTCGCTGACCTCTCTTGTGGCAAAACTATTTGATGCATGTGTTATCGTTTCCCCTGTTCGAACGACTCCAAGACTTTGACCCAGGCCCAAAGCGAAATGCCTGAGCCCGCCAGGTATACGATCCCCAACTGAAGCAAGATGAAATCTCTAATTCGGAGTTTCATATCTTCAGTTAGGAATATCGGTAGTTGAATGAAAAAGATGATCCCCCCTAAGAATGCTTCTAGTTGTGGACATGATGGCTGTTGGTTGCGGTGTTTTATCATGGTGCTCCCTGTTGTGGTTGATGGACCCCAGTGAAAAAAATTTGACGATATTACAAATCGTGCGCTACGATATTCTCTCCATTTATGGAGAATACGATATAGATTTGGGGAAGGATTTCGTCCTTCCCTTTTTCTAATCGAGAAGAAGAGCTGGTTAAACTGGTTCACAAACCCTCTCTTTGTCTCCCTTGAGAGGGGTGGGATTCGTTTGTTCCGATTTGCTCTGCCACTCGATTAGAAAAAAGAGAAAGACGTTGGTAATCGATTCGGCAAGAAGGAGTTACTTTTGACGCTTATTGTCAGGAAGTGGTCCGAAATAGGGAGTACAAAAGCAACTATATCTCGCCGTAAAATGAGTAAAAGATCGGGCGGGTTATACCCGGAGAACTCCCTTCGTCAAATTGTTTTTAATAATTTATAAAGACAGGGAGATGTTTTGATTTTTATGTCTTAGTTGACACATTTTTCATTTTATTTATTTCTATGTAATTGTAAAGGGGATTTTACTAATAATTTCACCCTGTTTTCTTGGTATAAGGAATGAGGAATTAGGAATAAAGGGAAGACAAAAGGAGTCTTGCAGAGGGCAAGGTAAACATTTTGGAGCCCCTAATTCTTTGTTCCTACTTCTTTTTTTCCATTCCCTCTACTTCCCTGCCCTTCTGAGGACCAATTTCCTTGTCTCTACAGCTAGCAGAGGGACAAGTGAAGCGATGGATACGACTCCCCAATCGCTCATCGACAGTGGGACTGTTTTTAGGACCTGATTGAGGAAGGGGGCGTAGATCATAAGGAGGACCATAAGTATTGAGGTCAGTATGGCTACTACCAAGAAACTGTTGGAAATTGGATTCTGGTGAATGATGGATTGGGTCTTGCTTCGTGCTGAGAAAGCATTCACCAGCTGTACAAAGACCAATGACGTAAAAGCCACTGTCATGGCGTGGTGATATTCACCACTGGTACCCATCCCCCAGCTCCATCCATCTTGAAATATGGTCCAGAGAAAGGCCCCAGTAACTGATGCTCCCACAATACTTCCGGTCAAAAAGAAATCGGTAACAAAGGCTCGATTGAGTACTCGCTTTTTTATGTCCCTTGGGGCATGGTGCATATTCCCCTTTTCTGCCGGATCTACTCCCAGCGCAATTGCGGGCAAGATATCAGTTCCCAGATCGATACACAAAATCAAGACCGCTGTGAGCGGGAGAGGAAACTGAAACAAAATTGCGGAGAAAATCACGACCAGTTCTCCAATATTACAGGAGAAGATAAACCACACGAATTTTTTCAGGTTCGCAAAGATTCTTCGTCCTTCGCTTACGGCTGTTACGATTGAGGCGAAAGAGTCATTGGTCAAGATCATCGTTGCGGCCTCTTTAGATACCTCCGTTCCGGTAATTCCCATAGCCACTCCAATATTGGCCTTCTTCAGTGCAGGAGCATCATTTACCCCATCCCCGGTCATGGCGACCACCTCTCCAAGTGATTGGAGCAGAGACACGATTCGCATCTTCTGGGCCGGAAGACTTCGGGCAAAGATAATTGGCGTAGTTCGATCCATGAGGAGCTTCTTTAGTTTTTTGTCGCTCATCTGGTCGGTTTCTTCTCCGGTCAGAATCACACCTTCGTCTCCCTGCATTATTTCTAGATCCTGGGCCACCGCCTTGGCCGTTGATCCATAATCCCCTGTAATTACAATCACTCTTATTCCGGCCGTTTTACACTGATCCACCGCCTTTCGTACCGCACTTCGTGGTGGGTCCATCATTCCTACGAGCCCTATAAATACCAGCTTCTCTTCTAATTGCTCGACATTGGACACTTTTACTCCTTTATTTATTTCTCGTTTGGCAAAAGCCAACACTCGAAGTGCCTTTGAAGCCATTCGCTCATAATGGGCCTTAATTTTTTTAACCTTTTCCGGTGTCATTTTGTATTCCCTTTTACCATCGGTCCAGTGGGTACATTTTTTTAGGACGTGGTCGGGAGAGCCTTTGGTAAGAATGGTGTCGTTTACGATCACCGACATCATTTTTCTTTCTGAGTCAAAGGGAATAATTTCGTCGATCGGCGCGGTCAAAAAAGGGAACTCGCACTTTTTTCGGGATACCTGGTATTTTTGTACCAGCGTCAAAAGAGCGCCTTCGGTGGGATCCCCTAAGACTATATATGATCCGCTCTTCTTAATCAGCTTTGAATCATTACATCGATCCGCCACCATCAGTAGATCATGGAGTAGGCTTGTATTTTCTTTACTGGGCCCTCTTCCGCCCAAAAAGCTGATGACTCCTTCGTGAGGATTGTATCCTACGCCTGTTACTTGATAGATCGAACGGTCAGCCAAATAGATCTCTCGAACGGTCATTTCGTTTCGAGTTAGAGTTCCTGTTTTGTCAGAACAGATGGTAGTCACTGATCCGAGGGTCTCGACCGAGGAGAGTTTTTTTACGATGGCTTTTCGACGTGTGAGCACCGTGGCTCCCAAGGCAAGAGCTACTGTAATGGTCGTCGGAAGCCCTTCGGGAACAGCGGCTATCGCCACGGAAACCGAAAACAATAGGCTTTCGAGCAGGTCTCCGTCACGCCACATCCCCACCCCAAACAAGATCAAACAAAGCACGGCTGTGACCTTAGTCACAAAGACGCCAATATGCTCTAATTCTTTTTGGAGGGGCGATGGCTCTTCTTTGGTTTGGGTAGCCAGGCGAGCGATTTCCCCAAACTTCGTATTCATTCCGGTAGACTCTACTTTCATCAACCCGGCTCCGTGAGCCACAGCTGTTCCCATATAAATTTCATCCTCCTTATTTTTGTCGACGGGCACACTTTCACCCGTAAGAGCTGATTCCTCAGCACGCAGTACATGAGATTCGACCAAGAGACCGTCAGCGGGAATCTTGTCTCCCTCTCTCAATACTACTAGATCTCCCGGGACAATCATATGAGTGGGAATCATTTTTTCTTCCCCGTCTCGAATGACACTGATCTCTTGCTTCACCATTTTTCTCAACGCCTGAATGGTTTTTTCCGTTCGGTACTCCTGAAAAAATCCAATTGAAGCATTGAGCAATACAATTCCCAGGATTACATTGGCATCCACCGTCTCTCCGACTCCATAAGACACCAAGGCCGCAACAATCAATACCACAACCAAGAGGTCCGTGAATTGACGATACAAAATCTTGTACCAGGGATTTTGATTTTTTCCCTGGAGAATGTTTTTTCCAAACTTCTTAAGGTTGGCGGCCGCTTGCTGACTGGTGAGTCCTTTCATAAGGTTGTGTTTAAGGAGAAACGCAACAAATTGCGTCTGTACCGATGGGTTATCGTTTTCCCATAAGCCCCATCCGATTCATCATTACCTTTTCTTCGGGGGTGGCGAGTTGATCTATGGCGATCTTGGTTGATACTTGTTTTATGTGTCCGGATTCGAAGTACTTATTGAGAGCCTCAGCTACCCCGATGGTAAACACGCTCCATCCCTGCGACTTGGCCAGAGACATTCCGGCTCGTCCAGTTTTTTTGGCACCGGCCTTTACCGACTCTTTAGAGAGTAATTTTGCTCCCCCTTTCATGACGGCCTTGGCCGCGAACTTTTCGAGTAGTCCCTTGGCTGATAAAGTGAGGCTTGCCCCCATAGTGGGAATGGCCAGGGCCAGTCCAGCTACAATCTGAGCATCAAAGTAGAGATTCATTCCTAAATCTAGGTACTTGATCCAGCCGCGGTCTCCATTGTCGATATTGAATCGATCCCAGCTATTAAGTGATCCCATAATAGGGAGAGACTCGAACCAGATATTGGAATCGGCAATAGTTTCGGCAATGGCCCCAAACCTTTTTTGTTCTATCGCTTCCAGGATCCCTCGGTTGAATACCTCGATGGCATAATACTTCCCCGCCCTCTTGAGTCGCATTCCTGCCATTTTTCCATCCTGCACTTTTTCGAGTACCTGCTGTTGGAGGTTTGTGGGAAGTCGCTTTATGTCGTTGAGAGTTTTGGATGCGGCTTCTTTTATGCCTTCGGCAAGCTTTCGTGGAGGAACTTTTCCCTTCATCGCCAACGCTTCTCTCATGCGAGATGTGTTTTTGGCGATTACTTCGTTCACTTGAGGGTTCTCGGCCAGGGTTCTCTTGACGTCTCGGTAGTCCTGATGAAACTCTTGTGCCTGCTCCACTTTTGCTCCGGCTACTTCTTTTATTTTTCGGTATTTCTTAAATACCTTCGCTTCTTTTTCGTGCTCCTTTAGTTTTTTCCACTGGAACATGTTTATGAAGAGATTCTTGAGAAAGAGAAACGGACGAAAGAGAAAAAACTCTTCTTCTGTGTCGCTCCACGATTTTGACACCTCCTCGAGCATATTCTTGGCGTTGAAATCTTTAATCTTTTTAAATTCTCCCCGGTCGTCGGTTTCACTGTATTGGTCGATAATACCCTCGATAGCTTCTTCGCTCTGGATATCTATCCCCAAGGTATACAGCTGACTCTGAATGTCTTTTTGCTCAAGATGACTGTCGATGACTTCGTTGGTTACCTCGCTGTGCTCTTTATGCTCAGAAAGGGTTTCGATGCTGTGTTCGTTATTGGCGGGAGTCTTCTCTTTGAGTTTTTGGAGCTCGTTTTTGGCCTCGTAGTACTCATCATTGGCCGCAGGAAATTCCTCCGGTGTTTTTTTGAGCGCTGTATTCCCTCTGGTATTGGGCATATTTAGTTTTATTTAATCTGTTTATTTTATCATATTTTTACCTAAAAAACAATATCAGTGGTTGACTTTTTCATGTAAATTGTTTATCGATCCTTTGTGCTCCCCTTTCATTCCTGTTTTTTGGCTTAATGATGGGAGTCAATGTTCTTTTCGTCTTCGCTTAAGGTAGGGGGAAATATTGTGGAATTATTTTTTTGATTCCCTGATCTTTCCCCTTAACCACACGAGACATCGCTCTGTCTCATATGCAATAGGAGTTTTCTATGACAAACCATGACCCTCTCATTCTTAGGCTTGTAGCTGTTCGCAATCACTTCGAACTCGGTCGTCAAGAATTTGCCGATAAGGCCGGTATCTCCCTTCACGCCCTCGTCTGTTATGAAAGAGGCGAGGTTCGCCCGACTCGGGACACCCTCTTCAAAATCGCTCGGAATTGCGAAATCAATTTTGAGTGGCTGGCCGAAGGCAATAAAACCATGTTCAGTGAGAGCATGACCGCCCCGGAACCACTGCCTTTGAGGAGAAAGCTTCGTCCTCTTCCTAAAACAACACAGATCGGACTTCGTCTCTTTAAGGCCCGGAAGGACCTCAATCTGACTCAGGCTGAATTGGGCCAGAGGGCCGGAATGTCGGCTTCTGCCATTTCAAGTATTGAGACAGGAAAAACACAACACCCTCGCTTCATTGTGAAGCTCGCTTTAGCGGCTGAAGTAGATGTTATATGGCTCCAATACGGCAAGAAGCCGGAGGAAGTCAAGGAATCGCTCAAAATCAAATCCAATTAATTTTGCACCTCTCGAAAGGAGGGTACGTACATGCTCACTGTTTCTTCGAAGCTCTCAGAGCGACTTCGCTTAGCCCGAATCCATGCTGGACTCACACAGGCCGAACTGGGACTTGCTGTACGCCGAAACCGGCGATCGGTAAGCGCACTGGAGTGTGGAAAATCCCAATCTTCTGACGCTTTGGCTGATATGGCCATCGCTTGTGGAGTCTGTTGTATCTGGCTTGAGGAGGGACGCGGCGAAATGTTGGGCCCCGAGCATGTGGCCCGGGCTTCAACACTGGCTCCAGAGGTCATGCCAGGGGACACTCTACAGATTCGTCCTCTTTCCCCAGAAGATTCTACAATCAAGGGGGAAGGTCGGATCGTTTTGATTAGCCATCCCGACCATCCCACCATTCTGGCGCATCTTCATCCAGAGGATGATATGTTTATGATCTCCTATGGCTTTGGGTCGAATCGAGTTTTTCGCCCCCTTGATTCCGATGAGATCATTCTGGCGGTGGCCACCGATCTTGAACGCTCTTTGGCATAGCTGTTCGCCTTAAGCGAAGATGCTTTCCCGGCTCACCATTTGGTGGGTCGGGGAGTTTTTTTTGGTATTTGACTTTGACTTTAATTTCTTTAAAAAATGAGCATCTTTTGATGTTCGGCGTTTTTACGTCTGCAACTGAAAAAGCTTGCTGTTGTTGTTTTCGTTTTTTCTTTTGGTGATACCAATCCACTCCTATTCAAGGATATACTCGACATGGTTACTGAAGGTCTCGAAGAACGTATTGAACTCGCCCTCCGACTGGGCTTCCCCAACTCAGGTGAGGATCGTGAAACTGACTTTTTGCATGTCCTTAAAATAAGGATTGCCAAACTCCAGGGGGTCGAGGTCTCGGAAATCCCCCCCGAAGTCTCCCTGACCCTGAAAGACAACCTGGACATCATGGCTCATGAGTGCGGGGTGTATCAAAACTGGCTCGTTAATGGAGAGAATGACCCACTTCCTCGGCGGCCGGAAAATGTTCCGGGTTTTGATGCCCTGCATTGTTTCTTGGTGCCAGATGATCACCTTGCCCCTCACGTAAACAAAGGGGATTACATCTATTGGGAAGAGTCTCCCCCTGAACCTGAGGCCGATGCCAAGACCAAGCCTGAGCTGGATCATAACGCTTTATACATCATTATTTATGCCGGCCAGTATCGCGTCGCTCGGTTTTTCCAGGGCAAAACCTCATGCCACTTTTCGATTGGGGATGGGTTTCTCTCTGTTGAATACGATTCGGATATGGTTCAGGGCCGCTGCCTCTATCATGTCATCCCCACTTTCCCCGACCTGGGAGAGGAGGAGGAAGAAGGAGCCTGTAAGGAAGAATAATAACGATAACCCCTCCATGAGGAAGTGCCTTTTCTCTCTTTGTGCGCTTGCTCTCGCCCCGTGATTTGTCACGCCCCCTTCCTGGTTGCCACCTCTGGTGACCAGGAATTACTCTGCTCATCCCTATTTGACAAATTATCGCAATACCCTATAACCCCTCACGTTCTTCATGTTTGTGCTTAATGAAGTGCTTTTTTGAAGACCGTTTGATCTTTGCAGTACGTTTTTTCTTTTTTGTATTTCTGTCCTGAGAGCTTGGCTCTCAGATCTACCATCTTCAACCCAGTAAATAGGGAAACAATCCATGTCAAAATCAGAAACATCAATCGAACACAATCCCGAGGGTATTCGTGAGCGCTTGGAACAGGCTCTGGAGCACAGCGCCATACAATTCTGGAGTAGTGTAACCAGTGTTTCTTCTTCTACTCTTCAGCGCATGAAGAGGGGGGAGTGCACCAGCTATCCTCATTTTGAAAAGCTGGCACAGCAGCTTGGGGTTCAAGCACCCTGGCTCTATGGAGAGGTGGGAACAATGCTGGAAGAACCTCCGCCTCCAGCTACCCTGCCAGATCTTCCCACCATTGGGGCGCGTCTTGTCTGGGCGATGAAACAGCGTGAGATTCGGCCGTTTGAACTGGTCAAGTCTACGGGCCTTTCTATTTCCAGTATCTCCCATGCTCGCAAAGGGAGCGTTCGTCCCAGTAACAATTCGCTCAGAAAGATGGCCAAAGCTCTGAAGATTCGCTTGGTATGGCTGCGTGATGGAAAGGGTGATTGGCTGTCTGCGGCTCAGCGCCGTAAGCTTCCTACTGCACCGGATCTTACCCCTCCTCCGAAGGAGGACACCAAACCGGCCGCTCTTGACTCTATCGTGCCGCCAGACACGCTGGAAACCTTTGCCGATCGACTCAATTTTGCCATTACACAAACGGGCATGAATGGAGCCGCTTTGGCCCGGGCTTCTTCGACCGCTGAAACAACTATTCGGAAGGCTCGAAAAGGTGGAACCACCCCCAGAGCCAATACCACGTACAAGTGGGCCCAGGCCATGGGGATTTCATTTGGCTGGTTACTCGAGGGGGGAGGGCCTTTTGCCTTTGCCGATGGAAGCCCCGATCCCTCTGATGGAGCTTCTAATGAGGATGAGGGCAATCCTGATCTGGATCGGGTTGATCCCAATTCTCCTGGCCTGCAAAATCTATTGTCTGACATGGCGCGTCAGAGTGAAGAATTTTTGGCCCGCTTCAATTCGGCTTTGGAGGAGCGGGGCTGGAGCCGTGCTGAGCTGGCTCGGCAGGCAAAGGTCTCTCCTGATACCCTTGCCAACTGGGTAAAAGCGGGGGGCATGCATTTGTCCAAACACCAGACCCAGAGAAAGGTCGGTCGTGCTCTGGGGGTTCGGGTCCCCTGGCTGCGGGATGCGCAAGGGGAACGGTATCTGCCCGGTCACGAATCGGACGCCAATCCTCCTGGGAACCCTGACGAACCGGATCCATCGGACCTGAGTCCTGATCCTGATCCCAAGCCGGAACCCGATTCGGAAGCAGAGCCTGAAGAGGATCCTTTTCCCGAAACGGGAAGCCCTGATGGTTCAGAGCGGATGGTACCTCTGTCTATCTCGATGGTGGTCCCAGCTTCTGCGGTAGGTCCCATTTTTGGGGCGATCTCAGACCTTCTTGCGGGCAGGCCTCCATCTTCCTGATCTGCCCCTTTTGAAATACATGATCACTGAAAAACGTGACTGGATCCCCCGGTTTTGGCCGGGGGCTTTTTCTTGTAAATTTTCAAGAGGGCCCGGTTTAGGTTTTAATTTTTTACCAAGCCCCTTATTCATCATAAGAATTAGACTTTTTTACTTCTCTTTTGTTTTATTTTGTGGTATAATAATTGGATTTAAAACTCATATGGACTTTATTTCTGGACTGGTTGGAAGCGTTGATTGGGGCGGACTTTGGGGGAAGGCCGTCGAAATCTTTGGTCTCTTTCCCTGGTGGATGTGGATTATTATCGTGGTGGCGGTCTACTTTTTGTGGAAGGTCTTGGTGTTTGCGGCCCGGTATTTTCATCGTCGAAATGAATTCAAAAGTTTAGTGCATATGCGCGTCACGCTTCCGAGAAGTGATTCTAAACTCGATCAGGAAAAACGGACCGAAAAGGACTTCAAGGAACAGATCGGAAAGGCCGAGCAGTTTTTTAGAGCCCTACACGAAACGCGTGAATTAAATCTGTACAACATAGTCTTTAAGCGTTTCTTGTGGAAAAAGCCCCACATTTCTTTTGAGCTACAGTTCGAAAAAAGGGAGCTGAGTTTTGGAATTATTTGTGATCCGTACTATCAGAAAATTATCGACAAACAGATTACTTCTTTTTATCAGTCAGCTGAGATTGAAGTTCTCAAACCCGAAGAACAATACGACGTAAAGGTTGAGAACGGACATGTAAATGGATACTACCTCCATCAGGAAAAACCCTTTTGGTATACGCTCCAGACCTATAAGCAGATCGAAGAAGATCCGCTCAATGATCTGGCCAACTCTTTTGCTAAACTGGAGAACGATGAAAAAGCCGCTATTCAGTTTGTGATTCATCCCGAAGGAAACTGGTGGCAGAAAAAGGCCGAAAAGGTTTCAACCGCCCTCTTTAAAGAGAAAGATGAACCTTCAGGCATCTTTGCTATTCCGGTATTGGGATTTATCTTCCGCCTTATCTGGCTCCCTTTCAAGGTGCTATTTGCCGGCTACGATCCGAAGACAGACACCCTCACCGACGACGAAAAAGATGGGGGAGGAGTAGTTCGAATGCTCTCAAGTAAGGAAGAACTCTATAAGTCGATGGGTGAGAAGGCTTCTCAGTCGGGATACATGACCACAATTCGAGTTTTGGCTTCTTCTCCGAGAAAGGAGCGTGTGAGCGAAATCCTGAACGGTATTTTTGTGGCCTTCAATGTGTTTAAGCGAAAAGGAGGGAACTACTTAGAAAACCGACGAATAGTCCCCCTCAACGTGATTAATTCTCCCTGGATTTATCACAACTTCATGTATCGTCTGCCCGCCTTTTGTGAAAAGGACTGCCTGCTGGGTTCTGAAGAATTGGCCACGATCTTCCACTTTCCTGATTCACGATACAACCGAATTCCCACCATTAAGTGGCTTACATACAAAGTACTCCCCCCCCCTATCGATCTCCCCAAAGATGGAGTGGTATTGGGGAACTCGGTTTATCGAGGAATTACCAAACCCGTTCGATTTATGCGAGACGACCGTACTCGTCATCACTACTGTATTGGGAAGTCGGGGTCTGGTAAATCGGTACTGTTGTGGAATATGGCCGTGCAGGATATAAAAAATGGAGACGGAGTGGGTGTGATTGATCCGCATGGAGACCTAGTGGATGATATTGCCGCCTGTGTCCCCAAAGAACGAGCCAAAGATGTAATCTTCTTTGATCCGGGTGACCTGGAACGCCCCATGGGACTGAATATTCTTGAGGCCAAAACGGCCGAAGAAAAAGACCGAGCCAGTCTGGATGCCATGGAGATCTTTATTAAGTTGTTTGGAAACGAGATCTTTGGACCTCGTATTCAGCACTACTTCCGAAATGGTTGTTTGACGCTTATGGACGACGAAGAAGAGGGGGCCACACTCATTGATATTCCCCGTCTGTTTATTGATGACGATTTCCAGAAATACAAAGTATCGAAGGTAAAAAATGTTATGGTGCGGGCCTTCTGGGAAAACGAAATGGCCAACACGGGAGAACGAGAAAAACAAGAGATGATCCCCTACTTCACCTCGAAGTTTGGGCCGTTTGTGACCAACACCACCATGCGTAACATTATTGGTCAGACTAAATCGGCCTTCAACTTCCGAGAAGCCATGGATAATCAAAAGGTCGTCCTGATCAATCTTTCGAAGGGGAAAATCGGAGACATCAACGCCCAGCTTCTAGGACTAATTGTAGTAGCTCGAATCAACATGGCCGCCATGGGACGGTATGATATCCCCAAAAGTGAACGTAAAGATTTCTTCTTTTATGTGGATGAGTTCCAGAACTTTGCGACCGATACCTTTGCTGCGATCTTATCTGAAGCCCGTAAATATCGACTGTGTTTGATTATGGCCCACCAGTATATCGCCCAGCTGAGCGAAGGCGGCAATGGCCCCAGCGACAGCAAGATCAAAGATGCGGTATTCGGAAACGTGGGAACCATGATGAGCTTTAAGGTCGGGGCCGAAGATGCTGAATACCTCGAAAAGGAATATGCGCCAACACTGTCTTCTCAGGACATTCTTTCTATTGCAAACTATAAAGCGTACGTGAAGCTCAACATTCACAACACGACCTCTCGACCATTTTCGATGGAGACGCTTTATGATCCTGATATGATGAAGCCCAAGGTGGGTGAGGTGATCAAAAAGTACTCTCGAATGAAGTATGGCCGAAAGAAGGAATTTGTGGATGCTGAAATTGAGGCCCGAATGGGAATCGACAGTGGCGGAGGGGGACATGATGCGATGGAGCAGATTGTGGCGGGAGCGGGTCCAGAAGCAACTCCGAATGCTGAAACAGGTGACAGTGCTCCGGTTCCGACGCCCGTAGATGAGACTACTAATCCTACCCCAGAAGCTGAAGCTCCTACAGCAGATGACACTCCGGCTCCGGGCGAAGCTACAGAGGAAACAAAATCTTAGTTTTCTTTACAGTACAATCTTCATCTTTCCGACCGATTCCTGAGGGGAATAGTTTTTTTTGAGTTCACTGAATATTTCTTCTACAAGTCCCTCGTCTCCTTCTTCGGCTCGATCGAGCGCGTTGGGAGGACAGGCAAAGAGAATGGGGGGATGGGTCTGTTCTCGTTCTATAATCTGTCGGGCTTTTTCTTCGTGAATGTCGTAGATGTGAGCATTGGAAATAGACGCGGTTAATATCCCCGGCTCCACCTCCAACTTCTGTGCCAAGAAATAAGCCAGCATAGCAAAACCCGCTACGTCGTGGGGGTTCCCCAGCATCATGTCGTTAGAGCGAATGATTAAATGTAGGCACAGTCGTCCGCCCATTATCTGGGCCGTAAAGCAGAAAGGGCAGGGCACGTTTTTTTTCTGTGTTCCATCACTCAGCCCATCATCTCCCGGATCCCACATCAGGATCACTCCGTGTCGGGAGGTGGGGTCTTCGGTGAGTAGTCGAATAAGGCTGTCGATCTGATCTCGCCCAAAGTGTTTTCTCCATCGGTACCCGTAAGCCGATTCCACACAGTTGTTGGCCTCGGCAAAGTCGTCCCAGATCTTGGTGAATCTCTGGAGGAAGGCGAGGTTTTTGTGGCCCATAAGAAACCAGATTTGTTCGGCGATAAAAACCTTGAGAGGGATCCTTCGGAGAGTCAGCAGTGGAAAACCCTGAGCCAGGTCGAAACGCATATTTACCCCGGGGATGCTGTGACAGATATGTCCGGTGCGTTCGTTTTTTTCGGTAATCCCCTGCTCGAGGATGCCTTTGAGGATAGTGGCGTATTGTTGGTCGAATTGATTGATCATGGGTGATGGATTTTAGAATGTTTTTTGTGGGGTGCAAGAGGAGTTGACTTTCAATTATCATTTCTCAAAATGACCTTTGTCAGATGGTCTGACACGCTGTTTTCGCTTATGTTTTATACGTTTTCTCACTCACCCAAGATGAACAAGGGAGCCAAACTCTATGTCTTTTTCAATCACCTCTATTACAGATTATCTTGAGCTATCTCTGAAGCGACGAATGGAGATGGCGGCAATCAATGCCGGGATCACCTACAATGAGGGGCCAGAAGCGGGCCGGGTATACAACTTTTCCGCCGGTCCCGGTGCCCTTCCGGTCAACGTGCTTCGCCTGTCGGCCATGGAGCAGCAGCGCTTCCATAATACCGGCATGTCGGTCATGGAAATGAGCCACAGAAGCAAAGAATATATGGCTATCTTCAACCGTGCTCTTGAGATGATTCGGCGCAATCTGGGCATTCCAGACACCCATACTATCCTGCTTCAGCAGGGGGGCGCCACGGCCCAATTCAAAGCCTGGATGAGCAACCTGATGGGAGGAGGTGACCTGGCCAACTTCTTCGTGACGGGGTCGTGGTCTCAGAAGGCTTTGGCCGAGGCCAAGAAAAAATGGGATCATCAGATCCATGTCGCCGTTGACATGGATGAGCACGGGGGCTTTGTGCGCATGCCCGATGAATCCGAACTCGATATTCATCAAGGGGCAACGTACAACTTCGCCTGCACCAATGAAACCATCCAAGGGCTGCAGTGGAAATCGCTTCCCGAGGGTTTGTCCAACTGGATTCTGGACATGTCGTCCGATGTTCTTTCGCGCAAAATGCCCGTTCCCTGGGAGGATGTGGCCGTTGCCTTTGCAGGAGCACAAAAGAACCTGGGCCCCTCTGGGGTAACGCTGGTCGTTGTTCGCAATGACTTGCTGACTCGTTCATCGGCTGACCTTGGGCTGATGGAAAGCTACGCGGTTCAGGCCAAGAAGAACTCCATGAGCAACACACCTCCGACCTATGCTATCTACATCCTGGGTTTGGTGATGGAGTGGGTGCATGGTCTGGGTGGTCAAGAGGCCATGATCGAGCTGGCAACACAGCGATCGAACATGCTCTACCAGGCCATCTCCAGCTCCAATGGATTCTATGCCACCAATTCCAATTCGTGGACCAACGTGGCCTTTGTAATCCCCGAAGCTAACGAGGCCATGGAGGCACTCTTCTTGGAGGAAGCGGCCAGGCGTGGGCTGGTAACGCTGAAGGGACATCGGAGCATTGGTGGTTTCCGCGCCTCGATGTACAATGCGATGCCTCTGGAAGGGGTAGAAGCGCTGATTAAGTTTATGGCCTACTTCCAAGAAAACCATGCCAAGTTGGCTGCCGAAAAGGCCGCACGCCTGGCTCAAGAGGCAGAAGCGTAACGAAAGCTGCTTTGTGGAACACTCATGTGATTGAGTTGTTCTCAGTCTATAACGACGGGGTCCTCTGTGGCCCCGTTATTTTCTTAGTACCATCCAAACAATTTCCCAAGAAACAAAACATACAAAAACACCATCGCCAATCCTTCTTGCCGGGTGATTTCTTTGTCTTTGGAGATTCCCCAATAGATCAGCAGTGATCCGATCATAAAGGGGAGAATGGTTTTGAGTGTCAGATCAGACACGCCAATCCCCTGACCGACAAAAGATCCAATTCCAAAAATAAGCAGGATGTCGAAGATGTTGGACCCCAGGACATTTCCCACAGCCATGTCGAATTTCTTTTTTCTCACCATCGTCACGCCCACCATTATTTCAGGAAGACTGGTCCCAACCGCGACTAAAGTGGCGGCGAGTTCGGTTTTTCCCACTCCAGCCAGAGAGGCAATTTCGATAATAGACCGGATGACAAATTCCGAAGACAGTGCGAGCCCTCCAAGACTGAGGAGCGGCACGATTAAAAACCACCAGGAGAATTTTAGTTTTTCGGGGTGGTCTTCTTTGTCTTGAGAAAAGAGAAACCACAGATACGCGGCACAGATTCCCAGAAAAAAGAATCCTTCAACCGGAGTAATGGATCCGTCCCAGAGCGTAAGTGTGCTCAGAACAATAGAGAGGATGAAAATGGGAAAATGCACCTGGAAGATGTTTTGCTGAAACTTAATATTTCTGCCGGCCAAAAGCGTCACCAACCCAAGCCCTAAGAAGATATTGGCAATAACGGTCCCCAACACATTCCCGGCCAGCATGTCGGCTTCGTTTTTTATGACCGAAGCCATCGAAGTGGAAAACTCAGGCAGGCTGGTCCCTACCGCCATAACTAATACCCCCGTGAGAAAGTGAGGAAGTCGCCAACAGATCCCTAGCTTTTCAACTCCGCCGATGAAGTAATCGGCGGATTTTATGAGGACGTAGGTGGAGACAATGAAGAGAGCGAATTGAGCCAGAAGGTCCATGGTAGGGAAATATCTTTTTGAGAGATTTAGAATAAGGAATTAGGGATTAGGGGGTAGGGAGAGGTCGTTATTTATGATTGACTTCCATCTTTAATTAGTGTATTTTATGCATATCTATTATCCCCCGCATTTGAAAATGGAGGTGGACGATGATCGTTCAGATGCATGAAGGTTGGGGCTGGTTTCTGGCTATGGTGTTGACTTCCGAAGATCCAACCGCCCTGGGATGCGTTGCCGGGCTTGGCTCAATCCGGTTTGGATGGACCTTCCCCCTATCTGATAGCAAAATGGGCATAACAGGATGGAAAAGAATACCTGGCTACATTCTAGCAATTGTCTTCTCGGCCTTTGGTCTCTTTGCCCTTTACTACCATCTGATCTTGAGGGCGAGTTGATTCTCGCCCCCCTTTTTATTCGACGTCAAACCCTCCATAAACTTCATCTACGTCAGCTACTTCCTCAATCGCTTCGATAAATTTTTCTAGTTTTTCAGCGTCGGCTTCGCTGACGATTCGAGGATCTTTGGCTCGGTATTGGGGCTCTGATTTGGCGACCTCAATCCCCTTTTCTGTCAGAGCGTTTCGTACTTTGGCGAGGTTTTCAAACTTGGTGATGATTTCTGATTCCTCTTCGCTGTAGTCCAGATCTTCTCCTTCGCATTCGATGGTCAGCTCAAAGAGTTCGTCTTCTGTTTTTCCATCCGTCTTGATAGAAATGACTCCCACGTGATCAAACATAAACATAACGGTCCCTGAAGAGCCTAAATTCCCTCCGTTTTTATTAACGGCGGTCCTTACTTCGGGAAAGGTTCTGTTGGCGTTGTCGGTAATAGCGGTAATAACAAAGGGAACTCCGTCGGGCCCAAACCCTTCGTAGACCTGTTCGGAATACGTTACGCCATCTTTTCCTTCCCCGGAGAGCTTCTTGAGAAGGCGTTCAATATTATCCTTGGGAACTGAATCGGCTTTGGCGTTGGCAATGGCCACTCGCAGTGCAGCATTGGTTTCGGGATTGGGATCATTTCTTCCCACCACCATCAAAATTTTTGAGTGTTTGGTGAGAATCTTTCCTCTCTTGGCGTCGTTGGCGCCTTTTTTGTGTCTTATCGAATGCCATTTGGAGTGTCCGGACATGAGCAATTAACAATTAGTAATTAACAATTAACAGTATGAACATTGTGCTGATATTTTTGTTGGTGTCTATGTTTGGGGGTGGGGCAGGTTTGGTTTGAGGCCTGGTGCAATCCCGGAGTTGTTTTGTCTTTGAGGTTGAGCCCCCGACCTCTTCTTTGTGTGAGATCAAAATGTGCTCTGAAGTTTTGGCGCAATCTATTTAGTTGTTCTGAGTTTATGTTGGAGACCCCTCTCCTGTCTCTCCTAATAGGGAAGAGGGTTGTTGGGGGTGCTGGTTTGTGAAGCGTGAAAACCTGCATTGAGCTGCTGTTGGGGGGGTGACTCGTGCCCATCTTCTGTGCCCCCCTTCCTAACGCCCTTTGTCTTTCTCCCCTGTTAGGGGAGAACTAAAGAGGGGTCTCAGCCTCTCTGATTGACTAACTCCTTTTCTAACACCGCAATGCATTCTGAGAGATTCTCCAGTACCTCCTCATTCCTAAACCGGATCACCTTAATACCCTTTGATTCGATATACCTGGTCCTTCTTTCGTCGTACTTTATGGCCATAATAGACTCAAAGTGACTTTCCCCATCAATTTCAATGACTATTGTTTTCTCAAATGAATAAAAGTCGGCGATGTACCTTCCGATTGAGACTTGCCTTCTGAATTTGACGCCCAAAACCTGCCTTCTTCTTATCGCTTTCCAGAACACTTTTTCGGGCCAGGTTTCTCTTCTTCTGAGAAGGCGTCTTGTTTTGTTCTGTGGTTTTCGGTTGGTGGGTCTCTTCATAGGGTTGTAAGTTATTCCTGAGGCAAGTGATTTAGTTTGGACTTGCTTTTGTGGTTTTCAGAGGACTGATGAGTTTGATGCAATCCTTGGAGCTGTTCTGTCTTTATACTTTGAGATCCCTCTCGTGTCTCTCCTGACATGGGAGATGATGGATTGAGACAGTCCTGGTGGTTGTGCTGGAGGCGACCTTTAGTTGGTCGCCTCCCCTTTCCTCTTTTCTTCTTACATAGCAGCGGTGATGATCAAGAGGGCAATGATCCCCAATATCAGATAGCCGATGGATCCGACCAGGGGGCCCACTAACCACTCCCACACCATCTTTCCGACAAAGAGGGCGAAGAAAATGCCGGTTCCAATGTAGATCGCTAACGTCCATTCTTGTTGGGGGGTCAATTCTTGCATGTGATTTCTCCTTTATGGGAAGAGAGGAATAAAAAAGGGCCGGGCACGACAAAAACGCGTGCCCGACACGTCGGGGCGGTTTAGCAGGAAGAAAGCAAAAAGGCAAATGCGGATTTAAGGTTGAGTTAAGGTTGGGCTTCGGGGATGCCTAACAGAAGGGAATTCTGCCCACTCATGTTGAATCCTTCTTTTTGTCTTATCCCTTGAATAATGAATTATGAATTATGGGGGGATGAGGTAGAATTTGTGGTGGATAAAATCTTGCTCGATGATGCGATTTGGTTTGGCGGTTGGTGTTTCATTTTTTTTGGTTTCTTGCGCTTATTCCCCTCTTTTGCCTTCGCATGAACGATCTTTTGAGGATTTTATTCCTCGTGACGAGGTAGAAGTACCTCCTTCTCTCCCAAAAAAGGAGGCTTCTTTTGCGGCGGATCATTTTCCTTCTGAGTGTGAATGGCACCCTTATGTTCGGACGGTGGATGGAGACACGATTGTGATTGAAACCAAAACCAAGGTTCGATTTGTGGGGATTGATACCCCGGAAACCAAGCACCCGGATAAACCCGTGCAGCCTTTTGGGCCGGAGGCTTCGTCTCTTACTGAATCTTTGCTTTTGGGGTCCGAAAAAGCCTGCCTGATAACCGATGAATTTTCTTCTCCCTTCGACAAATACGGGCGTCGACTAGGGTATGTATTTACCGAACAAGGTATCGATGTAAATGCTGAGCTACTCAAGCAGGGGCTGGCTAAGGGATATTATCGATTTGATTTCGAGCGAGAAGCTGAGTTTCGGGCTTATGAGCAGTGGGCCAAAGAGCAGAGTGTTGGGATGTGGGCCAAATAAAATCCGCTCAATTGACTTCTTTTTCTTTTTTTATTATATCAACTCAGCTCGCCTGCAACCTTTTTCATTGTGTTGTTGGTGGCTGGAGCCGCTGTGTTTGACCTTCTCCACCCAAAAAAGATCACCAACTCTTTAGAAGGTACTTCGAACACATGTTCCGTTGGGGTCCCGGGAAGAACTTTCTTCCTTGGGCCCTTTTGCTATTTTGATTCTTTCATAACAAAGCCTGGTGGGGAAGGTGGGAATTGAACCCACTACCAAGGCGTTATGAGCGCCCTGCTCTAACCAGTGAGCTACTTCCCCGAATTATTGGCTCATCGATGCAAAACTGCGAAGAGTGTAATCAAAAATTGTTAATTGTTAATGGTTTATTCCCAACCGATAGTAACTAGCTCGTCAGCCACACCTGTATCCAGTCGACCAACCACCAGGAGGTAAAGGCCACTACCAACCCTAATATGGCGTAGGTGATGGCATCCCATCCTTTTTCTTTGGAATCGGTGGCCGATCCGTAGATATAGTAGATCCCTCCAAAAATCACCATGGCCACGCCAATGGAAGGGAGAATTTTGAGGACCAGGTTGATCCAGTGAACGACCTGCTTGGGAACATCCGAAAGAGACACTGTTCCGCATCTCATTTTGTACCCTAGGTAGGCTTCGGGATCACTTTCTTTGAGGGCTTCGATTTTGGCGGGGAGTTTGGGCATACCGCTTTGTGGGTCGAACTCAACTCCTGTACAAGATCCCTCAACATTCCAGGGGATGATACCTTCGGCAGCGTAGGCATCTTGAGGCGTCCACGTCCCAATCGTGAAACACACAAACGCCAATGCCAGAGCCGCAATAAATGATTTCATTAAGTGAGCGTAAAGAATCCAGGATTAACGGTTCTCAGAACCAGGGTAATCAAAAATAAAAGCACCAGGCTCCCCACCGCCGCGCCAATCCAGGTTTTTGCCTCACCGATTTGGTCGGGGTCGAGCCCTCCCAGCATAATCCGGGCCCCGGAAAAAACAATCACCAGCACACAGATGATCCCCAAAATAGCAGCCCCCCATTTGTACATGGTTACGACGTAGTCAAGAATCAACCCGAATCCGCCATCACCGGTAATAACTTCTTTTTTTAGGATTTTCTCTCGAAGTTCGACACAGTATTTTCCTTTACACTTTGGATTTTTTTTCTTTTTAGGGTTTCGGCCTGGCAGATCACTTCCGCCTCCTGCTCCCTCGGCGCCTTCTGCTGCATTCTCACCAGAACCACCGCCGCCGCCTCCACCGCCCCCGCCAGGGGAATGAAGTTTTTCTATGTTGTAGCTGGCCGAATCTTTTTCGGTGTCTGTTGAAACGAGTGTTACTTTTAGGTCGGCTTTTCCGTCTCCGTCCAGGTCCACGCTCGAGCTTTTTCCCACCTCAATTGTTTTGGTAACGGACTTTGTGTCTATGCCTTCCGCCTTCGTGGGAGTGAAGGTAAAACCTGCACTGGTTTCGCTCACCGAATCGACCTTGATATCACAATTAATCTCACAGGAGCCAGTCCCTCCGCCCTTTGATTCAGAAGCCCCTGCCCCCTTCGACTCAGGGGCGGCTTTTGATTCTGGTTGTGGGGTGGGAGCGGGAGCGGCATTTTCTTCGGCTGCAAATACCTGAGGCCCCATCAGGTTTCCACAAAAAACCAACAGGCACCCAAAAGCCAGCCCTCTTTTGATTAGAGGGGATATAGATTTTTGGAGGGCACCTAAAATGGAGGGTCGCATTTATTTTATTTTTTGTCGGGTGTGATTTTAGGGGATTTTTGCTTCTTGTGCTAGTGAGAGGGAGAGAGAGCATTTAAAATGTGTCATCCCGAATGACGGACCATTTTGAAATGAAGATCGACAACATGAGGGATCATCCATATGATCTAAGGCATGAAGGAAAAAGAAGGATATGTATATATCATGGGCAGCGAGACACTCGTTATTTATGTGGGTGTCACTAGCCAACTTGAAGACCGAGTTAATCAGCATAAAAATCATGGATTTGGAGGTTTTACCGCCAAGTACAATGTAACTAGACTTCTATACTATGAAGGGCCAGGGTCGATGGAAGGTGCAATAGAAAGAGAAAAACAAATAAAAAAGTGGAATCGGAAAAAGAAGCTTGTTCTCATTAGAAGTAAAAATCCCAACCTTGAAGATTTATCTGCTTCTTGGGAATAATTTCTATTTTTCTCAGTACTCAAATTTATATGGATGATCCCTCATGTTTTGAATGATCTAAAGTTGAACCCTGACGATTCGGGATGACGCAATTTTATCTTCCTACGACTTCCTGTTACTCCATCAATTTAAATACCACCGAGATCACCAACTGAACAATCATATATGACACAAACCCAATCACTAGCCCCATAGCGGTATAGATAAATATCTGCCTCCCCTTTTGCCAGGCATTCTCGTCTCCGCGACTTCCGACCATAAACAATCCTCCAACCACCATCATAAGCACCCCAAAGGTCCCCAGGATACCAGCCAGCATTTTGATGATTCGACTGATAATGTTTCGTTCTTCGTTTTGGTCGAGGATGGTGAGGGTGTTTTCTTTTCCCACGGTGAGACGCTTGAGGCTGAAGGATTCAGTTTTTCTGCTCATGTTGTAGATGGCAGCCAGGGCCGGTCCTTTTTTCCCTAAGGCCGTGGCTTCATCTTGTCCTTCAGCCACTGTGCCTTCTGTTTTTTCTATGTCCTCACGACTCCCTAGCACTTTTTTCGCGGCTTCTGGATCTTTTTTATTTGCTGCCTCTTTTAGTGCTTCCTCTTTTTGGGTTAACTCCTCCTCCATACATTTCTTATCATCTTTTTTACATTTTGATTTGTTTTCTTCTGTTTCTCCGCCCTTTGTAATGTCGGCACTGAGACTTTCACTCGTATTTTCTGTGCCTTCTGCATCTCCGCCTTCATTTTCTGAATTAGTCTGAGTTTCTGATTCTTCTTGAGTGTTCTCCTCTTCGTTTTCACCTTCGGTTCCTGAGCTGTCATTCGTTGAATCGATGGTGGATTCCGGTGCGTTTTCTGAAGCAGTAGCACTTGCTTCGGTGGTGCCTTCTGGAGAGGATGCCCCTTCGGCAGAAGGAGCTGCCCCTTGCTCGGTAGACGCAGGAGCGTCTCCTTTGTCAGCAGTCGTTGTAGCGGCTGTGGCCCCTGCGCCCACAGCCGCGCCGGTGGCTCCAGCGGCGGCCGCGGTACCCTTTCCTGGTTTTTTGGCTTTGGGGTCGGTGGGGTGTGTTTTTTTAGCTTCTTTTCTGGGAGTACTGGCTGTTTCGGGAGCGGCTTCTGCTTTCTTTTTGGATTTTGGGAGTGAGACTTCTTCGTTTTTTGCAGCTTCTTTTATTGAGGCAATGTCAGATTTTTTTTGAGGTGCTTTCGTTTTTTTTAATAAAGGTTTTTTGCATTCTGAGTCCACATGTCTTTCAA
Organism: uncultured Candidatus Peribacteria bacterium; assembly: GCA_964343715.1. GTDB lineage: Bacteria > Patescibacteriota > Gracilibacteria > UBA4473 > UBA4473 > CAYFJZ01. The sequence goes on along the minus strand of CAYFJZ010000001.1, from coordinate 173,927 downwards.
TTGCTTCTAACACTCTTAATAAGTTCCTGTAGTAATTTTGGTAAGCTGTTTTTATTTTTTCTTTGTCTCCTGTCTTTTTCGCTATTTTCACTGCACTCCAGAGTTTTAATACGCTGGCTTCGTTATGTTTTCTCTGCGCCTTTCTATAGCACCCCCCTACTCCGAGATATTCTTTTGCAACTTCCGCTATTTTTAACTCAAGCGCCTTTTTTCTCATTTCAAATTCTTGTTTCGTTGCCCCATACCCCACCTCCCCAAAACAAACCACACATAATGTGATAACAAGCAGCAGTTTTGTAATAATTGATTTTGTCATTGTTTTGGAATTTATTTTAGAACCACAGATTCACTACTAAATAGAGAAGCGGTTACATTTTTGGTCAGAAACACAATCCAGTCGGCAAACGGCATCACTTGATGCGCCGTAAGTACTGGGGTTGTTTCGGTGGGGGCAAAAGATATGATTTGAGAACTCTGGCAGCATCCCATCGCACTCCCTCTTCCGCTCGTAGCTTCACAGGTTCTTCCTCCGGTAATCAGTTTTCCTCTATTGGGGCAGGCTCCGTTTTGTAGTTCGCTACATCGGGATTGTTTGTTGAACCCACACAGCGAGGCTTCTCCTCCTTTTTTGGTCAGACACAGGAGCCCTCCTTCGCACTTGGCCCCAGGAATCTGAGGGTAGGCTTTTAGGTATTGGGGAGGGTAGCATCGTCCCTGGAGCGAGAGTCCGAAAACTCCGGTACAGAGATCTTTCATCTTTTTTCCCACGATTCCGGGCTTCATGTTTCTAATGGTAGAGGTGGGGGCGCTTTGTTTGAGGGCCGGAAGATTGTTCTCAGCCTTTTTCATTGGCACACAACACTTTAGTCCCGCTCCGGCACACTGCCTTTGATCTTTGCTTTCGTAGGCATCCCCTCCGGCACAGCTTGCTCCTTTGGTATTAGTACAGACGGCTCCGGTCTTGGTTCCGCACCGTTCTCCTTCTTTGGTGGCGGGGCGCACACAACACTTGAGTCCGTTTTCACATCGTCCTCCGGGCAAGATTTGTTTGAGACACGATCGAGTACATTTCCCTACGACCGAAGCTCCATAATCTCCGGTACAGGCCTCTCCTGGACGCAGGCCGATTCTTTCTTTTTGGACTTTGTAGACGGTTGTGATGATTTTGTTAGCGCTGGCTTTGTCTGTGATGCCTGGCACTTCGGCAAACTGTACGGGGGTGGGGTCGACTGTTTTTGGTTCTGGTTGAGCCCCGAATACCTGGGGAGTTTTGGCCGGGTCTACTTTTTGCTTAGCCACTACAGGGGGACTCATCGGAGTTTTGGGTTCTTGCGGGGTGGCTGGCACTTCGGTGGCAGCATTCTGAGATCCTCCGGTTTGAGTGTTGACCGGCTTTGTGGCTGGAACTTCTGTGGTGGTAGTAGTCGATGACTGAGGTTCGGTTTTGATTTGGGTGGTGGTTGATGGTTCTGTCGTAGGAGTGGTTTGTGTAGGGATTTCTTTGGTCGGTGTGGGAGTCTGCGAGGGAGAGTCGGCCGGCGTAGGGGGCAGACTTGGCACCGTTGGTTCTTCGGCCGTTACTGCGGGAACGGCGGGAGCGGCTGGCACAGCTGGCACCGCAGGCACTGAAGGTTCCGATGGCGCCGTGGGGGTGGGAGATGGTTTTGGAGCCTGAGTAATAGTTTGTTGGATCGCCTTCCCGGCTTTGTCTCCTAATTTTCCTCCAATGGTGCCGCTCACGGCCCCTCCAACCTGGCTTCCGATTTCGTTTTTGATGCCGTCTTTGAAACTTCCTCCACTCAGCGCGCTTTTTATTCCGGCTCCGGCTGTGTTGCCGATAGCACTTCCGCTTACCGCACTCGAAAGCTTGTCACCAACTGCAGATCCAGCCGCGGATTTAAAGTCTCCTCCCGAGAGAGCACTCTTTACTCCCGCTCCGGTAATATCTCCAATGGTACTTCCTCCCATGGCTCCGGCGAGCTTGTCGCCGACCACGGCGCCTGTAGCAGATTTGAACCCCCCTCCGGATAGGGTGCTTTTTATCCCCGCTCCAGCGATGTCTCCAATGACATTTCCTCCCACGGCTCCCGCGATTTGGTTTCCGAGAACTCCTCCAGCGGCAGACTTGAAGTCCCCTCCCGAAAGAGCACTCTTTACTCCTGCTCCAGCTATGTTTCCAATAGTACTTCCTCCCATCGCTCCGGCGAGCTGACCTCCCAGGGCTCCCCCTGCTGCAGACTTAAAGTCGCCTCCCGTCAGCGCACTTTTGGCTCCGGCTCCAATAATTCCTCCCAGGCCTCCGCCCCCAAGGGCGTCTCCTACTTTTCCTCCAACGGCTCCTCCAAGCGCGTCTTTGAAACTTCCTCCACTCAGCACGCCATCGATCCCGGCCCCAGCAATGTCAGAAAGTCCTCCGACAGAAGCGATGTCTCCGATTTTGCTTCCGATGTTTCCGATGTCTCCTAACTTGCTTCCAATGTCTCCAATGTCGGCTAATTTCCCAACATCTCCCAGCTTATCTGCAAAGGAAGAGCTGTCAGACATGATCGAATCAAAAAGGCTTGAGTCCCCCTTTGAAAGGGCGTCTTTTGCGGCTGAAATCTTGTCTAATTCCGAATTAAGCACATTTGCTACAGGGTTTTCAGAGGTAAGTTTATCGAGTAACCCTTTTTGCTCATCGAGTAATGAGGTTGCTCCTTCCAATCCTTTTGTGGCATCTGCCAAAACTTCTTGAAATTTTTTGAGTGCATCAGGCCGGGCTCCCTTCGCAAGGCTTAATTCCTCGAGCTGAGGAAGTCCTAATCCTTTGGTGATGCCTCCAAGATCAATTCCGGGAATACTTCCCAAAGCCCCTTGGAGGGATTCCATAGCGCCGCCCATGATATCTCCCCCGCCTCCGATTCCCGCGGCCAGTCCTCCGAGTGATCCGAGTGCTCCCAACTTCCCGCCAATGTCCCCCATCATAGACTGGGCTTTCCCCATAATGTTCCCGGTAACCTTGTTCACCGCTCCGCTAACGGCTTTGTTCACGGCCTTGGTGGCGGCGCCTTTGGCCTTGTCAACGAGGCCGCCTACACTGAAGGCTTGGGCGGGTGTTGGCTGGAATGCCAGCGTTAGCACAATCAGAAGACTGAGAATTTTTTTCATTGGTATTTGAATAAATCCTTGTATTATAGCATGAAATATATGGTTTTGGCAATAGCGAGTGAGGCTCAGTCGTCTCTGAGTTTTTGATCTTCTTTTTCATGGGATCTTCGACCACCCTCTCCCTCGACTTCGATTGGTTGTCTGGTTTTCTACACTGGTGATTTCTTTTGTGTCCTTCCTTTTTTTCGTCAGAACGCGCGAGAGGGTTTCGATGGTCTTTATGTCCCCTGAAGGAGCCGGGTTTCTCCCTGGTCCGCATTTTTCTATCTTTGAGCAAGCACCCCAAGACTATATCGGCTTTCACGGTAGAAATATGCGGAGCCGGGCACAGCCCCGCTCCGGCGCTCTAATGAGCGCCCTTGTCCAAATGTGCCCCCCTACTTAATTTCTGCTAAACTTACCCTCGATGACCAAAACAAAAAAAATCACACTCGATCATGTGACAAAGGTAGAGGGCCACGCGGAGGTTCATATCAAGATCAAGGACGGAAAAGTGCAGGAATGTCATGTGCATTCGGTGGAGGGGGCCCGGTATTTTGAGAGTATTATCAAGGGGCGGAAATATGATGAAATATCGCTGATAACTTCGCGTATTTGCGGGATTTGTTCTTGTGGGCACACGGTGGCTTCTATCACCGCTACCGAAAGAGCTTTGGGGGTGACCCCCTCACTGCAGTCCCGACTGATTCGAGAACTGATTACTATTGGCGAGCGCATCCGGTCTCATGCCTCACATTTGTATTTTTTTGTGCTGCCGGATTTTTTGGGGGCGGGTAATGCGATTGAACTGGCCAAAGATCACCCCCAAGAAATCAAAAACTGTCTCGAGATTGTGCGGGTGGGGAACGCGCTGATTGAGGCTTTTGGAGGGCGCGACATGCATCCTTTTGTGCCGATGGTGGGGGGCGTCACACAGGTCCCTGACCAGGCCCAGGTCGCCCAGCTCAAAAGAGAGCTGGTGCCCCTTTTTCCGCTTGTAAAAAATACGATTAAGCTGTTTTCATCTCTAGACGTTCCTCAGTACGAAAACCCTGATACAGTCTTTCTTTCGCTCGAAAACGACAAGACCTTCCCTCTTCTTACGGGTGATATTCTTTCGAATACCGGCCTGAGATTTTCGCCCAAAGACTATGAATCTTTCGTCGAGGAATACTTTCACCGTGATTCTACGGCCAAGTTTGCAACGGTCGAAGGGAAAGCCTTTATGACCGGGGCCCTGGCTCGAATCAACCAGGCGGAAGACCGGCTCTCCCCTGAGGTTTTGTCGATCATGAAGAAGTACAAATCCCCCTTCCCTACCACAAATCTTTTTCACAACAATTTGGCTCAGGCCCTCGAGATTTATCACTGGTTGCTCCGAGCCGTGGAGATTTTGGACGCTCATTCTTTTGCGCCTGAAAAACCAAAAAAAGTGGATCTAAAACAAGGCCCCCTAAGAGGTATCAGCGCCATTGAGGTCCCTCGAGGGATTTTGTTTCACGACTACGAATTTAATCGCAAGGGCGTGCTCAAGAAAGCCAATATCATCACCCCCACCGTTCAGAACCTGGCTGAGATGGAAGCGTCGGTCAAGGCTTATCTCAATCAGGTGATCTCCAAAAACCCTCGCAAAAGCAAGGCCAAGCTGCAGCTGGAAATCGAAAAAATGATCCGAGCGTTTGACCCGTGTTTTTCTTGTTCGACACACTTTTTGGAAGTGAAGTGGGAGGAGATCAACTAACAACAAGCAACAAACAGTGAGCAATTACTATTTTTTGAAGATGTTAACCGGGGTGGGGCTGGAGTAGTTGCGGCAGGATTTTTGGTGGTGGATGACTTCTTTTTCGGCGTAGCTTTTGAGCTCGTCAGAAATAGCTCCAATTTGATCAGATAAATCGTTTTCTACGACGACGAAGAGGTCTCGGTTGAATCTTCTTTGTTCCCACATAAAGGTTCTTACCTCTTTTTCGAAGCTCTTTTGATGTTTAGCTGACGCTTTCAGCTCGGACACCTCTCCTTCTAATGCAGAAACATCTTCTTTAAGCTCAGACACACCTCCTTTTAGCTCAAAAACATCCTTTTTTAGCTCGGATACATCTCCCTTAAGCTCAGACACATCTTCTTTCAGCTCGGATACATCCTTTTTTAGCTGCGCAATATCTTTCGTGTGTTGTTTGAGTGTTTCAGATATTTGTTTTAATTGTTCGAGAACGGTCACCTGAAACTCTTGAGTAGTCATTTGTAAAAGGGGGTCTAGAAATACCGCAAAGGGGTTTCTCCAAATTATCATCTCTTTTTTTCGGGTCAAAAATTTTTTCGTTTAGATTTAAGGTTGGCTTAAGGTTCGTTACTTTTTCCCCTTTCTGGTGGGATTAGTTTAAATGCTTTATTTAATTGCTCTTTTTGCTCTTCTGTGGTATAATTATCGGATTTTTAGACAAAAAATAAATGAAAGCCGATCTTGTATCGAAGGTAAAAAAGGCGCTTACATCGTCTCTTTTGATTTCACCTGAAAGACGTGATTTTTACCTTGCGCTGGCTGAACAACTTACGGTTGAGCAGCTGCACGAATTACTTTCGATCCTGGAATTTGAAGATGAAGCGATTCACACCATGCTCAAACAACACTTTGCTGATGAAAAAACTGGTTCAGATCTTTCTCAGGAATTTGAAGCGTTTATGGCCAAACTCCAGAAAGAAATGATCGGTGATCTCCATCAGCATGACACCGAAGTAAATCAGGCAGAGCTTGATAAGCTCGAATTGGAACTTAACGACTTATAATCCATGACTGGAAATACAGCCCCTTCCCCTGCTGCCAATCAAGCCCCTTCAGAAGGGGGGGATGCTCTCAAACAAGGTGCTGAAAATACTACAAATGCGCCAGTAAATCCTGATGAAAAGGTGCAGGCTTTTCAGAAAAAGGTCGAAGGGTTTCAGTCAAAAATGGATCAGCTTCATGCGCCTCAAAATGTGCGTGACAAATACAAAGCTAAGGTGGGAGAATTCCTTAAACACGTTGATCAAAAAGATATTGATGCCCTTTCGGCGCAGCTCGAAAAAAAGATGGAAGCTTTTTTTGCGCATATTGCCCAGAATCAACCCAAAGAATGTACGGTCAAAAAAGGTGACTGGCTCTCCAAGATTGCGCCTCGGTGTTTTAATCAAAAGGGAGAAGCGCTGACATGGCAGAAACTTCATGAACACAACAAACAACTAATTGGCCCCAACGCCAACAAGCTAGAACCAGGACAGGTTCTCAAAGTTCCTGAAGGATTTGTTTACTTCACAGAAAAGATGATGCCTAAGGTAGAGGGGTTGTCGGTGGAAGCTGATAAGATTGCGGCCAAAAGTGAGGCTCCAGAGTCTCAAGCCGCCCCTACTCCAGCTCAGGGGGAAACTGCGGAAACTCCACCAGATATCAATTCTAAAGTCGAAGAACGAAAGAAGCAGATTGAAGACCTTCTGGCTCGATACCGACAAGATGGAAAGGATGATGCTTATCGAGTTTTGAGTCAGGCCTACAAGGCGATGCTTTCTGAAGGAGCAGGAACCAAAGAGCGGCCTCCTTCTGCTGAGCTTCTACAGGATCTGGATACTTTTCGCCAAGAGGAGCTGACCTTTAACCAAGAGGGGGACATCGAAAAAACACTGGCTCGTTTGGGAAGAGGGGTCAAGACACTGGCCGCCTTTACTCCAGTGGGAACGACTATTGGACTAGTGCATTCTACTGTTGGACTCAATGAAACAGCTACCACAGGCGACAAAGCCATCGAAGGAACAAAATTCGCTACCAGCTTGGTTCCTATCTACGGAAACTTTGTGGATATCTCAGATGGTGTCTATGGATTACTTACGGGAAAAAGAATGGGTTCAGGAATTGCGCAGAGCCGCATGGATGCCTTCTTTTCTATTGGTGTAGGTACAGTGGGTCTCGCGATTGACTTGGTTCTTCCTGGAGTGGGAACCGGAACTAAGGCCGGAATCAAGGCCATCAAAAACCTGGGGCTCAAGGGAGCGTTAAAAGAAGGAGGAAAGAAGATTTCTGGCTACTTTGCCAAGAACGGCCCCAAAGAGATTGCGTCTGATGTGGGGAAAGGAATCGCGAAATCTGCAAACTGGGCAAAAGATACTTTTCTTGTGAATCCCGCAAAATTCGCTTTTAACACTGTCAAAGGAGCAGCAACTTTTTTGAGACACCCAGTAAAGACAACCAAACAGGTTGCCAAAGCTGCAGGTAGCCTATGGGACAAAGGACGAGCCTTTTTTAAGGGGCAAGCGCTTTCTCGTAAACCAGAAGAAAAGCTCAAAGTAAATCAGGGCAAACTGGAGGATCTCAAAGGAGAGTTGGCTCAGGTAGAATTAGAAATCAAAGCGCTTGAGGCAAAGCAGGCAAAACATGGTCTTTCTAAAGGATCTCAAGATGCGCATGACCTGTATATCTTCCGAGCTCGTAGAGACGTACTCCAGAAGGATATTGCAAAATTAGAGGCCAAAGGACAAAAGCTAGAATCAAAACTCCCCCCTTCTGATAAACGGACTGAGGTGCCTGAACCTTCTCCTGCTCCTTCTCCCGCTAAACCGACTTCTCGTGTGGATGAAGCGGCACTCAAAAATGCCGAAGATAATGTAGCCGCCATCGAAAAGCGTCTTAAGAACGCTCGTAAAAACCAAGATAAGCGACGAGGCGATAAACATGTTAAGAAAATTAAAAAACAAGAAAAAGAACTCGCTACAGCACGTGCGGAAGTTGATCGCATCAAAGCCGCTCTGGCTCGTAATAAAGAGCGGGTACACCATGCACCAAAGGTGCGTGAGGCTCCTCACCTGAGAAACGACACCATGACGGGTATGAGACGTAAGGACTTGCTAATGACCCCTGAGGGAATGGGGCATTTCAAGAAAACTTTTGGGTCGAAGATGGAAATGACATTTGGGGATGTTACGGGGATGGGAGTTGGAAATGACAAACTGATCCCTAAGCAATTTTTGGAACCCCTCGAAAATGCCCAGAGTGAATTGAAGTCTGCCCAAGAGGCTTTTCAGGCCCTTCCTAAGTGGAAACTCTTTAAGCGAAATGCGGCTAAGAAAAAAGTTCTCGAGGCAAAAGGAGAACTCGACAGTATTAAATCTAAAGCGGCGGCCGAAGCGAGAAACAATGTGGACGCGACTTTTATCCTTATGAAAAAGGTGGCCGACGAAGTATTTCCCAAGGGAAAAGTCCCCTTTGAAATATCTCGTTTTGGAGGGGATGAAATTGTGTTTTTCACCAAACCAGAAAACCAAAAAGAGCTCGACCAATTTTTTAAGCTTTTTAATGAAAAGAAAAAGAAAGCCTTCATTGAGGGGACCTATAATGGAAAACCTCTTAAGGAGGTGGGAATCAATATTCAACCAATCGGTCGCAAGCAGTACGAAGCTGCAAAACGAGCGACAAACGAAAAGGGGCAGATGAAGCTCATTACTCAAGAAGAAGGATACAAAACTGCCGCAAACACAGGGGACACAAAAGACCTCGAAAAGTATCTAACTCAACAGCTTAAAAAGGAGTTTGATTATGTTCCTCTTGGGCCAAATGGAAAACCAGAAAGACGAATTGGAACTCTTTTGGATGAGATGGCCAAACGGCGATACAAGAAACTGGCCGAAACTCCAGGCTATAAGTCTCTCGAACCCCTTGATTTCTATAGAGCCAAAGCCAAGACAATTGATCTTGCTTCCGATAAATCGAATGAGGCAATCCGTGACTCCTTAATGCACAAGATCTCTCGCGCCGATGCCATGATCGCCTGGACCAAAGCTAATCCTGGTGAGAAACTCCCTAAACCATTCCCATACAAAGAGGCGGATGTGAAAAAAGCGGGTGATAAGTACATCAAACAAGCAAAAGAACTGGAAAAAAATAACCAAGAGATCAATAAAATGGAAGCCGAACTTCTAGAGGCCTATGAGCGTTTGAATAATGGTGACAAAAGTGCTCTGAATCAGATTACGAACCTAAAAAGACAGCTGGCAATCAAAAATACACTCGATCCGGGAAGCCAAGCTACTCGTCTGGACAAGGCGAGAGAAATGAAACTTAAAGACATCCTTTTGGTAAAAGGGAAGAACATAGAAGTTCGCAAGATGGACATTCCCTATTTTGGTGTTATCAACAACCACACGAGCTATGCTGATGGTGATGATATAATGACGGCTCTAAATAGAGCCTTCCAAGAAGCTTCGGGGGGACATATTGTACGTGATGGAGGAAGTTTCTTTTCTATTACGCCCTCCCCCGCTGACAAAGCCTTTGACGAAAAGAAATTCAGAGCCTTTGGGGATAATCTGCTTAAGGAATATGTTGAAAACCCCAAAGTTCGCCAGGCAATGCTCAATGAGGTAACCGTAAAGCAAGCGGTGACTGGAAAACGAGACAAGTTTGGAGTTATTAAGGTTGACAAACCCCAAAATGTTGAGTACCAAGCAGACCAAAAGCTCTGGGACCTCTTGAATCCTTTCTTATAATGTGTATTTAAAAAAACATGACCGCTACTGAAAACAGCCACGAAAGTCTTAATCTCACCGAAGTGAAGGAGGTATTTGCTGCTCACTATAAGACCTTAGCAGCATCCTACAAAGAGCTTGATTGGGACGACCCACTAGTGAGTACTTATGACCCTCAAAAGTACATGGTCCCGATCTGCCTTCAGCTGATGTTCAATTTTTGTACCAGCCCCGGAAGCCTTTCTCAGTATGAATTTCCTCAGGTTTTTGAAACCACCGCTTCGCTTTTTGTTTTCCCTCTATTTGTTGATTTTGTTGGCAGAAAGGTTCCAGATCTTGATATCCATCACTTGCTAACCCTTAATTTAGGTCTTCGATACTACATGGAAGAAAACGGTATAGTAGTCGAGGTTTAGATTGGTCCTATTGTCATTCCTCCATCTATACTACAAATAGAATATATTTGCTTTTTTGTATATTTTATGATACAATACTCTAATTCATCTAATGAATTTGAGTATGAAAAAACAAAACCCCGTCCCCCACTCTTACCTCTACTACACTCGAGGGAGCAAACACGTCCGTAATGCCAAACGACAGAGTATTGTCGTGGGTGTTTTCCTTTCGATCGTTTCTGTAGGGATCGGATGCGGAGTGGCTCTTTATTCCCCTAAAACCGCCTCATTGGCTTCCGTGCCCTTTGAGGTGATTTCACGTATTGCCGACAGTGCCAATCTGAAAGCCAGTATCTTGGACACCTTTAATTCAAAACCAGCTCCCACCCCAGTAGTTATTGCTGAACCGGTTAAACCAAGTGCCGAAAAACCGGCCCCAGTGGTAGAGGAACCTATAAAAGTAGATGAGGTTCAGATGATGAAGGTGGTAGAAAACAATTCTGACACAACCTACGTAGCGCTTGATCCTTTGGCTCTGACACCAGAACAAGAATCTATGACCCATCCTTCTTTTGCGGGTATCAAAGGAAAAGACTGGAATTCAGAAATCGGAACGATTATCGATCGAGTTCAACCAGAACGAACTGACTTTTATCTCAAGAGAACGGGGATCAAAAAATCTGAAGACGAAGTTATTGGATCTATCACTACCCCTTCTGTAAAACTTGGAAGTGACTACTACCTTTTTCAGGCCCTCACCAAAACGTTGGGATCAGAAAAAAAGGCCTACAAAATGTTGGACCTGATGAGTCGAAAGGGATTTAATGTTGATCGATTTGAAGCGGGAGACACGATTCGGATTGAGGACGGAGTGTTTGTGGTTCAGAGAGCGAACAAATCAATTAGCAATTAGCAATAATCAATTAACAATTCATGTTGAAGCGGACCTGAGGGTCCGCTTTTTTTTATGAAAAACCGGGGCGCTGTGGCCCCGGTGCAAGGGTTGATCCTGTCTTTCTATAGGCTCGACTATCGGGCCGTCAATTTTTGATCTCAGAAACGGCCTGAAACTGATCGAAGGTGCGATTTCCGCTACATCCTCCGCGAAATCCCCAGCCGCGGGTGTGAAAGATCTTTCCCTCGGCGTCAGTGATGTAGGTTCCGCTCAGGGTGACGGTGGCGGTGATGCCTTCACCGAGGTCGAACGTGTAGTCCAAACCTCGTTTTTGCTGGTCCACCGGAATGTAGTGATGCCGCTCCCCCCAGACTATGGTGAAGGTTGAGACCCGCTCTTTGGAAGGGCAGGCATCAGCCGGCATATTCCATGCCAACAACAGGCCCACAAAAACCATGGACATCAAAACCAACATCCGAATGTGCAGGGTGCTCTTCATTCGTTCTCTCCATTGAAAACCACATGAAAATTGGCACTATGCCACGAAACGAAGAAATGCTGCTCCAGAGAAACACATCTCCGTCTCGTGGGTGAGCAGACAGGATCTCTGTCGAGTTGATGTCCCGGCCCAAGTGCTTGGTTCCTGGGAATACGGTCGACAGAGGGATATCTGCTCTAGAAGTTTTAAAGATCTTTTTTATTTTACAATTTTCCTCCTTTTTGTCAATTGATATTTGACATTCTTCTCTCTTCTGCTACTTTCTGGTCGCTTTTTTGAATTCCTTTTTCCCCTGACTAGACGGAGGCGCAAATGACAAAATCCGAGTTGATTGAATATCTTTCCACTTGTCCTGCAGGACGAGTAACCTCAAAATCAACTGTTCAGTTTGAAAATGGCACCCAGATTACGCTCAACCGTGGTACGCATTGTGGAACCAAAAGGTGCCAGGGACGCACCGAGATTCTCTGTGGAAGCATGAGTTTGGGCACTTATGATCACTTCTTTGAGAAACATCAGTTTGTTGGTCTTCCTGAAGGAGGTGTTGAGCTGATAGTGGCAGTTTATTATGTCATCACAGGCAAAGACCCGGTTGTATGGGCTGATATGGAGGCGATGAAAAATGTGGTGCGCTCTTGAGGAAAAGAAAGCCCCTCGTGTTGGTTTGCCCCCTGGTTGGAGTCAGCCAGCCCAATCTTGTCCGGAGCGGTCGTTGATCGCTTCGGTATTTTTAAGTGTTCTTGTCCAAAATAAGGTTGACCAGTTGTCTCAATTAAATAGAATCCCTGGCGGTTTGTGAATCATTGATCATAAACTGCCCGACGCGTCGCCATCGTCTAGTGGTTAGGACGCCAGGTTTTCATCCTGGTAACGGGGGTTCGATTCCCCCTGGCGATGCCACATTGTTTTTGCCTCTTTTCAATCTCTGGTTTGAGCTTTAGTAGTGGGCTTAAATCGGGTGTTCTACGCTGTAAATTATGGAGTGTTGGAAAGTCGGGAAAAATGAGTGACCAAAACCCCTCTAAAGTGGCTTGGTCATGAGCTTCAAGTACCCATTTGTCAGGGTGTTCTACGAATTTTCTAGCATACTTCACAATTCGTATAATATGCTCCTCTGTATAGACTTCTTCGGCACGTTCTGATTCAAGTATTTTGATTTCTTTTTCAACCTCTGCATATTCTTCATCTGTCATTTTTATAAGTTCAGGATTACTTAAAAATCTAATTTTTTCCCTTAATTCCTTAGCTTTCTCTCGAAGCTTAGAAATTTTGTCAGTGGTGTGTTTAATATCGTTGTTTACTGTGTCAATTTCTGTAAGCCACATCTCCCTTAATCCTTCTTCAAAAATTTCAGCAATTTCGTCTTTAAATACCATTTCACCAAGTCGCTTTTTTAGCAAAGCTTTTAAATCAGTAGGGTTAACCGAAACTTGTTTGTGCTTTCTATTACAAAAATACAAAGGAAAGCGTTTTCCTGATTTTCCCGTAGAAGCAGAAGCCTTTAATGGTTTACCGCATTCATGACAACAAATTAGCCCCTTATACGGAAATTCCGTACGTTGTTTAACATATTCCCGTTTCACTCTATCCTTGTTGAAGTCAATCAAATCATAGGAAAAAATAGGGTCTTTTTCATCGTGATTAGAATTTTTCACAATTTTAAACTTCCCCTCATTTGCTTTGTTCCAAAGGTCAATAGGAATAATGTTAGGATGTTGGGCTTTTATTAACTTATGCCACGTCCACGCTTCACATTTAAAACCTGCGTATGATACCTTTTCGATAAATCGCCAAAGCTGTTTTGTGTCTAATTCATGACCACCTCTTTCGCCTATAATCTTTCTATCAGGACTCCATTTTTTACGAATACGTGTTTTAAATCCCATCTTGTTTACTTCGTCACAAATAGTTCGTGAATCATAACCTGCAACCACCATTTCAAACATCTTCCGAATGTATTGTGCTTCTTCAGGGAAAATTTCTTTCGTAGCCCTTTTTTTCCCAGTTTCAGGATCAATGTATTTTACATTCCTAAAGCCGAAATCTGCTTCCCTTGCTTCGTAGCCTTGTTGGATATTTTCTATAAGACGGGGCATAGTTCTTAGCATGATTCTATGCCATTCTTCCTTTGCTTGTTGGGCTTTCGCAATTTCTGCACTTTCACTAGGTGAATACCTACTCCAAGAATAAGAAAGGTCTTCACCAAATCCCTTACCAATACCCTTTAGCATATTTTTTTCTCTCTGAATCACACCGCTTGCGTCCACAAGTTCAATACCCCACTTTTTAAGCTTTCTCTTTAGAAGTCCGTATTCAACACCTCCTGCCCTCGTAAATCGGTCAATATCGAGAAAAAACACAATATCTATGAATTCCTTGTAGCGTTCACAAAAAGCAAGCATTTCTTCAAAGTCAGGACGTGAACTATCTAGTTTGCCTGAATAAATTTCACGAAAAACCTTTATTTCTTCGTCTGTATAGCCGTAATCTCTTTTGGCTATTTCAATGATAGACTCAATTTGTTTATCCAAACTTCGTCCCATAGCCTGTTTTTTATCAGAAATTCTCCCAAGCACTACGCATTTAATAAGAAACTTCATAAGCTTCTTTTCAAGGAGGGATTTCTTAGTATTTTTTGTCATAGTGTTGATAGGTTTAAACAATTTTTTTAGTGATTGCCTCCCGAATGACAAATTTACTCATACAGTAAACTTCTAAAGCAAGTTGTTCTTTTTCTTCGTCTGTAAGTCCTAAAGCTTCAAAACTCTTTTTCTTCTTTTCTAAAAGTTTTTTCTTAAAGCTTTCAAAATCACAATTGCTTCCAATTCTATTTACGTCTAAAGGCATTTTAAGTCAAGTGTTATTTAAGGAGATTTTTAGCTTTCTTTCTTCGTTCAGCTTCTTCTTTTGCTTCAGGTCGTACCCACTGTTTACCTTCCATAGCCCACTGAACCTCTCGTTCAAAGTGTGCTTTTTTTCGTCCTTCCCTTTCTGTTTCAGATAAAGGGGCTTCAGGTAGGCTTGGTTGGGCTTTTTGAAATGCCCCTTTAAGCTTTCCACCTTCGCCCGTGAAGTGCTTGAAGCTGAAAGTTCGATTCAGGGTACTTCTAAGGTCAATCACCTGTGCAAAATTCAAAATTTGCTTCATCAGGTAGTTGTATTGCTTTTCTGTACCTTTCCAACGGACAATTTCATCATCGTCAGTACGGAAATCTAGGTAGTGAGTATTGTTTGGGTGATTCATTCGATTAAATCAGGGTTAGCGTATTTCATGGTTTTTTTGGGTTTCCTAAAAACCTGTGGCGGTGAATTTGCAACCGCTTTAACGTCATCTTTTGGAGAATTTTTATTTTTTCTCCACCAAGAAAGGATTGTATGATAATGACTTTTGTATTCTTTTCCGTGTGAACCAATATAATTATTCAATCGTTCTATGTAGTCTTCAGTGGTGAGTTGCCCCAAAGCTTTGTATAATTTTTTTTCTTCTTCTGAAGAGAGAAAAACAAAATCAAGGTGTTTTTCTTTTTTAATAATTTTTTCTTCTTTCTTCTCATTTCTTTTTCTTTTCTTTCCTTTCTTTTCCTTTTCTTTGTTATTTTTTGTTATAGCTTTGTTATTGCTTGTTATAACAGTGTTATTTTTTCCCCATCGTGAAGCCATGCCTTTACGTCCTGCTTCAGCTCTTTTGTCTATAATTTCCTGCCTTTTTAGTAAGTTTTCACGAATTCGATTACTCCAAAATTTCACCCCGTCTGACTCGAATAATTCAAAATCAAAGAGTACGCTTTTAAGCGTTTCTTCCTTTACTCTCAATTCAAAAGCCAATATAGAAATATCCTCTACTAAGTATTCCTGATTCTTTGTACGGTGTAAGAATTCTACTAACTCCCAAAATATACCCACGCCTTCATGACCAAGCTTTATTTTAAGCTTGCCTATTTTTTTATCTTCACTGGCTTGGTAATCATGGGGGAAGTATTCTTTCATTGTTTTTTTGAATTGATTAGTTTTCACTTTTAGGGGTTTCTATTTCTGCAATTTTTTGTAGTAGCAAATCAATGATTCCTTGCTTGGTTGAATCGTCTAACAACCGTAAATGAAGGGTCTTGTGTTTCCCTCTTAGTCGTTCAAAAATCTCTGTGGGTTTGTGTCCTGCAACTTGGCAGTAACGTATTACTGTATCGGAAAGTTCTTTGCTTAATTCGTCACTTTCGGGAAGGTCTGAATCTTGTTCTTTTTCTTCCTTATTTTGCTTCAGGGGAGTAAGTGTAACCTGAAAGGCATATTCCCCGTATTCAGCTTCTACAAGCTGTGCTAAAATGCGTTTTCGTTCTTCTTTGTCTTTTATTTTGAATACATCTAAAACCAAACGGGGATTATTCAGCCGTTTCATCCGTCCGAATTCGTGTATTGAAGCTAAAAAAGAAATAGGATTCATCATAATCGCACAATTAAAAATCTCCCCTAAAGGAGTTACCGAAAAAACTTAAACGCTGTTTGGAGTTCTTTTTTTAATTTTTGTATTTTTTTTTGCCGTCTTTCTTTGGCTATAAAATCTGTCCACTCTAAATACTCTTTTGCCTTCTGTACTCCTTCTTCTGAAAAGATGTAATAGTTGTTTCCAAAGTATTTATAAGCTACACCGTATTTGTGCCGTAACGTGTGTAAACAAGCACTAAAACGGTGATACCCTAATATGAATCTCCACCCACCAATAAAGACATTATTGCGGATTCTCCTAGAAGGAGATTTTACAATAATTTTACAAATGTCACGTTGCCGAAATATTTTATTTCTAAACATTTTTTTATTTGGTTAGCTTGGATGTTGTTTTCGGTTCGGGAACTTTTTTTGTTTTTTATTTCGGCTTCAGAATTGGATTTATCCAATTAATTTACCCTTTAATCGTTCTTCTCTTTTTTGAAATTTTTTAAGTTTTTTCATGTCAATTCTTTTGGTTTCTAGGGATTGATAGAGCATAAAGGCTATGTCATAGCCTTGACTCATTTGCTTGTAAAAAAGTGAAGCTAAAGCACTAAAATCTCTATGGTACTTAATCATATTGTCTACTTCGCAATAGAGCTTTACGCACTTGTCCATTACTTTTAAGCACTTCTCCAGTTCTTCAGGGGTTAGTTTGGAATCGGTAGGATATACATTCATTTTTTTCTAAAGCTAAAAATTTTAGATTCATCGTATTCAGCCGTTTGTTCTTCGGCTTTCTTGAGTTCTTTTAGTTTGGCTTCTTCAATTTTCACGTACTCGCTGTAATGAAATTTTTTACGGTTCGTGAAATAAAAACTTCCAAAGGCTGTTTGGTAGTTATCAACTAGGCATTCTTCAAAATTAGCCTGAATAAGCCCTTTTAGTTCGGCTTCTTTAGCTTTGAGTTCATCAAGCTTTTGTTGTGTTTTCCAAAAATCTTTTAAAAGCTTTTGGTTAATGTCCTCTTTCTTTTGTTGCTTCCATCTCTCGAACGCTTCACTTATTTCTACGGCAGTCCGTTTTATTTCCCCTTTCATTGCATTAACGTCTTTTTTGGTGATTCTTACAGGGAAGGATTTTATTTCTCCCGTAAACTCAATCCCGTTACCATTCTCAATGGTCGGTATCCAATCAAGATTTGCTTTTTTAGGGGGCTTGCCCGTCTTTTCCGTAATTACTACCGCATAGAATTTTATTTGTCCGTGTTCGTTTGCCCTTGCTTGCGTCCACTTAGCTTTTCCTGTTTTGTATTCACGGAATTCAGGGATTAAATCACCTTCCACTTCAGCCGTATCTAAATAGGAAAGTAAGTTAATTCCGTCCACATTTGCCCGAAGTTCCAATTCCGCTTGGTTGCACTTTGGCAATCCGCAATAAATTTTCTTTGCACGTTCAGAAGCCCCAAAAAAATTTTCTTCCTCTAACGCTTCTGAAAAATTTTTCCCAAACTTCATTTCTTTGGTAACGAAACTTTGTTCCTTTTCAAAATAGATTTTCCTGTACGCTGAAGGGTTGGTATTCCACAAGTTGTATTGTGACCAACTAAGGTACGGTTTCGGTAGTGTTAAAGTTTTCATGGTATGGAATTAATAGAATTCGTTGTAGCAACCTTCGGAACATTTTTCTTTAAATGGCATTTCTCGCCCTTCCTTCTCGGTTTTAACAACGTAGATATACACGGTGTCTTTTTTGCATTTTTTGCATAAGAGAAATCCTTTTTCTATGTCTGTTTCATCCCGTTCTAACTTTTCCCAATAACTATTTAGCCGTTGTCTTTTTCTTCGGGGTGTCATTTTTTGAGGGGTTAGGAAATAAAGAATCAAAATTTTCTTCGGTCATACTTTCAATTTTGATTTTTGTTTCTTCATCCACATCAAATTTGCTTGAAATCTTTTCTAAGATTTCTTTTCCCGTTGCCCCCTTTTCTAGGCTTTCTTTAAAAAGGTCTTTGTCCGCTTCAAAAGTTGTGTACGGTTCTTTTTCTTCTGATTCTTTAAATACTTCGGATTCCTGAACATCCGCTTCTTTCTTTTCGTTCATCTGCATATATCCCCCTGTTTCACAAACATTGTCATAGTAAACACCCTTTGATAGACCTTCCGATTTTGGGAGTGTTTTAGAAAGCTGTTTGATACACGTTTTTTTCCACATCCACTTTTCGGGGTCATTTTTAGAGTTCCACGGGGAAAAAGATTTATCACCTGCTTGTGATATATCTTTAATCTTCATAATGTCCGCTTCCGACATGTATTTGAAAACTCTATGTCCGTTTATCACGGCTACGGCATAAGCCCCTACTGGTTCACCCCTATCTTCCAGTGAAGGGCGGTGTACAAGCTTTGGTTCACTTCCAAGTTCAATATGGAAATCATCATTTTTTCGTACAATTTCAGCCCACAAACTTTTTATTCCACCGTTCCGATACATCAACGTCTGAAATCCCTGATACCCAATTTGAAGTTGGGCTTGGAAGGTTTTAGTTTTACTATCGAAGTAAGGCAAAATGTACGCTTCCCCTTGTTCTTTGGTTGGTTTTAATCCCAATTCAGCACAAGCAAGTACCGCCCCCATTACACTATTCCTTTCACATTCAAGTAACTTTGGGCTTTGTTGAATACAATTCACAACAATTGTCATGAATTGCAGGGGGGTGATATTTGCTTGGTGAAGCAAATTCTTAATGTTCTTTTCGTAGTGGTTCAAATCCTGTTTGAACTGAACTAACGAAGCCGAATTTGTAGTGTTGGTCATGGCTATAAAATTAATAATTATTTAGTCGTAGTGGTCGGGGTCTAGTTGGTATCTCATTTCTTCACGTTCTTCTTCTGTCATTTGGGCTATTTCCCAAAGCCTCAAGCATAGAATTGGATTTCTTCTAAGTTCATTTCCGTTAGCCGTTGCAATAGTGGTCATGGTCAGAAAAACAAAGAAGTTGCGGTAAAGAATCCTATGAAATGAAGAACCGCCAAGAGGAAGTGTGTTTCCCATTTCGCCTTATGAATACTTGTGTTGGCAGAAGTCCAAAGGTGAACACTTCCGAAGACAAGGCAGTAAACAGAAATAAGATTGATTAGAACTAGTAGTAGATTCATTTGTTGGAAGATAAATAAGTATTTCCCCACTCTTTACTTACAATGGCTTCACATAGTTCAAGAAGGTAATTGAGTTGGTCACGTCTAATTCCCAACTCTTTAGCTTCTTTTGTTTTTAGATAGCCCTTGTGATGACGGGTTGATTTTTGTGCGTCACGAAGGAATGAGATTAATTTTCGTAGATTAGTTGTTTCTGAATGGTTCATTTTTTAGTGATAATGTTGATTTTCCAATCCAACTTTATTGATTTAAATGTTTTTGTCAAAACTTTTTTATGAAAAATGATGTTTTTCTTGTATTTTTTTAATTAAAATCAATGATTTTGTGCTATTTTTTTGACTAAATTTATTTTTTTGCGTATTCTTTTTAGGAAATAAGACATCAAATAATGAGCCAACACTTCAAGGATGTACTAAAAGCCCACATAAAATCCCTTATGAAAATTGAGGGGGTAAATTATGTGGAGTTGGGTGAAAAATTGGGGGTGAAGGGGTCAGATTCAAACAAAAGTCAAACAATCGGGCGAATGCTGAAAAGTGCTAAACCCGATGATATTGAAAAAATTGCTGACGCTATGGGGAAGCCAGTAGAAGGTTTTTATTACGATACTTCCATAACTCTTATGGAAAATTCCACTCAAACAAAAACCCTTAATAAAGGAGAGCCAAATGAAGGTTCGGATGAAGAATTACTAAAACAGGTACTTCAGATTAAAGATGATGAAGAACGAAAATTAGCCCTTTCTGTCCTTGCAAAAGGGAAGAAATAGCCGTTTACATTAAATTTTCATTAAGAGATTCGAGAATGTTATAGACATGAGGTCAATTTTGTGTATAAAGTTTTGACCATATTTTCTAATCTTTTTTTAAAATGTCTATTTCGGAAGAAAAACTCGAAAGACTTTTGAATCTCTCAAAGGCTTTCAATGGAAATTTACCACAACCGATTATCTCTTATGGAGGTGATGTTACGGTTTATTGTGCGGAAGGAGAAAAACCTAGAACTTGTCTTGTTACTGAGGCTGAAATGGCTGAATTTGAGGAATTCAAGAAGCAAAAGAAAGGTTAAGAAGCCACTTTCTTGTCTCTTGTAA
Source organism: uncultured Candidatus Peribacteria bacterium (assembly GCA_964343715.1). Lineage (GTDB taxonomy): Bacteria > Patescibacteriota > Gracilibacteria > UBA4473 > UBA4473 > CAYFJZ01. Next base: position 153,856 of record CAYFJZ010000001.1, on the reverse strand, counting down.
GCCAATCTGCAAAATCGAAAGTCACTACTGCTACCCAAAAAAGTAGCAGTGCTAAACGAAAAACTAGCACATTCCCTACCATCAAAACCAATAGTACATCTAGCGTCACAAACAACATTCCAATCACAAGCATTGAAAAGAAGGTTGTTACATGCCCCCAATTTAAAGCAGAATTTGTTTCTGCATTTTTGTACGCATAAATAAAGTTAGATGTAATAGGGGCAATAACAATTAATCCTACGAATAATAAGAGTGTATCCAGTTTATCTATCGGCATTAAAGCTACTTCCTTCAGGGTCAAAAAGTAAAAAGGAATCAATAGCCCATGAATCAATAAATTTTTGAATAGGATTAACTTCATACCTCAAATAGTACAGCCAAAATTTATTTACTCAAGATAATATCTTTTGGAATGCGATAAAATTGCATTTTATGCGATTTTATGGTAAAATGAATGGTCGTATTTATGTCCAAATTTCTAAAACAAAAAAACAAATTAAACACTCGTTACATCTACTTCAATGAATCCTTTGGAAGTCGTGAAGTAAGTAGTGAGCCAATCGAACGTACCCCACAAACGCCACTAACTCCCGAAAGACAAGCTGAACTTGACCAACAATCTACTGAAAGAGTGCAACAACGTGAACACCACGATAGATTAACACAAAGAGATAGAGAACAAGCCGATATAGACTTAGAAGCTGACCTTGCAGGGCTTGAAGAAACTAATACCCCCGTAGAAACAAATAATGTAGTAGAACAACCATTATTATCTCCCGAACCTTCATTAAATCCACAAGAAAGGTATGAATTACGGCAGGAAGCCTTGAATGATAGTTTTGTTGGGTATCATTTTATTCCTAACCTTTCCGAAGTATCGGCAGGTAGGGCTTGGGAAAGACAACCTAGTGACCATTGGGCTTTGACGGGGCTTAAAAGTGCAACAAATTTAGTGACCTCTACGGTTTCAAACGGACTTTCAATAGTTGAAGACGTTGCGAAATTTGCTTGGGGGGCAGGGGAAGGAGTTGTGAATTTAATAACAGATTATGAAGCTACTTCAGGAAGAATTAAACACTTCTTCCGTGATGGAATGTTTGACCGTTTCAAAACCCACATGTCCGATTCATGGGAAGATATTAAAACAACGGTAGATAATTCAGCATGGGAAGGGGTGGTAGGAAAAGTTTTAGCAATCGGGGTTGATACCGTTTTAGGGGCTAAAGGAATTGGAAGATTAGCACAAAGTGTACGAAGACCAAGAACTGCCGTAGCTTCTACTGAAGCCGTTGCAGAAGGGGCTACTGCCGAAGCAGTAATTGCAAGTGCAGAAAGGGCAATTTTAGCTACACAAGGGAGGGAATTAGCCGAAAGGCTAGGAAGGGACACTTTAGGAGATAGACCACTTCAGCCAGTTGGTACTTTGGATGAAATTTATGAACTAGCAGGAAGAACTAAGCCTGATTTTGACCGCCAATTAACGGATATTGCGGGAGAAGTCGGGGCTACTGCGGATTTACCACCACTAAAAGGTAGAACGAGAGCAAGGCAAAAAATAGATTCAACGGAAGATAGACTTGACGCTGGATTAACGGACGTTTTAAGAGGAAGTCTTGTTTTTAATCGCATGGAAGACTTGTATGCAGGTTTTCAAAGACTTTCAGGACGTGTAGAAATCGTGAACGTAAAAGACCGTTTTACTAACCCGTTTTCTGACGGGTATAGAGATATTTTAGTAAATATCAGAATGGATAACGGACTTTTAGCCGAAGTTCAATTTCACGTAAAAGGAATAAAGGAATATACCGAAACGTTTGGACATAGAGTTTATGAACGCAATAGAGAATTATACCCAAGAATTCAGGAATTTAGAAAAAGAGAAAGAAGGGGGGAAGTCCTATCTGATTCAGAAAGAAGTGAATACGTTAGAATGAAACGAGAATTTGACGAAAACGAAAGACGGCAAAGAGCCGAATATGACCGAATTATGAGTGAAGCAGAATAGTACCTTAGTCAACGGTTGGGAATTTATAAGCTGAAGTGATTTGTTCCTTTGTTAAAGGGGAACAATGCCCCATTTCAACAAGAAAACCCCATTCTTCATATCTTGGGTCTTTTTTATCTATTTGTACCCATTGGTTTGTAGTTCTGTTGAAAGCATGTATTTCGCTTAAAATTTCCCCCATTTCTGGGTATCTTTGAGAAGTAACCCACTTTGTAGCAATAACTACCGTGTCCTGTACTTCATAATACCTGATTTCCTCTTTTGGATTTTCAGGGGCTTTTTCACGGTTATCACTGTGAGCAGGCATTGATTCAATAGGCATTTTACAAACATTTATTGCTTTATTTTAGCAGAAAAGTAAAATTTTTTCAAGCCGAAATCTTTTAATCAACATGCTTACTTTATCTATATTGCCCCAAGAATTAGCCATTTTTCGTTTAAAGCCAACTGAAAGCGTCCCTACTTGGTGTGGAGATAGTAACTTCCTTTCTGTTACCAAATCTGAAAATGAACTTTCCGTTGTTTGTTCTCAAGAATTAATCCCAAAGGATTTAAAAGCAGAAAAGAACTGGAAAGCTTTTAGAGTTGAAGGTACTTTAGATTTTTCTTTGACGGGGATTTTATCTTCTCTATCAACCCCTTTAGCCGAAGCAGGAATTAGTATTTTTGCGATTTCTACTTTTGATACTGATTATGTTTTGGTGAAACGTGAAAAATTAGAAGAAGCTATAAAAGTTTTGGGGAATTTTTGTAGAATTTTGAATATTCCCAAAACCAAATGATACTTACAAATAAACAAGCACAATCAAATATCTGGAAGTTGTATGCTTGTCAGTTTTTGACGGAAATGATGTTTTTCGCCCCTATTCTTATTCCATTTTTTGGAAGTTTAGGTTTTTCATTGAAAGAGATTATGATTATTGAGGCTATTTTCTTTGGTACAATAGCTTTGTTTGAAATTCCATCGGGCTATTTTGCTGATTTATTTGGAAGAAAGAAAACACTTGTTTGGGGAAGTTTATTTTTTCTTGTAGGGGCTTTTATTTATGCAATTTCTTCCAAGTTTATTGGATTTTTTGTTGGTAATTTTTTGTGGGGCATGGGCTATGCCTTCACTTCAGGGGCAAACTCTGCTTTGCTATACGAAAGTCTTTTAAAGTTAAATCGGGAAGATGATTACAAAAAAGTCCAGGGAGATGTTATTTTTTACGGACAAATGGCATTCTTTGTATCTGCTTTGGCAGGTGGATTTATGACATTGTACACCCTTAGAACCCCCTTGTATGCTACCCTTGTTCCTTTGCTTTTTTGGTTATTTATCTCCTTCTTTTTGTACGAAACAAGGCATGTAGAAAAGCATGAAAAATGGGAACATTTTATAAAAATATTTAAAGAAAGTTTTTTACATAACCCTAAAATAAGAAGTTTTTGTATTTTCTCTGGAATGATTGGGTTTTTAACGATTGCTTATTATTTAGGGCAGAAGTACCTTGAATTCATAAATGTTCCAGTAGCTTATTTTGGGGTGATAATATCTATAAATAGTCTATTGGGAGGTATTGGGGCAAAATACGCACACAAATTTGAGAATATTTTGGGTTTTAAAAAACTTATTCTAAGTTTTCCCCTAATTCCAATCATTGTTTGGATTATTTTAGCTAACATGAATTCTTTATGGGCTATAATTCCACTTCTCTTTGTTGGGGCTTTTTGGGGAATGGCTAACCCTATTTTTAAGGATTACGTCAATAAACGAGTAACATCTGATAGAAGGGCTACTATTCTTTCAACAATGAGCTTTATCCAAAATGGTGTCTTTATTATTTTTAGCCCGTTTATCGGTTGGATTTCTGATATTTATTCCGTTCAAACTGCATTTTTTATTTCAGCAATTCTTCTTTCAATCTACGCTTTTTGCGGTTACATCCTTTTGCAAAAAGCAAAAGCAATTGATTATTCATCCTCCCAATGTTTCTGAATCTTCTTTTCCGCTACACGGGAAGCCTTCATTAATTTCCCTGCGATTTTCCGAAGCTTTTTTGGAGAAACCATAATTCCCATTGAAGTATATTCTCCACTCCCTTGTATAATTTCCACATTTATCAAAGGGTTGTGGGGCTTTTCGATATTTGCAGAAATACCAATAGCCAAACTGCCTATTTCAAAATCATCAATGTTTACGAGAGGGGGTATTTCCGACATCCTTATTCTTATTTCTTGAACATCATACACAGAAAGGCTGTTTAAGCAAGTAAAAAAACATAAGATTTAAGGAAACCAACTTTTTTAAAATGGTAAATATCCAAGATTTAAACCTTATCACTAGCGAAGAAGCCTGTAAAATCATCGGGGTAAATCGGGATTCCTTGAGGAAATTGATAAAAAATTATGACATCCCCCATAAAAAACTTCCCGTAGGAAATATCTTTTTGAGAGAAGACATTGTTAAATTCCAAAATTCTCCCGAAAGAAAAGAGAATTTAAAGCACAGAAGAAAATCTGATTAAATTAATTTTTCTTTTTTAACTTATCCCTTGCCCTCTTTACAAAAGCCCTTTGCACTAACTTCAATTGTTCCTGCATTGGTTTACATGAAGGGGGATTATCGGGGCAATTGGAAGATAAAATCGCACAAGTAGTATCTATCATCCCTTCTTCTTTCAGGGCTTGGTCAAGTTGTTCTTCTTCCTCTGTTTTCGGGGGTTTTTCAAGTTTCGATTTCATTCTGTCGGTTTATCTTCAAGAAATTTAAACAAAAAGCCGTAAATCAAGCTTGCTTGACCAACACAAAGCAAAACGAATTCTTCAATCCTAAACCTCAAAGCTTCCTCTACATAGAATTCATATCCCGAATACGCACTTCCTAAAAGAATTGCAAAAATAACAAGCCCCCCTCTTGGAGAAGCCCCAAGTTTTTTAGCCAATTGAACGAACCAACTGATAAAAAAGCCGATAGCCGTTGTAATAAAGAGTTCCATAATAAAAATAGGTTAAAAATTAAGTAACTTTTTTTTCTCGATACTTTCAGAAATTTTCATTTCCAAGTGCCGTATTACCCGTGCGGTAACTACGGCAAGTTCAGCCCTCGTAACTTTCCCCGAAGGCTTAAATGTTCCATCCTTAAATCCACGCATTATTTTTTCATCCTTCAAAAGTTTTATGTCTTCGGAATACCAAGCGTCTTTTGGTACATCCAAAAAAGGTTTGTCTTTTAAGGGCTTCACATCGGGAAGTTGCACTTTAAAAAGCCCCCCTATAAATGTCATAAGCCCCTTTGCTATTCCTTTACCGAAGCCGTCATCAAGTTCAGGGTCAGAAAGCACCCGAACATCCCACACGTTGTCGATAAATCCGCATTCAACCAATACGGCTAAAGGTTTTGTTTTGTGAATGATACCCAAAGAACCCCAACGGTTCAGAAATTCAGATTTTGCCCCTCTTGATTTCAAGCCCGTAATTTCTGACATCTCCTTAGAAATTGCCGTTCCTAAAGACATTGAGATTTTACAATTCCCGAAGTACCAAGCTTCAACTCCTGTACCGCCCCCTGCGTTCACATGAACGGAAACAAGAATTGAATTTGTACCATCATATTTATTTTCCTTACAGATTTGATTTACCTGACTGATTTTTTCACTCAAAGTAAGTTCTTCATTCACTCCAATATCGTAAATTGCACAATGTGTAAGGTCATCTTGGGCTTTAAGAAATGCAATAGTGTCTTTGGAAATCTCCACCACTTCAGCCCGTTCATTGGAATTTTCCCCAACCGCCCCAACGTCACGTTTCCCCGTAGGGCTTTTTCCGTGACCTGCTACAATGAAAATTGCTTTTAAATCATCTTTTTTCATGGTTTATTAATTACGAATTACGAAATTTTGTAGTGTTCCCCCAAAATCAAGCCCCTGTTCTTCCAAACGAAGCTTTACGGTGTCTTCGGCATAATCCGCTTGAACAATCAGCATATTATCAATCAGAACATCCGAATCTTTACGATAGTTCATAACACGGCACGTATCACCTGCCCGTATCGTTTCTATGTCGTAGGCATTGTTTATTATTAAGGTTGTGGCTACTTTACGGTCTTTCCCTTCGGCTACTTTTTGGTCGGCTATTTGTTGGGCTGAACCTGAATCACTACTTGAACTTTCATCTACGTAAATTTCCCGTCTTCCGTAAGTATTTATAGAAGTCGTGTCATACGAATTTACCGTACCCCCGTTGTACGCAACGGTTACGTCATTGGTGATTTTTTCTACGGAATGCGGAATATCGAAATCTTGTATATCCTTATCAATCGTGAATTTGTGGGTTGGTGTACTCGGCTTTTCCCGAAAGAAAACATCACCGCCTTTATCTACGTACCAAAACCACGTACCCCCTGCCAGTTCAACACATTTAGCCATAGCCCGAAGCCATGTCATTTTTTGGAACGTGAAGTTTACAGTTGTACCTACGGTGTCCACATTTCCCCCTGAACGAATCCCCGTAATTTCGTCCGTACCTATCCATTCATACCCCGAAGTCGGGGGATATTCCGCTTGAAACGTAGCAATAATATCATTAACAATCGTAGCAGGGTCATCATTGGTTCTTTCCACGTCAAAATTTGAACCGTCTTTGTACAAAGAAAGATTGAACAAGGAAGCCAACCCTAAAACGGTTATTTGTATCCCGTCCTTTTTTCCCGTCACTTTGGAAATCCAACCCGAATAAATCAACGTACCTTTGGGGGAATTCACCGTTACCGCAAATACCCGAATGAAATTGAACGGGGAAAAATAGCTTGGGTAATTATCGAAATCGTACTTTAAATCAAGGTTTAATTCGTTTTGACCACCGTTAATAATTTCCGAAAATCGGATTTTGCTTTGTCTTCGGGAACTATCAATTGTTGATAGAAACGCCCCGTCTTTGTCGTAAACCTTGATATTAAAGCCTTTGTTCATTTTATCCTACTACTAACATTTGGGTATTGTAAGAACGTGAACTTGCATGACTGCGGTTCATCGTTACGGTCAATTGGGTTGCGGTTGCGTCTTTGACCGACACAATCGTTATGCTTTCCGAACCTGAATAATAAAGGTAGCTATGAGAGAATGATATTTGTTCTTGAGGGTCAAAAGTGCCGTACCACGGTTGGTTTTGGTTAGAACTTGAATTTGCCTTAATCATCACCCATTTTGGAATTCTCCCCAAGTTATGAGAAACAACTTTATCAAATTGCCCCGAAGAAGCAGGGGAAGAACCCGAAAGCGTCACTATATCAACTTTCGTAGCGTCATCGGGAGAAACGAAATCATTAAAATCCAACCGCCTTTCAATTCGTGAAGTGCTTATTGCCAAGCCCACGGGGTACGCATTAGCGGAAGTGGTAAGATTCCCTGAAGTGCTTAAATAGTATTTTTCCCCTTGCGTTAGGGAAAGCGTCACGTTCGGACATCTCGCACAATCAATTTTTGCTTCCGCACCTTCGGCAAAAGTACCCGTAGAAAATCCCATCAAATCTACGGATTTTTCGTAGGTTGTACTGGTCTTCATGCCTACGGCATTTGCCCCCCCTGCAAAGCTTGACCATCGGGCAGGATAATTATTTCTCCATGTCCACGTACTACTTCCATATTGTTTTACTTTGAAAAATGAAAGATGGGTATTATTTCCAACCCCTAATTTGTAGTAATTGGAAGTGCTTAAACCACCCACCCGTTTAACTCTTACATGGTAGATTTCTCCCTTTGTTAATGTAAAAGCCCCGTCAAACGTAATGGCTTTATCGGTTGCCGAAGTGGTAAGGGCTGAACCTGCAAAAGTGCTAGTTGCGTTTGGGTCGGCAAGTGTACCGCTTGGGTCGCCCGAACTATCCGTTTCTATTCTGACCGTAATATTATCCGTTGGTGAACCCGTTTTTGCCATAGCAATATTCATGCTTGAAGCCGAAACACCCGTACCAATCACCCGAAAACAAATTTCTTCATAGTTCGTACTGTTATATCCAAAATAACAATACCCCGTACTTATGGTTACATCCGCAAGCAAAGGCGGTTTATCTAAATATACCCCTTTTCCTTCGGTTAAAGATTCCCCCGTAGGAACTAAAGCTTCGTAAGGGGCTACTGCCCCCCCTGCTTGGAAATTATCAGTCACCCATTTTTTAGTAGTTGCGTCTTGGTCATCTACGGGGTCGGCTACATCTGTAATATTGTTAGTATTCATATCAAGGTCGCCCGTCATCGCAACCGAACCATCCTTTTTAACCACTTCGTCATTTTCCGCTTTATCCTGAAAAAGAACCGCAACCGATTCTTGAAGCCCTTTCAAAAGTGATTCCCCCATAAGCAAAGAAACATAATCATCTTTGGCAAACGGAAGGGCTGAAGTTCCTGCATAACCCCGTGATTCTACGTACACCGTGTCGTTATCATTATCTACGTATTTGATTAGGACATTTTCAAAGGTTGTAATTTGTCCTGAAGAATTCCGTTTATTCAGGGTCATAACACACGAACCAATTACAAATTCATCTGAATTTCCCCAATCATTACCCGTACCGCCCTTTAGCTTGGTAGTGGTTAATGAATCGGTATTTATTGCTGTTACTACGGCACTTGAACCATCCGTGATATTTCTGATAAAAAAGCCTACTTCGGTTATTCCAATTGCCGAAAGTGAAGCCTGAATTCCCGTACAATTTAGTGTAGTTGTAGTACCTGCACTTGTAGCGGTGTCTTTGTAACCCGTAGGGAAATTTGCCCCTTCTCCCGAATTAAGAACTAGGGTCATTGTGCTTGCGTCAATCGAAGCAAATAATTGCCCGTCCGCATTGTTTTTAGGTGTTAGTATTCTGTAATCCATGATAAAAAATAATTAAGAAATTAAAGGTAAGAATTAAGGTGTGCTACGGTCAAAGCATAAGAAATAGCCGTTCCCGTAACGGTTATCGAATAGGAATTAACCCCTTCGTTAAAGGTCAAAAAATCCCCGTCAAAATCTATGGGGGTTGAATTCTTTTTGACCGTGAGTGTTTCCGAATCAATCACAATTACATCCCCGTTCAAAACGGACGTAGTGATTTCTATTTCTTCCCCCGTAGTATCATTTTTGACGTTTATTTTGGTTACGTCCGTTGCAGAAGAAACAATCAAAATAAATTGCGGTGAAGCTTGAGCTGTACCGCTATTGGTTTGTGATTCAGAAAAATTGAGTGAAGAAACACTATGAAAGTTTGAACTATACCCCGTATCCGTTCCAAAAGGGGTAATACATTGAAAACGAAGTTCCAAAGGACACCAAGCTATGTGATAGTTTTCTGTCCGTTGAAAGTCCATTTCCTGACACGTAGCCTTAAATCTACGTCTTGTACCGTCACCTCTTTGAATGTCTAAATTGCCCCCCTGAATTTTCAGGGTCTTCTTCATTGTATCTATGAGTTCTTCAAGTTCTGTTTGGGATTCCGTTATGAGTGTTCCCCGAAGGGTTATTTCGTTCACATCCCAATAATCGGAAACAACCAATCTTCCGTGACGGTTCGGTCTTCGTTCGGTTTCAAAAAGACGGGAAGGGGAACGGTCATAAATCGGGGTATTCATGACTATTTGTGCGTTTTGCAAGCCTAGAGATTCAAAACGTAGGGCTTCATCGGGCAATCCCCCTGAAGCAATTTCAGGAATGTCATTAAGTAGGGTTGTGTTTAGAAGTCCTTTATTAAGCATTTTTAGGCAGTTAATGATTGAAGTTGTATCTTTCGTGAAATTTTATCTATCAGGGCTTCGGCTTTATCTTCCGAATCAAAAGTTCCCTGAATGTGAAAATTCACGTTTTGGGTATGAGTAGAAGCAGGGGTAGCATTTGAAGTAGCATTTCTATTTTGGGTTGAAGCAATGTTTCTAACCGTTCCCGAAACAGGCTGAAATACCCCGTTAGAAGTCGGGTCAACCGCCCCGTATTGTCTTCCGACATCGGCAAGGCTTCTACGGTCTTTTCCTTCTTTCGGGGCAGTCAAAGCTTTTATTTGTTGAAGCACGGAACGTAGTTCATAAAGCTTCTTCTTCATGGAATCTACGGTTGATTGAGTGTTTGCAAGCAGGGTATTAAATCCGCTAACCAAAGCCTGTACCATCATCGCATGGGCTAATTGAACATTTTGCATTTCCTGAATAAACCCGTTGAACTGGTCATTCATGGTTTGGAAAGATTCAACATGAACTACTTTCATTTCTTCGGTACTTGCCGTGAAATAATCTTTTAACCCACTCCAAACACCCCGTAGGCTTTCGGAAATCCTACCAAAGATACTTTGTGCTTCGGCTTCCATTCCCGAAAAGACGTTTGTGAATTGTTGGGAAGTTTCCCCCCACGTTCCCGAAAGTGCATTTTTGATTCCTTCCCACGTATCCTTTGTTGTTCCTGAAATAGCCGTGAATAAAGCGGAAGATTTTTCTTTAACCGATTCCCACATTCCCGTAGCCTTGTTTTTAACATTTTCCCACCACGAACCCTCTTTTATCGCTTCGTAAGCATTTTTCAGCTTCTCGGTTGTAGAATCCCAAATAGAAGCAAAGGTTTCTTTCGTACCTTCCCAAGCGGAAATTCCAGCGTCTTTTATCGAAGTCCATACTATTTTTGAAGTCTTGGCTAACCCCCCGAAGATAGCGGAAAATGATTCAACTATTCCTGTCCATATCGTAGAAAGAACATTTTTTGTAGTTCCCCAAATTGAAGAAATTGTTTCCGACATTTCCGAAAAAATCACTTCACTTTCGTCACTCATTCCCCCGAATATCCAACCGAAGAAATCTTTTATGTTCTGCAAAATCCCTTTGAGAAAATCGAATATCCCGTTCCAAATAGATTTTATGCTTTCCCACATTCCATTAAATACGGTCAAAACAATGTTTTTTATCCCCCCAAGCCGAAAAGAAAAATCACCCGTTATTGATTCCCAAATAGAAACAAAGAAATCTTTAATACCAATAAAAATAGACTTAATGACGTTCCAAACACCGCTAAAGATAGTTGAAACAAGGGAAGCAATAATTTCTAAACTTATCTTGAAAACGCCCTTTATAGTTTCCCATATCTGCACAAAAAATTCTTTTATACCGTTCCACACTCCTTTAGCCGTTTCTTTCATGGTTTTTAAAGCCCCGTTCCAATCTCCCCCTAGAACCTGAAGAAATGCTTTTAAAGCCCCAATAATCAATCCAAAGGTTACGTCAAAAACCGCCTTAATTGCCCCCCAAACGGCACTTGTTACGGCTGAAATCGTATCCCAATTAGCCTTGATAAAGTCTTTTATGGAAATGACTACGGGCTTTATGAATTCCCAAATTCCCATAATCACGGTTTTGATAATCGAAGCTACATTTTTAAACGCCTGAACGATTAACCCCGTCCATTCCTTCACGGTACGTAGAAATTCCGCACCTGCCCCTTTTCCGAAAACTTGGTCAATCACTTCACGAATAACCAAAACCGCCCCTTGAATACCGCCCCCTGCCGAAACAAATACGGCTTTAAGTTGAAGAAACGCCCGTTGTACCGTTTGGAATACGGGCAATAGGAAATTCACAAAGACGCTATTAACTATGTCTTTGATTCCCAAAAAGTTTGAATCATAGGCTTTCTTCAAAAGATAGATTCCTGCTGAAATAGCACTTATTGTAGCAATCAAAGGAAGGGCTGAAATCACAATAGCCCCTATTGCCCCTGCTATACCCCCTAAAGCTACTTTGAACACGGCTAAACCTGCCACTAAAAGCGTTGTAGAAACGGAAATACCCCCAAAGATTTTAAGGGCTTTCTGCATAGTGGGAGAAAGGGCATTGAACCCCTTACGCAACCAATCAATAGCCCCTGAAAGCATATCTACCGCCTTTGCTACAACGGGCATTACCGCTTGTCCGAAATCTATAAAAATATCTGTAAACAGATTCTTCAATTTCTGAAGTTGTGAACGCATGGTATTAAACCGTTGTGAAGCTTCTTTTGTGAGGGCTGAATTTTTTTCAAATTCTTCTGTACCTTTAGCTATGGTTCTTCTTAATAAATCACCTGCACCCGAAAGAGAAAGGAACGCCCGTTGAAGTCTAACGTCCGTACCTATCACTTCCCCTAGAACCGTTGACGCTTTATCACCTGCTTTTCCTAACCCTTCCACAAACAACGTGAAGGCTTGGCTTGCGTCCGTCTTCCACATTTCACTGAACTTTTCGGCTGAAATCCCTGCAATATCGGCAAATTGGGCTACTTTTTCGCTTCCCGTAGAAACGGCTGTATTCATTTCCAAAAGGGCTTTCTGCACGGCTGTTCCCCCTGCTTCCGCTTGGATTCCTACGGAAGAAAAAGCGGTAGAAATACCGAAAATAGCCCCTGCATTGATACCTGCTATTTTTCCTGCCCCTGCAATACGATTTGTGAATTCTACAATTTCCGATTCCGTAGTAGCAAAGTTATTACCCAAGCCTACAACGGCTGAACCCATATTTGCAATTTCTGCTTGGGGTCTTTGCATGATTTCTGCTATACGGGCAAACGCAATAGCCGAATCTTCAGCCGTGAGGTTCGTTGTTACGGCTAATTTGGCTATGGTATCCGTAAAATCTATGACGCTTTCTTTCGCAATTCCCAATTGCCCCCCAAGTTCGGCAATCTTGGAAAGTTCCGTTGTATCTACGGGGATTTCTAAAGCTTTTTCCCTGATTCCTTCGGCTAATTTTGCATATTCTTCTTCCGTTGCGTCTATGGTCTTTCTTACCCCTGCAAAAGCGGATTCAAATTCAATAGCACTATTCACCGCCTGACTTGCAACCATCCCCAAAGTTGCAACCATAGCCGAACCTGCAATAGCCAGTTCGGTATTAGAGAATTTAGCCGATTTCCCAAGTCCTTTAATCTTCTTTTCCACTTGGTCAACTTTTTGTGACGCTTGGTCATCGGCTGTAATAGTAAAGTTTACTTTTGAGTTGGGCATGACGGGGAATAATTACTTTCCCGTCTTCGTAGTGTTGTTTTTGGCATTTTCCTTGCTTAGTACAAGTATTGCGTCTTGATAGAACGAAACGGACATCTTCGATATATCGTGTGGTGTCCATCCAAATTCCCTACAAAGCTGAATATCAGTAAACCGATTAGCAACTTCCACTTGAAACGGTGTTTTGGGGGTAATGGTTTTTCCATCTATCAATAAATCAAAGAGCTTGTTTTTTTCGATTAACTTTTTTTTTCTGAAGCAGGGTCATCAACAGACTTCCCCGTAATAGCTTCCAAAAGAACCTTGAGGTCACGCATACAGAATCGTTCAAGGTTTTCTTCGGTAATCGCCATATCAACGTCTTTACCGTCTTTGTTCTCTACGAAATTCCACGATTTTATAGAACGTAAAATAATCGCACGTCCTGCTTTTTCTGCGTCTGGGTGTGAAGCGTCCGAAGCTTTAGGAAATTCTTTAGTTATTGCCCGTTGTTCGGCTACGGTCATATCCGTAAAAACTTCTACTTGGCTTCCCTTAAAAGAAGGAAGTTCAACTACTTTTGACGGTTTGGAATCAGTGAATGCAATTTTAGTCATGGTATAAATAATTAATGAAGTAAAGACTACTTAGTAGGGGGGTAGGGGGGTAGTTTTTTAAGGTAAAAACTACCAAAAACCCTTAACCCTTTGCCTGTAAAGTTAGGCGGTGTAAGTCGTTCCAATTTTCCCGTTCGTTACCTCTACTTTTACGGCTTGTCCGTCCGTAGTATCGTAATAACATTCTGCTTCTACACTTACCGCATAAAGTTCATCCGTTCCCGTTGGCATTTCATGAGCCGTAAAACGAACGTCTGACATCTTAATTTGAACGGTGTATTTAGCATTATTCGTATCTGTTCCTGAAACGATTTCATTATTCGTAATAGTTAAAATACAAGCCCGTTTTGTTTGATTCAGGTATCGGTCACGGTCTTGTACGTTTTCAAAGTATTTGGTGTATTTAAGGGTTGCTTTACCACCTTTCGGGGCAATCACGGAAGGAGAAGCCCTTAATGAACCGTACCGTTCTTCTAGGTTGTTTTCGTAAGCAAATTCCCAATTTTCAATATTTTCAGTAGCGTTTGTTCCTGCGTCCGTTAAATCATCTCCGAATTGGAAAGACGCATGAATGAATGAAAATACTTTAGCCGAATCCGCATACGAAGGGGTTTGTGGTACAAGTTCTACTTTCCCTTCTTTCGCTACGGTGTAGGAATTCCCCAAGTTCGCAATTTCAATAGTATTGGTCGGTGAACCTGCAATAGAAACAATCGGGTCATCTTCGTTTTGAGGGGTGTTATCGTAGATATTTACGGTATCATCCGTTGTAAGCCCTTCTACCGTATCCAGTTCAACATCTACGTTTAATCCTGTTCCTGCGTCTGCTACAAGATTTGCTTTTTGAAACACCCCGTGAGCCTTGAGGTTTACCGACATCCCAATAAGCCCGTCCGCTCCCGTTAAATTGATTGAATCCACAAGCACCCCAAAAGCACGGTCAACTTGGTAATTTTGACGGTTATTTGTGGTATCTGAAAGATTCCCTTTCCCTTGCTCTATGGTCAAAGCAGGAAGGGTGTTTTGTGTGGTCAGTTCGTGCTTATAAACTGAACCGTCCGTAGCGGAAGAAATGTCATTTGAGGAAATCCCCCCAAGTGCCATATAGAGGAAGTACACGCATTCGTTTACGTCTAAATCCACGTTGTACGTTCCATCGGTTGAAACTTTCCCTTTCACGGAATTTAGAGCATTCCAACGGTTATTTTGAATCGGGTTGTTCGCAATAATATCTTGGTTGTAATCAACATCACCATCCTTGAAACGTATAAAGTGAGTTGGTTTTACGGCAGTTGATACCGTAGATTCCTTTTTTACGGCTAGGTAGCCTTCTCTAGTTGAAGCCATTTTGTAAGAAGATTAATAAATAGGCACGTCTTCTTACGGTGTTGAAAGGATTTCTAGGCTTCGGCTTTGGATTCCTTTTTAAGTGAATCCTTGCGTCTTTTTTCTGACGCACTTTCTTTTTGAAAATTCGGGTTTTGAAGAAGTCTTTTTCCTTCTTCTTCGGAAACGGTACGGGTTTCACCTGACGCAAAAGTAGGGATTCCCATAACCGATTGTGTAGAATCTGAAGTGTTTGTAACTTTCATAATTAAAATTTAATGAAGAAATAATTTTACCTATCGCCAATAATGCGGATTTTAACCGTAACAATGACTTCATAGGTAGGAAAGCCCCGTTCGGTATTAAGCTTATACTGAACATCCGTAACTTGGGCTAAATCACAAGCATAACGGGTAGTTGTACCGTCTTCATAGGGTAAATTGTGATTTTTCTGAATCGTGCCACATACCGTATATTGTGCGGTTTCATGGTCAGCGTTCATCATTTCTACTTTCCTTATTGCGTCCTCTACGGCAAAAACTTTATCGTTTTGGATACCTGATTGTCCAAAATAAGCTTTTGCGTTGTAAACAAGCCGAATATCTACGGTACAAGTTTTTTCATCATACTGATTTCCACGTGAATTGTATCTTGTACCCATCGGTTGAATCGTGAGGGCTGGCATATCACTTTCAGGAATAATCATAGGGTCGCCAAAGAACACCTTTTTCACGTCAGATAGTGGTTGTTCTGCTTGTGAAATAGAGGTTTCTAATAGTGATTTAATAGCATTAATGGATTTCTCCATTTTCCCAAAAGTAATTAAGTAAGTAAAAGTACGATTTATCCGATTCCTTGCACAAACAAAAATAAAAAGCTAATAAAAATTTAATGCAAAAAATTGAAGACTTTTACTTTTCCCATCTCAAAAGAATTCAGGCTGAAATTGAAATGTTTGATAAACTTATTTCTCATAATGGGGAGAAAGGAAGTGAAAACGAATCTTTATTAAAAGATTTTCTAATAAGCCTTTTACCAAAAAAGCTTTCCGTTGGAACGGGGTTTATTGTTGATTCTAACGGTTGTATGTCAAAACAATGTGATATTATTATTTATGATTCACTTTATAGCCCTAACTTAATTCAATTTAGAGAAAATACGATTTTTCCGATTGAATGTGTATATGCAGTAATTGAGGTGAAAACCACTATCACTAATGATTGTGTTGAAAAGGCTTTTGAAGCTTTAGAGGTTTTACGTTCTATGAATTTTAATTCTGAAAGGGTAATGTTTTTTCCTTCAGTTGCCCCCAAAGCACAATCTCAAATGACTTCTACGGAAACATCCCCCCCCTTATATTTCATTTTTGGTTATAGAACCCTTTTTTCTGAAGCGGAAAAGATTTTTGAAATTTTTAAAAAACATAAAACTAAACCATTCCCTGAAGCTTCTTGTATTTTGGATTCAGGAATAATTAAAATTGAAACTTTAGAATCGGGAGAAAGGGAGTTAAACTTTTACGTTCCACATGTACAAAAAGAAGGAAAAGATGTTGTATATACAGGAAATAAAAAAGAACATTCTGAAAATGGAATTTCCTATAAAATCCTTCAGAAAAGAACTGACAAGGGAGTAGATACAAAATTTTTAGTTAATTCCGTAGATAATTTAATTATGTTTGTTTTTATGATTCATGAAAACCTTTCTAAAAAATCTATGGGAAAAGATTATTTAAAATATTATTTTCCCCTTGATAGAAGATATTTGTATTTAAGTGAAAAAATTTAAAGGTTTTACGCTTGAAGTCCGAAAACTCCAATATCCCGTTCAACCTTCTTTTGCAAAGCCCTTATCATCTCGGAATTAGTTTCATTCGATAAATCAATAACCGCCCGTTTAGGTAAGTTCTGACCGCCCCGTTGGTGATGAATTCCATAATCCGCATTGAAAGCCAACATCCCCGATTTATCAGAAACGGCTTTAGTCTTGTTGTCCTGTAAGTTTCCCGTCCATCGCAAAGTAGAAGGATTTTTAGGGGGTTTCTTGTAATATCCCCAACGCTTTTGACGGGCTAATTTTGTACTTTTGGCTAACGGCTTCCACTTAGGGTTTTTTTGCGTATTACTTCCCTTACGAGCAAAAAGAGAATCGGAACGCTTTTCTACAATATCTAAGGCTTCCCCCATAAATTCTTTCATGTCTTTTACATTCTCGGCAAATACACGTAAATTTCGTGAAAGCTGTACATCCCCGTCAACGGAAAATCTTATTTGAGCCATTTACCCCATTACTAGGAGATTTTTTTTAAAACGCTAGTTCAACTTCACACCTTGCTTTTTCAATTTCAAAAAATGAACGGTAACAAACAAGCTTTCCTTCTACGCTTTTTCCATTTTCAAGAGCCGTGAAATAAAACCAATCTTCCGTTGTATTTGGGAATGGAATATGTGAACCAATTGAAGACTTTTTTGAAATAACTACCTGCTTGAAATCCTGCCTTTCTAATTCTTGAACCGCAAAAGTTTTTGTGTACCGAAATTCAAAAAGAAAGGATAAAAAAAGGGGGCTTAATATCACTAAAAATAAACACCCAAATAACAATGCTTGAAACGGATGTTTCCAACAAAAACCACAAACGGTTTCGGGTTCAGAATTAGGCATGAATTGGCATTAATTAATGTTTGCCAAGCCCTAATCAAACTTTAGAGGTTGGCAATCCTTTCGGATTATACCCTACCGAAGCAAGGCATACTGTACGAGCAGTACCAACCTCATAGAGGTTGATTATCGAACTGCTCGTACAGTTCAATGTATGGGGGTCGGACAAAGAAGCGTCACCGCTAAATTTTCCTTTCCATACTACCGAATACGTGACCGCATTATTGCAACTTACCTGTTAAAGTCAATTTCAGTAATCAATAAGTATCATCCACACTAAAAATATTTTCTCCACTTGTAGCCCCCGAAGCAACAATTGTACCTGCCGTGCTTTTAGACACCCGTGAAAATTCTGTATTATCGGTATTCATAAGTCGTAGGGGATGGTCTTTATCGGTCAGCCGTTGAAGCAATCCTTCACCTTCTTTTACCTTCTCGTACCCGTCTTTGTCAGTATCTACCGAATCAGCCCCGTATTGCTTTATAAGCAGGTATCCCGAAGCAATAAGTTCTTCCGCACGCTTCAAAAGTTTTTCCCCTTGTGAACCTGTAAATTTTTCCCCCGTAAATTCAGAAATATCATAAACCGAAGCTACGTAAGATTTTACAATTCCGTTAGCTTGTTCTAGGTAGGTTTCTATCATAGAACTTTTGATATTCAGGTTTCCATCAAAACCCGATTCACTACGTACACGGTCAACGGTTGAATAACTCATTTTCCTAAATTTTTAAGAGTATGTTTGGCTATTTCTTGGTGAATAGCCGATAATGCTTTTTCTATACTTACTAAACGGGCTGTTATTTCGGCAAAATGAACCGAATGTAAATTTGCCTTTTCCTTCAAGACTTCAATATCATCAATGTTTTTGTGTATTTCTTCTTCAAAGTGGTTATCCCGAATCCGTAGTTCGTTTACGGCATTATCGGTATTATTTAGCCGTGTTTGGATATTCAGGGTTGTATAGATAGCAAAGAGTATCACGGTGATAGCCGTTCCTATTTGAATTCTGATACTGCTTTTAGAAATGTTTTCTTCGGTCATCATTTTTTAGTTTTATAAAATAGTTAGCCTTTCCCTTAGAGAAGGCAGTTTTTCATCTATCGGTTTTTCCCAATCGGAATTTTGGGTGATTTGTTCGTTTTCCCAACAATACTTATTGCCTATCCAATCTTTAGGAACGCTTCTAACACCTTCTACGATTTCACAATATCCTTCACCGTAGTTTGCAACCGTAAAGTCAGGGGTGATTAATGTTTTTTTGGTTATAGTCAGTTCCACGTCATCAGGGAAAACGTGTGTTATTCGATTTGTTCTTTTATCAATTACAAGTTTCATTTTCTAAGTTTAAATTTATCTGTATCGGTAGCCACTCCTACCTTTACCCCCCGTCCTTCTACAAATTCCCCCGTTTCTTCATCAAGCCCGTACCAACTTCCCTTAGTTAGCCCTGTTCGGCTTGCGTCCGTACCCCCCCATTCCATAATCGTTTTTGTTTGCCCCGTTGTTCCGCTTGTTTGTAGAACTCCTACACACTGGTCAAGATTGAGAAAAAGCACGTCAGGGGCATAAGTTGCACATTTTATCCCTGAACTAGTACCCCCTATAAAAAAACGTCCGATACTCTCTACCCAACAAGCCGTAGGTTCGGAAAGCGTAGTTGAACCCGTTGCTTCCATTAATTTACGAACCCCCCAAGCTGAACCCGTCTTTTCCATAAGACAAGCCCACGTTCGGGATTTCATGTAGAAACAAAAAAGTTGTTTTAAGGAAGGTATGTAAACGGGGCTTCCACCTTGAGGGGCTGAACCGTCCGTATCTACGTAAATTTCATCCAGTTGAAAATCATCGTCCATTTCTCCCAACCCTGCATTCGTACCGTATTCGTAAGTTTTCCCCGTAATATTCACTTTCCAAAACCTAGCTTGATTTGAACCAAACGGTGTCCATACCGCACATTTTTCATCTTCTATCCAAGCCCACGGGTTAGGATATTTTCTACTGACGGAAGATGAAGTAGTACGTTCTATGGAAAGTTCAAAAGTACCGTTTGATTTCAAAATAGCTTGCCAAATAGAAGTACCGTTTGTTATCAGGTAGGTTTTATACCATTCACTATAAAAAATGCTTGAGTATGTACCTGAAGCTGTATCTACTTGGGTTTTTGTAGAATCCCAAGTAATAGTACCGTCTGTTTCCACAACTCCCGAAATAAGCGTTACATAGTTAGAACTAGAACTATCACAAAATAAAAACGCCACTTCATCTTTGTCAGGGTTAAACGCTACTCTTACCGTGTAGTTCAGGTTATCATCAATGGTAGAAATAGACTGTTCACTTGACCAACTTATAGAGGTTGCACTTGGTGTACCGATATAATATTTTGGGGGATAGCCCGAAGAATACCCACCCACAAAGAAGTAATATTTACCGTTGTTCTTGTTATAGAACATAGCCGAAGTGCGGTAATCTCTCGTAGAAAGTTCAAATTGTTGTTCGACAACGGGCTTTTTGTTTGCGTCAAAAGAAATCCACCAACATTGAGGGTCTGCACCGTCCATTCCAAAATAAGCTACTCGGTCAAATTCTTTGTTGTAGTGCGTATTATAGGAAATATATTGAGTGGTACTTGTGGTTAATTGCACTAAATCACTGGTTGTCCCTTGTCCGTCATAGAAGGTTTTGTAAATCTTTCCATCCGAACCGAATTTTACAAAATCACCTGCCGTCAGGTTTTCCCCAAGTTCAGCGTCAAAACTGAAAGAAGCCCCACCACCGCCCCCACCTTGAGGGGCTTTGAAGATAGCGTTTCCCGTAGTCGTGTCTTTGGTCAAAACATATTCTTCATTGGCTGAAGCCGTATCTAAAAGGGTATCAACTGCTACTTGTCTATTGGAAACATCGGCTAAATTTTGGGATTTCTTCAAATAATCCGTGTCGTGATTGTGGGAAGTGTCGGATTTCCCCGAAAGTAGCGTATCGGTTTCCGTTTCCGTGTAATATCTATCATCGTGCGTATGTGAGGTGTCAGATTTTCCCGAAAGCAACGTACCTATTTCCGCTTCGGTAAAATATCGGTCATCATGATTGTGCGTAAACTGGTCTTCATTGATTTCTACTTCTATTGAATCCCCATTTGTAGAAACGGACACTTTAGCACTTCCTTCTTTGATTTTCCGAAATTGTAAAACCTGCCCTACTTTTGTTTTATAAACGCTTTGCCCCGTACCTACATTTTCCCCAACATTAACTTCACCGCCTTCGCTTGCAGGATTTTCAGCAAGCGTCACGATTATTGGGTTTTCCTGAATAGTTACGTTTATATCGGTCATGAAGTAGAAATAGAAATATCCTGAAGGACGTTAAAAGTACCTCTCATAAAAGTTGTTACTTTCCCTCCCGTGACTAGTTGCATATCATATTCGTAATCAGTAGCTTCTAGGTTTTGAGTATCGGCAGGAACAAGTATAAGTTCGGTTTCTCCCTGAAGCGGTACAGTATGGGTTGTGATTTGTTTTTGTATCACGGCTTGAGGGTCGGTATCGGTTGCATTTTCTTTAACCGTAAACCACACCGTAGCCCCCGTAATATCAATCGGGTTTTGGTTTGCGTCTTTGAAGGTGATTTTCCACGTTTTGTCGTCACCTCGATAAACTTCTAGGTTGGTACGGGGGGAAGCCATGATTTAAGGGGGTTAATCTTCAATAGAATTGGTCTTTTTAGGGGAAGGCTTTTTTACCTTTTCCTTTTTGGTCGGCTTTTCTTTCTTTGGGGTTTCGATTTTCAAGGCAGGGTCAGATTCAAGTATTTCAAGTTGTTCATCGGTCACTTCAATAGTTTGAGCCGTTGAATCAAATTCAAATCCTGCCCGTTTTCGTTTTCCTGAAGGATGGTTAGGGTCACGAAGTCGAACGCTAATTGAGGTTGTCATTTTTGGATGGATTAAAAAATAAATACCCAATTCGGCAGGAAAGCGTTTAACTTTCCTACCGTCAGGATATTTAGGTTTATCCACCCACCGCTTTATAAGCTTGTCGCCAATCTCCAAACGCAAAATTAAATCGGGAATCAACCCCATAATGAAGTTTCTTTCTCCAAAATAACTCTGGGCTGTTTGGTTGGTCTAAGCCTACAAACTCAAGGTCTTTTCGGTTCTGATAAATGAAAGGTCGTACAGGTCGTGAAACAAGGTCAAGCACGTACCAAGCAGAATTTGCCCCATTATTGGCAAGGTAGGGGTTCACTATTAATTCAAGTTCTCCCTCTAGTTCTCGGTCTGCGTCACGGCTCTTTGGAAAGAGCAATTCTTTAGCCGTAAACCGTAGTGCCGTAGGAACGACAATATGAGAAGGCATAATTCCTGAAGGGTTGCCCCGTTCATCCTTATAGTTTCCCATATTGGTAATTACGGTTTTGAGGTTTGCAGAAGACAAAGCCAATCCTGAAGCACTGTAATTGGATTGTGTACCACTATCTCCTTCGCTATGGTCGGTATCAAAGAAGTTTTGACCGTCATAACAAGTAGTAGCATGTCCGTTTTCTACGGTTTCTACTAAGATTTTGTCATAAGACTTTTTGGCTGAACCTGCCATTCCTTGTACTCGAATCTTAATTTGACCGTACTGGTCATCTTCCAAAGCATTACGGTCAACCCCAATAGTAGCTTCAAAGTCTTTATTTTTGACTATAAAGCTATGTTCATTGAGGGATTTAACCTTACGTTCATCTAGCCATTCGGTCAGCATTGGGTTTTCTCCCAACCATGCGTATTCTTCTGAACTTTTAGAAGATTTAACTTCCGTTGTAATGTCCTGAAAAAAAGTTTTGGTGTTTTCTGCTCCTTTCATGAACTCGGTTCTAAGTCCTGCGGAAAGAAGTTTTGGAATATCACTTTTGGTAAGCATTTTAAAACAAATTACGAAATAAGAATTTCGTCTTTGTTTTGGTTGAAAGGAAAATTACGGGTTAATTCTAAGCCCCGTTAGCCCCTACGTTTCCAACGTAATTATCAATGGAAATGTAAGCTTTATTGGCTGAAACGAATTCTACGATTTGACCAACGGTAATTTGAGGGTTAGCCGTATCTGAAGTGATGGTTAGTGTACTGTCATCAGTTACATTATTTAAGTACACTTCATCACCTACGTTTGCTTGTGCAATCGTATCGGAAATGTCCACAAGGAAAGTTCCCGTTCGGTAAACTCTACACTTTTGGTCATTGGTAGAATTATTGACGGTTTCTACGGCAATACCTGCAAAAATATCTCCGTTAGCTAGGGTAATGGTAGTACCGTCATTGGTTTGAAGAAGTCCGCTTGTAGCGTCAATAATAGCCGTTGAGCCTTTATAAATAACTTCTCC
Source organism: uncultured Candidatus Peribacteria bacterium (assembly GCA_964343715.1). Classification (GTDB taxonomy): domain Bacteria; phylum Patescibacteriota; class Gracilibacteria; order UBA4473; family UBA4473; genus CAYFJZ01. Next base: position 130,943 of record CAYFJZ010000001.1, on the reverse strand, counting down.
ATCAACCATAGGGTAGGCTTGAATAAGTCCATCCTTCCTATCGGTTTCTGAAATACTGGTTCGTGCAGTCATTTTCTAAAAAATTAAGAAATAGTGACCGCCCTTGTAGTGTGTACTGGCTAAAATCAAAGACTAAAGGATTTTTCGTAAGCGGTGTACGCTTCCTTTGCTTCATCTTCGGAAAGGTGTAGCTTTTCCATAAAGAATTTGAGTTTTTCAGGGTCGGGTTGGGCTTTTACATCCTTCCCGTGTCCAATTTCCGAAGCAGAAACTTTTTGAAGTTCTGATAGCAAGCCTAAAAACTTTTCGGCTTGTGGTTCGGAAAGAGAAAGAGCAAAGTTCACAATTTTGTCTTCGGATTTCGGAAGCACTACACCCTTTGGGTTTGCTTCACTAAAAGCTAAACCGTGAACACGTTTTGAAAGTTGTGACTTTCGGGCTTCTCGTACCAACTTTGCGGTTTGGGAAGCCATTTTTTTGTACATAGACAACTCGGAAGCTTTAATAGTCACTTCCTGTTCTGAAGCCTGTACTTCGTCAGCAGAATCATCTTCATTTGACGGGTCTTCTTCATCGGAATTTGCTTCTTCTGAAGGGTCTTCTTCACCGTTCGTATCATCGGCAGGTGTAGAATCATTGAACTTAGCCAAGCATTCATCATACGCTTCTTTAAGTTCGGTTGTAATGTCAGTTTCGGGCAAAGCGGAAAACGCTTTTTCCAATTGGTCTTTTTGTTCTTCCGTAATTGTTTCCAATTCGGAAAACTGACCGATTAAATCAAGAATGGTTTTCATTTCTGAAGAATTAAAAAGTAAAAGAGTTTGGGAAGATTCAGGTATTTCAAGGTCTTTCGGTAACTGGTCGGTTGCTTCTTCAGTCGCCATTAAAGGCTTCATAGCCTTAAAAAATGGTCGATTAGTGAACGCACCGCCAATCAACAAATTACTTATTGATTTACCCGTTTCTTCATCAATTTTTTTAAATACGATTTCAGGGGAGAAATATTTGTAAGCCCCTTCGGTCAGAAGGTCAGCCCCTTTCTTTGTAAGTTCGATAGACGCAAATAAAGCGTCTTTGCCTTTTACATACAAATCTTTAAACCAACCTAAAGCTTTATGGTTCGGTTCATGGTTTTCATCTACGGCAAGGTCAATACCACGTTTGCGTTCTTCAAAATTAGTCACTACGTCTTGAAGCGTTTTTTCCGTGACTTTAACTTTACCGTACATTTGGTGATTCCACGCCCCCACACGCATAATTTGAATGTCCACTTTATCACCTGCCTTAAAAGTCCTTTCCCTGAAGGAAAGGGTTGAAAATAATCTTATGCGGTCTGCTTGTTTTAACATCGGGAGAATAATTTATTTCTCCGTCCGTGTAGTGTTTTTAGGCTATGTGAACCCCTTTTAATTTATCGGGTAGTTTTGAATCTATAATGAATTCAGAATTTTCTTTATCTTCCACTTTGGCTATTGCGTCTAACTGTTCTTCAATAATTTGTCGGCAGGAAAGGAAATGATTTATGGCGGTTTGCCTATCTACTTTTATTTCACTTCTTCCTTGTGTTTCATCCGTCTGAAAACCCCCTAAACTTGCGTCTATTGCCGATTGTTTGAGCCAACCTTTAGCTTTATCCAAAGCCCCAATCATAGAAAGCGTATGTTGTAACGTCTGTATCCCTTCTACTTCCATTCCTGAATTGTTTTTTCCAACAACGATAGTTAATTTGGTTGAATTTGTAGGGTCAAACTTCATGGTAGTGTTGATAGTTTATTGTGGCTTGATTTATTCCTAGACTATTTCTTGAAAAAAAGCTAGAGAAAATAAATTTTTATTACAATTTTTTGACAAATGCAAACAAATTACTACCTTCTGCAAAGGTTTCGAGACAGCGGTAATTTTCACGCTTTTTCGACCACCATTCGGGCAAACTTATGGCTCAAGTTGGGAGATATTTATCGTGAGTGAACCAATCAAACTGATGGAAAAACGGGATAACTGGCCTACTATCGCCATTGTGGATGGCAAAGCCAAAGAGAGTCCTTTGGGGGAAACGCGTTCACGTTATTCCAATGAACTCATTGAAGGGGGGCAGGTATTCCACAACCAACACAGCCTTTCGGTTTTCAGTGGAGGACATTACCGCCAAAGCTCCCTCAAGGTTCAGGATGACGGAAGCATCCTGCTTGAAACCACTGACAGCATGCCCTCTGGCTGTGGGTATCAGGACTATGACAAACGGGGGTGTCTCTTCCTCTTCCCCGTCGGTCAGGAGTATGAAAAGAAACCTGGCTGGAACAAGATGGATGGACCTGTTCAGGTCAATGAAAAGCTTCAAGCCGTCTTCACCATCTCAGCAGACTGAATCATCCAATCAACTTCGCCCGAAAAAAGTCCTAGAAATGAGCCACTAGGACTTTTTACTATCAACCTTCATAATTGATTTGAATTTTACTCCATCACTTTTTAAAATACCCTTTGATTGCTCATAAAATAGGTTCGCAAGGGATTTTTCCAACTGGTCTATCCTTTTTTTGTGTTGAACTTGTCTATTTGGGAACTTCTCTAAGTTTTCCAGTTCAAGCAATTTACCTTTCCGTTCTTCCAGTTCTTCTTTTACCTGTTTTACGGCAGGGCTTGATTTCAAAAGAACGGGGGCTTCAAGCTTTTTATGAGATTGAATAGTAGAATTAGCAGGAATTTTTGAAGGTATCCCCGTAAACTTGGGCTTGTAGGTTTCTTCATGCAATACCTCTACCCAAATTGAACGGCAGTTATAATGTCTTGGGGGCGAATAATCATAATAGGCTTGTGAACCTGTTTTAACTACCCGTCCATCCAAAGAACGGCACGTGTCGGTTGTGCGTTCATCCAAAATTGCCGAATACTGAAAGCCGTAAATCTTGGTTGGGTATCGTTCAAATATAACAGTTCTCCCCATATTTACCGCCCCCGTGATTCCTAGCGTATCCATTGTGTTTTTAGCTTTAGTAATGGTTTTGTCTAAATTCGTACTGACCGCCCCTACCGCTTCAGTCGTTCCCACTTGGGAGATTTCACCGCCTTTCTTTGAAGCTAATTCCGTGACGGTTGTTTTAGCTGAAGTTTCCATATTGGATACCAACCCTGCTACAATTGCGTCATTTTGTATTCTCATTGCCCCCCGTACTTCCGCTTTGGTTGGGGGAACTTTTACGTTCATTTCCGTTGAAGCCGTCTTTTTACCGATTTCGAAAAGTTCTTTTTGTACGTCCGTCAAAGCTTGGGATAGTTCGTTTGTGTATTTGGCTTTTATCGTTCCTACGGCTCTAATATCGTTGTTTTCTACGGCTTTTTTTACCTGATTAAGCAGGTCTTCTTTTTGCTTTGCCGTAATTTCTCCCACTTTTTCACTTAATATTTGGTCAAACGTATCCATTGACCGCTTTAGGGAAGTAAAATTAACCTTTCTTTCCGTAAATGTAAGAGGTCGGGGGGCTTTCTTTTCGTAATCGTTAAACTTAAAACCTTTTGCTTTTAAGGTTGCGTAATCCTGACCTTCCCTACATTCATTTTGCAGGTCAACAATGAACTTATTATTTACCTGTTTGGAAATCTTCAAAAAATCTTCATCCGTAAAAAGTTCTTCGTTCGCTTTTACTTCTTCTTTCAGGTCTTCATCAATGCTTTCCTTTTTGGAAACAGTTTCTTTTTTAGAAGAATGTTTTGTTTCTTCATTTGGTTTAGCAGGTAAATTCATTTTATCCCGAATGTGGGCTTCCAAATTTTCATCGGGTTCAAGTACGTCACTATCGGCTAGGTTTTTTAAAGTTTCGGAAAGTTCCTTGAAATCAATATGTCCTAATTTATCAAATTTCAGTTTTGGGTATTGTTCCACATCAAAATTCAAATCTACCAATTCGGGAATCACAAAACGGTTAAAGACATCCGCAATTTGGTTAGCAAGGGCAGTCATAGCTAAAAAGAAAAATTTTGACTGGTCTTCTCCTAAATTCCGTGAACCGCTTTCCGTTGCCCCCAATTCCAAAAACTGAAGCAATATGTTCTTGGAAATCTGCCTATTGTGATATTTGATTGATTCAAAGATGTTGGTTGATTTATCCGCATGAGTATCTACAAATTCAAATTCCCATCCGCTAGATTTCGGGGCAGGAATAACAACCCCCGTTGTTTCCGAAACACGAACATTAGAAACGATATTTAGGGCTTCTTCTTTGTCTTCTTCACTCGCATTTTCAGGAAGGTAAATTACGGGAATTCCAACGGAAAGTCTTTCTTGTCGTATTGCGTCAAACAAATAAAACTTGGTTTTGTATTTCCAGTTAGCATAAGAAGAACGAAGCAAACTTACCCCTTCGTAGTTATTTCCTTCCCTTCTAAAAGAGAAAACCACTAGCTTTTCGGCAGGAATAGAAACGTGTGTACGTCCTTCATTTTTCCCGTTTTGTAGTGGGGTAGATAAATATTGCGTCACTCCTGCCGTTCCGTCTTCCTGTTCCCATTTTCCAATAGTGGTTTGTTTTCGGGAAGCTAAATCTTTAAGCCAAATATTTTTTCCATCTGAAGTATAAACTTTTTCAAAAACGGAAAACCCGAACGCAAGCATACTTAAAATTTCAAATAAAAGGTTATCCCAAGTAGTACCTTTCATTTTTTCAAAGAGGGCTTGCCGTACAAACTCGGTTACTTCTTCATTTATGGCTTCCCCGTTTTCATCCGTAGGAGAATCAATAAACCACTTTGTAGAACGAATCGGTAGTTCACAAGCAAAAAGCGTAGCAAATACTTGAGCGTCACCCTTTCGCATGGAATCATAAATTCTCATTCCTGCTTCACCCGTCAGGTTTGTATTGTATTCTTCACTTAAAATTCCCCGATAAAGAGGTGTTCCCGAACCCCCTAAATTATTAAGCATGACATCTTTTGTCATCCTTGTTTGTCTTCGTGAAGTAGGTTCTATTTGGGAAGCACGGGGTTTTGTAGCGTTCTTTTCAGAAAAGAAACGGCTGAATGGATTGTAGATTTTCATAAGACGTTCAATTAAGGAATTAGAACGTCTTGTAGTGTTTTTCTTTGGCTTGAAGGCGGTTTCCAAAAACTTGAAGTCTTTGTACTTTCCGCTTGGGTTTCACCTTTTTGAAGTTTTTTATTTACCTCTCGAACCTCTGACAATGAAGCATTCCCCACTGATAATTCAACTAAACCATACCTTACAGTATCTACCGCATGGTCTTCTCCTTTTGTGTACAAGTCTTCAACATTTGTATCATCATGTATTTGTTCGGGAAGTGTCCTTATAAGGTTTGCACAATTTGAAGAAATTTTCAACTTTGCCGTAAGTTCGTTTGTATTGGGGTCTTTAAAGGTTCTTAAATAATTTCTAACTGTCATCCAACCTTTCAGTCGGGCATTGTCAGCCCCTTTTACCTTTAATCCTGCCTTTTTAAGTATATCTCCCCCTGAAGTTCCCGTTTCTTCTGACGGTTTGGCTACAATAGCAGGGTCAACAATTACGGGTCGGCAATCTTCATCTTCGGTTGTCATTTCCTGAATCTTTTTTGCCAACATTTCATAAGTTAGCCCCGTTTCATACAGTTCACGGTAACAAATCACGTTGTCTTGGGTGTCTTGAGCCAACCACAAAGCACAAGAAGGGGCTGAATATCCGTAATCAACCGCAACAATCCTACGTTTTATGAAATCTCCTTTCGGAATTATCGGGTCAATAACGTGTACATCTCGGTTGAATTCGGGGAAGTATTGACCTTCAAAAATATCCCAATCACCGCCTAAATAAGCCCGTCTTAGTTTGTCGGGCAGGTCTTCAAGGTCTTCTATGTATTCGGGTTGGGATTCCATCAAAACCTTGTTGTCATAGACTTGTGCAGGGATAAAAGCGTAGTCTTGGGGTTTTTCACCTTTTTCAAATTGACGGTTTATAAAAAGCCGTTTTACCCAACCATGACCAACACCGCTAGGATTTGTTGAACCAAAAAAATTAGGGGTCACTTCCGCACGGGGGGAACGTAAGCAGGTTTTGAGAATTTTAAATTCTTCTTCTGTCCAGTGGGTTAATTCTTCGATACAGATAAAATCATATTCGATACCCTGATACCTCAAGACATCCTTATAATTCCTACAATAAGAAAACTCTATGCTACTTCCATTTGGGAATCTAATAACATGTTCGCTTGCGTTGTAGTTAAATGAACCTTCGGGCAATTCCGAAAGCATAGGATATAAAGCGTTCTTTCTTACTTCGGGAAAGGTTCTACGTAAAACTAACCCCTTCACATTCTCAAGTGATTTTGCTTGTCTTACACACTCCGAACGCATAGCAAACGATTTACCGCCCCCTTTTGCCCCACCGTACAAACGGTATTTTGCCCTGCAATAAGCAAATTCAAGTTGTTTTGGTTGAAGGTTGTAAATAAGCATAGATACACAGGGGTAGATTTTTTGGACACATTGCCCTGCGGAGTTTGTGTCAATTGATTGACATAAACTCCGCTAGGGGTTAGCTTTTTTTCTCTGTTCGGCTTTTTCTTTCTTAATTTCTCCTGTCATGAACGGGGAAGGGGGAACGGCAAATTCAACGGTAACACCGCTTGATTTCACGTCTAAATCCTGCCCCTTTTTCCATCCTTCCACGTACTGAAGCCATAGTTCAATAGAAGACGTATCAACAAGCCCCGTTTTAAGGTTGGTTCTTTGAGTGCCGTTATAGAGCATTTCCAAAACGGCAGGGGTTTTATCCATCAAAATATTCTTCATCAAAGTTTCCCGTACATTTTTTACTACGGGGTCGTGTTTCCAAGCCGAAAGTGTTTGTTCTGATATTTTCCAGTCAGCCCCAAATTCTTTTTGTTTTCCCCTGATCGATTCAGGTAATCCAAGAAAAACCGCATAAGCCTGTTTTTCGATTTTCATATCTTTAAAACCCTCAATTTCTGAAAGCAAATTCAAGTGTTTTCTAAGAACATCCTTCCTAGACTTCCTTGTGTATTCAGCATTCCTAGACTGGCTTGCGGTCTTTTTAGGAGTATCTTTTTTAGCCGTTTTTTTTGGCTTTAATTTTGTAAGGTTGGGTTCAGCTTTTTTCATGGATATTTGGGCTTAAAAATTTAATGCAAAAAGGTGAACATCCATGTAGAACATTCACCTTTTGCAAGCCGTCCTTTCAACACTACAAAGACGTTACCGCATTCCTTGCAGGGAGTTCATAAAAAAGCAAACTTTTTTTATGTCTGTAAACTTCTTCTTTTCCTTTTCTTTGAACTTCCCGAACAAACGAAGCTACACACTTTTCTAGTTTTGAACCTACATCCTTTAGCCTGAAAAACCTTTCCACAAACGATACAAGCCTTTTCTTTCACTTCGGCTCTTTGACCATCATGTACCCCGTTTTTCCATGATTCAATTCGTACTTTTGCTAAATATTTTTTCTTTCTTTGGGCTTCTTTTTCTCCATACATTTCTTCATACGTTTTTCCTTTTATCATGTTTGCATACGTTCTGTCAGGGTGTAGGGAAAAATTATTTTTTTTAATGTGGTCTAATTTTCCTTCGGCATACAATTTTTTCATTGTTGTACGCATTTTTTCTGTATGCTCTTTAGATTTTGGAACACCTCTTACTTTAGCCTGACCGATTTTTGCCCTCTCTTTATATTCTCGCAATTGAACCCAGTTGTTGTTTTTTTTGGCTTTTCTCTTTTGCCAACTTATCATTTCGGGGGCTGTTTCTCCCTTTTTATAAACTCTCATTTTTCCTTCTTCCCTAAGTTTTTTTGTTTGTTCTGATTTTCTCAATAATTCTTCTTTATTTTGTAATGGAGTTTTGGGAAGTATCCCGTATTCTTTCCTGTATTCATCGTAAGATTTAAAACCGCATTTTTCTACGTGCTTTGAAAGGGTCTTCCTCCATTCTCCACAAGCCAAACATTGAACTAAATCTTTTTCTTTATCGTACCAATCGGCAGAGTCCAAGCGTTCAAAATTTAACCGCATTCTTTTTGATAGAGTTGTCATTTTTCTTAATGGTTAATGATAAAAAGTTTTGCTACGGGCAATATTCGTTGTTCTCCATGATTGATTTTCTGTATTCATCTTTATGTTTTATTAGTGACATAGGGATGTCTGATTCAAATATTTTTCTTAAAACGTCTATATCCCATTCATAACAAGTAATAACCCTTCCATCCTTCATTTTTATTTCTCCGCATTTTGGGTTTGATTTTTCATAATGAACTACTGAATAAGCTGAAATTTCGTTTAATCTAATTCTTATTGTTCTATTATCATCTTCATACAAAATAGGTAAAAAACCGCTTTTTAAAGCACGTAAAGCCTTGTCTGTATGTTCTAAATAATCAATAACATCATTTTCTAGTACGTATTCTTCGCCACTTGCATATCGAAGATAATTAATAATTTCTCTGAACTCTTTTTTGAACTCACTTAATTTAATTTTTCCGTTTGCTAGGAGTTCAGCAGTTCGTTCAATTTCTTTGAAAATTTCTTCAGGTGTCATTTTTAAACTTGTTATTAAGTAATTTTTGAAGCTCTCTTAATTCGGCTTCCGTAATAGCCCAAAGGTGATTTACTAATTCATCACCAATAAATAAGTAGTAACCCTTTTTTTCTTTCCAAATGGTTACTAGGGTTTCCCCCTCTCGAAGCTTCCTCAATTCTTCTTCCAGTTCTGAATAATCATTAATAGATTTTGTCATTTGAAATAAATTAAAAAACTAGTTTGAATTCCGAACCCTCCCAATCTTTTTGAATTATTTTGTGTTCCTCTTTTGTAAGTTCGGTAGGGTAGGTTCTAACAAAGTGTTGACGGGTACAACAACCTTCACGTCCAGTATCAGAAAGGTAGTGAACATGTTTTTCGTTTAGTCCAATAACCTTTGAATATTTGTACAATCCTTTGTAAAGGTATAATTTCCCCCTTTTTAGCGTAGAAGGGAAAACACGCTTTCCTTTTGGTTCAGTAATATCAATCTCAGTTGTCATTTTTAAAGGGTTAAAAAATAAGCATTAGTAATTACGGATTTATGTTTCGGGTGTTCTCGGTTAAAGCGGTGATAATCCCTTTTACAAAGAAAAAGTGCGTCTTTATCTTTCTCTATTTGTTCTTCAAATTTTTCTCTATTGGAATCCCGATAATCAACCCGTAAGTATCTCATGGAAATACAGACAGCCATTAACCCCCGTGTCATGGGTAAGGTGTGTGTAACAACCATTTCTTTCTGCTTTCCGTTAATCTTGAAATATATTTTTGTTTTCATGTGTCCTGTTTAAAAAAATTATGTAGGTATTTCGCAACCTCTAAGTTCCATTGCATTTGAACTTTCCTTTCTTTTTCGGAATAAATCAGTTCGTTTTGCACAAGGTCTATTATGTTCTTATGCCACTTCACAATTTCGTTTTTGGTGTATTTATTGGTCATTTTTGAATTATCTAAAACAAAGTAGAAGGTTGATTAGAAAGCCTTTCATTGGCAATTTCCCAATATTCCTTTTGCAGTTCTATTCCGATAAATTTACGCCCAAGAAACTTTGAAGCTATACAAGTTGTTCCCGAACCAACGAACGGGTCAACCACCAAATCACCATCCCTTGAGCCAAGTAGAACAAGGTATTCCATAAGCTTTAACGGCTTAACCGTTGGATGAAAGTTTTTTCCTTCCGTATCAAAGCGGTCAAAGCCTTCTGAATTTTGCAAATTCCCGTGTCCAATGCCTTGTTTTTTCATATTCCTACATCCCATGTCTTTTTCTTCTTTTTGGGCTTTAGGAACGATTAAAAAGGGATACGATTGTTGTACCTCCTTTGGCATTTCCCGAAGTCTTTTTTCATGCCATTTATCCAAATCAAAATATCGGGAAAAAGAACCTTCTTCCACTACTACATTTAACGTGTCATTGCTAACCAATAGATTTGAAGGAAATCTACCTTCTTGAAGTCGATATTCAGAAGTATCGCTTCCTCTATTAATTTTTCCACCTGCGAAAGTTCCCGTTGGGGCATTGTGCGTTTTCGCCTTTTCTCTGTCAGATTCACTTTCAAACGGGATTCTACAATCATCAAGCCAAGATATACCTTTTTTGTTTTTTAAAGCTTGGTCAACAAAAGTTTTTTCCGAAAGTGGCTTCATTGCCACTAAAATTACTTCTACAGCAGGTTTGGGTTGATAGCCTGCGTATGAACCATTAAGAACTTTTGCTTGAGATGTGGCAGGAATTGTAATTTTTGTTTTTGTTTCCTTCCCAATATCAAATTGTTCGGGGCTGTTTCTATGTTCTCTTCTTTCGCAATTATCGTATTTTGACCGCCTGTCGAATTCTCCAATAACTTTTCTTTTAATTCCAAGCTTTTTATCAACTAATTTTCCGATATTAGCCGATTTCGGAAAACCCGTTGCGTATGTCCAATAAATAGGGGTGAAATCAACCCTAAAACCTGCGTCAATCAATCTTTGTATCATAGCGTTTTGTACGTCCGCTCTTGGGGCTGACATGACAAAACAGAATGCCCCGTGTTTTAAAACACGGAAACATTCTTTCCAAATTTCTAATTTTGGCACAGCTTTATCCCAATCCTTACACATAAAGCTATATCCATAAGGGGGGTCTGTACAAATTAAATCTACGGAATTATCACGAACTTTCTTTAAAACTTTTTCGCAATCTCCATGTATTACTTCGTTTTCAATAGAATCGTTATCGTAATTCATTTAGAACAGGGTTAAGCAAAATAGACAAAAACTAGTTTCAATTTTGAAACATTAATCTTTTTGAAACCCCACACGTCCAACGTGCAAAATCACACGTTGAACGCTAAATTTAAAACCATGAAAAAATACCCTGACTTAGAGTTTAAGCAGGTTGCCAATTAGGAAGTTGCCATTTGAAAATCTCCCCCCAACGCTTCAATTCTTCGATTAAATCATTGACAAGGGGTTCTACCCGATTACCCTTTGAGTGTTCTACCCAAAAGGCATTGGTCATGCCATGTATTATTCGATAGTATCTTAGGCATCTGAAATTTTTCGGGTATCTGTTAATTCGAGCCTCACTAAACCATCTGGCTAGCTAATTTGTGCCTCGAATTGGTTCTTTTTTTTAATCAAATTCTTTTGGGCCGAACGCCGTTTTCCTGCGCAAACAAAAAGGCGCCCAAAAGCAAGATTCCACACTCAGAGCTGGCCAGATCTGGTGACACCACCCAAAACCCCAAAAAGGTGATCGAAAACAGAAGGCCTCTTTTGTGCCCAAAAACCACGGGCGTCAGGATTAAGAGGCCGGTGAGCAGGATCCCGGTCAACCCTTTTTCGAAAAAGGTCAGGAGCATGCCCCAGTCGGGCAATGAGAAATCCAACATTTGGGTGGGCACCTTGGCGAGCTTGGGCAATGCGGTAAGAAATTGACCTTCCCCCACTCCGGCAAACCAGTAATCCCCTATTCTCAGTTCATTGGGAAAAGTTGGCAGCGTGAAGAGGCCGTTGGATCCAGCCCACATAATGAGTCCCAGCAGAAATATGGGAGGCACAAAATAAAAAGTACGACTTTTGTAGTTGTGACTGATGGGAAGCCAAAAAGCGGTTGAAAGGCACAGAGCAGCAAAGATAAGGATTAACCCCACATTATACGACTCAAAAACCACCCAGGTGTAGAAAAACACGACCAGCTCTTTGCCGACGAAGTCCTGCTCCATCAACGCAAACAACGTCCCCAGCACCGCCCCCATGGCAATGATATCGTTTGAAATTCCTAGCTCTGGGTAGAGCTTGGAGGCGAGGGTTCCGATAATAATTCCGTACAGCAGCAGCCATCTTTTTTCGTGGCCGGCAATCCAAAACAAATTCCGATACCCCGCCGACATCAGTCCCAGGGTCCAGACAAAGAGATACAGGATGGAGATAGCCGGATTCACCGACATCATGGCCAAAAGACACTCGCCTAAAAGGAAGGCTAATATCAGCTTCCAGCGAACGTGTTCGGAGACAAATTTGTTTTCCAGCAACTGACCAACAAATATCATTATCAGCCCCATCCCACTCATGGGAAGGACTACTTCCAAAGAGGGCTGAACCCCTCCCAAGGCCCCAGCGGTGCCTCCTAGGTGGAGACCGTTGGGAAACCAAAAACTAAACACAAAAATTGAAAACCCGATCAGGCTCATCCAATCGCCTACCTGATTCCAGGGGGTCTTTTTTTGGATCTGAAGCAGTAGTTTCATGAAAGCTGTAATTAATCGTCACGCTCCCCCTTTCGTCTTTTTTCGGCCTTGATCTCTCGATCGATAGCGCTTCGACGGTTATTCCAGGTGGAAAGTTGTTTGTTGAGGAGGGTTTCGACTCTTCTCAGCCCCTCTAGTGGCTGAAGCTTATTTTCGTTGATGTGGCTGACCATTTCGTTGATGGCCAGTTGAATGTCGGACTCAGGAAGATAGAGCGGATTGAGTCGGGCAAATTTTGCCTGTCGAACATAAATCCCGGTTCCGACCTCGGCTTCTTGTTCGGGAATTAGACTGAGTCGAGGGGTGGGAAGATGGGTTTTTTCGTAGAAAGATTTGAGCTGATCTTTTTGGGTGGAAAAGTGTAGGAATCTCCAGGCAAGATCTTCGTTTTTGGCCGAACTCGGCACGGCCAACGCGTAAACCTTAGCCACTACTTCTCGAGAATGAGTTTTGGCCGGATCATTGGCCTGTGGCAGGAACCCTACTCGGACATTATTGGCGCCCACTGTTTTTAGCCCCTGACGCTTGAGGGAGCCAATTCGACCTTTGATCTTTTCATAATCGGTGGCATACCCAAAGATCATCGAAACCTCTCCCCGCAAGAAGGGGGCCATATCCTTTTCTTCGGTCAGGGGATCGGCCAATACTTCGCTCCAGGAATAGTTATCAAATCTTTCGTCGGCAAAACTAGTAAAGTAGCCTACTGCTCCCTGTGCATAGTTTTCTCGTACGCCCTGCTCGTTTATTCCGGTACTATTGGCCAGGGTTACACGCGTTCCTTCGGGATTAAAAAAGCTGGTTCCCATCTGAACCATAATGTTTTCAAGCGCGTCATATCCACGCACTATGTTGTCGGTTCTTCCCAGAGCTGCTCCAGAGATGGCGAACCGCTTAAAAGAATTGTCGGGACGATTGAGTGTCTCGACGTCCTGTTTGAATTCGGTCCAGGTGGCGCCTGGACTATTTCTGTCTGGAAGTACGGTGGCCAGGTGGTCTTCGTTGTAGATCACGGCGAGTGAATCGATCCCCATGGGGACCCCATAGATTTCATCTTCATGTACGAGAGCGTCTGTCGCGGCCCGAACAAAGGTCTGGTTAAACTTCTCAGCCGAAAAGATTTCGTATTCCTCAAACTCTTCTAACTTGTTTCGATTCTGAATCACCCAGTCCCCCGTGGTATAGACAATGTCGGGTCCCATTCCTTCGGCCATCTGATCGACCAAAAATTCTTGGAGTTGAGCGTGGGTGTCAAAGGCCAGCACAAAAAAGGACGTCCCCAGATATTCTGGCTGTCCTGAAAACTCTCTACCAATAGCTCGCAGGGCTTCTTGAGCATCAGCCGTGGTCCAGATCTGCAGGCGACGATTTGCGTTTTCAGAAGCTTTAGAGGCTTTCTTCTTACATCCAGTCAGACTCAATCCCAGCAAAAAAATTAACAAGAGCGAGGTTAGTTTTTTCATACTTTTTCCAAACAATTATTCGATTGTCATGCTACTGGTTTTGGGGCTTTTTCCAACGGGATTGGCTGTTAATTCCTCCTTAATTATTATTAATTGCTTGTCCGATCTCCCCCATGATGACACCCATTGCAGGCTCCGCAATCTTTTATATCTCCTCCATTTTCGATCTTTCTCGGACAATGACTCGATCCACACCCCTCCTGACCAATGGCTGATTCGGCAAAAGGAAGGATTTCTTCGCTGCTACACCGCAGACAAAAAACTTCCTGGTTGAGCTCATCTACTATTTCCTCCTCAAATCGAGCCTCACACTTGAGGCAGAAGAACTTTTTGATGTTGGGGGGGGTGAGAGTGGGGAGCATGAAAACTACTTTTGAGTAAAACAATAGGGAATTATCGCTTCTGAATCATGAATTATGAATAATGATTAATGGAAAGAAATCAAAAAGAACACCTCCCTCGTTTCCTTTAAGGAACAAATAATACTTGGGTGATTTTTTCTGTACATGATTCATAACTCATGATTCAATTTTTTGAATCACAAAAAATCTGTACCCCGGAGCACTTGGCTCCAGGGCACGAATAGTCTGACATTCACAGGGGGACTCACAGCCCCATTTCGGTTTGCACCTCCTTCATAATGGCAATCCCCTTTTGGATATTCTCGGGATCTCCAGGAAAGAAGGTAAGACGATAGATAACACCTCCATACTGAGGGTAGGTATTACTGCCGAAAAGAGGGACGGAGAAAGCGGGTTTTTCCAGAATCATGCCTTTTGAAGCACATTTCATTCTGAACTCCTCTTCCTGGTTCCACTTCAGACCAGGTACAACCACAATGGCAAAGCACCCCCCAGAGATCGGGAATTGCGCCGCCGACTCGGGGAAGCACTCGGTAAGGGCTTGATTCATAGCTGCCATACGAGGGGCATAAAACTTCCGAAGCCAGCCAAGGTGCTCTTGGTAAATCCCTTTTTCATGCAGCCGAAAAATCGCCGCCTGAGAAGGATAGTTGGGATTCAAACGGGTCCGAGACATCGTCGCCAGATTTGATCCAGCCCATCGAGGAGGAACCCTGGCCCACCCATGTTTAGGCCCTGGCCCAATGATCTTAGTGTCAGACCCAGTAAAAGCCGTGTAGGGAAAGTCGTAGAAATTCAGAGAAGGATTCTCTACTCCGCTGTAGTTCAACCAGTGGTAGCAGATATCTGCGATATGCAGTACATCGTACGTACCACAGATGTTTCCCGCCTCGCGGATGTTGTCCACCGTAAAGTTGATTCCGGTGGGGTTCTGGTGCCACGGAACGCTGTAGAACAAGTCTGGCTTGAGCGACCTGCAGGCCGCTTCCAGTACATTCAGATCCACACCGCTCCCATCTTGGGCAAAGGGGATTCCCACTACGGTGTACCCCAGCTCGATCAGCTTTTCGATGGCCCGGTTGTAGGTCATGCCTTCTACGAGCGCCACTCCTCGTTTTTTGACCTCTTGGGCAATGGTCATGAGGAAGGAATTCATCTCCATCCCGCCATTACCACAAAACATCTGTGATTCTACATTATCTCTGCGAAGCCCATAGGCTTCGCCGATAATCCTTCTCAGCGGCAGGAATCCAGCAAAGGTACTGACCCCTCGTATCTGATACTGAAGAATCTGGGTTCCATACAGATCCCAGCCTTCTGCACTGGCCAAGGCGATATGGGGCAGTATTCGATCCAAAGTCATTTGATGGGGAACGCCTCTTCCGGCGTCAAAAACTACAGGAGACTGACTCATCGCTTGTATTTCCTCATGTTGATCCTCGTGAATAATGGGTGCTTTGTCCTCCCTTTTTAGCGGAAGGGATTAGGCGTTTCTTCTCCTTTGATTAACTGTGAATGTCAAACAACGCGGGATTAGTCGTATTCTGCGAACTAACCACTGCTTGAGATTTTCCTCAAGGATTGGTTTCTACTAAATTCAAAAAATAAATCAATGAGACCAACTTATGGCCATTTTTTGATGTTAGGCAGGAGCCATAACCCCCTGAATAGCTGACTGGGTGTGAGCGATGGCTTCTTGTGAAAGCCCGGCAAAGAGGGTCTCGTTTACCGCTTCAGATGTGCCGGGCAAGGCCTCTGCACCGGCCATCGACTCTAAACCTGAGGTAATCATGCCGGGCAACATCTGAACTCCAACCCAAAGCAAACCCACTCCTAGTAAGAATTTTCCACTAAGTTCGAGTATCCGGGAGGAAACAGATGGTTTTTCCATAGGGGGTGTGGGTGTAGTATAATTTGCTTCATAATTCTTTTAACCCTTTTTTTGTGTCTTGTCAAATCATTGCCAAATACACAAAACCTCTGTTGACACCGACAAACAAATTTTTACCATTTCGTCATCAATGCCGTCCCTTTCCTGGGATTGGCCCGACCTCCCTCCTGGTTTTACCTGGAGGGAGGGGCTACTATTTTCCCAAAAAAGCTACAAATATATCTATTACTTGCTGGACTTCTCCTTCATTAAGGCGTTCCACTTTTCTGATAAATCTCCTTTGATCCATTGCTCTTATTTGATGCAGTACAAATAGGTACTTGTTTACCAAAATCGACTCCAATCTTTTGGTTCCAGATGCTGGAATAACTACACAGGTTCTTTCGTTTTTTGGAGCCGTGTTCAAAACAAGCCCAGGCATATCCCATTTTGTTCTGATCCTACATTTTTCCCTAGGTCCATTATCCAGACCTCTCCCTTAGAAGGAAATTTACATTTTCTCATTCTTTTTCTGAATTAAAACATCTCACCCCCCCCCCACTGGGATCATAAAATTGCCTGTTTTGCGCCTCCTTCAGCTCTTCAGCAAAGTAAAGTGTGTCGCTCTCCTCATCAAAAAGACCGAACCCATCGGTGATTATCTGCTGATTTATAAACTTTTGCGGCTTTTTTTTGGTCTTGGGAATAAATACATACCTCTTGAGCGGCGCAAAGGCGTCGGTAACACGACGGTCTTTCACCAAAAAAACTCTTTCTCCATTCACCAGAGAAGAAAGATGCTGGCGCCCCTGCTCCTCCATGCAACTTCCTTCTTGTCCCTCGGCAACGCCCAAAAGCTCAATTGCAAGTCCATTCTCTAATAAAAATCCATTCCCCGACAGCACCGACACAACCTTTCCCACTGATATAGGAGCTAAGTATTGACCGTACGCCTTTCGAAACTGCATCGCCCTTCGTCCTGCTTTTTTCCGAACCGGCGCCCATTGGTCAACCCCACATCTCCCCCAAAGTCCTCTCTTTTGGTCTTTGGCTTTTTTTTCTGCTTTTTTGAGCGCGTTATTTTTTCTTTTCGAGAGTCGCTCCTCTGAAACATAACGCCCTCCTCCATGAAACAGAAGAAACTCACTAAGATCATATTTTCCCTCTATTTTTATTTCTCCTTTATAGACCCGCTCTGATTCGGAATGAATTTTCAGCCTCAACGTCTCTCTTTCTAGCAAGAGCAACAGCATTCTGTAGGTAGATCGAGCGTAGCATTCATCCAGAAATTTCTGGGGAGCTTTGATCCCCATAAATTGAATAACTCGCCCGTCTTCCAATTGCAGATGTTGGTTATCAAGCACTTTTTCTCCCCGCACCTTTTCCCACTTTTGGGCGCACTCCGCCGATGCCCCCCACAGGAGCAGTACTCCCCCGCAGACGATGATGATTTTTTTCATGTAAAAAGAATTAATGAAACTTTCCTCTACCAGAGTGCCCCTTCTAAAGAAAGTCTCGATTTAAGGTTAATTTCAGGTTGGGCTGTTTTTTGGCTTCCTGATGCGCAAAAAATTTTTTTATAAATTTGGCAAAAACGTGTTTCTTCGTATTATCTCGTGGAACTTTTTGAATTATTTCTCATGGCTGCCTACAAAAAACTCTCCGGCTCTCGAGTCCAGTTTTCACTCGAAATCACCCAAGAAGACTTAGAAAAAGCTGAGCCCAAAGCGCTCGAATTCCTGCGCCAGCATGTTTCTCTTAAGGGTTTCCGCAAAGGACGAATACCTGATGCGGTTCTGAGGAACATGATTTCTTCTGATCAGATTTTGGTGGAATCGGCTACACGTGCCATCGATGACAAATTCAAAGCCTTTACCAAAGAACACGAACTTCGGGTTATTTCCAATCCGAAGGCCGATGGATTTAACCCTCAAAAACTTCCGTGCAAAGTTCAGATCGAAGTGGAGGTTTATCCCGAAGTCAATGTAGACGGATACAAAAAGGTTAAAATGCCGGCCATTAAGGGGGAGGTAAAAGATGAGGAAATTGAAGCCGTTATTGAAAATCTCATTGCCCAGCAGGGAAAAGGAAAAGAAGTAGAAAGAAGTGCTAAGAATGGAGACCAAGTGATTGTTGATTTCACCGGAACAGATAAAGAAGGCACTGTCCTCAAAAACACCGAAGCCAAAGAAGTAAAAGTTCGACTGGGGCAGGGACACTTCATCCCTGAGTTTGAAGCAATGATTGTGGGAATGAAAAAAGGCGACAAAAAGGAAAAGGAAAAAGTAAAATTCCCCAAGGACTATTCTGCCAAAGAGTTAGCCGGAAACGAGGTGTTCTTTGATGTTAGCTGCCACTCTGTGCAGGAAATTTCACCCGCTGCCCTGAATGACAAAGACGCGAAAGAAATCTTTGGGAAAGAATCAGTCGAAGAAATGCGAAAGGATATTCGGTCGATCATTACTGAAAACAAGGAAAAACAAGCCCGAAAAGAAGCCTATGAAAAATATCGATCCGACCTAGCAAAAGCCGTAAAGATTGAGCTCCCCCCAACCTGGATCGTTCGTGAGGTCGAACACCGACTCCACCAATTCAAAGAAAACCCACGGTTTAAGGCTAATCCTCAGGCCTTCTGGAAAGAATTTGGAAAAGACGAAGAAACACTCAAAAAAGAATTTGAGACTTTTGTAGCACAAGACCTGACCATCTTCCTCTCTCTTTCTGAAATTGTGAAACTTGAAAATATTGAACTCGACAAAGATGAGATCACCAGAGCGATGTCGGTGGTCGATGAGAAAATCAAAAACAACCAACTCCCTCAAGCGCATAAGAATGCTGAAATCGAGCGCATTGAACTGAATATGAAAATTGACAAATACCTCAAGAGCCTTACTCTTTAGTCGACCCATTTCTAAAAACAAATGAAAAAAATCTATCTCATTCTTGGGGCGGTTATCACCGTATTAGCCTTGATTATTGCCTTTGAGAACATCGCCATGACGGCCCAAATTCTAATCTTATTTGAAAAGACGAAGTCTTTGTTTTTGGCTTTAACCGTAATGTTTGTTTTGGGACTTGTGGCAGGAATGTTTTTTACCCTTTCTCAGACTGGCGGCCAAAAGGGCGGTGGTTATGATGATCTAGAGCTATAAGAGGCTACTGGGATTGATATCTATTTTTCCTTGAGTGGGATGCTTTTTAAGACACTGGATCAGTGACTCCTTTTTAGGACTTTTTAAAAATACGTGAAAGTGGAATTTCCCGTACACCTTCGGAAAAAAAGCGGGTGCCAAATGACACTCTATGCGGCCCTTTATCTCCTCCAAACTAATGAGATACTGAAAGTATTGCTTTGCCGCCCCAAAAGCCCTTTCTTTTTGAGGATGGGCAAAGGTAATTTTGGCCATGTGCCCATACGGGGGATGTCCCACAGCTTTTCGCAGCTCTAATTGGTCGGCTATAAACTGATCTGTGTCGTGTTTTCTTAAATACTGAAAAAGAGACGACTTTGGCTGAAAACTCTGAATAATAATTTTCCCCTGATTCTCTCTTCTTCCTGCTCGTCCTGAAACCTGAGTAAGAAGCTGAAATACCCGTTCTTCGGAACGAAAATCAGGCAGTGATAGCCCTACGTCGGCTAGTATCACACCGACCATCTCCACTCGCTCAAAATCAAGCCCCTTGGCCACCATTTGTGTTCCCAGGAGGATGTCGGCTTCGTAGTTGTGAAATCGATCCATAAGACGCTCAAAATCATGCTTTCGGGTGATCGAGTCGGCATCTGCCCGGAATACCCGAATGGAAGGAAATGTTTCTTTGAGAACACTTTCTACCTGCTGAGTCCCCCACCCCTTAAACTGGAAATCCTTGGTTCCACACTGTGGACATTTTTCTGGAAACTTCTCAAGCCTTCCGCAGATATGGCAGAGCAGGGTCTGGTGGACTTGTTTTTGGTGCATTTTCATGTTGCTGGTACAGTCAGGGCACTCAAAACTGTGCCCACAACTCTTGCAGAGCGTAGCGCCAGCAAACCCTCTTTTGTTCAAAAACAGAACGGCTTGTTTTTTTTGATTGAGGGTTTCCTGAATTGCTTTTTGAAGGGACTGAGAAAGCGGTCCATAATCTCCTTTCTTTGCCTCGTTTTTCAGGTCCACCATCTCAATTTTCGGCAACTTAGTTTCAAAAACCCTCTTTTTCATCTCCACCATTTCCCACTCCTCATTCTTACACCGAAACACACTTTCGAGTCTGGGCGTAGCCGAACCAAATATCAATTTTGCTTCAGAAAGTCGAGCAAGCCCCTCTACGACATCATGCGTCCAAAACCGAGGCGCAAACTCATTCTTAAAAGTCCATTCATGCTCTTCGTCGAGAATGATCAATTTTGGATTCCGAAGTGGAACAAAAACCGCTGACCTGGCTCCTACCAACACCTGGGCCTCTCCAGAATTCATACGTGCGTATTCCTGAATCTTCTCCCCTTCAGACAACTTAGAGTGCCACACAGCTACTCGCCCCTCAAAAACTCCATAAAACTCCGCTATCAATTGGGGAGAAAGCGCAATTTCTGGCAGTAAAAACAAAACCTGTGCTGTGGGATCAGCGGCAATAATCTCGAGAGCTATCTTTTTGTATATCTCTGTTTTCCCGCTCCCGGT
Source organism: uncultured Candidatus Peribacteria bacterium (assembly GCA_964343715.1). GTDB lineage: Bacteria > Patescibacteriota > Gracilibacteria > UBA4473 > UBA4473 > CAYFJZ01. The sequence goes on along the minus strand of CAYFJZ010000001.1, from coordinate 110,349 downwards.
TACCCCAAACAGCAAAGACGGCTTTGAGCTTTTCTTTATCTGCTCAAATACTTTTTGCTGCAGGGGAGTGAAGTCAAATGTGGGCCGTTGAGAGCGAGTATCTTTGAAGGGGTCTACCAGAGCCCCTTCTTTACATTGAATAATTTTTTTATCCAACAGATTTTTCAAAATCGCACGACTCCCTATACCTAACAAATCCTTCTCTTTCACTTTGAGATGGGCCTTGAGATGTTCATAAACGGCCTTTTGTTTTGGCCCACGAAGCGACACTTCTCCTTGAGCTACCAGCGAATAGTGAATTTCCCTTTTTTCTGGACTGACTTTTACCAAAAAGGCCTCAGGAATCATGAGAGAAAGCACTTTCTGCACTGAACAAAAATTTTCTTCAGCCACTTTTTGAGACAAGTCTATGTAAGTCTTTGCTACAAATTGACGATCAAGAACCTCCAGAATTGGCTGTGTCTTAAATTTGGGCTTTGTCTCACTCCGACTTAATACAATCCCTAATCGTCCTCGATTTCGAAAGTTTACGCGCACTCTGGCACCTGGTTTCAATTTTTCTGGAGACTGCCACGTAAAGGCTTCTTTTACGCCTCGGAGGTAGAGGGGGTAGTAGTACATCCCCGTGAGTATAGAGGGTCGAGTTAAGAGTAGGAAGTATTAAAGAGAAAGTAGAAAGCTCTTTTTTTATTTGGATTTGCCTGAGGGAGTTGCTTTTTTCCCGTTTTTTGCTATTAATCCTTTGCTATGAAAGACCGAACGCTTCAGATTTTGCAGAACCTTATTGAGGACTTTATTGAGACCGCTAATCCGGTGGCCTCTCGACGCCTGCTGCAGGAGCACAATCTGAAGATCTCTTCGGCAACGGTTCGGAATGAGTTTGCGCTTCTGGAAGAGGTTGGACTCATCTGCTCCCCCCATGTTTCCTCGGGGAAAGTTCCAACCGAAAAGGGGTTTCGTTTTTTTGTAGATGAACTTCTCAAAGAAGAAGACGAAACGATGGTGACCTCCCTTTTTGAGCGTCACCTCGAGCAGTATCAACTCGCTCGCTCAAAAGAAATTGTCTTTGATGCCCTACGAATTCTGGCTCAGATGAGCGGCAATGTAGCCTTTGTAACAATGGACAATGATCAGACTTTTTATTTGGGACTCTCCAATGTACTTCGCTGCCCTGAATTTGTTCAGAATCCCGAGCAGGCCGCAGCCATTGTAGAGATCCTTGAAGGGCGTGAACGCTTCCAGAGCCTTCTTTCTTCTTTGGAAGTTCCTGAAAATGAGGTAAAGATCTTTATCGGAGAAGAGAACATGCTGGAAGAAATCTCGAGCTGTGCAATGCTGGTCACCAGCTTCCAGTGCCATCATGCTTCTGGGAAAATGGGGGTATTGGGCCCCATGAGAATGCGATATGGATTCAACCGAGGCCTGCTGAAGCAGGTTTTGAGATTGATGGAGTAGTAAGAGGAACAAATTAAATATGAGGGAGTTAAACGTTTTCAGATCATGAAAGGTTTCTGTCTTATTGATAAACCCGTTGGCTGTACCAGTTTTTCTGTTTGCGGAAAGCTTCGGAAAATAACCAACACCAAGAAAGTGGGACATACTGGCACACTGGACCCTTTTGCGACGGGGCTTTTGGTGGTGGCAGTTGGAAAGTGTACCAAGCTCATCCCTTTTTTGGAAAAAGCTGAAAAGACCTATAGAACAAAAATTGTACTCGGACAGACGTCCCCCACCCTTGATCCTGAATCAGAAATGGAAAAGACACCAATTTCCATTCCTCCAACTCTTGAGACCATAAATAAAGCAATCCAAGATCACTTTATGGGAACAATCCAGCAAACGCCCCCCATGTTTTCAGCCCTTAAGGTAAAAGGGCAGAAGCTCTGTGATCTGGCGCGCAAGGGACAAACGGTAGAGATCAAGTCACGAGAAGCGATGGTTTTGGATATGCGTGTAACTCATTATGATTTTCCGTACATAGATGTTGAAATGACAGTAGGGGCTGGTTTTTATGTTCGCAGCTTTGCTCGTGACCTCGCAGAAAAGCTTGGCACCAAGGGGATGTGCTGGGAATTGCGCCGTACAAAAGTGGGAGATCTTTCGGTGGATGACGCCGAAACCCTTGAGCATTTCTCTGGCCTCATCGATCCGAAATTCATCCTTACTAATATTCCCCATACCGATCTTCCGTCCTCTCGCGTTCTTGATTTTGTATCTGGCAGATCCTTCCCTTATCACGGAGAAAATGGGGACCAGTTTTTAGTCCTTCAGGAAGGCGAAACTCTTGGTTGGGGGGAAATCATCCACCACAAACTCCAGCCAAAAGTAGTTTTGTAGCCGTCCTAATTAACGTTTTAAAATCTATGATTGAGTCTCTTCTGATTCTCAATATTTCCATTGCATTCACGCTCAATTCCACTATTCTACGACTGATTTTTTTTATACTTGTAACGACCTTGCATGTCTTTTTCAATTCACACATTCGAGACTCATTCCATCGATGAAAATCTAAGTTTTTCCTTTCATGAAGTACTGGCGGAAGGACAAGAACTCGTGTTCCTTTCTCGATTTCCTGACGGAACAAAATCCGCTCGATCGATTGCAGAAAGTCTCTATGGCGTTCTCCTGAACGACTTTAAAAATTCTCGAATCAAAGATTCTTATGACCGACTCGAGTCGGCTCTAAAACATGTGAACATGGAGGCTCGTAAATTTAATACCCACTTTTCCGAGCCCCCCAGAATCATTATTGCTTTTTTTGATTTTAATAACCTTTACCTCTCGCAGTCCGGAGAATCTGAGGCCTATCTCTTGAGAGAAGCGAGTATCTCTCAGATCTCCGAAGCGCCCGAAGAAGGAGAAGACCTTTTCCTTAATATTCTTAATGGTCAGGTATCGGTTGAAGACACGATTATATTTACGACCCGGAGAATACTGCGCTCCATGACCTCAAACCAACTGCTCGATGTTTTTTCACGGGCTAATTTTTCTGAGGCCTGTGGACTTCTTCGAACAGAACTTACGGGCAATTCAAAAGAAGACTTCTTGGTCACCGTTATTGGTATTGGAAAAAAAGAAAAAAGCCCTTCTGCGGGATTCCTTTCACGAGTTCTGCCGTCTAAAACTCCCCCCCCTGTAGAAGCCGAACTCATAGATCCTACCGCTAAAGAAGCCACGGAAGAAATCCCCGATGAATCCCCCCAGCCCCCTGAGCCAATGGAAGAAGAACCACCTACCGAACCTACTGATGAGTCCCCCAAAGGAGAGACTCTTCCCGAAACGATGACCATCGAAGAAGCCCTTTCTGGAGCTCAAAAGGATGAAAAAAAAGATTCTGAGAACTCTGAAATGTCAACCGATCTTCCTCCAGAGACAGATATCCCCTCTCCTCAGGAACCACTTTCTACCGACTCCAATCCCCTCCCTTCTCCCCCTCCTTCTTATACTCCACCTGTTCGAAGTTCTAATTCGATCGAAGAGATCTTTTCTCGCGTAAAGATTTCTTCCAACTGGAAAAACTCTAAATCACTTATGAAGGTGGCCGGTGTGATTTTGGGAGGACTGGTAATTGTGGTGGTCTACAAATCAATCGCCAATTACGAATCCCAGGAGACCATCGCCCTGCGAGAAAAACTCTCCATCTCACGTGAGGCTTTTCAGCAGGCTGATGCGCTATTGCTTCAGGGCGATCGAGCTTCGGCGGCTGAGTTTTTGATGAAGGCCAAAGAATCGGCTCAAGAAGTAATGCAGTCAAAATCGAAGAATTTCCGATACGACGCCTCGACTATTTTGTCTGACATCGAAGCGAAACAGCTCCAAGTAGAGAATGCTCGAAAAGTAACCCCTAATGTCCTCGCCGATCTCGGCATCAAAAACGACGGCGTTGATGCGGTAGGAATTGCCGAACTCAAAGGATCCCTTTATGCATTTGATCTCAAGAAGGTCTATAAGACTATTCGAAATATTGTCGAGAAGGGATTGATCATTTCAGAAAAAGAATCACTGATCGCTGGATCTACACGAGAAGACCAAAACACACTGCTCTTTATTACTAATACGCCGAGGATTGTTGAGTATCGTGATGGAGTAATTTCTCCCATGTCAACGGCCGATGATACCTGGAAATCCGGAATCGATATCCAGACCTACGGAAGATACGCCTATGTGCTTGATCCGGTTGAAAATCAGATCTGGAAATACGAACGACGAAGAGATAAATATTCAGGCGCTATCCCCTACAACAAAGAAGCCGACCTAAGTCGGGCAACCAGCTTTTCGATCGACGGTTCTATCTTTATCGTCAGCGATGACGGAACGATTCAGCGATTATTCCGAGGAGAAAAAGTGAAGTATGGATTTAGAGACCTGCCTTCTGTTCCTTTTAGCGGAAAAAACATCAAGGTCTTCACTCGTCCTGACTTAGACTTTTTGTATGTCTTGGATCCAGAAAATACTCGGGTTTTGGTCTTTGTAAAAGGAGATCGATTTGCGACCTACAAAAAACAAGTTATCTATGACATCCCGAATGCTCGTGACTTTTCTGTGGATGAGTTAGGACAGAAGGTAAATCTTCTGACGAACAATAAGATTTATGAGTTTTCACTGTAGTAGGTAGAAATCTTTTGGGAGAAGTAAGTGTTGAGAAGCAAGGGGCTAAGAGGTATATGTTCTGATTTATGAAAACGATCAAAGTTTGTACTGGTGTCACGTGCCATAAGCACTTTTCTCAGTTTGTCCTGGAGCGCGCTGAGCAGGAGATAAAGGCGAAGCAGATGAAAGATGTCGAGGTGGAAACTTGTCCTTGTCAGGGGAATTGTGAGAAGGCTGTGACGGTGGTTGTTGAAGAAGGAGATAAGTCAAAAACTCATGACCGGGTCACGCCGGTGGAGATGGGGAAGATTGCATCAAAGCTATAGGTTTTTAACTTTTGAACTTTTGAGCAAGGAACTTATGAGTTGAGGACTGGAAATAAATGAAAATATAGGGGGGCTTATTTCTGAATGAACCAGAATTCATTATTCATAATTTGTTTCTTCACTATAATCGCTTCATGATCCCCCCTCTCCAAGGCCGGCTGCGAATTGAGAGCATTGAAATGGTCGCTCGAGACACGAAAAAGTTTCGGTTTTTGGTGAAGGATCTCAAAACACTCGCGGGCGAATCTGCAGAAGGACCTTTTGATTTTGCACCAGGTCAATTTGTTTCCATTGTCTACAATGAAACGGTAGCGCGGGCTTATTCTATCGCCTCTCTTCCTGAAGATGATCTTTTGGAGCTAATTATACGAATCATCCCCAATGGTGCTGGATCGATGATCATCGATCAGGGTCAGGTGGGGAGTGAGTATGACTTCAAGGGTCCGTTTGGTCACTTTGCGCTTTCTCAGACGCCGGAGGCTCATCTATATTTTTGTGGGACGGGTACCGGCATTGCGCCCCTGAGATCCATGATTTTAGCCGAGATGAAGTCCTCTGCCCCGAGACCTATGACACTTTTTTATGGAGGGCGAAACCAGGATGATATCGCTTACTTAGACGAGATAAATACATGGTGCCCAGACATGCCGATCAAGCTGGGCCTGAGTCGAGAAGAAGATCCAGACCAACTTGGCCCCTGGGGAGAGAAGTGTCGGATTACTCAGTTTTTAGAAACGGGCAAATTTGCCCCCACTGATGAATTTTATGTGTGTGGAAATGGAGCGATGGTAAAGAGTGCTATTGAGATTCTTTCGGGTAAAGGCGTGGCAAAGGAGCGGATTTTTATGGAGCGGTTTAATTAACACTGTGCACCACCCAAATAGCCAGTATGGTGAAAGCGGCATTGGCCACCCACAAGCCGGTTAGAAGCCCTGTAGACCAGAGAGCTTTTCTTTTTTTGAGATGTCTTATATCTTTTTTCATGGCGTAGATATCACCTTCTATGTGTTCAAACCTTTGATCTACTTTTTCAAACCGCTCATCTATTTTTTCAAATCGCTGGTCCACCCTGGCAAACCCTTGATCTATTTTGGCTTCCATGCGGTCAACCCTGGAATTCATTCTTTGTTCTGAGTCCCTAATTTCTTTGCGAACATCATTAAGTGCGTTTTCAAAGCGGAGACTCATTTTTTCAATGGCCTGAGAGAGTGCAAGATTTAGATCTTCTTTTGTTATGAGAAATGAATTATCTTGAGACATTTTCTAGGGGTTGTAAATATTGTAGATCATTATTGATGAAGTCCTCAAAAAAAATCAAGGATGGGATTTAAGGTTAATTTAAGGTTCAAATGAAGATATGGTTTATTGATGGGCTTCGTTTAATTTTTCTTGTTTTATTTATTTGCCCCGCTCGCAGAGGGCATTCTGCGGGCGGGGCTATCCCATGAAACGTGGGCCGTTGGGTTAAGGTCTATTCCCCTTCAGTCGGACCTCTTTCTGATCGAAGAGATCCGGGAATTATTCGAATATTACGGGAGCTTTTATGCCGTCTGGAGTCTTGATTCTCAGTTTTGAGGCGCTTGGATCGGAGGGATCTACGAGCGGTATGCTGTAGTTAACTCCGTCTTTGTGGACACGCAGTGGCGAAGAAATATGTCCTTGGGGGTCGACGGCAAGGGTTTTTACTTCTGTTCCGTCGAAGTACCGGAGATTAATATTTACGAAGGCCAAGAAATCAAAGTTGTTATAGTCCGTAATCAGGGTTGTGGTTTTGGCGGCAGTCGGGTGAACCATGATCCGCACGAGACCGTTGTCATCTACGTAATCGGGGATGTTTTGGGTGATCTCGGCTTCGAGCAGGGTTGAGCCAATAGTGGCGTCTGTATTACTGGCCACAAAATCCCAGCTCTGGCTGGTGTCGTTCCAGATCTTCACTGTGACTCCATCGGTGGTGTCGGTATCAGCCGCAGACTGAGCCTGGACGGTGACACTGGTAATAAAGTCTACATTTTCTTCTGTGAGGTTGTAGACAAACAGGTGTGCAGGTCGTTCTTTGATTGACCCGACCTGCCCTTTTTCAAAGTCCACTTGAATGTTGGTGATGGTGTGGTCGGACAGATCGGTATGATGGGACTGAATCTGGAGGTCGGCATTGGCTCCATCTGCGTAGACGGCTCCGGTCAATCTCCTTGTAGTGCTATCGACGGTTGAGTAGTTTTCAACCATGTTGAGGTAGTTGGGGGTTCCGTCGTGAATTGATCCGGTGAGCGTGTAGGGGGTGGCGAGCTCTAGGGTGGTGGAGTTTGTGGGGAGAGGTTCGCTCAGTGTATACGTAGAATCAAAAGGCCCTGATCCACTTCGTACAATATCTGAGATAGTAGCTTCGACATCGGTGTCTCCCGAAATCAAGACCCTATCCCCTTCGGCAAATGGCTGATCTGACCCGGAATACACTAGTTTTCCGCTATTTTCGGCTACTGATATTTTTGATCGAGTGTAGTCCACCGTCACCGTAGCGGAGGCAAATGGGTCTTGGCCTACGTCTTGAGTTTGGGTGGGGATATCGTAGGTGCTTTCGATGCTGGAAAGTGTTGTGTCGGCAGGAATCGTGAGATTGGGGAGAGTGAGAGTTTGTCCTGGCCTTTCGTTGAGGTAGTGATAAATACCATCGTTTTGGGTCATAAATATTCCGTGCACTTTGTTTTGATTGTCTACAACGATTTTAAATGCATTTCCCTGACCCGCTATCTCGCTGGGGCTCCAGGTAACTCCTTGATCCTCTGATTTTGTGTACCCAACCATACCGCCCGCTGCTTCATGCACCACATGAAATGTTCCGTCAGGAGCAATTTTAAAATCTATTTTTGCTCCTCCATTGGGATCGTTCATAGCGGTCCAAGCGCTCCAGGTGGCTCCTGAGTCGGTTGATTTGGATATGTAATTACTCGGATATTCGTAGGCAACTACATAGATATCCCCTGAACTATCAACCGCAATTGAATCAGGATAAGACGAGTTTAGATCTGGAAGAGTAACATGAGTCCAACTACTTCCACCATCGGTGGATTTGGATACATAGTCAGTCCCCCTTCCCCAAGAGTAATAGAGATATCCATTACTATCAGAAACTATACCCACTGTATCTATCTGACTCTCAGCTCCAGACTTCAAAAACAATCCCCCCGTCCAGCTGCTCCCTGCATCAGTCGATTTTATGTATCGAATATTCCACCACCCATTATTACTTCTTGTATATGCGACATGGATAGTATCTGAATCATCAACGTACACATCTTCTATTCCCTTTGCCGCTGACTCAGAGTCTAAAACTATACTAGCTGACCAGGTTGCTCCTTCGTCACTTGAAGAGCTATATCTCACATCTGAATTCTCATTCCACATTACGTGAATCTTTCCTGCCGAATCAACATCAAATTCAACCCCCCCTTGAAGAACTCCATTCCCAGGCTCTACATAAACCGCTTCACTCCAGGTGACCCCATTATCAGAGGATTTTGAAAACATTATATAGTTCTGACTTGGGTAAGTGTCGCTCCTGGTCGACCACATGGTGTATAAATCTCCATTCGGAGCGATTTTGGCATCGTTAGAATACTCAAACGAGTAGCTCCCCAAATCATAAGCTAATGTAGGATCTCCTCCCCACCCAGTTACGGTTGTATTAGTAGTCTCAGAAATTTGTTCTATAGCGCCATCTACAATAACTTTATTGCCGACATTAAGATCTTGGCCAGGCACCGATACCTGCGTATCACTTACTCGTGTGGCCTCCAAAGTTTTCGGCGACAAAACATGTAATGTTGCATTGGTGTACTGACTGTCCGCATCGGCACTAATCTCATACGTCCCACTGGTTGAAACATAGGTCGTATCGTCAGTATCGACATCACTGGCGGTGAGGGCTGTCTCCATTAGATTATCCGGCGTCGTCTCGACGTTGGGCACGATCGATTCGAAGGCCAAAAAGGCGGTATTAGCCAGATTTACAGCGCCCGTGGTTTTGGTGGCAAGTAATGGATTTCCCATGGTGTCGAAGATACTGGTACTATCTGCCGGAGTAACCTCAATGGTCTCTGCACCGCTGGGTACGCTGCCAGTAAGCGCGAGTTTAATTCGTACTACTTGTTCCCCTCCGACCAGTGCGTCTCCGGCAATGGTGGTAATGTGAGAAGGGTTTATATCTGTGACATTTCCTCCGTTCGCGGCAAAAGAAAGTACCAAGTCGCTCAATTCGATGGCACCGCTAGCACTGTTGGTGTTGTAGACGGGTGTGTTGAAGTCTATGTCGATGAAGCTGTTTTCTGGTGCGATGGTGTCCACCAGGTCGAGAGCTTTTGCCTGCATGACTAGATAGTCTGTTTGCAGTGTGGTGGGTTCTAGCCCGGCAGGCTGCACTAGTACTCGAGCCAAACCGTTGACATCAATGTAGTGGGAAATATTGCTTACTTGATCAGCGATGGTTTCTTCGCTGGGCACCGTGGCATCACTGGTGGTGAGGATGGTGTCCCATCCACCGGATACAGTGTTCCAGATTTTGTAGGTAACTCCGTCAGTGGTGGCGTCGGCCGCAGCTAGAGCGTGGGTGCTGATATTACTGATCACTTCGCTGAAGTCGGTGGTGTTGTAGGCAAACAGGTGCGCGGCGTGCGCCTTGCTTCCGGTTCCAACGTCGACGGTGACGCTTTCCAGTGTTCGGTCGGCGAAGTCGGTGTTGGTGAAGTTAAGGTTGATCTCAGCTGTTTGACCGGTGTCGTCATCAAGCGTGGCGATGTATTGGAGGGTGTCGGTATCGAGTATTTGGTATTGAGTATTTAGTATTTGGGGAGTGGCGGCGTCGCTGTGGAGGTCGGCGGTAACTTCGAGCGGGAGGAGTTCTAGAGTGCTTGGATTTGTGGGAGGGGTGGAAGTGAGCGTAATCGTGGTATAGTAATTTCCTAATGATTCACTCCGCACGATGTTTGCCACTTGTGCTATTACCACACTGTCTCCTTCAACAAGAACGGTATCGCCTTCTGAAAGTGGGAATGTGGCCATAGTTCCATGGTCGATCACCAGGTTGCCGAGATTCTCTGTAACAGTGTATTTGCTGTCTCGGGCTAGGTCGACGGTGACATCGACCGTAGTGAAGTCGGGTTCTGCATTATCTTGAGTGATAGTAATACTGTGAACCGGCTCAATGGATTTTATGGTGGTATCGGCCGAAATAGTGGAATTGGGAAGGGTGAGGGTTTGGGCGGGAATAAGATTCGCCACGTGGTCGGGCATTCCTCCCTGAACCACATGAATACTTCCATTGTTGTCTATAATGACATCGGGATTTCCTCCGCCTGATCCTGAATAAATCTCCACTGGAGTATCCCAAGTGGCTCCGTTGTCGTTTGACTGGATAATTGTAGATTTTCCGGACGTACCCCCGACTACATAAATGCCGGTTCCACTGTCGGCAATAATCGAGGGATGCTCCATGGCATGGGTGGCCCCTGTATGAATTGTTGTCGCCCCATCCCAACTAGATCCCCCATCGGTAGATCGATTATAAAACACTCCGGAGGGATTATTCCCCGTATGCATCACCACCACGTGCAGATTATCATTTGCGTCTATAGTTCCATCGATGAAATACACCGCGTTTGGCTCACTAATAATGGCGGTAGCACTACTCCAGCTACTTCCTCCATTAGTTGATTTTTGGTAATAAACCGCCCTTGAAGACTTCATATCTATAATGAGGTGCAGATCATCTGAACTGTCTACCAATATTTTTGCTCCGTACTGAGGATCTGATCCAGATATAATTTCGGTTTGGGCGCTCCAGTTTGCTCCTCCATCGGTTGATTTCGAATATTTTACTTTGTTGATGCTTTGCTCTCCCCAGGTGAGATACACATTATTGCTACTATCGCTCGCCAGATATGGATTTACCTGATTATTACTGGCTCCAGGAGAAATATTAACCCAACTGCTCCAGGTGGCCCCATTATCGGTCGATCGAGAATATTTTACGTGATATGTTGTGGTGTAGGTAGAATCTGTCCCAATCCAGGCAACATGGATATTCCCTGCTGAATCTATGGCTAGATGGGGTTTCGTCTGGCTGTAGTTCCCTGAAACTTCTGAGACGTATTGCCACTGGCTCCAGGTGACTCCATTGTCGGTAGAGTAGCTGTGTTTTATTTCTTCAGTGGTATTGCCTGTGTCGGAGGATCCGTGCCAGATAGCGTGAATGGTGCCGTTGGGAGCTAGGGCTAATTCTGGCCTGTATTGTCCCGCGGTCCAGTTGGGATTTGAAGAAATGCCCGACTCTTCAGCTCCCCACCCACTAATATCGGCAGAGGCTTTGGCGCTGACTTGGTCGATCCTCCCCTCGATTTCGACTAAATCTCCGATATCAAACCCACTGCCTTCAACCGTTACTTGCGTATCGCTTACTCTCGTAGCACTATGACTTGAGTTGATGACAGCCGTATTCGTCTCGGTGTGTTGATTTTCGGTTTCTTCTACAAAGTCATAACTCGAAGCCGTACTCACAAAATCTTCGTCATCCGTTCCTACACTGATGTACTGACCGGCGGTAAATTGGGTGCTCGTAAATTCTGAGAGATTTACACTGTCGGCCGGCGCCGTGGTGGCGAAGGCAAGGAAGGTGGTGTCGACCAGGGCAAGGGGGCCCGTGGTTTGGGTGACACTCATAGCTAGACCGTTGAGGTCATACAAACTAGTTCCATTGGCGGGGGTTATGGTGATGGTTTCTGTTCCCGAGGGCACACCTCCCTCGAGTGTGAGGTAGGCTCTAATTGATTTTTCGCCTCCCTGTAGAGCCGTTCCATCGGTTTTAGTCAGATGAGAGATGGTGGCGTTGGTGGCGGCGCCTCCGTTTTGGGCAAAGGCAAGGTTTAGATCCCCTCCTTCTACCGGCCCGATTCCGGCGTTGGTCCCATAGATCTTTATGTTGAAATCCAGGTCGATGTACTGGTTGTCGGGGGCCAGAGAGCCTTGTGAAATCTGAGGCGAAAAGGCCTGAATTTGAAGAAGATCGGTTTTAAGCGTGGTCTCACTCCGGTCTGTGGCCTGAACCATCACTCGTATCAATCCGCTGTCGTCAATAAAGGTTTCAAAATTTTCTTCGATTTCGTAGGTTTGTGGATCAACAGCAATAACGCCGTTGGAGTTGGAAATTATGAGGTCCCACTGACTCGTACTGTCGTTCCAGATTTTTACGGTCGCTCCGTCGGTGCCGGTGGTGCTGTCGGCGGCGACGAGCGTGTTGATGGTAATCAGACTGATGTTCCCAGTCAGATCAGCCGTGTTGTAGACATACATCTGCGTGGCCTGCTCCTTGTCGCCGGTTCCAAAATCCACGGTGAAACTTTCGATGGTTCGATCTGCCATATCGGTGTTGTAGAAATCGAGCTGAAAGTCGGCGATTGACCCACTATCTCCGGAGAGCTGCGCGGTGTATTGGAGTGTGTCTGAATCGAGTATTGAGTGTTGAGTATTGAGTGTTGAGTAATTGGCCGTTCCGCTGTGGAGGTCGGCTTTTAGTGTCAGAGGTAGTAGTTCGACGGTCGTGGGATTGGTGGGGAGGGGGGTGGCGGGGGTGAGGGTGGTGGAGTGGCTTGCAAGGTTTAAATCTCCTAGTTCAATCTTTCCGGTCGTGGCGGATCTCATAGCGATTAAGAACCTTCCGTCTGAGAGTATCTCAACTGGCGGTCTTGATCCCATCGGATCTTCGAAAGTTACGGGGTCTTGGGAAGTTACATCCGTTCCGGTGACCGTTAAAACAAATACTTTCCCTTTTCCGTCTGAAACTCCTGACACCAAGACTTTGTTAGTTTCAAATATGTCTACCCCGTTATCTGCAAACCAAACATCAGTAAAGGTTGTCGCTGTTCCGTAGGTAATTGTGTTTTCGGATACGGTGGCCACAACGGCTTTTCCATAGGTGGTTCCCCCTTCATCATAGAAGACGATCAGTACTTTGTCTGACTGCAGCGGCGCTAATGAAATATTTCGTGAGGATCCGGTATTGAAGGTGTATTCTGAGCTGACGGTAATGTCGTTGTTGGTAATCGTTCCGATTATGGCTTGTCCGTCTCCACTGCTTCCTGAATCTCGGTAGGCAATAAACACCTTGCCCCCCCCAAGACTGACGACGTTTTGATGGTAGGATTGAGAAGTGTCTATTTGCAGTGCGGTTCCAAAGGTGACAGAGTCATTACTTATAGTTCCAACTATTACCATGGGTCTGTAATTGGTTCCGGTATTGACATAGGTTATAACAATCTGGTCGGGACCATGGGAGGTAAATTGAATGTCTTCGGTTTGTCCCGAGGCAAAGTTGTTGTCAGAGCCAAAGTTTATACTGTCATCGGTTACGGTTCCTATAACAACAGCGCCGTTATCGGTTCCGATGTTGTAGTAACTAATTGCCACTTTGTTGTCCCCTACTGCCTGCATGTCTATGTGTTGACTGTTGCCTGCGTTGAAGGCCGTTTCCGAACCAAAGGTGATGGAATTTCCTGAAATTGTTCCGACGATAGCGGTTCCGTAATTACTATTGGCGTTGTCTGTGTAGGCTACTACCACGGTACTATCATCCAATAAGGCAATTTCTGTATTTGCGGTATTCCCAGCGTTGTATTCAAATTCTGAATTATCAAAACTTGGAATACCCGTTCCTGCTACACTGTTTCTTACAATGCTCTCGACCTGCGTCACAACATCACTGTCCCCATCAATCAAAATCGTATCCCCTTCTTTGAACGGAAATTCTGCCGTGGCCCCATGATTGATAACCAGATCTCCACTGCCTTCGGTCACGGCGTAGGTATTTCGAGCTAGTTCAACCGTAATATCGGCCGTGGTGAAGTCGGGTTGCCCCCCGTCTTGGGTGATGTTTGTGCTGTGTGATGTCTGGAGGCGTTCGACAGTGGTGTCGGCGGTTATGGTGGTGTTGGGAAGGGTTAGTACTTGCCCAAAGGCGAGATCGTTCATGTATCGAGGTCTGGCGCCTTCGGAGGCATAGGTTCCCCAAATGAAATGAAGTTTTCCGTCCGGTCCTTCTGCAATCTCGGCTCCGGTATTGGCTCCCCCGCCATCACTCTTGTAGGTGGTATAGTCCCATTGCCAGGTAGCCCCTCCGTCACTTGAGTAAACATCTTTATAATAACTTGGCTGTCCATCAGACACCGAGAGCATGACATGGATGGTATCGTTGGATTCGGCAAATACGTTGACAAGGCTGTGAGGATAGTTATCAAAATCAGTAGTCATTTGAGTTCGACTAGACCAACTACTTCCTGAATTGGTGGATTTTATGAAGTAGTGTTTTGCGTCGTATCCAAATATCACATAGATATCATCATTGCTGTCAACAGCTCCCATTGGGTTTGAAATTGATGATGCAGATCCGGTTTGGATGGTAGTTTCTGACCCCCATGAACTTCCCCAGTCTGTAGAGACGATTTGTTTTGCCACCCAATAAGGAGAACTTGAACAACTCATGAACAAGAAGATATTCCCACTACTATCACTGGTAGGTTCGTAGGTTGGACAGTAGGTATAGGTAATCGCGTTAATGGATCCCCAAGAGCTTCCTCCGTCAGTTGAACGTATATGTCCAACAAAACCGACCGCTCCCTGAAACCAAAAAACGTGCAGGTTGTCATTTTGGTCGATGTGGAGTTTTGTCCAGTGAGTTCCTCCCTCTGAATATTTAATGATCTGAGTTGGTGTGGACCAAGTATCTCCTGAATCGGTTGAGTTAACGTAGTATCCACTCCAGCCATCGTATCCAGTCGTCCAGACGACGTGTAATTTATCGTTGCTGTCGATTCGGATTCGGGGCTCGTGTAAAAAGGTGGCATCGGTTCCACTTACTTTCACGGGAGTACTCCAGGTATCTCCGTCGTCGTTTGATTTGGCGTAGAAAATGTGTTTGTCGTCGCTGGTGTTAAATCTTGCAGCAGCGACCACATGGAGTGTTCCGGTGCTATCAATGGCGAGGCTGGGGTCGTTGGATTCAATATCCATAGCGTTCACCCAGTCTTTCCATCCGGGCACTACCGTATTGGCGGTAGAACTAATACTGTCTATGTTTCCCGCAACTCCTACTTCGTCTCCGACAGAAAAATCCTTCGCTCGGACAATCACTTGGTTTTCGCTTACGTAGGTGGCGTCATAATTGGGATTTTCAATAAGAACATCTGTTTCGGTTACTGAACTGTCATTGTCGGCGGCAAACGTCCAGTTGGACGAGGTCTCCATAAAGTCTTCGTCGTCGGTGGCGACCGAAGTGTAATTGGCGACAGAAAAGTCCGTCTGGGTGTAATCCGCTAGATTGTTAGAGTCCGGATCGGTGAGCCGGTTATCGAAGGCGAGGAAACTGGTGTCTTTTAGATTTACGTTTCCGGTGGTCTCACCGACGGTCATGGCATTCCCATCAATTGAGAATAGACTGCTTCCATCTGCTGGCGTTATGGCAATGGTTTCAGATCCAGTGGGCACCCCGCCTGAGAGCGTTAGATTTGCTCGAACTACTCGTTCGCCTCCCTGCAACACGCTGCCGTCGGTCCGAGTGACGCCCGCAATGACCGCATTAGTAGCACCGCCGCCATTCTGAACAAAGGCAAGACTGAGGTCCGCTGCCTCCAGCGCCCCCCAAGCGGCATTGGTACTGTAGGCCGCGGCATTGAAGAAGATATCCACGTAGCTGTTTTCGGGCGCCATGGTAGCGCTGGTAATACCGATGGGGGCGGCCTGGATTTGCATTAGGTCCGTACTGAGGGTGGTCGCACTCAGATCGGTTCCTTGAGCCAGGACTCGAATAAGTCCATTGGCGTCTACAAAGCGGGCGACGTCTTCTTCTATTTCGTAGGTCTGTTCGTTCACCGCAATGGTGGTGTTGGAATTACTGATAATAATATCCCAGTTGGAAGTATTATTGTTCCAGATCTTGATCGTCGCCCCATCGGTTCCGGCAGCATCGGCAGCGATCAGAGTGTTGATCGTAATCAGGCTGGTAATACCTATGTCAGTGGCGTTGTAGACATACAACTGACTGGCCTGCTCTTTGTCTCCCGTCGAGAGGTCTACGGTAAAGTTCTGGAGGGTTCTTTCGTGGAGGTCGGTGTTGGCAAAGTTAAGATTCACCTCCGCAATAGAGCCGGTATCTCCTTCGAGGGTGGCCGTGTATTGGAGCGTGTCGGAATCGAGTAGAGAATATTGAGTTTCAAGAACTTGAGGACTGGAAGATCCGGCATGAAGGTCGGCGGTGATTTCGAGGGGGAGAAGCTCTATCGAAGTTGGATTGGCCGGAAGGGGATCTGTGACGCTGAGGGTGGTTGACTTTACGGTGCTGTCTACAGAAATAGACTGGGCGACCATATTCGATCCTGTGGAGTAGGTAAATACTATCGTATCTCCTACAGCTGCTGCCTCTACGGTCGTCGGAGAAGTTCCGTTGTAGAGTACTACTGGAGTATCGGTAAAGGTAATATCTGTTCCAGATATTTTTCCCACTCGGGCGGTTTCGTAGTTGCTGTTGTTTGGATCTTGGTAGACCGTCACAAAATACCCCCCCCCCAAATAGGCTACGGTTTCTCGGATCATGTCTCCATTGGCGATCTCGGCATGGGTTCCGAGGGTAATGGTGTCTCCAGAAATAGTTCCGATGGTGGCTCTTCCGTCGTGTCCACTTTGGCTGTCGGTGTAGGCCATTACAAAGGTGGTGTTGTCGATGAGCGAGAGTCCAAGATTTCTCCAGGCCAAGTCGTCTTGGTAGGTGGTGCCGGTTCCATAAGAAACTGAATTATCACTGACCGTCCCGACTTTTAGATATCCCTCACTTGAATTGGGATGATAGGCAATAAGGAATTTATTGTCTCCTAGTGGCAGTGTTACATGGCCGTATGTGGTGGCGGCAGAGAAAACTGATTCTGTACCAAAACTGATACTGTCTCCACTCACCGTCCCTACAATGTAGGTTCCGTAATAGCTATTGCTTCCATCCGCGTAGTGCATGACCACTTTGTTGTTGCCAACAGAAACCACGTTTATCTGGCTGGTGGTCCCGGAGTTAAAAGTTTCTGACGTTCCAAGGGTGATATCTGTTCCGCTGATGGTTCCGACAATCGCCTTGGCGTTTCCTCCATTGGCGTAGGCTATTACAAATTGGTTGTTGCCTATAGAGGCAATTTTGACATAAGAAAGACTGGAGGCCTCGACTTGGACGGGAGTCCCATACGTTATGCTTCCTCCGTTGAGGGTTCCTACTACGACTTCTCCCGAACCTTTGTAGGCGACAAAGGTGGTGTCATCAATCGTTCCAATGGCGGGGGTCTCTGAAGTTGTATTGACCGTGCTTGAGGTATGCACAATAGCCTCTCCGGTTCCTTCAACGGTAGATCGCAAAAAGCCTTCGACCGTGGTCTGTACCGTCGTATCTCCTATTATCAGAACACTGTCTCCTTCGATAAAAGGTTTATTTGAACCAGACTCATAAACCAGATTCCCGTTGCTTTCGGTGACGTCCAGGGTGTTTCGATCTAATTCAACGGTAATGTCGGCCTGAGTGAAGTCGGGCTGACCTCCGTTTTGCGTTACCGAAACTGTGTGATTTGGGTAAAAGGTTGAGAGAGTGGTGTCTGCAGTGATGGTGCTGTTAGGAAGGGTGAGAGTTTGGGCAGGTTTTTCGTCTATGTAGTGAAGTACACCCTCACTGTTACCGAGCTTAACAATGTGGACTTTATTTTGACTGTCTATGGCCATGTTGTGCCGTGGTCCTGAACCGCTAAATAGATGTTGGGTTGGAGTCCAAGTAGCTCCTTGGTCTTCAGATTGCATATAGTAGATCCCTTGTGGGCCGGGATGGCTTAAATGAAATATCCCATTGGGGCCAATTCTCAGTTTTACTTCGGCTCCCCCATCTGGATTATTGATCTCTGTCCAGGCACTCCAGGTGGCGCCTGAATCGGTGGATTTTGAGAGGTAATTGGAAGGATATTCATAGGCGGCGACGTAGATATTGTCGGCATCATCAATAGCAATAGAATCGGCATAGCTTGAGTTGAGCGTGGGGAGTGTTACGTGCGTCCAGCTGCTTCCTCCGTCGGTGGATTTTGAAACATAGTCGTTTCCTCTTCCCCAGGAGATATAGAGATACCCGTTACTGTCTTTTACGATTCCTCCCACATCAATTTGAAGTTCTGCTGCGGATTTAATATAGGTCCCGCTCGTCCAGCTACTCCCCCCATTGGTGGACTTCCGATATCGAACATTACTCCACCCAGCATTCGCTTGTGTATAAGCCATGTGAATGGTGTCTGATGAATCGATCATCATATCTCCCACAGCAGAGGTTCCCAGATTGGTACTGGCGGCCCAGGTGTCTCCCCCATCGCTGGAGGAGCTGTATTTCATATCGCCCCCCTCTCCCCAGATAACGTGAATCTTTCCGGTAGAATCAACCCTTACTATCGATCCCCCTTGATAAGTTCCGGTTCCGGGTTCAATAAATACTGGATTACTCCACGTGGCCCCATTATCGGTTGACTTCGAAAACATCACATAATTTTGCGTGTAGGGATCATCCACTCTAACAGACCACGTCGTGTAAAGGATCCCATTTGAGTCAATCTCTATATTTGTTGCATTATCAAAACTGCTTGCTGGGCCAAATATCTCCGTTGGGGCCCCTCCCCATCCGGGGACAATTTTTGAAGCAATCCCCGTTATTTCATCTATCCCTCCATTAATTGCCACTTTATCCCCAACTGAAAAATTTAGCCCCCCCATAAGAACATGGTTGTCACTTTCTCTTGTGGCGTCATAACTAGGATTGGCTACGAGGGTGCTGCTTTCGGTGTGAGTACTGTCGGTATCCGCGGCAAAAGTCCAGACAGAGCTGGTCTGCATAAAATCTTCGTCGTCTGTGCCCACCGAAGTGTAATCGGGAGTGGTAAACGACGTGGTGGTGTAGTCGTTAAAGTTGGTAGACTCGGGATCCGAAGGCGTGGACTGAAAGGCGAGGTTGGAGGTGTCGGCCAAAGTGAGGGGGCCGGTCGTCTCGGCTCCTCCGAGAGAGTTATCCGAATCATCATAGATACTGGTCCCGCTGGCCGGGGTGATTGTCACCGATTCAACACCGGTAGGAATGCCTCCGGTGTAGGTGAGATATACTCGAACAGTTGTTTCTCCTCCCAAAAGGGGCGATCCATTGATCTGGGTGACGCTCGCAATAGTGGCAGCCGTAATATTCCCCCCGTTTTGAGTAATGGTGACCTCTAAATCGCCCACCTCAAGTCCTCCCGAAGCGCCAGTGGTGGTGTAAACGCCTTCGTCAAAGGTGAGGTCAACAAAGCTGTTTTCGGCCGAAAGAATGCCTCCGGTAATGGTGGGGGCAACGGTGTCTTGGTGATATCCACGGACATTCATCAGGTCGGTGTAGACCGTGGAGGTCACGGCGGCGGTGGCCTGAGTGATGGAGGTGACGAGGATTCGGACGATGTCGTTTTTGGCGTAGTTGGCGAGTTCTGTGGGGGTGTAGAGGGCGGTTATGGGGGTGGTTCCGACGGTAGCATCTGTATTTTGGTCGATGGTGTCCCAGGTGGTGGTGGTGTAGTTCCAGATTTTCACAACGGCTCCGTTGCCGTCTATGTTGGCGGCGGCGACAAGGGCTTCAACAGATACGCGGTCAAAGTTGGCTACTTCGCTGAAGTTGTAGACGTACATCTGGGCGGCCTGCCCGGAGGTTCCGGCGTAATTCAGGCTGGCCTGGGTGATGGTTTTTCCCGCTAGGTCGGTATTTAAAGTGTTGATTTGCAAGCTGGCTACATTTCCGCTGTCTCCGGTAATGTTTCCGGTCACTTTGGCGGTGGTGGCGCTGACAACTTCGTAGGTTTCGGTGACGTCCTGATAGGTGGGGGTCCCGGCATGGAGATCCAGCTGGAGCTGAAAGGGGAGGACTTCGATGGTTGTGGGGCTTGCGGGGAGGGTGTCGGCGACGGTGATTATAGTATCGTTGCCACTTCGGCTGAGGTTGGTGATGCTGGTAATTACGTCGGTGCTACCGCCAACAATCACCCCGTCCCCGACCTGGAAGGGACGATTGGTGGCGTGGTTGTAGACCAGTGTTCCGCCGTTTTCGGTGACGGACAGTTTGTTTCGGGTGTACTGGACTTCGGCTTGGAGGGTGTAGAGGGTTTCGGTTCCGGTGTAGGTGGCGGTGTTTTGGTGTTGGATCTTTTCCAGAGAAGCATTACCTTCTAGCAAGAGATTGGCAAGTTCTATTTCCTGCACTCCTGCACTCACTTCTGTAGCAGTGCTAATGGCATCAATTTGTCCGTCGACGCTTACTGTTTCCCCGGCGGTGAAGGTGCCGGTGTCAGCGGTTATCTGAATTTTGTTGGAGGAGGGGGTGTATCCATCATAGAGACAGCGTACTGAATTTTTCTCAGCCTTATCAAATGTATCTCTATGAACCGTCCCACTTCCAGACATCAGTGTTCTTCTCCAGGCATTCGTACTGCTCTCTGTTGAACTCCAGAAATACGCCAAACTTCCGACATCTTTTGATGACGCCGATAGAATTTGCCCCGCAAGAAGTCCTTCAAACCCAGTAGAACCTCCAGACTGAAGCTTTGTTCCCGCAGTTGTTCCTCTCCATACCGTAGTACTAGGATCATTTATACTGGGATCAACATAGTTTTCGAGGGTATACCATTCCGCGTCTGTTGGCAGATGCCAATTATTTGGACAAATCCCCTGTGCTCCTCCCGTGGCAGAATAACTCATTACTTCATTCCACGTATAAAACCCTCCATAGGTATCACAGCTAGAATCGTCATCGTCATAACAGTATTTTTCTATGGTGGCATTATCAGATGAGCTCGTAGAAGCATTGATTCTTGTTCCTACATTCAGATTCTCCCCCATCCAACACTGATCCCCGATCTGGACGGTGGAGTATTTGTTGCCGTCGGCGTCGGTGATGTAGCCACTTCCACAATTGGTGCCGTTGAAGATCTCGAGGGATTGGTAGGGGGTGTTTGGGGGTTCAAAGTCGTGGGTCCAGCGGGCGATGCCCTTGCTGATTCGAACATCATCGAGGTAGCCTTGGAGTTCGTAGTCAGCATAATTTCCAAGATCTCCGATGGTCAGGTCTTCTGCATTGTCCCATAGAGAATTTGTACTCACACTTGCTGTATTCTGGAGTTCTCCGTTATTAAAGAGGTATATGGTATCTCCATCTCGGGCAACCGCGATATGCTGCCACTCGTCGGTTGTGGCGGCGCCCATAGATATAGCGTGCACATTCCAGCTGGTTCCAGCATAGGAGGCGTTAAACTTCCAGTTTCCTCCATCTAGCGTAATGACATAGGGCGTGTATGAGGTTGAATCACTTTTTGAGATTATAGAGTATGGGGTTTCATTCGATGATGGTCTTACCCACATATCAATGGTGAAGTTTGCATTTCCAAACTCAAAGTCCGTGTGATCTGCTACAAGGAGAGCATCATCAACTCCATCAAAATAAATACTACTGCTTCCAAATTTACTCTGAGCGGTGCTGTGCTGCACGTCTCCATTGGCGGTGATGGTGTGGGTGGTGCCGCCGAAGGAACTGTCAACAAAGGTCGTGCTTCCGTTGGTGTTATCCGACTGGATAAGGAGGACGGTTTTGGGATCGTTTCCGTAGTTTTCGTTGTCGGCAATACATCGGACGAGCCTTCCTGGGGTTCGGCCTTGCTGATGCCATCCAGATTTATTTGTAGTATCAAAGACTCTTCGAAGTGAAGCTCCTGTTGGGCTGTCGGGATCCAGAAGACTGGAAACGTGGTAGTCTCCGTAGCTGCCTCGGTTGGCGCTCACCACGCTTCCGGCGAGTTTCAAGTTAAGACCTGAGATGCCGCCTTCTTTGAGCGCTTCCCCGGCGGGGGCACAGAAGTATCCTTGATCTGGACCTCCGGTACAGGATTCAGACGCGTATTTTTGTTCGGCGTAGAGCCAGTCGGCATTGGAGGGGATGTGCCATCCGGCAGGACAGATCCCTTGAGCGCCTTCTTTGACGCTGTAGCCCATGGCTTCGTCCCAGCCGTAGAATCCTCCGTTTTTCTGGCAGTCGCTTTCGTCGTTGTTGTAACACCATTTTTCCACAATGCCATCGTCTGATTGGGCGGTGGAGGTGTTTTTATACGTTCCCACAAAGAGGTTTTCGCCCATCCAACACTGGTCACCCACCTCGACGGTGGAGTAAACATTTCCGTCGTCGTCTTTGGCGATGGCGGTTCCACAGTTGGTGCCGTCGTACAATGGCGGTTCTTCGGCGGTGTAGGGGACGACGGGGGGCGTAAAGTCGCTGGTCCATCGAGCAATGCCTTTGCTGAATCGAAAACTATCTATATGCCCCTTAAATTCATGATTTGACTGTGTGTAAATATCTCCGATGTAGAAGGTTTCTGAGTTATCTACAAGCGCTTCCCCAGAGCTTACAATAGTACCTCCAAGGACTCCGTTTACAAATAAATAGAAAGTATTCCCCTGTTTTGATACGGCTAGGTGCTGCCAGGTCAAATTCTCATAATCCCCCATTGGCTGATTACTAATTTCCCAGGTATTTCCGGTATAGGATCCATAAAACTTCCAGTCTGACCCGACAGCAGACTCATAAAGCCCTACTAGATAAGGGCCATACGATGAGGAATTGCTCTTTGAAAAAACAACATAGGGAAGATTAGCAGCACTTACATCTGGTCTTACCCACATATCGATGGTAAAGTCTTCGCTTCCGACTTCAAAATCTTCATGATCAGAAAGAGTCAAATATCCGTCCTGTGATCCGTCGAAGTAGATACTGCTGCTTCCAAATTTACTCTGATCAGTGCTGTGATGCACACTTCCGTTAGCGGTGATGACATGATCCGTCCCACCGTTAGAAGTGTCTATAAAGTTTGTGCTTCCGTGGGTGGTGTCGGAGTGGATCAAGAGGAGGGTGTTTTCGTCGTTTCCGTAGTTTTGGTTTTGAATACATCGGACGGAGTAGCCATAGCTCTTTGATTCTTGATCACGACCAACGGTGGATGCTGAGTAAAAATATCGCTTGAATGCATAACTTGTAAGGTCTGGATCTTCTGTTGAGGAATAATAGTGTCCGTAGCCGCCCCCCCAAACATATGAAGATCCCACTCGATAACCTGAAAGCTGTATATTTAACCCTGAGCTTCCGCCGGACTTAAGATCGGTCCCTGCTGGATCACAGTCTGTGCCCTCTCTCGTGGCACTACAGGTTCCTGTAGCATACTGGTTTTCTAGTGTATGCCATTCAGCGTCCGTTGGCACATGCCAGCCGTCCATACAGATCCCTTGATCTCCTTCTGTGTCAGAATAGGCCATCATTTCGTCCCATGAATAAAGCCCACCATCGGTATCACAGTTGGCGTCGGTGTCGTCGTAACAATATTTTTCGATGATTGAGTTGTTGCTGCCGTCGCTGGTGGCGTCTATTCGGGTTCCGACGTTCAGGTTTTCCCCCATCCAGCACTGTTCGCCAATTTGAACGGTGGAATACCAGTTTCCGTCCGCGTCTTGTACTTGAACATCTCCACAGCTTTCACTGCCAATTAACTGGGAATCACTCAGGCTTTTGTATCCGACTAATCCTCCGGTGGTGGCTACGGGGGTGACTTCAAATTTCAAATACTTTCCGTCGTCGGCTGCTGTGACGGTATAGGTATTTGTTGTTTCTCCGTCTATGGCGGTGTAGGTCCCATCTATTGTATCGGCCCGGAACCATCTGAAGGTGGAGGTGCCTTCGGTGTCGTTTTCGGTGTCGGTGTAGGTGTAGGTTCCGGTGAGAGTGCTTCCTACGTTGTTTGAGCCTGATATTTTCACATTTACGGCTTTTGGAGGCGCGTTAAAGGTGGCGTCGGCCATACATCGTGCGGAGTAACCGAGATTTTTGTCACTTGGATTTCGGTAGACCTTTGTGCCGCTTGCAAAAAACCCTCGATGCCAGGCATTTGAAGCATCACTCTGTTTAGAGGCCCAATAACTTCCGTAGAGATCAATATTAAAGAAATTACTATCTTGACGATACCCACCAAGAAGGGCTTCAAAACCTGAATCTCCCCCTGCCTTCAACTTCGTTCCTGCGTCAGTCCCCCTCCATGACGTAGATTCGGAATCATTAATGGTACTATCTATATAGTTTTCCATTGTGTACCACTCGGTATCGGTTGGTATGTGCCACCCAGCTGGACAGATCCCCTGAGCGCCTTCTGTCGTGCTATACTGCATCGTTTCATCCCAGGTATACATTCCTCCGTGCGTGTCACATCCGGACTCTACATCGTTGTAACAATATTTTTCTATTGAGGAATTATTGCTGGCATTTGTGCTGGCGTTTATTCGGGTTCCTACTCGCATACTCTCTCCCATCCAACACTGGGTCCCGATCTGGACGGTGGTGTACCAGTTGCCGTCTTCGTCCTGGACCTGGCCGGTTCCACAGTTGGTGCCGTCGTAGGCAACAGTATCCGCAATACATCGCACACTCCCCTCCCAGTCGGCCACCTGACCGTTGAACATTAGTTTTTCTCCGTTACTGGAGGGATTGTAGACAACATCCACTAGGTCCCCTGACCATTTTGTAGAGGTCCAGATATGAGAATAAGTATCAATTCCTTGGTACGAAGAATTATCTCGTCTTCGCCCAGCCATTAGCCAGTCAAAGTCAGATCCCCCTCCTTCTGACAGCCCGGTACTATTTCCACAAACCCATTGGTTATCTGTTCCGGGACAGGTCTCGTAGGAATTTATGAGCGTCACCATTTCGTCTACTGTGGGAATGTGCCATCCGGCGGGACAGATTCCTTGAGCGCCTTCGGTACTGCTGTAGGCCATCATTTCGTCGCCTTCGTATATCCCTCCGTAAAGGTCACAGTTGGATTCATCGTTGTCGTAACACCATTTTTCGATGGTGGAGTTATCGGAGGCAGCGCTGGTGGTAGAAGACAGTTTGGTTCCGACGTTTAGGTTCTCGGCCATCCAACACTGTTCTCCAATCTGAACTGTTGGATAAGTATTGCCGTCGGCGTCAGCCATGTACCCTGTTCCACAGTTGGTTCCGTCGTAGGCAGCTGGCGCACTATAAGTCTCGGTGGGAGGAATAAAGCTCTTGCTCCATCGGGCCACTCCTTTGGACAGTCGGAATTCATCCATGTATCCGGTGTAGGGCCAGGATCCTGACATATCCGTTCCAATACGAAGATCTCCTGCCGGAAGATCGTCGGCGTCTGTCACCGAGGCGACTCTTTCTCCGTTTACAAAAAGATGAACCACACCGTTTTCTCGGCTTACGGCTACGTGCTGCCAGACGTTGAGGCTTATGGGGCTGGTGGTAGATATTATGGCTGGACCGTTTAGATACACGTCTAATTCGGTTCCCCATCGGGTATCAAAGTAGAAATACCCGCCGCCTCCCATTCCAAATATGGTTTCATATGAGGCATTTCCTTGTGGGTAAATCCAGGTATCAATGGTGAAGGAGCCTGTTCCAAATTCCCAGTCTGAATGACTGCTGAGACTTAAGTAATCTCCGGTTCCGTCAAAGTACATACTACTGCTTCCAAATTTTGCCTGGGCGGTACTGTGCTGTGCGTCTCCGTTGGCGGTTATGGTGTGGGTCGTCCCTCCGACAGAGGTGTCGGTAAAGGTGGTACTACCATTGGTAGTGTCGGAGGAGATCAAAAGTTTTGTTCGGTCGTCGTTGGTGGCCGTGTCGGCAGGTTGTGGATCGTCGGAAATACAGCGAACTCCGAGTCCGTACCCAACTGGATTCGCCCCTCGATAGACTCCCGACACACCAGAGATCATCGCTCTTCGGTGAGCATCTGTTCCAGAGTTTTCCGTAAATGAAGTCCAATTCCCAGAATCAGTCCCCCTGTTCACAAATGAGCCTGAGTTATTCCATCCTTGATAAGCAAAATTCATCCCAGAACTCCCTCCAGCCATTAAGGCTGCTGCTGCAGTAGATCCTCGAGCCCCTGTTGCGTTTGGATCATTAATTGTGACATCAATCGTGTTTTCAAGTGTATACCATTCGACGTCTGTGGGGACATGAAATCCAGCTGGACAGATTCCCATAACGCCTTCTGTTGTCGCATACCCCATCACTTCATCCCAGGTATATAATCCTCCTTCGGCATCACAATTGGCGTCAAGGTTGTCGTAACACCATTTCTCTATTATCCCGTTATCTGAGGGATTGGTTGAGGCATTGGCCAGTTTGCTCCCCACACGCATATTTTCTCCCATCCAACACTGGTCCCCGATTTCTAGGGTGGTATACCAGTTTCCGTCGGCATCTTGGACCTGGCCGGTTCCACAGTTGGTGCCGTCGTATGAGGGCGGGATGGTATAGGATTCCGTTGGGGGGATGAAAGCAGAGGTCCATCGGGCGGTGCCTTTTGAAACTCTGATTTCATCTAAATACCCTTCCAGATCATAGTTTGAGCTTCCCTGAGTTGTTCCGATCATAAGAGGCCTTGTGGAGTCGTAGAAAGCAAATCCGTCAGAGAGAGCCTCTGACGATTTCAGTGAACCGTCTATGTACACCTTCAGGCTTTTTCCGGATCGCACGATGGCCACATGCGACCAAACACCTACTGTCAAACCTGACTCAATTTCGTCTAAAATATAGGCATCACCGCTTCCTGTCGCCCCAGAAACATACAATCCAGACCCCCAAAGTCCCCAAGAACTATCGCTTGATGCCCCCAGAGTTCTCTGTCCGATTAATTGCCCACTATCTGCCTCTTCACGAAGCCAAAAATCCACGGTCCAGTCCCCGCTTCCAAAATTCCAGTCTTCACTGTCGGGAACACTTAAAAAATCCCCAACTCCATCAAAATACATACTACTGCCTCCAAACTTCGCCTGAGATGTACTGTGTTGCACATCTCCGTTAGCGGTGATGGTATGAGTAGCACCACTGGCAGAGGTGTCGGCAAAAGTAGTGCTGCCATTGGTCGCATCTGACTGAATCAAGAGGACGGTATTTCCATCGTTGGTAACGGTATTAGCGGGTTCTGGAACGGGGTCTGAGACACAGCGAACAGAGAATCCATATTCCTTTGGATAACTACTTCTGTAAAGCGTTGGCTGAGCCGTACTCAAGTGTCTTGTAGTCCCACTATTAGCTCCTACCTTCGTAGATCCCCAAATATACTCATCCCCCCCATAAAAAACATTGGCGGTAGACCGGTGTCCCGGAAGTACGGCATTATACCCAGATGATCCCCCTGCTTTCATCTTAGTCCCTACATCCGTCCCAATCCAATTTATCGCATCAGGATCTGTCACGGTACTATCTATTGTGGAAGCTAACTGAAACCAATCGCTATCTGAAGGCACATGGAATCCATTAGGACAGATTCCCTGCGCCCCTTCTACCTCTGAATACCCCATCATCTCATTCCAAGAATAGAACGCTCCGCCGGATACACAGTTTGATTCATCATTATCGTAACACCACTTCTCTATCGTCCCGTTATCCGAGGGATTGGTAGAAGCATTGGCCAGCTTGGTCCCCACTCTCATATTCTCCCCCATCCAACACTGATCTCCGATCTGAACGGTGGGGTAGGTGTTACCGTCTGCGTCGGCGATGTAGCCGGTTCCACAGTTGGTGTCATCGTAGGTGGGCGGGATGGTGTAGGATTCTGTGGGGGGAATAAAAGATGAGGTCCAACGAGCAATGCCCTTACTTATTCTTATTCCATCAATATAACCACTAAATGAAACGGAAGGAAATGCCCCAGAAGACATTAAGGCTCCGACTCCAAGAGATTCCGCAGAATGCTGAACAGTAGTCGTCCCAATATTGTAGGATGTTCCTTCCTCAACACCATCAACATAAAGCCTTACAGTGTTCCCACTTCTCACCCCCGCAATATGATGCCAGGTATTATCGTTTATATCCGTGGTTCCGGTTATTGTATTGTCCCCAGTTGCCACATATACCGCCTTCCCGGCCCAGATTTCTAAACAAAAAGACTTATTTGCTTCTGTGATAAGGTCAAATTTACAAGCTACCGCTCCACTTGTGTTCCCTGTTTTTACCCAGGCTTCTACGGTTGAATCAAGTGTTCCGTAATTAAAGTCAGAATGATGTGGAATGGTCAAATAATCCCCATCCCCATCAAAATACATGCTACTCCCTCCAAACTTACTCTGGGCCGTGCTATGCTGCACGTCCCCGTTGGCGGTGATGGTGTGGGTGGTGCCTCCGGCAGAGGTGTCGGTAAAGGTAGTGCTGCCGTTGGTGGTGTCGGACTGGATCAGGAGGACGGTTTTGTCGTCGTTGGTGGCGGTGTTGGTGGCTTTGGGGGCGGGGCCGGAGATACAGCGGACGGAGAACCCGAACCCCTTATCACTTGTATTACGATTAACCGTCGTGTAACTCGATTGCAAGTCTCGCCTCCAAGCATTTGTACCACTCTCATTAGATACCCAGAAGTTCGCGTCGGAGCCTTGACTGTGTAAGGACCCATTTGAATGCCGGTAGCCAGGGAGAAGGCCTTCAAACTCCGAAGAACCACCGGATCTCAGCTTCGTTCCTCCATCCGTCCCTCTCCATCCCGTTGCCGCTGGGTCGTTAATAGTTGAGTCAACATAGTTTTCTAGGGTATACCACTCGCTGTCGGTGGGGATATACCACCCTGCAGGACAAATCCCCTGCGCCCCTTCTGTGGTGGAGTACTCCATCATCTCGTCCCAGGAATAAAGCCCTCCGTAGGTCTCACAGTTATCAACGTCATTGTTATAACACCATTTTTCGACCGCCCCATTATTGGAAGGATTCGTAGCGGCCGATACTAATCTAATCCCCACATTCAAGTTTTCCCCCATCCAACACTGATCCCCGATCTGAACGGTGGAGTACCAGTTGCCGTCGTCGTCAGCAACCTGTCCTTCTCCACAGTTGGTGTAGTCGTATACGACGTCTGGGGTGACGGTGTCGGCGATACAGCGAATGGAATAACCTCTCCCTTTATCATCATTGTATCGATATCCCTGTGCATCCGCCGATCGATAAGATCTCCTCCAAGCATTTGCCCCCCAAAACATCGCATAGGACCCCCTATTCACGAAAGTATTGTTCGTTTCTCTATATCCAGCCATAAGGGCCTCAAAACCAGATGCCCCTCCAACCTTCATCTTTGTCCCTAAGTCTGTTCCTATCCAGCCAACCGTATCTGGATTATTAACGGTTGCATCCATTCTGTTTTCCAGAGCAAACCATTCTGCATTTGTTGGGATATGCCAACCAGAAGGACAAACCCCCTGAGCTCCTTCTTCTGTCGAATACCCCATCAGCTCATCCCAACTATAAAGCCCCCCCTCTGTACTACAATTCCCTTCATTATTATCATAACACCACTTCTCAATAGCCCCATTATCAGAAGGTAATGTTGAAGCATTCGTCAGCATGGTCCCCACATTCAGGTTTTCCCCCATCCAACACTGACTCCCTACTTTCACAGTAGAGTACTGATTCCCGTCGGCATCGGTAACAACTCCCATCCCACAATTGGTGCCGTCGTAGGCGATTGTCGGCGTATTGGAATAGGGGGCAATGGCGGGTTGGAAGTCGGAGGTCCAGGCGGCTTTACCTTTTACCATTCGGATTTCGTCGAGGTATCCCTCAAAATCATATCCCGAATAGTTGACCAAATCCCCAATAGCGAGTGTATTTGTGTTGTTCCAGAGCGCTTCTCCGGAATTGGCATAGGTATTCTGGAGCACCCCATTATTAAACGTGTAAAAGGTATTCCCTTTTCGAGTCACCGCCAGATGCGACCACTCATTTGATGTCGTCGACCCCATCCCTACGCTAACATTCCAGGTATTTCCATTATATGAGGCTAAGTAATTCCAATTAACCCCATCCCCCGAATAAAATCTATAAGGACCATAGGACGAAG
Organism: uncultured Candidatus Peribacteria bacterium; assembly: GCA_964343715.1. GTDB lineage: Bacteria > Patescibacteriota > Gracilibacteria > UBA4473 > UBA4473 > CAYFJZ01. Next base: position 80,429 of record CAYFJZ010000001.1, on the reverse strand, counting down.
TATCCCCCTTAGATATTACATCATAAGGAGCACTGCTCCCTGCTGGTCGGACCCACATATCAATCGTAAAGTCCCCGGCTCCAAACTCGAAGTCTTCGGAGTCGGGGGCGGTAATGCGGTCGTCGATTCCGTCGAAGTAGATGGAGCTGGCTCCAAATTTGGCGTAAGAGGTGGAGTGCTGAACGCTTCCGGAATAGGAAAGGGCGTGGGTCACCCCTCCCACTGAAGTATCGGTAAAGGTGGTGCTTCCGTTGGTGGTATCGGACTGAATTAAGAGAACGGTGTATTCGTCGTTTCCGACACCTTCGGGAACATCAACCGTTCCGGCAAAGCTTTCGTTGGTGATTGTAATATTGCTTTCGGTATGAGTTTCTGTACTGGTTCCTGAGGTCGTAGTAAGGGCGTGATCGTCGTCCTGGCTGGTTTTAGTAACTCGAGAAGAAGATACCTGATCAGTACTCAACTGAGGGAGTGCGGCGGTGTCGATATCTTCTGGGGAGGGCTCATAAACTAAGGAAGTAAAGCTGTTCAGCGCGATGGCGCCGGTCGTCTGATCGACCTCGAGCGCATTCCCAAAGCTATCAAAAAGAGCGCTGCCGTCTACAGGGTCAATCTGTATGGTTTCGACTCCTGACGGACTGTCTCCAGTAAGGCTTAATACGGCTCGCAGGATGGTCTCTCCGCCTTCCAGGGCTTCGCCTTGGGTATTGGTAAGGGCGCTTATGCTGACGCCGGTCGTATTTCCGCCGTTCTGGACAAATGTGAGGCTAAAATCGGCTCCTTGGGCCGCCCCTCCGGAGGCCGTTGTGTAGATCCCTTCATCAAAGGTAATATCCACATAACTATTTTCGCCTGACAATTCCGCTTGTTCTAGCGTCGGAGGGATGGCATCAGCCCGTGCCGTCTCATATCCCACAAGGCAGTTACTAGCGAAGTAAGCTGCTAAAAGCGCCGTACTGAACAATTTTTTTGCTCTAATCATTTGTATTTTTTTATACCTCTTGATTCTACAACCCACCCCGACCAAGACAACTCAAAAAACGGCTTTTTTATGAGCCTTAATCAGTGTTTTAGTGGGGCTTCTTATGGATTCTTAGTGCACATATTTTACCCAGATTGCGCAAATTTCTTGCTCAAAAAATCATTATACTTTTATACTTTTTTTCAGTTCTTTTTTGGGAGGTATTTTTTTTATTTTTCTTTTTTTTTAAAAAATTGGGGCAGACACTTGGGTCTGCCCCTACTGGAGATTATTTTGTGTTACCCAATGGCACACTAATTGTCCCGACGGCTAATTATTACTTTTTGTCGTCTTTCTTTTCTTCTTTTTTCTCTTCAAAATCGGCTTCTTTGATTTCCTCTTCCCCTGCTTCTTCGGCCTTCTTTTCGCCTTCTGCTGCGTGAGGATCATGCCCTAATTCGTGCATTTTCTGCCCCAATTTCATCAGCTTCTCTCCCAAATCATCGCCGGCTTTTTTGACCGCTTCTGTTTCTGATTTTGGATCTTCAAGTATTTTCTTGGCTTCGGGGATAACTTCCTCCACTTCTTTAATCAGATCGCCTAATTCATCTTTTTTAAGATCCGAAGCTTCCTTAGCGGTTTTTTCCGCTTGGTACACTAGCGAGTCCAGATGATTTTTAGCTTCAATCATTTCTTTCGCTTCTTTGTCTTTCTCGGCATTTTCTTCGGCTTCCTTTCGCATTTTTTCGATTTCATCATCTGAGAGCCCGCTTGACCCTTCAATCCGAATTGACTGCTCTTTGTTCGTAGATTTATCCTTGGCCTTTACCGACAAAATACCGTTCGCGTCAATATCAAAAGTGACTTCCACCTGAGGCACTCCCCGGGGGGCCGGCGGAATTCCATCGAGGATAAATTTTCCGAGTGACTTGTTGTCGGCCGCCATTTCTCGCTCTCCCTGCAGCACATGAATTTCCACGCTGGGCTGATTGTCTGAATAAGTAGAAAAGACCTGAGATTTTGAGGTTGGAATAGTAGTATTCCTTTCGATAATCGGTGTTCGAATCCCTCCCGCCGTCTCGATTCCTAGGGTGAGTGGGGTCACGTCGAGCAAGAGAACGTCTTGCACATCGCCCTGCAGCACCCCTCCCTGAATAGCGGCCCCATGAGCCACTACTTCGTCGGGATTCTGAGATTCGTTTGGCTTCTTCCCAAAGAATTTTTCTACCGCTTCCTTCACCGCTGGCATTCTAGTCATCCCCCCTACCAGCAAGATTTCATCAATATCCGAGGCGCTTAATTTGGCGTCCTTTAGCGCCTTTTTACACGGCTCGATCGTCTTTTTCACGAGCTCTTCGATGAGTTGTTCAAGCTTTGCACGAGTAATCTTTACGTTGAGATGAAGTGGCCCAGCATCTCCTACCGTGATATACATCAGATTTACTTCGTATTCCATAGTAGTGGAGAGCTCTTTTTTGGCCTTTTCGGCTTCTTCTTTTACTCGCTGCATCGCGATAGGATCTTTCGATAAATCTACCTGATTGTCTTTTTTAAATTCATCCAGCAGATACTGAATAATAGCCGAATCAAAGTTGTCCCCTCCCAGGTGCGTGTCTCCGTTGGTAGAAAGCACCTCAAAAGTACCATCGGCGATTTCGAGAATCGAAATATCAAAGGTTCCTCCCCCTAGATCATAAACTGCGATTTTTTCTTCTTTTCCTTTTTTATCAATTCCATAAGCCAGAGCTGCAGCCGTTGGCTCATTAATGATTCGTTCTACCTCAAGTCCGGCAATCTTCCCGGCGTCTTTAGTGGCTTTTCTTTGCTCGTCATTAAAATAAGCCGGAACGGTAATCACGGCTTTTTTTACTTCCCCGCCTAAAAAGTTTTCGGCGTCGGATTTGAGCTTGGTCAAAATCTTGGCAGCGATTTCGGCCGGACGAACGGTTTTTCCTTCGAACTGAATTCCCACTCCTCCATTACTGAGTTTTTCAAAGTCGAAGGGCATTTCGTCCATCTCTTCTTTGACTTCGCTAAATTTTCGACCGATAAATCTTTTGGCCGAGAAAATTGTGTTTTTAGGATTGGTTACCGCCTGTCTTTTGGCGGGAACTCCTACGAGCGTTTGATCGTCTTTTTTGGCTACCACAGAAGGAGTTGTTCGGGTTCCTTCGGCATTGGTAATGACGGTCGGGGCGCCCCCTTCCATTACGGCCACACAAGAATTGGTGGTTCCGAGGTCAATTCCAATTATTTTTGTCATCTAAAAAAGGATTAAAATGTATTTTTAGCACTCACAATATAAGAGTGCTAATATAAGTTGTCAAGAAAAAAAACCGACCCCGCCGTGCTGGTGGGGGGGGTCGGATTGAGTCATTGCACCTTCGAAAGCGATGGTCATCCTTGGTTTTCGTCGCCGGTTGCGGAATGCCCCCAATTATCCGCATTGGGATTCGGCATCCGAAATAACCCTTCATGAACCGCCGGTTCCACTATTCCTAGATCGAGAATAGGAGGCACTCCCTCATCTCCTTGACCAGGATCATCCCCTGGCTCTCCCTCATCGGACAAAGCGGAATCCTCATGTTCAGCGTCTGAATCAGCTTTCTGATCAGTCTCCGGCTCCGGTTTCTTCTCGGGTTGCGGGTCTTCGAAGACGCCCATGATTTCCCCTGCAGTCCACCCAACAGGACAAACTGTGATCCTGTCCTCATGCTCTGGATCGAATTCGGTCACCAATGAGACTTCATTCAACACCACCAATCTTTGCTCTGGAGCTTTGGGAAAAGTGGTATTCCCTCTTTCAATAATGCTGAATGGCTCCCCACCCCCCTGCTTAATTAGTGCATGATACAGCGGAAAATCAACCGGTGTGTCGCCCTCTGGAGCAACAATTCCCAGATACCGATACATGGCATCAATGGTTGTAATCTCGCCATCCACTGAGAGTGAATCTCCCTCTCCCACATAGTAGCACTCCGCCATTGACGCTTCTCCAGTCTCGGGCAACTTGCTGGCATTATCCAGCTTGGCTCGACTAAAGCCATCAGTGAGAAACAGGGCCAGGCCTTTTTGGGGGTGCACTGCATATATCAGCCCCGCCGTTGGGCCGACAGAAACCCGTGTTGCTACCTGATTAGAACGTTTCCCCTCATCACCGTAGATCAAAATGGTGCGAGACCGCTTAGCGCCTGGAGCCCGATAAGCTACTTTCCAGACCGTGACGCCATCGCCGTCCTTGTAGGAGCCCATGTTGGTGACATACATGGTGGCTTTGGGGAGTTTCAATGCCACCTTTTCTCCTGTGGCTAGGAGTCTTCCCGCTCCTATAGATAGTGTAGCTGGTGGTTGAGATTCAGCCATCAATGAGGGAGTATATAGCCCCATCAAAAGCCCCATGATAACTGCTAACACTTGAGATGTGCGCATCGCACCTTCCTCCGTTGGTTTCTGAACTGAGAAGACAATTCTTCCTCAAGTCCTTGGTTTCGGTTGTAGTTCAAATTAATTCTAAAAACGAGTTTTGAAAAAAATTCGAAAATAATCGCTTTCGAAAAATGACTTCTGCAAAAAGAGATATCCATTTGGCCTCTCTTTTTAGACGATATGTAAAATATCAATTGCTTATTATCACTTTTGCCCCCCTGTGTCAATATTCTTTTCGCTTTAAAAGCCACTCCCCCTTCTCCCTCACATGAGGCATAATGTCTTTCTCCTAGCCCCCCCTACAATGACCTACAAAGTTCTCTCCCGAACGCCCCTCATTACCTCTCCCTACTGTCCAGTTGAAAAACAGGTAGTAGTTTTGCCTGACGGTTCAGAAGCCGACTGGTATGTAAACACCAGTGCTGATGCGGTCGTTGTTATCCCCTTTCTCCCCTCAGGCGAAATCCTGCTTCAGCGGATATACAAACATGGCTCAGGCACCGTTATTACAGAATTTTGTGCGGGATTGGTAGACGAAGGGGAGGTCCCCGTTGACGCGGCCCAAAGAGAGCTACGAGAAGAAACAGGGCACGAAGGCACGCTTATAAACATTGGATCTTGCTTTGCCAACCCAACGGGTTCAACGATGAAATATCACTTTTTCGTCGCTCAAAACTGCGCCAAGGTGGGTGATCAACAACTAGATCCGGCTGAAGAAATCGAGCTCTTTACCGTTGCCGACCTTTCCGAAGCTCGATCGGTTTTTCGTAATAAATCAGTCTTCACTAGTGCGGCTACTTTGGCAGCTATTGGTTTATGTGACGATTTTCTTTCCGGCCAAACCCCTTAGTTTTGAGCGCCATTTTTAAGGCTCAAAGCAGGCTCTTCCGACTCTTACCACTTCTATTCCCATCTGAAGCGCTATTTTGTAATCTCTACTGGTTCCGGCAGAGAGCATTCCCTGGGGACAGTATTTATTTCGCAGATCAATCAACTTTTGAAATTCGGACATTTTTTCTTCGGGCTTAAACTCGCCTTTTCCCATGGCCGAGAGTCCAACAATCTCTATTTTTGACTGTTCAATTATCTTATTCAATATCTGCCTCCCCCCACCAGCACTGATTCCTTCTTTTTGCACCTCACCTGAAATATTCACCTGAATAAACGCTTTTGGGGGAAGTTTTCCACATTTTTGAGCCTCTTTCTCCATCTTTATCACATGATCAATTGAGCTAACACTGTGTACCACCGAGCACAACTGAACAATATCCTTGATCTTCCTGCTTTGTATATTCCCAATGAAATGCACTTTTTGGGGGGGGAGCTTTTTGGCTTTTATGTCCTCAACTCTATTTTCGCCTAGGCCCCAAAAGGCTGGATGCATCGCCACTTGCTCTAAAATTTTGTGTGTAGTGGGCGCATCAAAGTATTTGGTTACTACTACCACCCTACTTCCTGCAGAATGAATCTGGTCCAGAATTTGAGAATTGATTTTCATACTGCGATTATATCGTATAATTTTTCATAAAAAAGTTGGCCGGGTCTTCACCCGACCAATTCAAGAAACTCCTTCAGAACGCCCCCATAATACCCCCTTCGAACAACCACTCATTGAGAAACCTTTTTTGCTTTCCGCTTATGATATCGAAGAAGTGGCTTTTCCAGGTTGGCCTCTTACCACCAGCAAATAGGTATTCACGAATGCACTTTTGTGTTTTATCTCCGTTTATGAACTCCCCCAACTCTTTTTGGGCTTCAAGCGTGTGAGAGACCTGGCAGACTTTTGGTCCGTGAAGCATCTCCTTTCTGTACAGCGCTATGACTGAAGGCTCTCGAAGCACCATCAATCGCTCATTCAATCGATCTGGTGCATATCCAAGCCCCTGCTCTCTGAGCACTCCCTCTAGATGCAAAGGAACACGACATTTTAGCCCCTGCCGTATTATCTTCAGTGAAGATACTCTATGATAGCGATAGCAGTGCTTCATGTACTCAATGGCTTCGGTACTCAGAGGTGCACAAATATTTTCTGCTTGTGCTGTCCGATAGGCTTTATACCAGCCTGGCTCGGCTTCTTCGCATACGCGATGTTTTTCTTGCACGGCCTTCAGCTGCCAGGTGGCCTGTATGGCCGCATCTAACCCCGTGTACCAAACTACAACAAATCCTATCACAGCTAGCGCTGCATATAGAGGAAGCTTATAAAGCCAATCCTTTCTTCTCTTATTTTGATCATTCATGATTCCCTCCCCAAATCTGGTATCCGTTCTCAAAAGAGCGCTGGACAAACAGGCGCTCTTCATTTGCCCATCAGTCACTCCTTCTTAAATACCTTTTCCCCATGTTTTTACAAGAAAAACAAGAAGTTAAATTTTCTTTCTTCTTCTTTTTTTTGCCTTTCTTTCCTCTCTTTCCTGATTGTAGAAATTTTTTACAACTTCACTTTTCCCCTTTTTTTTCCGTGCAAATCTTTGCCTGCAAATCTCAATCAGGAATAATGCCGGTGTTTATTTTTTCACCCCTCAATATCCATGGCCGAGAAAAAACCGTTCCAACATTTTTTAACCAACCTTCATCAGGCAGCTCAGATTATTGATCTGTCAGAAGGTTCACTTCAGCGACTTCAGACACCGGAAAATATATTTGAGACCGAAGTCGAGTTCGAACTAGATGACGGATCTAAAACCTGTGCCTCAGCTTACCGTGTCCAGCACAACTCTGCTCGTGGCCCGTACAAAGGCGGCATTAGATTTCATCCCGAAGCGGATTTGGATGAAGTAAAATCTCTCGCATCGCTGATGTCGATTAAATGTGCGGTGGTCAATATTCCAATGGGAGGCGGAAAAGGTGGTGTTCAAATCGATCCCAAAGGCATGAGTGAGCGAGAGCGAGAACGTGTTTCTCGTGCCTACTTTCGAGCAGGGACCTCGGCAGGAATCTTTGGGGTAAACAAAGACATCCCCGCCCCTGATGTATACACCAACCCTCAGACCATGGCCTGGATGATGGATGAACACGAGAAAACACTGGGCTATAAATCCCCCGGATGTATTACGGGAAAGCCCCTAGAACTCGGAGGAAGTCTGGGGCGAAATTATGCTACGAGCCAGGGAGGATTTTATGTGCTACAAAAATTCCTCGCGCTCTCTGGAAAACGTCCTGAAGAAACTACAGTAGCCATACAGGGTTTTGGAAATGCAGGAGCTTACTTTGCCGAAATTGCTCATGAGGCGGGATTCAAAGTAGTCGCGGCTTCTGACTCTAAGGGAGGAATTGTGTGTAAAGATGGAGCCTGTGATATATCAAAACTCAAGGAATACAAAAAGGAGGCCGGCTCATTAAGAGGGAACTTTTGTGCAGGCGATACCTGCAATGTGGAAAAAATGGAGAAAGAACGAGTTCACATGGTTTCTAATGAAGAACTACTTCAGATGGAAGTAGATGTGTTGGTGCTGGCAGCTCTGGATGGCGTGGTACACGAAGGTAATGCCGACAAGATCAAAGCTTCTGTAATACTAGAACTTGCGAATGGTCCGGTTACACCTGAGGCTGATCAAGTCCTAGAAAAGAAGGGCACAACGGTCTTGCCCGATATTTTGGCTAATGCTGGAGGCGTGACGGTTTCTTACTTTGAGTGGGTTCAAAACCGATCAGGGGATGTATGGGAAGAAGAATATGTAGTAACCAAACTCAAAAAGATTATGGAAAACGCGTTTGATGATGTCCTAAGGGTTAAGCACAACCACGAGTCCTCTTATCGAATGGCCTGTTTTATTGTTGCGGTCGAACGAATTGTGAAAGCGATGGAGTTGAGGGGAGAACTCTGACTTGAAATGGGAACTCTCCCGGCTCTGAATACACCTGCTCCTGCTAAGTCCACGCTTCGCCACCCTCTCTTATATCAAGAGAGGGTTTATTTAGTGGTTCAAAACCAGAAGTTAATACGCCTTCTATTCTTTCATAACCGGGACCAGATCCATGAAGGCGTCCTCGACTTTGTCGGCGTAGTCGGTTAGATAGAGCTGCGGGATAATGTAGCAGCCCGAAAGCGTGAGAAACATAAAGAAGATAAATTTAATCGACCAGTTGTCGCAGAAGAAGTAACTAAAAAAGGCGCTGATGGTGAGGAATACATAAAGACCGCTCAGAAGCAGAACAATGATCAGATAGGTATTGGCTTCTTGTAGGTAGAGATCTAGCCCCAGACTATATAGCTTGGGCATTACATAAATCCCGATGACCATCCAGGTGAGAAACATCCCAATTCCCGGACGTTCTTGGGTACAGGGAGGAACATAACCTTCGGAGTGTTCTTGTATTTTTTGCTTGAGATAGATAAACGAAAGCAGACAAATCCCTTCGAGCAAGAGGGCTCCTCCATAGTGTCCCTGAGTAAAGAAAAAAATCCCCAGCCCCAGGCTGGTAACCATTGAAATCACGCAGCCCCATATTTTCCCAAGAAGCAGCGATCGAAAAATAATCAGCTGGGTGAGGGCCAGCCACAAAAATATCATCCCCACCACGTAGGGCTGGGTCGAGTGGTCGGCCAGGGTCAAATTCGTATCAAAAAATGGAAAGGTGACCGATCGGGCAAACATCAAAAAGGCCGAACTGGTCTGTAGATAAACCAGCAATCCAAACACCATCCCGATCAGAAGCGCTTTTACGATAATTTTGTTTTTCATTACCCTTAGGGTACTGTTTTTCTGATAATTGGAAAAGTTTGATCTGAAGGAGTATTTTAGGATAATGCACCGGCTGATCTGCTGTTAGGTTTGATCCAGGCGCGTAGTTTAATGGTAGAACAGGGGCCTCCAAAGCCTCTGGTGAGGGTTCGATTCCTTCCGCGCCTGCCATCCTCAGGAATGGCTCCATATTTCCACTCTTTCTCTCCGAGAAAGACTTCCAATATTCCGCATTCCTTCGTCTCAAAATCAAATCTTGTGGCTTTGATTTTGTTTTGAGGAATATATTTTTTGAATGGAAGTGGGTTTTTTTGTATTTTTTTCAAAATAGCTGCAAATAGCCACAGCAATAAAAATTGACATAATCAACAAAGTTGTTATAAATAATTCATGGATCCAGAAATTGAATACCGTCTCGCCCAAGAAGAAGATCTTCCTCAGGTTTTAGCGCTTCAAGAAGAAAACCATCACTCCCGCGTTGACGCCGAAGCTCAAATTAGGGAGGGGTACGTCAGCCTAAAAATGAGCCTCGAATTTTTGGAGCGAGTTAGAAATGGAGAAGGTTTTTTTGTGGCCATGCACGTGAATCAGGTGATCGGCTACGAAATCCCACTAACCCAAGAGCACTGTCAAGAATTTTCTATGCTGGATGCATTTGTAGAGCGTATTGATCACAACGATGTGGACGGCACCCCCCTTCGGCAACTAAAATGGATACACGAAGGACAAATCTGCCTGAAAAGTGAATGGAAAGGAACGGGGGTCGCCAAGGAGCTTCATAAAAAATTCACCAAACATCTCCAGGACAAAGGGCATGAGATCCTTCTGTCAGGGGTTTCAGAATCTAATCCTCGATCCGTGAAATTCCATGTAGAGAAAGCCGGATTCAAAATTCTTGAGACCTGTAGTGTAGAGGGAGATAATTGGCACGTGATCTGTCAGGATCTTCGGAAGTAATTTCTAAAACATCAAGCCTTAATCCTCCACAAAGTATTTCACATACACCATCTCAATATCGGGCAGATAATTTCCGCGGGCAAATATCTCTAGGAGGATTTTTTTTTCTTGTTGAAAAATCGTTTCTTGCTCGGATTTTTCTAGAATGTGGAGTTTCACCATCTCCAGGTATTTATCTAGATGCCTTGCGGTAGCGGCTTGGTAGCGTTCGGGTAGATATGATCGAGAGATAACAAACTCAATCATGCCAAAGGCCACAGTCCTCCTTATTTCGATTTGCTGGTGAATGTTGAGGGCGTATTTATCGGCGTTTCTCAAGATTTCGTTTATTTTAGAAAGTCGAAGTTTACGAAACTTTCCAATACGATTAATGGTTTGCTTTTCTATTTCTGTAATCAAGGTTTTCATGACGAGTTTGTCTTCTTTGCCCAGTCGTATTTGAAACAAAGACTTATTTTGTGCGGACAAGCCATAGAGTTCTTTCAGGAAAGACTCTTGTCTCTGGCGAGAAAGCGCCCAAAATTCTTGGGTCAGTTTCTTAATGTTTTTTTTCTTTTCCGGCATGGTTTTTATTTTATCATATCCTTAGCTTTTTCTTTTTTTTATGGCTTTATCAGAAACTGATCCACCTGAAAATACGCTTCCGGACCTTCCTCATTATGTACATTCGGAAGTTGAAAGATTTACGTTCTCTGATGAAATTCGGCTTCAGCTGGTTAATATTCTTTTTCAAACAGATATTCATTCTTATCTGCATTCGGTTCGAGGGGATGAGGATAGGTCTTTGGCTCATCTGGTTCAAATCGTTGAACCATGTGATCTGACACTGCTTCAGGATATTAGAACCGCCATCGCCAGATCCCGCGAAGAATGCGGGAAGGAGTCACCCATGATATCGAAATACCTGGAACCGCTGCTGGACTACTTAGAGGCCGAAGTCTAAATCACTTTATAAACGCTCTTCATCCTCAACTCTATTTGCAATTCCCGTGTCTACCACTCAATTTTCTCTTTGAGAAGCGTTGTGAGGCTGATGAATAGTAAAAACGAGTCCTCTATTTGGAATTTTATCTGCCTGAACCTCCTTTCCGAGTACAGACTCAGCCGTTCTTATAGCGTCGTCTTCAAATAAATCAATGTCTGCACGCCCTCTGTTTGAATGATTTTTATCAAGAAGAAAATAGACCATTAAAGTACCCCTACCATCACTGTAAACCTGAGAGCGATATTCAAAATCAAATCGCCTTGATTCCTGCTTCATTAGATTCGTCAACTGCTCAAAAGGAGAATTATTATCTACTAAAGTCAAAGCCCCTGTTGAATATCGGTTAACACTGATTGTTATTTGATCAAAACCATCAGGAGCCTCTACTGCAAATCTATGGGCTTCATAGTCGCGCACCCTTTCTTCAATTTCTTGCATTTTAGTGGTTATTAAACTCTGCAACATATCACCTTATATATTCAAATCCCAAAAAAGTCAAACCCCTCCACACAAGTCCACAAAGCCTGTCTGGATCCAATTTTATTTATTAACTGAGATCCAAATAAACAATATCCATCTCTCTCAAGAGCTTTGATTTTGGGGGAATCAATGTATAAAATTGGCTCAAATTAATACCAAAAGAAATTATGAATTATCTAAAATCCCTGACCGTTTCGCTTTTTCTTTTTTTGGGGCTCCTGGGGGCCGAGCTTGCTTTGGCTCAAAATCCATTCCCCGCTTCGGTGGATGATTATGTGAACGACTTTGCAGGTGTGATTAGGGAATATGATTCCTCCAGAATCCGGGATTCTTTTGGTCGACTCGAACAACAAACCGGGATTGAGGCTGTGGTGGTTACGATCAATTCGGTGCACGATTATTCTCCTGGATCTACGATCGAAGACTTTGCTTTTGATCTCTTTAATACTTGGGGAATCGGACACAAGGCCGAAAACAATGGTATTCTAGTACTCTTCGCCAAAAACGATCGTGAGGCTCGTATAGAACTTGGGGGGGCTTATGGCCGACGCTATGACGGACAAATGCAGGAGATTATGAACCACGTGATGATCCCCAACTTTAAGCAGGGAGATTACGGAAGAGGTCTGTATGAAGGGAGTCAAGAAATCATCGACCGCTTTACCAAAGAAGTTTCGTGGCTTGAATTTTATGGATGGCATTTAGCCGCTTTTGCCGGCGTTCTTGCTTTGGTCGGTATAGGGATTTCTCTTATTAAATCCGGAAGAAAAGGATGGGGCTGGGCGGTCTTGGCCCTCGCTTTTGCGATTCTCATTGGAATTATAAAGACCCTCCCGGGTGGTAAAAGCAAGGGAGGCTTTGGCGGCGGATCATCGGGAGGTGGCGGTGCTACGGGGAAGTGGTAGTTTTCATCATAGGTGTGCCCACTCAATATATTTTACATTCTTCCATTTTTTCATACTTTTTACTCAGTATCTTTATAGTGTTTGTTTTTGGTCAGAAATACTTCTCAGAACAACAGGCACTTGTGATGCCTGATCTTTTACATACAGAGGAGATCTCTCATGCTTCGTTTTATCTGCGAAACAACCCTTTTGTTAGCCTTCATCATTAATCATAATCAGAAAATCCTTTTGATTTGGATCCTGAGTCTTTTTGGTCTTTTGCCGATCGTTGTTGCTACTCTGTCACTCTCAAACCCCCAACACTTTCTTCTTGACCTTGTCTCACCCTCTCTGTTTGTTGGGTTTGGAATGTTGGCCCTTAAACCGTTGGCCACCAGCTATGCCAGAGGGGACACTGACTGGGACATAACGACCGATTCTGAAAATGGAGTTGAGGCCCTCCCAAAAAACTTTGTCCAACGACTCAAAAATAATGATTCTCGATATGGGTCTCTTTTCTTTTTACTTGGTGAAGCCCTTTTGGTTGAGACTGCTCAATCTCTTCCTCAATTTCCTTTTGCTCTTTCTCTTTGGGGATTGGGGATATGGGGATGGGTGTATTTAAAATGTTATGGACTCCGTCGACCTCTCTATTGAGGCTTGATAAATCTTTCTTCTCTGTGTGTACATTCGCCCAGCTGCCTTGATGGCTGGGCTTCTTTTTTACCCAATTGGCACCATCCATTCAGCATTTCGTATTATCCCGGAGGGATTCACGCCAATTTTTCTTTCTATACCCCTTCGGTCTCCGAGAACTCTGCCAATAGCCTCCTCGATCTGAAGTATTTGGATAATGGCGGGAGTAGGATCTTCAAATAGAGATTCTGGAGCTTCCTCACGCCCCTCGATATCTGCATATCCCCAGGGATGCGCAGGGAATTCATGGAGTACCTCCTGCACTGTTCTCGTCACGATTGCTTTGGCTACTTTTTTATTTGGTCCCTCCTGTTTTAGGATTCTTTCGCGAACCTGATTCCATATATATCGCTCTTGAGTCTCATCAAATCCCTCAATCTGTATCAGTCTTAAGGTTAACTGTTGGGCTTGTTTGAGGGTGCAGTTCTCAGGATACTGTTCTTGGACATACTCCTGATCGGCGACGGGATCTTCTTCTAAGATCGCCAAAACGGTGTGTTTATACAGCTGATACAAATCTTCTTTAGAGACGCTTTCCCCTTCATTCAAGTCAATATTCCGCCTTTTGAGTCGAATTTTGAGGATCGGAAAAATATCATCAATGTGTTCTTCATACACATCCAGCTTGAGTAATTCGTACGTCAATTGATAGGCTGTTTCTTCGGTAAGGACCGCATCGAATCGATCCAAGATGCTTCTTTCTTGAAGGAGGAATTCGGCCTGTCGTTCGCTTAACTCCATTTCAATTTCTTTTTACTACTTTTTTTATACTTTGTCAATCTTTTTTGAACTCGCTAAGCAACTTAGGAGAAAATGCTCACTGCAAAAAAACGGCCCCACGAGGAGGCCGCGTACAGGTTCTGGCTGGAGCAGGGTGAATTTCCTGCCCACAAAGAGTTGGTGTTTTTGAGCCAGCTTACTCTGACATGACCTTTTTGATGGCTTGTATATAGGGATGATTTTGGAACCGGCCCTGCAGTTGCTCGAGCGTCATTTCCGCTGGTAGGCCCATATGCTGCTTTAGCTGCTCAAACTCTCGTGCTCGATGCATCTCGTAAAAGATGTTTTCCGAGACCTCGAGTTCTGCTTGCTCTGCAGCGGTCATCAGAACTTGCCTTATCACCCGAGTCCGTCCTTCTTCGGAAGGTTGGTAGTCAACCTGATAAGCCAAGCTCATAAACTCTGCCTCAGTAGAAATGCCGTGGGTTTCCACCCATTCAACCAAGAAACTCGACCCATCCAGTCCAGAATTAAAATTCCGGGAAAAATTGATCGCCTCGTCCACCGTGGGAACCATTTCGACGGCCTTGAAAATGACCTCACTTTGATCCTTCCAGGCTTTGTCGTTGGGATTTGGATAAGTCCCATGGAAGTAACTGGCCCCTGCCAGGTGGGCCAAATGCTCGATGGTCAAACCCGGATCTGCCAACTGACTCTCAAGATCCTTCGAGGCCTGCGCCCAGAGCGCTTCGGCTATGGGGACGTAGGTTTTGATTACTATCCAAGAAGCCGCCGAATGAAGAATACTGCATTCCTCAGGGGTAAGAGTTTCGCCCTTCTGCTGAATAAAATCCCACAGATAATCATTGACAATGATAAAACTCCCAATCCCTCGGGCGATCTTGGCCACCTGATGAGCGGTGAGATCTCTATTTTGAGAATAGGCAAGAGCCTGCCGTTGAAAACGAACTCTGTCTTCTTTCTGCTCTTCGAGCAGTCCGAGTGAAAGACACAGCACAAAGGCCACTTCCTCGGGAGTGCTTTCTTCTTCAATGACCATAAATGGCCGCACTCTGGGAGTGAGCTTTTCCAATATTTGGAACGATTTTTCACTTCCCATCTCTAGCAACGCCTCTGCGAACTTGCCGGCCTCGGCGAGGGATGAGAAGACCCAGTTTTGGGCACAGTGTTCCATTATGTAGGCTGGAATGGCCGTATGAAGCGCCGACTTGGCCAGACGAATGACCTCCTCGGGGTTGAGGTGGAGCCTTTCGGCATGAACGATGATTAGAGTTTCTTTGTCCTCCTTGTACCGGTCGGGGGTTATCTCCTGAGCGAGCTGACACAGTCGCTCCAAATCAGGAGTCTTGATCTGATGCTTGAAGTAGAGGTACCGTGGCAAACTCCACATGATTGATAACTCCTCTGTGTATGAGATTCCTGTCTCAATGGAAAATAGCAGAAAGATATGTTTTCTTTTCCCTCTAAATTATAGATTTTGAGGGCTTAAACACCGTATTTTTAAAGAACCTTGAGTGCAAGCTAGCGCTTTTCCTTGCGCAATGCAAAGTTTCCTGTTGTTCTGTGTTAATTTTTCATAAATCACTATGACCGCCTCCCTTGAGAGACGGTCACAAAGATCTTCAGCGTGACTGTGGGGCATCACAGGTTCTGGGCTGTGATTCCCCGGCAATTATAACGGCTTGTTTTCCAGGCCCTCCGGGAAATAGGTCGTAGAGTTGTTTTGTATTAACATCACGGTTCCATTTTACTGCCATAGCTCTGACAATCGGCAGAATCAATGGAGGAACCCCTTGATGTTGAGCACAGTGCTCTTGAATGAAGGTGATGATATCCCAGTGCTTTTCGGTGAGCGCTAGCCCTGATTCTGCGGCCAGGGCATGAGCGACTTCTTCGGTCCACTCTTTGTTACTGACCAGGTACCCCCGGTCATCTCTGGTGAGGGTTTTTAATAGTTGTCGTTGTTCTGGTGTTGGCTCGATAGTGCTCACTTTTTTGTTCTCCCGTCAAACTGTTCTGTGAAGATCTGAGGACCAACCCCCCTGAGTTGATCACCCGTCCAATTTAGTGGATGTCGGTTCCTTTTCAATACTTTCTATCGTTTTATTCCCAAAAAGCCACTCGCAACTTTTTCAAGTCCCCCTCCTACCTCCTCAACCACTTTCTGAAATCCCACCATTGCCCCCCTCCTGCCTTCTCTTTTGAAGGGACGGGAACATGACCAACAAAAATCCCCTGAGGCTGCTCCACTTTCCTCGTCAGCTCTATGCAGTAGGCAACTGCCCCTTCACGATCAAAATCTCCAATTGTATGCTTTTTTAGTTCTTCTTCTTCGACTTCCCTGGCCAGGTATTGCCTTTCCCAGAATCTTCCGGTCAGGGCTTCAACTTCTTCTCCCGTCCCCCCACAGGTTGAGGCTACGATAACAGCGTCATCGACACTATGAGCAAAAAGCATTATTAAAAAATATCCACCAGGTTTGAGGGTTTCGTTTACTACCGCACAAAGTGCATCATCATCAATTCCCTCAGAAGGAAAATTATAATTCACCGCATCAAACATATGTCTCATTCTTTTTAACTCTTCTGTTTGAGGGAGCCGATTGATATCTAAATTCAGCCCTACAGTCTGTTCAATTCTTTGTCTTGAGGCCGCAACTTGAGCCTGTCCCTTTGCTAGAGATTCTTTACAGATATCAATCCCCACTACTCCTATCCCCGACCCCAAAGCGGTTTCGTAGTTCTTTAACATGGACTCTCCTACCCCCAGATCCAAAATCCTCAGTGGGGGGAGACCTTCTATTGCTTTGAGGGCTTCTTGATTTAATTCACTGTAGATTCTGTTCATGGTGGGTAATTTTTTACTGTCCCCCTTTTAGTGAACCCAGATTTATTGTCAATTATGTTTTGACTATTTCGCTTTTTTAAGTACTTAAGCAAAGTAAGAATACCCTAATCCATGCGCCAAGAGCTCCTTTCCGCTTTCCCCACTATTTCCCCCTTCAGCGATCCAGACTGTTTTTTGTCGGATGGAGCGTTTGAGCGGTTAGATGAAGCTACGATTCGGGCAGAAACCAGCCTTTATTTTAGTGTGTGTAGTGGGGGCTATGAATTTTTGCATGGAGCCGATACGCTGATTCCCGTGGGGCGATTGGTCGAGGTTCTTCTGCACCCAGGAGAAACTCTAACGATGATCGATGAGTTCCAGTGGCGATCGGCGGCAAAGGAAAATATGCAATTAACCGTTTCAACGCACCTCATCCCTCGCCCTCAAAATCAAAAAGAAGTACTGAGGGGCTCATTTCGGACCAGTAAAGGAAGAGCAATTTTTGTTTCGGGAATCTCCAATGGTACCCCGATTGATGAAAGTGTAAGATTTGAGGACTCCCCAATAACCCGAGACCTCTACCCTGAACTTCCAATTTCTCAGTTTACGGTCGATGGTTGGTTTTGTAGTTATACGCAAGCCGCGCCCTTTGTATATGACCAAATCTCTCAAAGAGAGTCGCGCCAAACAGGACTTCACCTTTCGGGGCTTGTGGATTCTTTTGGGGCTTTGTTTTCTGCCCTGAGCACTAAAATCTTCAAATATCTTTCTCAGGGAGGACAGGGCACTGATTTTCCCGCTCTTATTCCAGCGCTTTACTTTTTTACTCGCCAGGGGCAAAAAGAACGTCCCCTGGCTCTGATGTCTCAGATTGATCGATTTCATCTCCCTTCTCCTAAGGCTTTCTTGCTAAACTCCAAGGGCGTAATGTGGGTTCGTCCTATTTTTGAGGAGGCCAAAGAAAAAGGCGCGGTCGAATTTTTGCCGATGGAATTTAAGATTACCGATGGCGAAAATCGTCTTTTGGGAGGCGGAACGGGGAAAACCATCATGTCTCCAGGTGTGTAGTTAATAGATTATCTTATGGATTCTGAAAAAAAATGGGTTTTGGACCTTGGGGCGGGGTTGGGACTCTATAATGATCTAGACCAGGCCCACAATCCGCAAATGCATACGGTTTCTATAGAACAGGAAGCGCTGATTCGAGAAAGAAATCTCATAGTGCCTCGCCTTCTGGATCCTCAAGACCAGGATCTGGTAACAAACTTGATCCGGGTGTCTCTGAGGGAATACCGATCTCGTGTGGGAAAAGATGTCGCCTCGGTGATTTCGCGTCAGCATTTTGAGGTGGGTGACCTACTGGCCCCTATTCGGATAATGAAAGATGAACGCTTGATTGGATCGATTAATTTTGCTTCTGAGGGCCCGCCTATTGCGTGCTCTGAAAGTATGGTGGGGGCTCGTCTCTGTAGCGCTCTTCCGGTTCAGGAAAATCATTTTGAAGAAGCGCGATGTTATTTTCCGGCTACGGCTGTCCTAAATAACTCAGCGCTGGTTGGTTTTAACGTTTGCGAATCTCTAAAAGTGGGGGGGCGTTTTAAACTTGTGACCCCCAATGCCAACGAGGTTCCTATTGAATCCCTCTATCACTACCCCCAGATTAGTTTCAATACGGGACTACGCTTTTTTGACTCCAAACATCTTTTGAAAGTGACCAACGTTTCCCCCCTTTCTTTTGAGTCTGAGCTGGCTCGGTATTGCTCCATCAGCTCGGAAATACAAAAAAAATTACGGGCTGGGGTAGGTCGAATAGTTATGATAGAAATGGAGAAAGTTCCGGCGAATGAAGTTCCCGACCCATATCTTTAGCCCCTCTTTCCCCTTCTAATATCAGGCCTAGTTTTTTACCTTGTCCATCATCAGGGCATAGGTTTCGGATGGCAGTCCGGCTACCAGCAGAAACTCCTTCATGAGTTTTTCTTCGGCTTCGTCGATCGAGCCATCAGCTAGCACCATCTTGGCCACTTCCGCCATCATGACCAGGATGGCCTCGCTGGTCAGGATTTCACTGGCGGTTCTGAGGTTGTGATGAACCACGTCTCGGGCATCGTCTCTCTGTGATATCGTGTGGGCTATCTCTCGGAGTTCTCCTTGGAGACGTTCAAATTCATTGATGGTTTCGTCGATCAGCTTTTGCTCGGATGAATCGACCGATCCATCTACCTGGGACATGTAGACCAAACATGAAACCAGGCTTACCGCCATAATCTTTCGGGCTTGCTCAAGAAGTTGATCTTTGTTTTCTCCCGACGAAAGAAGCGCTTCTCGAGCTTCTTGTTTGAAAGAGGATTCACATTTTTTGCAGTAGTAAAAAGTGTCGACGGTGCTGTAGGGAAAGACCGGAATGAAGTAGAGCGTAAACCATCGTTTTAGATTCGACAGCTTGAGATCGTGTGAGCATTCTGGACAGGCTTTTTCCAGAACGTCCGAATTGGAGTGCGGACTAATACGTCCTTTGGTGCCCCAGATAATCATGGCGAAGGGAGATTAGGAAGTAGATTTATTTTGCTTCTTCAGTTTTTTGATAGACTTATGCGTCTGAGGGCAAAAGTAGAACCACAAACTGTAGCTCAAGAAAAGAAGCACTACCCCCATAAATACCCCATAGATCCCCACATTCCCCATGTCGGGCAAACGCGTGGCGTCGAAATAGAGGGGATAGATCTCTTTAAGGCTCAACTCATCTTCTGTCGCTACAGCCTCGACTTCATCGGTCTTCAGTTCTTTTTTGATGGCCTCGATTACTTCTTTAGTAACCCGCTCTTGGGGAATCATGAGTCTTCCACCCAACTGTTTTGGGGTCCATACTGGGGCCGGATCAGTCCCGCTGGCTCGTCGCGCTTTTATCACTAAATACTTCCCCTTAACCGGGGTGAGATAATAGTCTCCACTCACCGTTTCTGTTTTGGCCTCTGTCCCCTCAACAGAAATCTGAATCATCTCACTGTATCCAGAAAAAAAGGCCCTGGTGTCATTGAGATGGCCGTATTCTTGATCGAGGGTTCGTGCAGAAAGACCTTTATTGAGTAGCTGTTCTATGTCTTTGGGATGATGTACTTCTTGGTACTCTTGATGAATGTCCTGAAAAAACAAGCTCATTATCCCGAGTACGACCAGCGCTTTGAGCGCATTTTTGCCGTAAAACGATCTTACTTTTTGAATGGAGTCTTTCATGGGGAAATAATTAGGAAGATAATTAATCAGAACTAAATACTGATGATGCCCTTATTCTTCGGTTTTTCCCTTATTGGTCAATCGCCAAGTGTCAACAATCATTGAAGACACACCCGTTGGCGAAAACCGATGACAGATTGTGATTGTGACACTCAAAATCCCCCTTAGACTGGGGAAAAATTTTTGTTATGCCTTCTAAAATTTTACGGTCTCTGGGGTTCACAGAAAAAGAGGTGGCAATCTACTTGGCCCTCCTTCCCTTGGGGACCACAGGAGCTACAACTCTGGCAACGAGGACCGGACTTGCCCGCAGCACTATACATCACACCTGCCAAAAAATGGGGCAGAAAGGTCTTTTGTGGATTGGAGAAAATGAGGGGCGACACCAGTTTACTCCTCATCCCCCAGAAAAATTTATTGACCTGCTCAACCTTAAACTTCAAGAAGTTCAGGACAAACGGGCTCAGGTTCAGCCCTTGGTAGAGGCTCTCAATGCCCAACTCAAATCCCAGCCCTCCCTCCCTCGGGTCCGTTTTTTTCAGGGAGAAAAAGATCTCCAGCTGTACCACCAACAGATCCTAGAAGAAGGAACAGTGCTTCGAAGTTTTGAGGGATCGTGTCTGAGGTCTTCTTCTTTTTCCGACTTTTCTCTCCAAAAAGAAGAAAGGCGGATTTCTCACCGAATCATTACTGCCCACGGATTTCCCAAGGATTTTAAGACCTTCCCCAATACTGAGATCAAACATCTTAAAGATCCCTTTCGGTTTGACTGCCATCTAGATATTCTGCCTGAATGTGTGGGTATTTCTTTGGTCGCCCACACTCCACCGATCTCGTTGCTTATCTATAGCCGTGATGTGGCTCGTAACTTTCGCCTGATATTTGATCATTTGTGGAATCAAAACCCCACCTGATATATCAAGGTCTTTCCTTTTCTTGTTTTTGCAGGGCATTGTATACTCTCCTCTGTATCTAAAGGCGAAAACTTATGAATTATCCAGGGCATTTACGAGGGGCCTGGATTGCCGGTCTGGTGAGTGTGGGCGCTGGTTTTTTCACCGGATTTGTCCCCCTTCCAGATCCAACGTGGCAATCAATGATCCATGGTGATTGGTATGTCACGGCTTTTACCCTGTTTGTGGTGGCCTTTGGGATGGCGCTTTATCCCGATGTCGACACGGCCTCAATCCCTTCTCGTAAAATGGTACAGATGGCTTTGGGAACACTGGTTTTGTGCTATCTTTTTCAGCGCTGGAACCTCATGTTTGTAGTGGCCTTGATGGCGCTTTTGCCGAAGGCCTTTGGTCATCGAAAATGGACTCACCATCTGGCCACCCCCTGGGTGCTGGCGGTGGTATTTATCTTGGGAAACGAATGGGTAAATAATAATCTTTCATTTTTTGATGTTCATGTCGCTTCACGGACTATGGGGATGCTTTCAGAAAATCTGATGGTGGTTTTTGCTGCGGTCTTGGGACACTACATCCACCTAGTTCTCGACAGTCGTATCTGTCGATTCTTTGTTTCGGGTCGTTGGTACCGTTAACCCACAAAATCACACTTGTGCGAGAGAATACGACAATCAACGCTCTGCCTCGAACCTGAATACCTTCTCTACATTTTAGACAAATATTCTTTTTTTGCTGTCAATACAATTTGACAAAACCTCAGCCCTCCTCTACTTTTGAACCATGATCAAAGAAACATTGCTTTCGTTGGGCCTAAACGACAAAGAGATCGAGGCCTATCTTGCCATTATCAACCTGGGAACAACTACCGCCTCGGTCATTGCCCAGAGAATCAAGATCCCCCGATCTACCACCCACTATATCTGTCAACAACTAGCAGACAGAGGACTGGTAAACATTGTTGAAAAGAATAATTCCTTTCTCTTTACCCCCGAACCCCCCGAAAAGTTTTTGCAGTTGATCGATGATGAAGAGCGAGAATTAAATGAAAAGCGAGATCAGATGAACCGGATTTTGGGAGACCTGAAGGGAATGATGAATCCCTATTGTGTGCTGCCAAAGGTGAAGTTTCTCTCTGGAAAAGATGGTTTCATAACCCTCTGCGAAGAATCCCTTAGGTGTGAGGGAAAAGAGATTCTCTTTGCCACTTCTATGGATAAGTTCCGTGACATCGTCACAGACAAATATGACACCGAACACTACATCCCTACCCGACTGAAAAATAAAATCTCTCTCAAACTCCTCTGCCCCAAAACTAAATTAACCGAACAAATGAAAGAGAATGATGCTGATCGAATGAGAGAAACTCGATTCCTTCCGGATGAGTTCTCAATCGATAATACGATCTTTATTTTTGATGATGTCACCGCCTTGGTATCAAATGTCGATTATCCCACATGTGTCCTAATTAGCTCCAAAGAAATCACAAAAATGCTCCGGACTTTTTACTCCTTCATGTGGCACCATGCCCAAAAATAGTCTTCACCATTTATTAGGGCGTCGTTCCTCATTAATCCTTATTTCTGTGGCCTCAATTTTGATGGGGGCTCTTCCCTTTTTCTTCCGATCCCTATCGTACGATCTTCTCTCCCCTGCCACTATTAGCTTTTGGCGCCTTTTCTCTTGTTGGCTCTTCATATTACTTTGGCGCTCTTTTTCCCCCCCAAAAAAAAACCTCCCCCATTCTCCTTCTCAAAAAAACTGGCTTTTTGCGTACGGAATTGTAGGCATTGGTTTGATGAGCCTGACGAATTTCTCTTCCCTTAAGCACACCAGTATTGCAACGAGCATTATGCTCATTTTTTCTATCACCCCTCTCACTACATACTTTATCGAAAAACAATACCGTTTTTTCTCTCTAATGCACCTCTTTGCTCTGCTCATTTTACTCTTTGGCCTTGGACTCCTTCTCTTTGACCGTCTTCATTCAAATATGGATATTAACTCCGAAATGCTGGGAATTCTTTTGGCCGTGGCTTGCGGAATTTGCTTTGGGGCGTATACCCCAATAGTAAAAAAAATATCACACCTCCCAACCTCCATTACTTTATTTTGGGGATTTCTCATTGCCTCACTCACCCACCTCCCCTTCCTGCACTGGAACACCTTTCTGATCGACCTTCCTACTTTTTTTGATATCGCCTTAACCCTTGGCTTCCTCGGTACCGTTATCCCTTTTGTTTTGATTCAATTTGTTTTTCAATCAAAAAAAATAACGCCTCTCGAAGGCAGCATGGCATTTTTACTAGAGCCAGTATCAGCAATCCTCCTGGGACTAACTCTCGGAGAATCTCTCTCCCTCTGGAATTGGCTGGGGGTTGTGCTCATCCTTTGCTGTATTAGTTTTAGTCGCCAATTTTTCCCCAATCGTTCCTGAAACCAGATCACACACATCGCTCCATCCCACCACTTTTCCCAGAGCTTTTCTGAGTTGCTCTCGCCCACCTTCGGGTCCGTGGCTAAAATAGTAATGTCCCACCAGCAGGGGCACTACCACCTCCTGAACAAATTCTTCTCGTTTTCCATGTTCGTCGGTTATAAACTTTAGCCAGCTGAGCTTGTCTCCCGATAACAACACTTGATTCGCCCTCAAAAACACTTCTTCTCCCGCTCCATGCGCTTTGTATTCTTCGGGAGCTTCATTGTCGTCCAAAGACACCCCCTGAAATGATTTTAGATTCGGAAATCTTATCTGCTTGAGATCTTTTTCCGTCACCTCTGGAAATCGTTTTTTTAATATTTCTACTAATAGCTTCAGATTCTCATCACTTTTTCGCCAACTCCTACTCATGCCTAATATCCCGAGGGTTATCTGATAGTTCTTTTTTTCGGCTTTGTGCACTACCGTATCTCCTCGATTCCAGATATGAAGCGCTATCACCTTAACTGCATACTCGGCCAAATTTGTTCTTACTTCTTCTTTATTTCCTGGATGTTTTTTGCCTTTGATATCAAAACCAGACTTCATCAGAAACCTAGGATCCACCGTATTTAAAAGCGCTCTCTGAAGGCCTTCTTCTTTTTTTATCATTTGTCTCACTCCCCCTACTAGTTCCTGAAATACGGGATCTTGCTCAATTTCCCCAAAACTGATGACTTCGATATTTTTTAGTCCATAGCTCTGTATCAAACGATCAAAATACACTTTTTCTTGTTCTCCTATGGCCCTGGCCACTGCATATGATACCGCCTCAACCGTCCCTCCTCGTTCCTGAGCCAAATGTTCGATATATTCTCTTGGGGTTCCTTCTCCGCTAGCACTACTGATAAAGTGAAGATAGTTTGTCACCTGTGGGGTGTCGTACACTACTATTCTTCTGGGCACACCATCTTTCTCGGCACTTCTTTCCGAATCAAATAGTACTCTCAACAACCCTATACTCTTCCGTTGCACCTGCCTTTCTTTTCTTGGATCATGTCCAATTCCAATTGGAATCTGTACCGGAGTAGGATTTTTCTGCCGATGCAGCTGATATCCCAAGGATTCTCGTTTATTGTAATAATAATCCTTTAGTTTTCTTCTTCTTTCTCTATAGCCTTTTCCTTTTTTGAGAGACCTGAACGCTTCTCTTTGTTCTTCGTGCAACTCTTCTAGTTTTCTTTCTAGTACTTCAACGGACTCGGCAGGACTCGCAAATTCATCGTAGGCGCTTAATAACCCCCTTAAAGAGTCTTCTGGCAATTCCTTTGCTTCGCCCTTAAGAATTGAGCATGTCAACTCTATCAACTTATCTACTTCTCCCTGGACGCTTGGCAGGTCTCCTCCAATTTCGTCAATTCGTGCTTTTAGCTCTAGCACATAGTTATACTCTTTTTTTACAAATCTTTCATATTCTCGAATCTGATGAATAAAATCCTCTACTTCCTCAGGGCTCTCTTGTCTGTTCAGAAAATCAAAAGCCACAAGTATTATCATGTTTGCTCGTCTTAACACGTTATCTATCAGCTCTCCCTGCCCTATCTTATTTTCAAATGCCTTCCCCACAGTCTCACTA
Source organism: uncultured Candidatus Peribacteria bacterium (assembly GCA_964343715.1). Taxonomy (GTDB): domain Bacteria; phylum Patescibacteriota; class Gracilibacteria; order UBA4473; family UBA4473; genus CAYFJZ01. The sequence continues at coordinate 55,591 of CAYFJZ010000001.1, read as the reverse complement.
ACAACTTGTCCTAATAGAACTATTTCTGCATGAACTCTGAAGACCTCTTCAGAATATGACACTCTGAGCAGCCTTTCAAAAACCGTAAGCACTCTAGGGGAAACGCTCTTAAAGGCTCCAATAGCCAATAAAATATTAGCCTTCTTGCTTTGATCTTCCTGGCCTCGAACTCCTTGAATTAGGTCTTCAGCCTTATTGTCCCCCTCAAAGAGCTTCATAATGGTTGACTGTATAAATATAGGAAGAACAGATATATTAAACTGCAGGGCTTCACAGGCGCTTTCGACTTTTCTGATTTGCCAAAATCTCTGCAAACTCTCAAAAAAAACCTTTTGATTGTCCGGAGTATATTCCTCGTCTCTACACACCTTATCCCTGTATTCATTGTAGAATAAAAGCTTTTTCAATAGATCTACCTCCTCTACAAAACTCGCCATTTCAAACTCAAGCGCCATCCACTCGTTAGAACTAATTGTTAATATATCGATCTCTTTTAACTCCACCAAAAACTCTTGTGTCTCTCTCTGATATTCATCGCCAAATTGCGCTGCTACTTCACAAAACTTCTCCCAACATCTTTTCAACTTTTCTCCCCCCTCTAATCTTGCTTCAAACAAATCTGAAAGTGCTTTTATACCAGACTCTAGCAACGCTAAAACCTGACGCCCTTCGAAGATTGGAATTGTGGGCTCCTCCTCTTGTATATGAGCCGCAAAGCACCGTTCAATCATCCCTTTCTGATTCACAATTCCAATATAATCACTTGATATTTGAACAACCCTACGATCTTGATCTACGTCAATTGCTATGTGCCATCTTAATTTTCGCTCCTTTTCAGCACTTGTTACCCAACAAAATGGGTTTTCTATCTTTTTTAACTGATTAGCAATCATATTTGCCATAAGAGAATTCTGTCTTACAGCCTCCCTCATTTTTTTTCGTACTCCATCTCTTTCTCTTTTAGACAAACCAATATCTCTTCCTGATTTTCTCTGAACAGCAACTGCTCCAACTGTATCCCCCTCTCTTACCATGCCTTTCCTCAGGTCCTCATCTTTTTCTGTAGCAACAACCAATCTGGCATTTTTTATCATCTTATTCATACCTCCCTGTGTATACTCATCCTCCAATCGCCTCAATGCCGGCAAAGCGCTAGATCCAATAACCGTTAACCCCTGAATAACCAATGGATAATTCTCTTCGTTTATACCTTTACACAGAAAATCAATTGCGGGATCCCCTATAATCTCAATTCCATCTACCATCCCCATCACGGCCTCACTGAATTGATTTATTTTGGGCCACATTTTAAAAAAAACATCTAGACAATCCACTCCTTGAAGCCGTGCAAGAGCAATAGCCGATTGCTTCATCAAATCTTCATAAAGCATAAGGGATGAACTTAAGATGATCTCTTCTTCTTCCTCAGAAAATTGACCGACTTCTCTATTCGGAGATTCTTTTTGTTTTGTTAAAATCATAAAGAGTTGACAACTTTTTCCGACATCATAATAAGTCATTTCTCCTTCATAGATATGACGAATAAATGGAATTGCTTCTGTATACCCATAAACCCCCAGTAATTTTATTGAACTAGCTCTAACCATTGGGGCCTCGCTGGGGTTTATGACACATCTCAATAAAAGTTCTTTCGCTCTTTCCACTTTGTTTTTAGTCAATACGTCGATCACAAATACTCTGACGACGTTTGTATACCCCTCTCCATAACGAAGAATATCAATAGCAAATTCTGTGATAATCCGATTTCCCTTTAGTATCAATAAATCTAAATATCTTTCATAATTTGAGGTTAAGAGCATCCCCTCCATCCCATCTGTTTTTGCAATATATCTAGCTACTTCTACCCCCTTTTCTTTACATCCCGCAATAAAACATTCCAATTCACGCTCCACAACACCAATATCTTCCCCTTCAAGAATCTTCGCAAACTGCTCAAAAAGCAATACAGACGACTCCACGGCCCCCTCTTCGGCAACATATGACTCTTCCATCACCCCCTTCTTATCAATAAACACTCAAACAGTCAACAACTCCCGGCAATATAGGCCCCTCTTACCCCGCCGCCTTAGCCACTCCTAATGTTTCTCCTATCGTTCCTGAAACCAGATCACACACATCGCTCCATCCCACCACTTTTCCCAGAGCTTTTCTGAGTTGCTCTCGCCCACCTTCGGGTCCGTGGCTAAAATAGTAATGTCCCACCAGCAGGGGCACTACCACCTCCTGAACAAATTCTTCTCGTTTTCCATGTTCGTCGGTTATAAACTTTAGCCAGCTGAGCTTGTCTCCCGATAACAACACTTGATTCGCCCTCAAAAACACTTCTTCTCCCGCTCCATGCGCTTTGTATTCTTCGGGAGCTTCATTGTCGTCCAAAGACACCCCCTGAAATGATTTTAGATGCGGAAATCTTATCTGCTTGAGCACTTCTATGTCCACTTCTGGGTCATCCTTTTTTAATATTTCAAGTAGTGCATTCAGATTTTCTTCTTTGGCTCCTCCCCCTCTTCTGAGCCCCAGCAAACCTTGGGTTATCTGATAGTTTTTCTTTTCTGCCTCATGTACGACCGTATCGCCCCTATTCCATATATGAAGGGTGATTACCTTTACTGCGTATTCGGCTAATTGTGCTCGAATCTCCTCCTTATTTTGGGAATCTTCTTTCCCCTTTATTCCAATCCCGGCCTTCTTTAAAAACCTATCATCTACCGTCTTTAGTAGGGCCTTTTGAAGACCCTGATCTTCATTTATCATCGTCCTTACTACCTCAAGCAACTCCTGAAACAACGGCGATTGTTCAATTTCACAAAAACTCACCACTTCTACGTGCTTAAGATCATACCCCTGAATTAATCGCTCAAAATAAATTTTTTCTTGTTCTCCTATTGCCTCAGCTACGGCATAGGATACTGCCTCCACTGTCCCCCCTCTTTCTCGAACTAATCGCTCGATATATTCTCTAGGGGATTCATCCCCCATACTCCTAGTGAAGTTTAGATAATTTGTTACTTGAGGGGTGTCGTATACCACGATTCTTCTTTTCCCCCCATCTTTCTGAGCCCTTCTTTCTGAGTCAAAAAGCACCCTCAATAGACCTATGCTTTTCTGCTGGACCTGCCTTTCTTTTTTGGGATCATGCCCAATTCCAATTGGAATCTGTACCGGAGTTGGATTTTTCTGCCGATGTAGCTCATATCCCAAAGCTTCTCGTTTTTTATGATAATGGTTCTTGATCGCCTTTCGTCTGGCCCCATAATCTTTTCCTTTTTTGAGCGTTCCAAAGGCCTCTCTTTGTTTGGCGTTCAACTCTTCTAGTTTTCCTTCTAGCACTCCAACAGACTCTGTAGGACTCACAAATTCATCGTAGGCACTCAATACTATCCCCAGAAATCCTTCTGGAAGCACCGGCGCTTCCCCCCTCAACATCTTCTCCATGAGGGCTTTCAGTTTCGCTGTTTCTTCTTGGCTTTCTTCGGCTTCATCTCTCTGTGATATCTCATTTATTCGCTCCTGGAGCTCTAGTACAAACTCCATCCCTCTCTCTATGGCTTCCCCTTCCTGTCTTATCTTTCGCTCGAGCCATTCCAGCCCCTCTTTCCCTTCTTCTGTGCCCGAATTCATAACTTCACTTGCCCGTAGAAGCATCTCCCTCGCCCGATCCAGCAACTGCGCCTCTATCTCTTCTCTACTCTTGCTTGCTTCTGGAAACACTTCTTGATACTTAGTTTGGATCTGCTCGCTCATCTGCCCAACCAACAAGGCTACATCGGCATAAGCCTGAAATATAAGACCGGCTCCTTCTGCTTTTACCAACTCAATAATTAACTCACCCATTTTTTCCCCGCCTTGCTCTAAGGATAAAAAAGAAATCAAGAAATTAAGCCTTTGATCATCGTCCTCAATAGACCTCAGAACTTCAAGAGGTCCAAGGTTATAAGGTATGTGTGAATGCGGATCAAAATCTAAATAGGCTAAAAACTGAACCTGAATTGCCAATGGCAATGAGGAAATATTTACAGAAAATCTATTTTGTATTTCCTCTATTTTCGTTCTGCACCAGACAACTCTTAATCCCTCAAAACGTTCTGCAGCCTGACGAATGAACACCTCAGCGTTTGCCGGAGTAAGTGCCAAGTGCAACGCAATACTATCCTTTCCCCATGTAAAGGCTTCTCCCTCCCGTTTTAATCTATCCTGATTCCTTTTATTATAAGCCGACAGAATTTTATTTCTTACAAACTCTGTGACCCTCCATCGTTTTTTTCTTGTGTGTTTTTTTTGCGACTCTGTAAGGAGGCTGATATCAATCGGATTATAATCCTTGTCATGGGGCTTCATTTTTCTGATCCGACGCCATTTCCAATCGGGCAAACGATCTTGCAAGACCCTTATCCCGGCTAAGTTCATAGGACTAAATGGGATATGATGAAGAGTCATATTAATCATATTCTTCCTCACCACGACACTATCATCTCTTACCGCTCCAATACTCTGCCCCATGTCTTTGTTTGCTTCTAATAAATCTCTTATATATTTGATATCGGCCCCAATTTTTTCTAAGGGAATTTCCATTTCTTTTCTGACATCTCCTGAATAAATATCAACCAAATCCCCCCCAAACCCATACGCCAATAAACCTGTCTGAGTAAGAACCAACACGGCCTTATCCCCGGCTTGAATAATTTTCACTCCATACTCCTTCTCCATTAAGTCAAACTGCTTTCGGACCTGAACAGCCTTAAACATTATTGCCTCGTGAACATCATAACTTACACCAATTCCAAATCCGAACTCTCTATACAACTCTTTCACAAGAGGGTACTCTTTTATCGCCTCTGAAGGCTGTACCACCCTATTTCTTTGCTTTATAGCCGATACATTCTGTGTCCTCCCAAGCCTTTGTAGGGCTGGAATGGCTTCCTCCTCCCCTATCATGGCTAAAATATTTCCAATTTCACCCTGTATTTCCGCCCTTGGGCATTCTTCCATTATTTCAATCAACAGTGGGACCACCTCTCTGCCGGTCAGCAACAGTGAATGACTAATAATACGTTTGTATACAACACTTGAAAGCCCATCATAAAGCAAATCCCTCAGCCACTCTTTTCTTTGACGTCCTAAATGACCGCTTACCATCGACTTCAATATTATGTCTTCGGTCTCGCCTCTTTCCTCTCCACCTCCCTTTTGTTCTGGATCAAATATATAGGGTTGCAACTCCAGCTCAGAAACTCCTCTGGGGATCTTAGACTTCAAATGACTTCTCCAGTTAATGGCGAGTGTTAATGAAGCATAATATTCTTGCTGAATTCGAACCAATGCTGGACTTCCTCGTTTAGCGAAAAAATCAACAAATCTCAATACATGGTATTTAACATTTTTCTCTTTTTCTGAATGATGCAAGACGCCTTTTCTATACCCTTCATAATTAGTATGAAAAAAAAAACCGCGCAAATTGTTTAATATTGCTTCATTTCTGCGTTCGACTTCTCTTGATATAAACATGTATATCCGTTCTCCAAATTCAGGAAAACGCAAAAATAAATTCTCAAGAGACAGATACCCACTTATAAGAAAGTCCTCATCCTGAAATTCAAATTCACGACAAAGCTCTTCTTCGAATCTCCTTTCTGGCTCAACTCTCGCCCCTATGAATTCATTAGCAGTATTTACAAAATAATCTAAATACTCATCTTCCCTTAACCTCTTTTCCATCTTATCCTGAAAAATTCCTGGCCTAATACAATCCTCACCGCTTGATTCTGCTTCCGCATATTGGCATTCCATACTTCATTCTTACTCTCCACCATCCCAAATGTCAATATTCCCACAAAAAAGCAACCCTCCTGTCATCAAATCCTGATAACACTTCACGCTTGTCCTTCCCCATCTAGACCTTACTATGAGATCGAAAATTAATTCTCTCTTTCCCATTTCGACCACTTCAAACCTCCAAAAAGCCCCCCCATTTGGGGACCAATGCAAAAGGGGTGGATAAAATTTTTTATTTCCCTTTGCGCCCTGTGGATGCCATCATATTTATTCTAAACGACAGAGAATTCATCCAAAGGCCGATCCAGATTAACTTGGGTCGGTTATATTCTCCGACCTAATCGCTTATTTTTGGCTTCTAAACATGGGCCCCCTTAGGGCATCGACCAGCAGGCCTCCCCCACTACTTTGGGCCCTCTGCTTTTCGATACGAGTTTTTTTCACTTTTTCGATTTTTTCATGATCGATGTAAGTGGGTTCGATTATATACTTTCGCACAAGTTCTACCCCATCCATAATGGATTTAAGGTGGCGAATTTCCATCAATATTTCTTGAGCTGTTCTCCCTACGCGCGACAAATAGGTCTCCGGCGCCGTGGGCAAATAGGCCACAAACTGCCGTAGAAGGGGACGAATAGAATGACGAAAAAATTGTTTTTGCTGTTCCACCTGGAGCGACAAAAACACCCCTCGATAGAGATTTTTCTCCGGAATAGCCGGAATCTGATTGCTTTGCAGGAGACACTTTTGATCGTCAACCCTCATGTAATAAGTTCGGTAGGGCTCTGTGGGAGCCACCAACCCTTCTCGCCCTTCCTGAGAACCAAAGCTCGCGGCCGAAGCCGAATCCGGGCAATAATAATTCCACAAAACTTCGAATTTGACCTTTCCAACACCGTACTTGTCAAAAGAAAATGCTTCGTTGTTTTTTCCTTTTTCTCCAAACAAAAATCGATTCATTCTGATCGCATATTCTCGCTGATAACTCTCCGGTGTAGTATTTCTCTGAATCTGCTCTTTTAGTTTTATTTCCAACTGTGCTAGCACTACCCGCAAGAGCTCTCCAACAACTAAAGTCCCAGATTCTTCCTCGAGCATTTGCACCCAATCCATCTGCTGTGATCTCCTCCCCTGAAGTGCCTTTATAGTTTCCTCTTTCATGGCTATGGTCCGTTCGATTCGAGTAATAGCTTCTTCTTTCCCCTGAATCGCTTTCTGCTTTCCGATCTTTTTCTGCGGGTCTTCTTCTTGTGCCTCTTTTTTTCGCAAGACAGGAAGGACCTTTTGAGCCTTTTTCAATTTTCCTTCTAACTGCTCTTTTTGATTTTCGTTCACCGTTATCAAAGCCTCTACTATCCCGTTCTGCTGAGTCGCTACGTCCATATTTTGTAGCACAAGAGCCAGGGGATCGTATCCAATCTTGGCTTCGTTGGGATGAGAAATCTTGGTTCCGTTTCGAGATAAAATCCAGGCCACCTCTTCTTCTGCATAAGCGCGCAATAGTTCAAGTTGGGCCAGATCTTCATCATTTTTTGGCTCTTCGGTTCTTCTCTGGATCGCGAGCTTGCTAAACGCTCGCTCAAATAATGGATGATTCCGCAGTCGCCGACATTTTTCTTTTTGAGCTTCAAATGAAGGCCCCGCCCCCAAGCTTTCATATCTCTTGATGTTTAGGTTGCTCAACCCCATAACCCGAGCTATTTCGGCGTAAAATCTGGCCTCTACAACTTCTCCCTGAGCGGCAAGATCTCTACTAGAAGCTTCTGCATTTTGATCCTCTAAAAGATGAGGATAGTCGAGCAGATAATTGGTCTGCTGCATCTGTGCACAGAGAACCAAGTCGGCGCTTTGCCCCTGATTTTCAAGCCACAGTATGTAGGTATACATATCAATCGGTTTGGTCCGCAATACCTCTGAATCCTCTTTTTGACAGTTCAGCTCTTGATCGAGATACCGACTCCCCCCAATGGGAAAATAAATTCCTTCTTGCCCTTCAGGGACGCGATCTGGAGGCTGAAATATTAGTTCTAAGTCCGATGAAGAAATACTGGGTACCCGAGATTCTTTTAGTATTTCTTGCACTCTCTCCTTGAGGGGGGCTAGATCCGTCTCTTCCATTTCTCTATAAGACTTTGCGAGGACCAGACACTGAAAAAAAGTTCCTACCTCCGGATCGAGTATCTGATCGATGACCTCTAGCAACTTTTCGGGGGTCGAAGGAGGCTCATAACACGCTCTTAAATCTTCTGATATTTGGGTGACCTTCGCAAATGCCTCCTCAAAACTAGATCCAGTTTCCAGATCGGGAAAAATATCCCTGAGTCTATCGATGGTTCCCTCTATCTCATTGGCGGCCTGAATCATTTGTCGGCTCAGCCATTCTAGTTGTGGATTTTCTTGAGCTATTTCTTTTAGATCGGGCTCTTTTTTTTGGGCAAAATCAAAACCTGTTTCCAGCTTTATTCCGGCGTTTTCAAGAATGGCTTGAGGAAAAACCTGGGCCACCATTTTCCCTCCTTCAATCAATCCCTGAATATGCCTTCTGGAAGGATCCTGATCCATTTGGTATTTTATCTGCGTACGAATTTCGCCTAGTACTTCATACAGTGAGTTATTAATTCGCACCCACTCCATCAAGCAATTTATAGCAAAACCACCACTCTCTCCAACAGGCATTCCTTTTACTAAAAAGGGGATATTTAGCGCTTCATAATCTTCTGAATACTGAAAAAGATAAAACACCCTTAGCAAAAAATCATAAAACCAGCTTTCAGGGGAATCGCCCTCAATTTCATCCCTTGCTCGCTCTCCCCACTCCCAGATCACTTTTCGCCCTCCTGCTTTGTCCTTCGCCATAAAAGAGCGAAGAATAGTTCTCAAATAACTCGAATAATGCTGCATCTCTTCTCGGATAAATCGCTCCATAACAAGAAAAGCATTGGCTTCCATTCCCCGAAAGGAGGGACATGCCTTGAGCCCTTCGACTTCGTTTTTTTCTGCATATTCAAGAACTAACTCACAAAGCTGCTCCTGTTGTTCAAATTCGCCTTCACGTAAAAATGCCATTACCCATTCGAGAAACTCACGAGCTTCTTCTACGCTCTGATCAAATATTTGACGATATTGGTCTTTATCAAAAGTCCCCCATACATGGGCGCGCTCAAAAGCTATTTTTCGCGACTGCGGATGATTTTTTACATCGTGCACGATTTTGGTGAGTCCATCATAGGGCCGAGCCTCCCTTTCTACTAAATAAACGCTCTTTACTCTCGCTTCCCCTGTCTCCATGAGATGAGGTATCAGCCTCAAAAAAATTATTTCCTGGATGGCTTCGATTTTGGCTTGTTCTTGAGCTTGCTCTAGAGGGTCTTCTTCCATACTCCCTCTATATCCCCCTTCCTTTAATTTGTCAATCCTTATCCACCCCTTACTGACACCCCTTCCTTCTCTATTAAAGGCCTCCTCTTTGTGTTTCTAGACCTTGTTGGCACATCACGATTGATACCTCTTACCGGTTCATATTATGCTCTGGATTGATCTTGGCCTGATCCCCTAAGATCGTTCGATGTTTTACATTTCATCCGCATCCCCAAACCTGGAGATGTTCCATGCAACCATTAAATTTCTTTCGTCTCATCTGTAGTACCCTGTGTGTTGGATTCGTACTTGCTTTTGCGACTCCAACTTCGGCTCAACCCCCAACTTGTCCCCATCAGTCTTTCCCACCAGAAAGAACTGATTCTATATCTCAGACAGAAGTGAACGCCGTCATGAACTTCATGAATACCAAGGCGTTGGTCCCCATTCTTCAGACTACTTTGGAGCAGACGCTTTCTGACTTTGGAGAACTTTTGGACTTTCTTACTTCTTCTGAGTGTCCTGATCGTTGCTGTCAGACCCTCTCCGAAAACAGTCTGATTATTGCGACAAACGTTCTAAAATCAGCCTTTTTCATAAGACAGCAACTCGAAGTTGGCAAAGGGGCCCGAGAGACTTTTGTTTCCCTGATGAATCGAAACGAAAAACTCGAGCGTCTGAACAATAATCGGATATCTTCGCTTCAAGAAGCTCACCAGTGCTGGTCTGAAGCAAGAGTATCCCCCCTGGAGCAGCCCAACAAAGAAGTTCAACTGCTTCTGATTCAAAAGGAAATTCAGACCGCCAAAGCTCGTCTGGCAAATAGTTCTGATTTCAGCAAGAGGTTATCTCCTCATAAAGATGACCTGGATCGGATCATTTCATACCTCACCCTTCTTGAAAAAACCTATGTTCTGATTTCGGAAGATTTTCAGAGCCTGAGCAAGGATGAGTGTCCGGACAAAGCGAAAACAGCCCAGGTACTCCAAAACGCATATGAGCGCCTGAACGCTGCTTCTGCTGAGTCACTTTGATCCTCTGATGTTCCCCCATAAACGCTGGATGCGATACCGAAATGTAAACCAGGCCCTGGTCTTTGGCGCTTGATCTTCTTATGAATTCATCAGCCATTTCCAGAGCCTTCCTACGACCGACCCGATGAACTCGGGTCGGTCTTTTCTTGTTTTTCTGATTCAAAAGTAGGAATGATGATATACCGACGCACAAATTCAACCGCCTGCATGATGGTGGCCAGATTTTTAATTTCCTCTCGAAGGGCTCCTTCATTCTTTCCCACCTGCTCAAAAAATCCTTCAGGGCAACGAGGCAAATGGGCTACAAATTGCTGCAATAGCGGGCGAATTGACTGAACAAAATACTCTCTTTGTTTTTGAAAGGAAAGCACCAAAAAGACTCCGTGATATATTTCTTCGTCGGGCGTTACCAATATCTGACTAGCGGATAAATAATCATCGATCTTCCCTTTCTCTACGTAGTAAGATCGGTAGGGCTCTGTGGGATTTATAATTTCCTTTTCTTTTTTTCCCCGCTTTTTGGTCAGCCCAAAGCTAGCCGATCCGACCGAAGAAGGACAATAAAACGGGCACTCAATTTCAAATCCCCCCCCTCTCCCAAAACCAGATCGATCACAACTAAATGGACCCGGCTTTTTTCGGCTTTCTCCGAATAAAAACCTTCGGGCTCTGAGAAAATAGTCTTTTTGGTAGCTACCGCTCCCCTTCCTTTGTCCAGAAACCACCAGAAATTGATCTAATTTTGCCAGCACAATTTCGAGCGCTTCTTGCGCCGTTGGATTCAGTGACTTCGCACAAAAGTCCTCCATAGTAAGGGGTCTAGTCTGACTCTGAAGTTGCTTAATTCTCTCTCTTGCTTGGTTCTTTTTATCGGCGATTTTTCTTTTCTGTCTCTTAAAGGCCCTATTGGCTTTCACTCTTTCTATAGCGCGCTTCTTTTTAAACCGATCAACCAGTCGATTGTGCTCATTCACTAATGCCTCTATTTGGATTTCATGAGCCTCAATGATTTTTTGAAGAGGCTTATTTTGTTGGTTCATAAACCTTTCCAGATTCAAGATAACCATGGCTAGGGGATCATATCCAATCCGAGCCTCGTTGGGGTGGCTTATCTTTTGGCCTCGATGAGACAAAATCCAGGCCACTTCCGTTACGGCATAATCGCGCAAAAGTTTGAGCTGTTGGGGCTCATATTCGCTTTCTTTTCGCCGCTCTATTTCTAGAGCCTGAAATCCCTTTTTGAAAGCGGCCCTCTTTTCGAGCCTTTTACATAATTCTTTGCGCGCCTCAAATTGAAGATTTTGCTCAAGAAAATCATACGACCGAATCCGAACATTAGTGAGCCCAAACACCTCGATTATTCTCTCGTAAAATTGTCTTTCCTGGCGCCCAAATTGCTCGGCATAAGCCACTGCTGACCCCACTGGATTATTTGGATCCAATAAATCGGGATGTTCCAGGTAGTAATTACTCACCTGCATTCGATCACAGACCACTATATCCACAGGACGATCCTGATTTTGACTCCAAAATAGAAAACTATAGATATCGGTCGGTTTCATTCTTTGTTTCTCAGAAGCCTTTAACTCTTGGTCTAACTCTTTTCCGATCCCCACGGAAAAATAGGCCGAAAGCTCGCTTTCGGGGAGGCGATCTGGAGATTCAAATATAGGCGCAATATCTTGAGAAAAAAGGGCGGGCGAATTCTTTGCACTGAGCATCTCATCGACTCTTTTCAGCAGCCTTTGTCGAGCTTGAGCATTTGCCTGTACCAGTTCTTCTGCAATATTTGAGGCTCTCATAAACCCTTCTGAGGCCGCGACCTCTTTTCGCCTGATTTGCTCGGCAAATTGTTCGACCTTTTGAGGATCAGGCTGATGAATCGATCCTGGAAAGAATTTGGCATATGTAGCGTCCAAATGCTCTTTTTTGGATCTATGCCCTTCAAAGGATTTTAATACATTTTCTAATGCCGCAATAATCAATTCCTCTATTGTTTCTCTCAGATTATCAGCCATAAAATCTGAGAGTACTCTCTGTAGGATCTTTATTGGACTCTTGCTGGGAGTTCTCTTCTTTAGATTCTCGACCTGATCAGTTACTACTCTAAGATTCTGTAATGTATACATAATCCTTAAACTCAAATGCCCTTCTTTTTCAAGCTCTCCATGTTTTAAAAAATGCATCCATTCCCTCAACATCTGCCATCTATCCTTCTTATTTGAATTTCTAAATATGTAATTAAATATATGCCAAACATCTACAAACTCTCCCCGCTCCCAAAAGGTCCGGAATAATTTTTTGGCGGCTTCTCTGAGACTCTTCGGGTTCTCTTCTAACCTTTCTCCCGTTATTGCAAACACCATAGCCTCAGCTAAATCCATATCCTTGGGCTGAGAACTAGCCCCTGAATAAGCCTGAACGAAATTACTGGTCATCCATTTGTCATACCCAAGCTTTTGGGCCAGCTGTATAGCTTTCTGACGGTTGGAAGGTGATTTATGAGGTTCAAATACAGCCTCATGGACTTCTTCTATTAGTCTGCGTGAAGACTGAAGAAGTTTGGTCTCAATACTTTCCTGAGTTCGCCGGTTGTCGTAGGCCTGAATCTGTCGAGCTGTTTCCTGCGACAGAAGTGCAATTTTTGCGTAGGACCTAAAGAGTGGTCTCGCTTGAGGAAATTCTGCCAGATCTAAGAGTCTTGCTCCCATCTCACGACTCTCGCTTTCAAGGGACTGAAACGAAATTAAAAAGTTCATCTTTTCATCTCGCCCCTCCATCTTTCCCAAAACAGCTAATAATTCTTCCACTCCCCCAAAACTGGTACTTCTCTCAAATTTGCCTTCATCAAATTCAATCTGAATGGCCTCTTTATCTTGGTCATTTACATCCCCTCTAATTTTTACGCAGTGCATGGCGCCAAAATATTGTCCTAAAAAATGTTGGGTTTTTGTGGGGAGCAAGTTGAGATCTACTCCCAATATTTGAGAGAGATGGGCATTAAACCCTAATACCCCTATCGCCATTCTGTCCGTTTCTTCTGGTGTCACTTCTCGCTGATAAAGCACACTACAGGCTTCTATAAGACTTCTGGATCGGACTTGTTTCTGCTGTACTTCTTCCGCTCCTCGCTGAAGAATATTCAGAATTTCTTCAATAGAAATAGCTTTATGAAAGAGAGCCCCTACATGATTTTCGATCATCCTTTTTTCGTCTACTGAAGCGCTCATAATTTCTTGAATATAGAGCTCAGTCTCTCTTACCGGCGGAATATCAAGCCTGGTCAAATCCTCTCGAAGCAGCACTCCTCCTTTTGAAATATTACTCCCCACAACGATGTATAGCTCTCGACTCAACTGCACTATGCCCTTCTCATACTCTTCCAAAACCACGGGCGCTCTAAACTCTGTATGAGTTATCACCCTTCCGCTTTGAGCTCGATTATATCCGTCAAAAAACACAGGGCGATTTGTCAGGATCCTCATCAAAACTCCCGCCAAGTAAGTTTCCTCACTAAAATCACTTTTGGGACGTCCTTCGAGAGCCTTTTCTACAAAAAGCGCATTTTCAGGATTTTTGGAGGCCAAATGCCGGTACTTTCTCCAGATAAAATCTCTTCCCTTTCCGTCTTCGGCATAAGCACAAGTCCGCCCAATCCTTGCGGCTAGGGCATTATAGATATGCATCTCCTCCTTCTCCTTCGTAGTTTTTGGCGTTTGATCTTGCTCTAAAATTTCAAACAAGGCATTGAGAACGGCTCTTTCATTTCTTCCTATGGGTATAAACCTCAACACCTGAGCAACAAGATGAGCCATGAGAGGGACTTTGGCAATGACCTCTACAATGATCCATTTTAGAAGTTGATTTACTCTTTGAGGAGCAGTCACGAGTGTAGTCTCTATCAAGAATTGATGGACGTACTGATTCATTTCTCCGACAAAATCGGTGTCTACTTCTTGGATCATAGCGCCCCCATCAAATGCAGTATGCAGGGCCTCAACTTGGGAGGTAAAAGACGGGAGTCTTTGTTCGATAGAGTCTTGAATCTCCTCCAGTTTCACCAGAAGAAATGCTTGGAATTCTTGATTGTAATCTCTTACTCTTTGGGCGACTTCATTTCGATACTGTCTTTCGCGTATTCCTACTTCGGAAGCCAGACTCCCTTTGGAGATAATGGTCTGAGTCAGTGCCTCTTTTACTACTTTTATGGGCGCATCATCTTCCCAATGAGCTGCTGGATAATGGGCCAAAAATACATCATGCATTTCCTCACACTCATACAACGAATAACCCGCACATACTTGCTGTGCATAAGTCATTAACTCTTCAGGGCTCACCCCCTCGGCTCGCTTGGCTTCTATTTGTCCAAACAAGGCGTTAGATCGCTCATCTAATTCCGGATAAAGGCCCTCAAAGAGATTTCTTGAGTACTCTACAAAGGTATTTTCCACCCTCCTTACTTACCCCCTTCTTCTGTACTTGTCAATATCCCGTAGAAACGCGGTGAATCGCGTCTCTACGGTAGACTCAAAATTAGTGCTTGCTCAAATAATCGGCCGTACTTTCGGCGTCGGCGTTCATTGCGTCCTTGCCTTTCGCCCAGTTGGCGGGGCAGACTTCTCCGTTTTGTTCGAAGTGCTGCAGAGCATCGAGTATTCGAATGGCTTCGTCTACGTTTCTTCCCAGAGGCATGTCGTTGACCAAATAATGTCGAACCATTCCTTCTTTGTCGATTAAAACCAGTCCTCGATAGGCCACCTGATCACCAGTAACCACCTCAAATCCGTGTTCGTCGTAGTCGGTTCCAGCCAGTACTCCGTATTCACGAGAAATAGTCTTGTTGGTGTCGGCTACGAGAGGATAGGTGACTCCTTGGATTCCCCCTTTTCCTTTTGGAGTGTTGAGCCAGGCCCAGTGAGAAAATTCTTGATCGGTAGAGACCCCAATCACTTTTGCGTTTCGAGCTTCAAACTCTCCGAGTTTTTCCTGGAAGGCGTGGAGTTCGGTGGGGCAGACAAAGGTAAAGTCTTTGGGATAAAAAAACATCACCACATAGTTGTTTCCTTCATACTGATCGAGGGAAAAGTGTTCTACGATCTTGTTTCCGTCTACAACGGCCGTGGCTGAAAACTGAGGCGCTTTGGCTCCGACAAGGGATTTCATATTATAAGGGGTTAGTAAATATAATTGGACTCTGAATTTAATGATTAAGTGGGCTTGTTCAAGCTACAACCATTGACACCTTTTTTATTTCTCCTAAAAAGACTTAATAATTCTGGATGGCTTTTGAAATAACTTAGATAGGACAAAAAGACGAGCCCCTGAGTGGGGGCACTCGTCCTTTTGATCGTCGTAGATATATTATTGCTTAGTAGTCGGCTCCAGTATCGGATTCTTCGCTTGGGGTAAAGGCTGGTCGCTCTTCTCGTTCTCGAGCAACGTTCACGATTAGTTTTCGTCCGCCCAATTCTTGCTCATGCCACATTTCGATCGCTTTTTGTGCGTCTTCTTCGGTTTCCATTTCTACAAATCCGAATCCCCGTGATCGCCCGGTTCCTCTTTCTAAAATAACAACGGCTGATACTACAACCCCTGCTTTTGAAAACTCGGCTTCGAGTTCTTCATTTGTTACCCGGTAGGGCAATCCGCCAACGAACAGTCTTTTTGAGTTCATGAAATATAATTAAAAACTAACTCGGTCGCCATGGTGCCTATTTTAAGGGAAAAAGCAAATTTTTTTTGGTGTCCCACAATATATGACTTTCAAGTCGAATAAACCTTCAATTTAGTGGGGCGAGTCAAGCTCGCCCCTTAGGATAAAAGCCCTGATCCAAGATAGTGTGAATTTTATCGCCTGAGTCGAAACCCACAGAGCCCGGCCCACAGAAGAGTATTTGTAGCGGCCAGAAGGCTCATATTCACATACCACCCTCCAATATCCCGTAGATGAAAGAAGCCATAACTCCAAACATCGAGCCAACTCCTGATGCCCTTTGCGTAAAGTTCCGGTGGGATTTCTATAAAACTCGACGTGATCATTTCCCGCGAAAGCCCTGCGGTGGCAAACACCAGGGGCGTTAAACCCAGAAACAAAACCAGCGCGACGAACCCGTTTCTTTCATTGCGCGATAGATTTTTTCGCTCCTGACCATTCATAACCCATTGTGCCCCCATCAGACTGCCCCCCCAAAAGAACGTTGTCAACAGGGTTAGGCCGAGGGCCTTTGTCATGACTACGTAACACACTAGAAACAAAAAAGTAACAAATCCAAAGATGTAGTTTTGAACACTGAACCAGGCTTTCATACCTTTCTCCCCTTGTGATATGGATGATGTCTTCAATACGAGAAAAAGCCCCCTTGCCTCATTCTCGCATTGAATTTTGGAAAAGAGCTGTTGGCATTTTTTCTGCCCTTGAGGGCGAACAAATGACGAGTGGTTTTTATTGGTTTAAAAAAAGAAGTCAACGCTTTGAGGCCTTCGTCAGCTCTTCATGAATCACGGCTTGTTCATCTACGACTACTGTGTAGGCCTGATGGTTTGCCGAAGGGTTCGTGAGGGAGGTGAAATCACCTTCTGTATTGGTATTCTTCTTTTCGTCTATTCGAATTCCTATAAGTCGACACTCGGCCCCAATCAGGGATCGCAATTTGGCACTTCCCTGGCCAATCCCTCCTGAAAACGTCAGGATATCTATCCCCTGAAGAACTCCATAATAGGCATAGATTTGTTTTACTATCCGATAGACAAACATCTCGATGGCCAAACGGCAAACTTCGTCTCCCTCTTCGGCTTTGCTCATCACGGTTTCCATGTCATCAAATCCTGTAACTCCTTTAATGCCCGAGGTCTTATTGAGACAGGAAAAAACCTCTTGTGTTGAATATCCTTTTTCGCGCATCAGATATTCAATCACGCCCGGATCAATGTTTCCGCTTCGGGTCATCATCATCAGACCTTCTAAGGGCGTTAATCCCATAGTGGTATCAACTGATTTTCCGTTAACGATGGCCGCTATCGAACTTCCCCCTCCCAAATGACAGGCCACAACCTTCTTTTTCGTCGCCTGGGGATCTGCCTTCATTAGCTGACTCATTACCGATTGATAAGCCAGACCATGAAACCCGTATCGACGAATGGAGTCTTCGTCGCACAAGGGCTTGAGAATAGGATACCGCCAGGCATGTTCGGGGAGGTCTTTGTGGAAAGCGGTATCAAATACCCCATAGATTTGAGCGTTGGATAAAAAAGATTTTATTTGCTGAATAATCAAAAGCGCCGGAGGGTTGTGGAGAGGGGCCAGAGGCGAAAGCGCTTCGAGCTTTTTGAGGGCTTTATCATCCAAAAGTGTTGTGCTCTTGAAATCTGTTCCTCCATGAACCACACGAATGCCTATCTTTTGGATTTCGTCGGGCTTCTGAATCTTTTTTTGCTCGATCAGATGATTGCAAAAGGTCTGAAAACTGTGTTCAAAATCAGACTCAGTGATTTCTTGGTCGTTGAATTCGAAGCCTTTTGTGTTCTTATTAAAGTGCCCCGAATAGGGTTTTTTGTCTTTCTCGTACGCGGTATATTTGACCGAAGTTGAACCGGGATTAATAGCGAGAATCATTTATTTGGCCGTTTTAAGGTTAGTTTAAGGTTTCCCATTTCCAATCCTTGATCTCTTTGGGATCTTCTCCGTGCTTCTGAATGTATTGCTTGTGGTCTTTGAGTCTTTTTTTCATTTCGGTAATAATCCTTCGGTGTTCGGGCTTGGTGATTTCTTCAAATTTCAGACACTGATCGGCCATGTCCATTACGAGATGATAACGACTGGTTCGATTTCGGGTCTCCATGTCAAAAGGGGTCGTGGTAGATCCCTCTTCTAGATAGCCATTAACCTTAATTCTTGGAGCTCCGTGATAGTCAAAGAGCAGTTTTTTTATCGTGTGAGGATAACCGTGAAAGTTGAAGACTACCCCTTTGTCGGGCGTAAAAAACTTGTCGAGAAATTTGGAATCACTCTTCACTGTCTCGTCTCCCACTCCCAGGGCGGTCAGCTCTGAAACGTTAACGAATCGGATCTTTAGATCGGGTTTGAGGGATTTCATGATCTGAATCGAAGCCAGAGCTTCATTTGTCACATAATCCCCGCTGGATGCTAAAACCACCTGAGGATTTCGATCGGAGGCAAAATCCCAGGTCATGATTCCTTTGGCCATTTGTTTTTTGGCCTGCGAAAGCGTGAGCCAGTGAAACTGAGGCTTTTTCCCCGCAACAATAACATTGAGACGATCGCGTGAACGGAAACATTCTTCCATTGTTGCCAACATACTATTGGTATCGGGGGGAAGATAACTGTGAATGATCTCACCGTCCTTTTCCATCATCGAGGAAATGAACGAGGGGTTCTGATGCGAAAACCCATTGTGATCTTGGCGTTCGAGTAAAGAGGTGAGTACTACGTTTAGCGCAGGAAGAGGTTTTCGGAAGGGGACTTCTTTTGAGGCTTTTATAAATTTGGCGTATTGGTCGGCCATCGAGGCGATAACCTGCACAAAGGCTTCATAAGAAACAAATATTCCGTGCCGCCCCGTCACATTGTATCCGTGGAGGAGCCCAAAGAGGGTGTGTTCAGAAAGCATTTCCATCACTTTTCCTTCGGGTGCTAAGTTTTGATCCCATTCCTTAATGGGCCACTCCCAAGAACGGTTGGTCTGGGTGAAAACGGCATGAATCTTGTTGGAATAGGTTTCGTCGGGACTAAATATGCGCAGGTTGTTTTGCTTTTTGTTGAGACTCAAAAGGGATTCTAAGAATTCGCCGCATTTTTCCATCGCGCTGCCTTTTGTAGTCCCGGGTTTGACCTTACCAACGGCAAGCCGGCTCAGGCTGGGATACTTCATGTTTTTGATCTGCGCTCCTCCCAGCGCGTAGGGCTGAGCCCCACAGGCTTTCCCTTTTTTGGGGACCAGCGATTTTATGGCCGCGTCAAACTCTATGCGTCCGGTAAGTCTTTTTTTGTAGAGCTCATCAAACCCATAGGACCGAAACCACTTTTCGAGTTGTCTCAGTTGATTTCGATTCGTCTTGGCGTCCTTGAGCAAGACTTGATGTGATTTGCAATTACCTTCTACTTTTGTCTGCCCTTCGTATTTCACACTGTTCCAGCCTTTGGGGGTGCGGAGAATAATCACTGGGAATTTGGGTTTCTCGACCTTGTGCCCCTTGCGAGCGCGTTCTTGGATGGTGCGAATTCGGAAGTGACATTCTTCCATTACTTCCGCCATTTTTTGATAGATATCATATCCGACCCCCTCCTCTACAAAGAAGGGATCGTATCCGTACCCCTCCATGAGCTTGGCCACTTCGGTGTTGTCCATGCGACCAAAAAACGTTGGGCCTGATATTTTGTACCCATTGACGTGCACGATGGGAAGCACCGCTCCGTTTTCGGCAGGATTGATGATTTTATTTGAATGCCAGGCAGCCGCTATGGGGCCAGTTTCGGCTTCGCCGTCGCCCACCAGGCAGCAGGTAATCAGATCGGGGTTATCTAGCACCGAACCAAAGGCCACCGAAAGACTATAGCCCAACTCCCCTCCCTCAAGGATCGCTCCAGGCGCTGCTGGATTGGCATGACTGGGGTAACCATAGGGGGCGGAAAATTTGGAACAGATTTCTCTCAGCCCTTTTTCGTTGTAGGGGATGGTCTTGGGATAGTAGTGAGTGAGCGAGCCTTCGATAAACAAATTCGATTGGAGTGCGGGAAACCCGTGTCCGGGTCCTACCACGTAGAGAAAATCAGAATCGGTTTTTTTGATCAGCCGATTAAGGTGCGCATAGACAAAATTGATCCCTGGACAGGTGCCCCAGTGCCCGAGCAATCGAGGCTTTATGTCGGTCGAACGCAACGGGCGCTTGAGAAGGACGTTGTCTTTCAGATAAATCTGCACCGCCGAAAGGTAGTCGGTGGCACGTACAAATTTTTTTAGGGCTTCGATTTCGGAGGCCGTAATTCCGCTCATTTTTTTTGTTTTAGTGGTCTGGATTATACAAATGAGTGCTTTTTTTCCAATAGGAAAGCAATATATGAAAAACCTACTATCGCCCCCTCTTTTAGTTCCACAGTAGCCTCGATTTCTTCTCTTGATTTCTTCCCCCTGTCACCTGGGTCTTATTCTCTTGTTTTTTAAATCGATTTCTAAACAATGGTGTTTGGCAAATTTTGTGTTGTGCTTTTTTTTTGACTAAGACCTTAAAACAGCCCCCACAGATCGATCTTTAACACCCAAACGTGAAAGGTTCCACCATGAGCTGGAAAAAACTTTTTCCCTCTAACTGTCGCCCTCTCCTGAAAGCGATCGAAAATCGAAAACCCCAAAAAATTACCCGACTCTACAAAGCGAGTAATGATTGTGGTATCTTCCACAAATTCCATGATACCTGTTTTAACAAAGTGCTCTTTCCGGTTATTGAGCGAGATGATGATGTCGTAATGCAAGCCCTCTTAGACGGTGGCCTCTGCGCAAATCTGCATGACCGCTTCCAAGAGTCTCTTCTGCGAAGAGCGGTATATGCCAATGCGCCAAATATTACCAAGCTGCTCCTTAAGCGAGGAGCCGACCCTATGTTTCGCAGCTACTTTAGTCCTAATGAGTCGATCTTTGATCTTCGCTTTCAAAATAGGGAAGCTCGAAAAGAACTCTGGAAATGGGCCTCTCGGCGCAATCTCCCCCCCGACAACAGAGGTAATACGCCCCTACACTATGCCGCTGAATTGGGACTTAAAAAGCAGGTTAAACGCTGCCTAAAGGCCGGAGCCGACATCGAGCACGAGTGCAATATTGGCTATACCGCCCTGATGTGGGCAGCCAGTCGGGGGCACACTAAGGTTTGTCGCTTGCTGGTCGCCAGAGGGGCGAAACTGGTTCATGCAGGTCACACCGACCCGATGAAATGCAGAAAAACAGCTGCGGAAATCGCGCACGAAAACCTTCATTTCAGCCTCGCGCGTGAACTAACACCCTAGTCCAAAAAGATCAATTGCTTTGCCCCCTCTGGCTTGAGGGGGCTCTCTTTTGTTGTTGCTTCATTTGTTTATTGGCCTCACTACTTTTTTATTTTGGATGATAAATCTGCTGTCCTTGCAACACGCCTAACACGTTATTTCCGGTCGAAATTTGGATTACATCAGACCGGGGGGCAAATCGATTCCTGAAAACCTGAGGCCAGATCACAGAAACTGATGACCCTTCTATAAAACGAAAAAGGGGCCGGGTGGTTTTTGCTTTTTGCCCCTCTCCCACCAGGGGCTGAATACCTCGAGCAAAGATATCTCCGTGAGCCACCATAATGTATTCAAAGTTATATTTGTCCGGCTTAATTACAAACACCATTCTTTGGTTTGTTTCGTAAATATTCCATTTTGAGCGCGCTACAAATTCAGGATCGGTGGGGTAGAGCTTTTCTGCTGGAAGCCGAAATCTTGGAAGATCATGAGGAAAAATTCGCCCCTCGCTATCGACTCTATACATCAGCTCTACCTTTCCATTTAGAGGAACCGTACAGCAATGTTTGTGAAAAGATCTTAGTATTGCCAAATCATGAAGTCCGCCATTGTAGTTTTCCATCTTGGCTTTCATCCTCATATAGATCTGCTCCTGAAAACTCGGATAGTGCCACTGGGATTTAGGTTGAGGGCAGGGGGGCACCTGATCTCCTAATCCCAACATATTTAGAAGGTCGATCTCAACCGTTCCCAGAACCTCCGAGGTATGAGCCTGAATACTCGATCGAGTCAACATTCCATCACTGGGCAAAACGGGGGCTTTTTTCCCTCCCGCCCAATGAGTCCGTGGGTAGTTGTATCCAAAGAGGAATTCACGAGAAAGATCGGGATTTTCTCGCAATAGATTTTCGGCCACCAGTTGATCTTTGGGGGGCAGGCTGGCTACAAACTCTGAAACGCCTTGCCGCCTTCTCAGGGTCAGAGCTCCTACCGCCTTTGAGGCGAGAGGACCAGGTGCGACTCGGCGAATAATATTTCCCATCACTCCATTTTTCATCATGAGTTGAATCTCGGGCGGGGGAATGTAGGGCTCTTTTTCTTTGGTCTCGAGATGGTTTATTTGGAAGTGGTCTGTTTCCATATTTTTTGGTTGGCATAGTACTGTCGAACTAAAAAATTTAAAGAGGGGCATTTTCTTTTTTGATTTTCAATGATTGCTCGTAAAATCTGGATCTCTTCAAAAACAAATTCTTATGTTTCGCTTTCCGGTAACTGCAGGACTGATTCTGGTGAACTTGGTGGTGTACTTTCTCATTCACGTGGGGGTACTAGAAGTTCTTCAGGTGGTTTCTACCCCTCATGTTCTCACCATCGGAACTTTCCTCTCACATTTTTCGCACTTTGATCTGATGCACATCCTGATGAATATGTTTGTGCTGTGGCAGGTGGGATCGATGCTGGAGCATTATTTGGATTCCCCTAAATTGCTGATGATTGTACTGAGCATTTGGCTTTTGGCCGTGGCCATTACTTTTCCCGTAATGGATTCTCCGTCTCTAGGATTTTCAGCGATCAATATGGGGCTGCTGGCTTTTTCGATCGGTCTTTTTCGACACCACAAAGAATTTGCCAAGAGTCTCGCCGGTTGGCTGGGACTGAATATTGTGATTGGTCTCCTGCCCCAGATTTCTTTTTGGGGGCACCTTGGAGGCGCCGTATCAGGGATGGTGGTCTTTGTTTCTCTGTGGTGGTTTGGATGGCGCGAAGTGAGGTGAATAGTCAGGAACAAGGAGTGTAGAGTAGAGAGGAATTATTCGTTTAGTGCTGTTCCTATTCTGTCTTTTAAGTAGGCGGTACCTTCTTTGGTAAGAGGCGACGTAAAGATGGGACGAAGAGCGGCATGTTCTTCTCGGAGGAAGGCTTTTTCAAACGGACTTATTTTGTCGGTTTTGTTGAAGACCATAAGAGAGGGAATGTGATCACATTTGAGCTGCTTGAGAATGTCGTTGACTACCTTTATCTTTTCGGCATAGTTTTCGTCTGAAATATCTACTACATGGAGTAACAAGTCTGCGTTCTGAGCTTCCTGGAGCGTGGTTAAAAAGGCCTCGATAAGAGTCGGAGGAAGATCAGAAATAAATCCAATCGTGTCAGCCAAAAGGATTTCTTGATTCATCGTGGGAATCCACATTTTCCCGATTTTGGTATCGAGAGTGACAAACAAGGCGTCATCAACTTTTATGTTTTCTTTTTTGGTATAGGTCTTCATCAGCGAGGACTTCCCCGCATTGGTATACCCTACCAAAGCAATGGTGGGCAAAGCCGTTCGTTCTCTTTTTTTTCGCTGAGCATCCTGGGTGCGCTGATAGGTTTCGATCTTTTTTTTCACCTGTTTTATCTGGGCTCGAATATGTCTTTTCTCGGCTTCAATCCCCTTTTCCCCCGGCCCCCGAGTTCCAATCCCCGCTCCAGCTCTTTCAAAGAGGGTCGTGGCTTCTCGGGCATAGATTTTGGGAATTTCGTGCTGTAGTCGCGCGTATTTGATCTGAAGTTGCGAAAGAGGGGTTGCAGCGTGGCAGTCAAAGATATTCAAAATTAAATCAGTTCGATCCCAGAGTTTGATTTTGGGAAAAAGGTTTTGCAGATGGAGATACTGATTGGGTTTTAAGATTCCGTTAATGATAATGAGCTGGATCTTTTTTTCTTTGGCGTACTCAGCTGCTTCTTTGATTTTTCCGGTCCCCAAAAATGTCTTGGCCGATGGACGCCCACGACGCTGAATGATTCTTTCTACCACTATTCCCCCCAGGGTCTGAATCAAACTTTTGAGCTCGGTAAGTCGAATTTCGGCTTCTTGGTTGGTGGTCCCTTTTTCGACAATATCCAGAATCAAAGTCCGAAGGGCCTTTTTTTTCATGCCCTCATTATAATGTATAAAGAACGAGGGCCAACTCCAAGATATTCACCACTTTTTTTGTACTCGTCTGTCAATTTTGGTTGGTCGCTTTTTTTTTCATTTGGAGTATCTTTGGTCAAATTTAAATAAATAAATTGTAACTTAATTTCTCATGAAAAAGTTTGTTTCTGGTTTCGGGGTCCTCGTAATGGGGATGTCCATTTTTTTGTCGGCGCCTGTCCAGGCTTCTATTATGCCTGTAGAAGGTCCAAATACTACGGGATCGAGCACTGAAAATGCAGTTTCGGTCAGTGGAAGTGGAACGGTCTCAGTCGCTCCCGACACGGCTATTTTGAATGTGGGAGTCGAGACAAAAGGCAAAACCTCTAAAGAGGCTCAGGAGGCCAACAAAGAGCTCTCTCAAAAGGTCATGAATACGATCTTAGGATTGGGGGTGGCTAAAGAGGACGTCAAAACCCAGTACTATAACCTGCATCAGGACTATGACTACCAAAGAGAAGGTGGGCGAGAACTTATTGGATATCGAGCGAACCACTCTCTGAATATTAAGATTCGTGATCTGGATTCGGTTTCCAACGTTTTGGATAAAGTAACCGAAAGTGGTGTAACCAATGTCAGCAATGTTCAGTATGTGGTAGAAAACCAAGCCGAAGCGCTGGACAAAGCCCGAATCAAAGCGGCTTTGAATGCCGTTGAAAAAGCTAAGAAATTGGGCGGAGTTTTCGGATTCCAGGTAGGGGCTTTGCTTTCGGTCACTGAGACCGAAAACCATTTTATGCCCATGGCCCGAGGCCTGGGTGGAGGAGGCGCTGCCGAGAGTATTATTAAACCCGGAGATGTCGAAGTCCGACTCTCCCTCAAAGCGGTTTTTGCTCTGAAACCTGGAAAAGGCGTAGATGAAGTTTATGCCTCCCTCTTGGCCGAAGACCAAAGAATGACGGCCGAAGACAATCAAAAGAAGGCCGCAGCAGCAGAGGAAGAGGCAGAAAAAGCGGCAGAGAATGCAAAAGAAGAAACTGAAGAGGAAACGGCTGATGAAAAGTCCGAAGAAGTATCTTCTGAAGAAACCGATAAATCAGCGGCTCCCAAATCGGAAACTGAGGAAACTGAGGAACAAACGCAAGAAGAAGCTGCTAGTTCTGAGTCGGATGTCACCGAGACTCCAGAAGCGCTGGAAGAAACTACTCCAGAAACCGAAGCCACCCCAGACACAGGGACTCCCGAAACGACTTCAGCAGAGGAAACTGTTCCTGCTGCGGAGGAATCATCCACGGATGATGTAACTGAAGAATTGAATGAATCAGTTTCTGAAGCAACCGATCCGGATGCCTCTGAAAAGATGCAAGTTCCTGATCCAGAACCACTTCCGACACGTCCAACGACTCTTTCAACCAAGGAAATGTTTGAACGCATCAAAGCAGCCAATGTTGGAGCTTCACGTCAGTAGTTTTGTTTTTAAATCCAAAAAGAAGCTCTCTGATTAGGAGCTTCTTTTTTTTTGACGACGTTCTTAGACTCAGATATAAATTGAAGCGTAACGAATCTCAATTCGTTGGATTTGTTCTGTTACATATCAACTCTTCAGCCAAAAAGAGGATTCCTTATGAGCCCCCCTGATCCCAACGACTTTTTTGCGGCTTTTTTTAAAGTCACCCCAGAAGAACACGCCCAACGCTGGCGCTCCCTCAAAGAGGCTTTACCCAAAGCCCACCGATCTGAACTCTTAAGACTTCGCTATTTGCTGGAAATGCTTGAGGCCTTTGAAAGTCGTCATCCGAAAAAAAATCACAAAGCGCTCTGCAACTTTTTTCATCGTCTTTTTCGAGAACTACTCTCTGACCGCAAGGCGGCTCATGCTCTTGGAACCATCAATGAAACCCTGGAAGTTCTGGATTTGCCCCTCATTGGTGATGGCGAGACCGATTATACAGGCTATGAAATGACACTCTTAGAAGGCCTGGATTCAATGCTGAGTCTAATAAGAGACTTTCCAGAGCTAAAAAATGAAAAGCGGTATATTGATCAAATTCTCTCGGTCCCTCCAGTGCAAGAGTTGACTCAAGGTGAGGCTCCCTGATGCCTCACCTTTTTTTAAGAGTTATCTATCAAGAGAGATCTAACTTCTCATCAAAGCCCCCAAGTTCAAATATTCAAAAACTCCTTCTCCCTCTTGTTGTTTATTGTCAACTGATTACTCTTCGTCCGTACCCACTCAGAAATGACTATCTGATAGGGTTTGTTTTACATCTCGAACACCATAAATTGGAGGGGTACTCTTATGCAGAGACCGACGGGCAAACAAGTTTTGCGGGAGTTGCAAATGACTCCCAATCGAATCACTCTGGGGCGAATATTCGCTATTTTCATTCTTATAAGCCTGGTCAAACTTGGCTTAATTTCCTTCGGCTGGTTTTCTGGTTTGGTTTTCATCGCCCTGCTAACAGACGCCGTTGATGGCTGGTATGCCCGGGAATTCAACCAGGAGTCTCAAACCGGTAAAATTCTGGATCCAGTAGCCGACAAACTCGTCTTCTATTCCCTTATGTTCTTTATCTTCTCGGGGAATGTGTGGATGGGAGTCTTGCTGGCTATGCTGGCACTCGATGTCATGTCAACGCTCTATCGTGGCACCAAGGGCGAAGGGGCGGTTATGCTGGGCAAACTAAAGTTTGTTTCTCAGTGTTTTGCGCTCATGGCCTTTGCACTTCACGACATGCAAATTCTCCTGATCTCTGGGGAAGGCATAAATCTCTTGGGCAACATCTTCTTGGCGAGAGCGACAATCTTAGGAGCTCTTTCTTTGATCACACGCTCTGGACTGCCCGCATTTGTTACCACTATCAACCTGGCTGCTGGCTTTTGGTCCATGTGGCAGACGACAGAAGGAAATATCGAAGAAGCCTTTTCTTTCTTGGTCTTGGGTATGGTGGCTGATTTTATCGATGGCCCCCTGGCTCGAAGAATGGGGAAAGAAAACAAAAAAGGTATGCTTGCCGATGACCTGGCTGATGGGGTCACTTTTGGGGCAGCTCCGGCTTGGTTGCTCTGGGTCATTATTCCTGGAGGATTTGCTCTTCCCTTTGCCCCCTACTATTTAGGAGCCGTGATCTGGCGCCTGTATGACTACACTCAAACCAAGGGGTCTGTTCCAAAAGGATTCTTTCGAGGGGTTCCAAGCCCCGTAGGAGCCGGATTGGTTTTTACAACAGCTTTGTGGGCTCCTCCAGTCTATTTAGTGGCTGTGGGCTTCATAGCAGGTATTGTCATGACCCGGTTCGACACTGCTTGGATTCACTTCGGACGGTTGGTGAAAAACAAATTCGTCTTGGGTTCTGTGATTGTGGCGTGGGGTGGCTTCTTTGTTTGGGGTTATGCCTGGTTGCTCACCGCTTTGTTGGTGGCCTACCTGTTTTCCCCCTTAATAATCAAGCCGCCTTCCGGAGATTAACCCTCCAGAACCATCTTCCAAAAGTGTTCGAGACAAGGGGCGTTCCTGAGTTTTGGACGCCCCTTTTTTTTGGGGTTTCCGAGTGCCGGAATTTATTTGTTTTATGCGGTCTGCTGACTAAAATAAGAAAAAAATGAAAAAACTTTTATTCGCCTGTTTCTGTTTGGTTGCCACTCCCACGTTTGCGACCCCTTCTGTTTCGGTGTCTGATGCCCTTGCGGGTGAGGATGTACCGGTTTATTTTTCGGGTCTGCTCCCCGATGAATCACTTTCGGTTCAGGTTCATCGCCCCGATGGCTCTCGTCTGCCTTTTTCAGATAGAGCCGATGAAAATGGAACGCTCCAGATGGTTTTGGACGGAGTACATCTTCGAACCGCTGGTGGATACCAAGTCCAGGTCGATAGTGATTACTGGGCCGACGGAGCACTGTATCGATCTTTTGCGGTCAAACCTGGAACGGTTTCTGCTTATCGATCTGAAATTATGCTGAAGGACGAATCGGTCTTGGCTGATGGATCGACGAACGCTTCTTTTCAGGTGGTGGTTCGAGATGCCTATGGAAATGTAATCCCTCATGTAGGAGTAAAAGTTTATTCTTCTCGAGAATCGGATGTTATTCTCGCCTCCGATACTTCGGACCGAGAAGGAATAGTACACGGCCGGATAAAATCCGACCAAGCAGGAGTATCTACCCTCTCGGCTCTCGTCGGGGACACTTTGGTGTATAGCCGTCCAGAACTGGTTTTTTATCTGGCGGACGAGCCCCTCCCTTTTGTGGGATCTAATGATGGTCCTAGTTTTGGAGATTTTTTGAAGGCTCAGCTTTTTAATGAAGAGTTTGGAGAGCTGGCTTATTTTTCGATTGAAGATATTCCCCAACAAGTAATGGTCAATGAAGTCGTCTCAGCTCGAGTAGTGGCGAAGGATGAAAATGGGGAAGTGGTCAAAAACTATTTGGGACGGGTTCGTTTTTCTTCTTCTGACTCTCTGGCCCGACTCCCTTTTGACTACCCCTACGACAGCGAAGACCAGGGAGCCCATGCTTTTTCTTTGGCCTTTACCTTTAAAACTCCTGGAGAGCACACCCTCGCGGTTCATGACCTGAACAACTTCCGAATCATTGGAGAAGTCCCAATTTTGGTTGTAGATGGAGAGGGCGGCATCAACTTGAGCGGAGAAGGAATACAAATCACTTCACCACAACCGGGGACTTATAGTTTGGCCCGGATTACAATTACTGGAAATGCTGGAGAATATGGTCCACTCAAGCTCGTGGATGGTCCGACTATTTTGACCACGAGTCTTATTCCCGACAAAACTACCGGCGACTTTATTTTTCAGACCCCATCGCTGGCCAATGGAGCCCACCGGTTTCAGGCCATGACTCAAGACGAAGAGGTAAAGTCTGATCCGTTGATGATCCGGATCGACCGAATTCCGCCATCTGTATTGGCTACTGAGTTGATTCCCGACAAAGAAATGGATCCGGGAGAAAATTTGCAGCTCAAGGTTTCTTCCAATGAACCTCTTTCTCGAGTTCACTGTGCGTATGAAGGAACCGAGATGGAACTTCAGAATGCCGGGAACTTCTTTTTGGGAGAAGGCAATGCTCCCCTCGACTGTGGTCAGTACCCCGTCCAGTGTATTGTTGCTGATGAAAGTGGTAATGAATTTATCGAGCCCAATGCCGCCATGGTTCGGGTATGTGAAACGGGATTTGATACCGATGAAGACGGAGTTCTAGACAAAAATGAACCCGGAGACGAAGATGAAGATGGCGTGGGTGATATGTACGAATCAGATATTATTGATTCGACCGGAAATGGAATTTCAGACCAGAAAGACCCTGAAAACGACTGGGACGGAGGGGGTGTTTCTGATATTGATGAAGTCATCGATGGAACCGATCCTATGGACCCTTCAGACGACCAAAACCTCGAAGTTCCTCCCACAACAGTCATGAATCTTTCAGGAGAAGGTGAGATGAATCGAATTACACTTTTTTGGTCTCCTGCCAAAGACGATGCCGGAATCTGGAAGTATAAAATTCTTTTCGGAACAGACCGGACTTTTTTGGATGAGGAAAATGAGACTCCTGATGATCGAACTCAGTGGTATGTGGACAACTTAATGCCCAATACCCAGTACTTTTTTCAGGTTATTGCGATAGATGTAGACGGATTTGAAAGTCCGCCCAGTAGAATCTTACCTGTGGCCACCCTGGACGATGGATCTTACCGCGCTGCAGACAAGCTAGATCGCTCTGGAGCGGGAAGCCGAAATATGAGTCTTATTGTTTTGGCCCTGGCTGTTTTGGCTGGAATAGGAGTTTTGGCCAAACGAAGGCAATAACACATGTTCTCATTTGAAAAAAGGCTGATATTTGTGAAGGGCTGTTTTGTCGTGGGGTTTTTGATTTTTGTGGTCCGTCTTTTTGACCTTCAGGTGCTTCAGTATGATGAGTTTTATGCAGAAGCCAAAGCCCAGCACGAAAAACGATCGGTGCTTCCAGCTCGGCGAGGGAAAATATTGGTTCGCAAAAATCGATTAACCGAAGAGGTAACCCCCGTGGCCACCAACCACACCCTGAAGATGCTTTTTGTAGATCCCTTTATATTGGCCTATCCCAAATTTAATCCGCGCCTAGACTTGAGCCAACAAGAACGTGGAAACCCAAAACTAGCGGCCCAAATTTTGTCGCCGTTATTGATCCATGCGCACTGTGAAAAAGTAGAAGGATGTGAGATCGAAACTAATCCCGAAAACTGGTCCAACGCCGAAAAAAGAGCCATCCAGGCTTATGAGCAGGAACTGATTCGAATTTTTTCTGAAATTGAACGGACTCGAGTGATTTTGGCCACCGATATTTCTTTTGAGCGATCGGCCACAATTGATGATCTCCGTCTCCCCGGAATTTCCACTACCAATAATGTGGTCACGGCCAACCCCACCCTTATTGCTTCGCCAGAGCTGGTGGCTTCGCAACTGGCCCCCCTGCTGAACCTCACTGAAGAAAAGCTCGTCAAATGGCTCGGGCGACGCCCCAAACGGTATGTCGAAATTTCTCACAAAATTGTTCCAGAGATTTCTGACCGAATTTTGGAACTGAAGAAGCAACCGGAGTATCGATCGGTACTGCATGGGGTACAGCTCAAAGATGAGCACTGGCGTTATTACCCAGAAAAATCACTGGCTTCTCAGGTGATTGGATTTGTGGATTCTTCGGGAGGCGGTCAGTATGGAATCGAAGGTCGATTTGATCACCTGCTCAAAGAACGTGAGGGGTATATTTATGGAGCGACGAATACCCGAGGACAGCGAATTTTGAGTAAGAGTTTGGGAATCCGACAGGCCAAAGATGGAGCCAATTTGGTGCTGACCATTGATCGGGTGATTCAGGCTGAGGTGGAAAAAATCCTAGCCGAAGACCTGGATACCTTTGACGCCGACTTTGCACAAATCGTGGTTCTACAGCCCAAGACGGGAAAAGTCTTGGCGATGGTGAATGCGCCCAACTTTGATCCTAATGAGTTTGGGAAGGTCTATCTGCAGTACGAAATCCCCCCAGAACAAGCGGAGATTGATCGAGAAGATGAAAACTTTAACCAAAGAATTCCAACCATTATTCAGGATGGAGGCTACTACCGCTATTTCAATACCTGGGGACCAGAAGTTTTCCGAAACAAAATTATTTCCGACATCTATGAACCTGGATCGGTTATGAAGGCCGTTACTATGGCCGTGGCCCTCAATGCCGATGAGGTAGAACCAGGAACAACTTTTGAAGATTCTGGACCGGTAGAAGTCGATGAGTTTAAGATTCGTAATGCCGACAAGATTTATGCCGGGGTGACAACGATGATTGAGGTGATCAATCGATCGCTGAATACGGGGATTGCCTTTATTACCCGAAAGGTTGGACGTCAGGTACTGTACGATTACTTTAGAAGTTTTGGCTTTGGTTCTTATACCGATATTGAACTGGACGGAGAAGAAGAGGGAAAGATCAAAGCCTGGACCGACTGGGCCGAATCCGAGCTGATTACCTACGGATTTGGACAGGGTATCACCGCTACCCCTCTCCAGATGGTGACCGCCTTTTCGGCTTTGGCTAATGGGGGGTATCTGATGAAACCGATGATTGTAGAAGAAATCCGTCATGCCGATGGGAAGGTGGAAAAATTTGTTCCTGAACAGGTTCGAAAAGTCATCTCGGACAAAACATATCAGACGATTAAATCAATGCTGCTCAACTCCGTCGACAACGGGATGGCAAAAGCGGCTCGGGTGTATGGACACACCGTGATGGGAAAGACCGGAACCAGTCAGACGTATAAGGGGGGAAAAGCGCTGACCGGAGCGGGGACAACCATCGCCACCTTTGCCGGATTTGCTCCGCTCAAAGAACCGCAATTTACGGTGTTGGTAAAGTATGACTATCCACGGACTTCGCAGTGGGGTTCGGAGACCGCGGCCAGAACATTTCGCAGGGTAACGAATTTCTTGTTCCACTATTATGACATTCCGCCAGATCGATAGGAATGTTTCAGATGAGATAAAAATAGAAAGACGTAAGAATTAAGAAGTATTGGGTTTTATTTTGGAGTTATTAAAAAGGCACCCTCCCCGAGAGGAGGGCTAGATGAGAAGAATTTAGAAGTGGTTTATTGTTTTGTGGGGGCTTGTGGCGAAAGGAGCTGCAATTGGTGATCGTGTTTCAATTGAATGATGAGCGGGTTTTCATACCCGGTTAATTTCGCGTGATACTTGTAGTCTTCCTTCCAGACTTTCTCGATGGTGGCGTCTGGGTAACGCTCACTCAGTTTTGCTCGAAACTCCTTTTCCATATCTGCTTCGGTGACCTTCTCTACGCGTTTACTGCTGTGATGAACACGGATCATATGGATCCCATCAACCCCGGAGACTACTGCTTCGCAGTAGGCATTGTAGATACATCTGTTGTTCTCGATTTTGGCTGATGGATAGAGTTGATGTAGTCTCGATACATTCCCTTGCTTTTGATTTTTCACCTCCGAACTCATCGATATTGCCATGGCAGCCAATACCAAGACAAAAATAAAAATATACCCACCAACTCCCATTGAATCATTAGACCTACTCATGACCTTATCCTTTCTCAAAGATGTGAACCTTTACCGCCTTATAATAACTTATAAAAGAACGACTTCTTCTTCCTCTCTCGGAAAATAATCCTCCGACGAAAGAGTGATTAAAATCACTAATTCTCAATACCTATTCCTGATCACATGTCAACCAATTCTAGCTTTTTATGAGGCCCTCCTCAACTCTGACTTCTTCTCAATCTTGCCAGTAAACTGGGTGATTTTTTCTGTTATTTGGCTGGAACAGAAAGGTTCGTCGTTTCGGGGATGGAGCTGTCCTTCCCGGCTGAGTAAGACCTGGTCTTTTTCGGGGAAGACCAAAATACTGGTAGGATTGTTGGGTCTTGAGTTCGGCCCACAAAGCACTTGAGGGGTCATCTGTAGAGTATCTTCGCAGAGTTTTTTTAGTTGCTTTATGGAGGCTTCGTATCCCTGCACAAATCCTTGGTCAAAATCAAAACCTCCATAAAAACAATTGCCCCCGACTATTCCTCCACGCAGCGTCTGCACATCTATTCTTTCCAGCAACTGGGCTACTCTTTTTTGGATATTCCTCTGAAAATAGCTTTTGTCGAGTTGCAGAATATTTGGGCCCTGGTGGGTTAACAGATATTCGGAGTCTTGGCCGTGGGGTCCATTTCCTCCCAACACCAGAGCGGTGCAGTTGTAATACCCCTCTGAGTAAAGAGGGGTGGACGAAATGGTGGAGATAACATGATTAGCTGGAATCCCCACCTGTTCTCTTAAGGGGTTTGGCCCTCGAGAATGATGAACCTCTTCGAGTACTCTTTGTGCTCTTAATTGTGTACTCATCCGATACATTTCTGATTCGGAAATGATCTGTGTTTCGAGCGGAGGGAGGGTAGGAAATTTTTCGATTTCGTTCATTTCTACTCTTTATTATCCTTTCTGACAGTTTTGTCACTCTCAAAGTGTTGATGGTTTTTGTTGGCGTTGAGATTCTTACCGAACCCCTATCACTCGGTTTACCGCTCCGAGTGTGGTTCTGAGCCCCTTCCCCAAAACAGGGTTGCGCTGCACCCACGTAGACGCTTGTGAAACCTGGTTCAAAAACCCGGTACAACATGTTCTCTCGCTTTTCTCCAACTTTCCTTAATCAGCCACTCTTGCTCATCAGCCTCATTGGCTAATTCGACCGAAAGGGTATCTCCTGGCTGAAGTTCTAGGTTCCGATTCTTTTTTATGAATTGAGCTAAGTGACCTTGCACCTGGGCCAAATAGAGTCCAACTTGATTTCGGTCGGTAATCAGGGTCTTACTTCCGTTGGCTGCCACTATTTCACCTTTTTCTCGATCAAAAGCTTCGGTTCTCGTGGCAATAGCCAGTAGCCTTCCCTCTGACGTTTTGATGGCAATTCGATCCCCTGATTGAAATTTACTAATCGGGACGTGGAGTCGAATATTTTGATATTCGGGTTCGATTTCGGTAATGGTGCCTGGCTCGATAATTAAGGGGGGAAGGTTTTCTTTGGGGAGGGGGGTTCCTATTTGATCCAGGGCTAATCCGTTGGTCAATGCGGCAGCGGCGGGTCCAAAAACCGTGAGCCCATCGAAGACATCATTTCTCGCCTTGGCGGTAAAATCTAATCGGCGGAGCTTTTCCCGATCAAGTTCTACGACTTCTTCGAGCACCAACCCTTGGTGCCCTGGAACAGACATGTAGTCTCTGGCAGGGCCGATAAGATCTACGGTTTTTCCGCTTTCCGAATCTCTGTAACGCAGAGCCACTCTTTTGTCGGTGATATTGGTGGCACCGTCTTCTCCGTTTTGATTCACGTGGGGGTCGACGGTAATAACAAAGATTTTATTGCCCAAAAAACTCTCTCCTTCTGAAACAAAGGCATTAATCACTTGGGCGGCCGCCACGGTGTTGAATGGAGGGACATAGTTCAGATTCGAGTGATGGACCAGTTTTCCTTCTTCTGGTTGAATGTGAGTTTTAATCGCGAGTTCTTGTTGTTTGGCCGCGTTGTCATCCAGATCGCTGACATAGATGATGCTCACGGTATTTTTTTGAGACTCGGTATCAAAACTAGATGGTGCTTCTGTCATGGTATAATTGGAGTTAAAAATTAGGTTATCCGACTTCACATTAATTCGATGTCATTCAATTTTTTCGCCGGAATTGTTTTTAAGTAAATAATATCTGCACAAAAAAATCCCCGGGGGTAACCGGGGAAAATATTTTCTGTGTTGAGACAATATTCACTCCGATCACCGCCCAGGTGGGCGCATCATCATGAACATGATCGCTTTGCTTGAGTGAAGAGTTAGGAACAAAAAGTAAAGAGTGATGGTATTCTTTAAATTATTTATTGGCTCATTTTTGTTTTCGAAAGCTATAAATAGTAGCCCTTCCAAAGAAAGGGGCAGGGCCCTGGCTTTAGGTTGAGATTCAATAGTACGTCTTTTCATTTGCTGGTGAATTTATAACTCGCAAAAGAAATTTGGTCAATGCTTTTGGATGAAAACTACTTGTTCCTGAATCGTAGTTGCCCCTTCTCAACGGTTAACTCTCTATTGCCAAGCCCCTTTTTGGAATTGCCTTTGGGATTGTTTTTTAGCCACCGCAGCGCATCTTGAATTTCGGTAAAACTGGTCCCTGATCCTCCTATTTTTTTGAGCCAGGCCTGCTGGAGAGCGGGATGTAAGGTGTTGAAATCTATTAGAGAAATTTCTTTTGTGGTCGGGAGAGATTTCTGAACAAAATCTCCAATAGCCTCAAACATCTGAAATTCTTTGACGAATACCTGCTCAAGGTTGGGGGTAATTCTTCTTAGGTGAGGCAATACTTCGTGTCGGATGAGATTGCGCTGGAGGGTGGTGTCGGTATTGCTATGGTCGTTGACATAATCGAGGTTCTGGTCTTGGGCGTATTGAATCAGGATATTTTTGGGAACTTGCCAAAAGGGTTTTGTAGACGTATCAAAGGGGGCGAGCCCTTCGATGCCACAGCCTTTGGTGAGACGAAAGAGCATGGTCTCGACTAGGTCGGTGGCGTGATGAGCGGTCAAAACTTTGGCGGCCCCAAATTCTTTTCGGGCCTCTTCGGCCGCCACAATTCGAGACTCTCTCCAGGAAGCTTCTTTGTTTTTTGAAGGTATATTTGTGATTTTTTTTCCAAAAAATTCGACTTTATGCGCATCACAGCATTTTTTTACGAACTGGAAGTGCTCGGCAGAGTCTTGGGTCTGGTGATCAAGATGAAAGACCCCGATTTTTTTCGAGGAAAGACACTTTTCGGCCACATGCAGTAGTACTCGAGAATCCACTCCACCTGAGACCATCAAAATTAGTTTTTGATGGTCCAGTTGGTGGGGGCCCAAATGATTGGTAAAAATAGACTCGAGGTTCATAGATTTATGATTAATTGTCTTTTTTTGTATTGTTTGTTTCTTGTTGCTTATTGTTCACTGATATTGGATCCGGTTGATCCAAACCCTCCGCGAGATTCTCTTTCTACTTTTTCTACTTCGGAAAAGCTGGCTCTCCCCATTTTTACAAATAATCCCTGAGCGATTCGTTCCCCTCTTTCGATCTTCACTGGTTGATGCGCAATGTTGTAGACCTGGATCATGATTTCGTCACTTGGGCCAGAATAGTCGTGATCGATGAGACCGATTGAATGTGGAAAAATGAGGGACTTTCTTTTGGGGGTGGAGCTGCGGGGCAGAATAAGTAGGGCGTGATCGGGGGGACACTGAATAATCACGTTTCCGGGAATGAGTCCAAAACTTTGAGAGGGAACTTCGTAGTCTTCACGAGCCACAAAGTCGAAGGCAAATGAACCGGGAGTTTCGTATTTGGGCAGGGGAAGGGTTGGGTCTAGGCGGTGGATTTCGACATGCATGGGATTATGAACTTATGAGTAGGGAAAGATGGCGAGGATTAAGTATTAGGTATTGGGAGGATTTTTCAATAATTTGGTGGAAAGTTTTTGGCCCATAGGACTCTTCTGGCCCCTTTATTGATCCTAGCAAAATGGCCCTGGTCTCTTGATGACCAGGGCTATTTTAAAAAAAACACCAGGCCCAAGGACCTGGTGTTTTAGTTGGTTGGCTTTATCTTAGCTTCCGATGATGCTTTTGAAGATGTAGACTACAAAGTCTTTAATCCCTCGCAAGAGTCCGATTAGACCGCTTCCTTTCTTGGCTGGAGCTTCGGCCTTGGAGGCTGAGCTTTTGGCTGAATCACATGAACCAAGGGTGGCTCCTGGGAATCGTCCGAGTTCGGCGGGAGAGATTTCGGCTTGTTGCATTTCTCCGCCTACGCTGGCATAACAAACCGTCACTTTTCCGCCTCCAGTTTGAGCCCCACTCGCCGTCAATCCCATTTCGCTGATTATGCCTCGTACAATGGGCTCAATCTGTTGTTTCTGTTGAGTTTGGTTTGAAAGGGCAATGGCTACTTGTTCTTGAATTACCGCTCCGAGGGCTTGTTGTGTATCTGGTTCTTTGATGACTTCTTTGAGGGCTTGAGCCACAACCGCTTTTACATCGGCGCCTACCTTTGGAGCTGGGGTTGGTGCGGCAGGATGCATAATAGGTGTTGGAGCAGGCGTTGGTGTAGGAGCGGGTACTACAACTGGGGCTTGAGTAGGCGCTGGTGTTGGAGCAGCAGCTACAGGCTGAGATGTGGTGGGTACTGGTGTTGGAGCAGGTGCCGGAGTGGGTTTTGGAGCAGGCGCTCTCTTGGCAATAGGGGTCTTCCCTCCAAAAGCACATTTTCCTTCGGTGGCTCCTTTGGCAAGATGTTTGGACTTATCCATCATCTGAACCTGAATGGTCTCTTTTGAACCGTCAGGGTTATTCTGACAGAGGAATACCTTCATTTCCCCCATATTTCCTCCACATTTTCCGTCTACATGATTGTTGTAAACTCGAACCACGTTTCGGGTTGAGAGCTTTACGCCTCCATTTTTTAGTGGTCCGGTATTGGGGAGATTTTTAGCGATCGCGATTCCTCCACAAGTTTCTTGAGTGGTTCCGTCTGAGGGAATGGCGATCTTAAAAGGAATGAGTTTCTTTTCGTAGGGCCCGATCTGAATCTGAGACTTACTCAGCGTAATCCACTTCCCCATGCTAATCATCTCTTCGGCTTGTTGTTTGAGGCTAAATCCCCCTCCTCCTCCGGTTGTTGGGAGAAAATCGGTGGGATACATATTGACCACCCATTTTTTGTCGGTGGTGTTGGTGATCATCAAAACATCGTCATAGTTCTCTCCTGGTTGAAGTTTGTACATAAACCAGGTCCGATGGTTGGGATCCAGAGGTCGAGCTGGGCGCCCTCCTACTCCTCCTCCTAGCGCCAGAACACTTTCGGAAAGAAGTCCCATCAAGCAAGTAAAAGCCAATAGTTTTTTGTAGATCATTTTGGTTTTTTAAGAAATTTTAACGAATGAGAGTATACGGCAAATATTTTAGAATACAAAAAATGTTCATTGACGAGGATTTCAAATGTGGAATCAGAACTTAATCTAGACTAAACCTTAGCTCACCGTCAGGGTGAGATTGATCTCATACGACCCTCCTTCTTTTTTGGCGGGCACAACCTGACTCATATCTACCCCCTGAAGTGTGTAGACACTTTGGGCGGTGGCGGTGGTCGAAGAAAAAAGCGTGATACTGTCGGTAACGCCTTGTTCAAAGGAAGCCTGAGATCCAACCGATACTCCGCTTGGATCAGCTGTCAGTCCGGTAATTTTTCTGCTTCCATCAAGTGTGGCCACATAAGGTGTTGCGGATGATGGATCTATTGTTAGTTGTCCGGCCCCTGAGGTATCGTTGAAATCCATGGTATAACTCGAACTAGGGGTAGTATCTTCCCATACGGCGGTGTTTCCATCTGTGGCCGCAATAGTCACTGACCAGGCCTGGGTGTCGGTTCGGTTGGCAACAATAATCTGCTCGGTGCTGGTTCCCAGTGTTCCGGTTGAGGTCTGATTCTGAAAAGAAGAAATCGTTCCACTCATGGTGACGGAAGGGTTCGTAATCGTGTCTCCATTGTCGTCTCCAAAATCTACTAAGAGCTGGCCCGATTGCCCCACACTTCCGTATCCCGAAAAGTGGTAGGTCCAGATGATCGTCGTATTTCCTGATTTGATGTAACACTCATGAGGAAAGACCAGTCCTCCTCCCTCAACATCGGTACATTGATTTTCGATTTCTACCCAACCATCAATTCCATTCGGACTATAAACGGGTGTTCCTTCACTGGTAGGCAGAACTATTTTCACGGGATTAGAAAGAAGCAGACTTTCTCCGGCTGCCCCCAAGACCATCATAACCTTTTCGTCAAACCATGGGATGTCGAGGGTGTCAGTCACATCTTCGGGAGGCATAATTGTTCCGTCCCAAGTATCGTCGGCAAAGATTTCGGTCCCATCGGGGATGGCCACTTCTAGATTGTCGGTCGAGGCAATTACAATTTCTTCTCCAGAAATTCCAGACTGAAGGGTTACTTTTTTTACATTGGTCTTGGCAAAACTCTCGTCTTTGTGTTGCTGAAGGGCTTCTTGAATCGATACCTCTCCCACTTTAGCCGAAATACTATCGACCAGCTCCGTTCCCTGATCGACCGATAATTTTTGTCCGGGGCTCAAGACCACCAAAGACACGCCCACTGAAATCTGGGCAGCTCCCGCTTCTGCGGATGATAGTTCAATCTCTGTCCCACTTGGGAAAGCCGTAAAGTTTCGGGTGGACTCCAGACCATTTACCGGTCCAAAAACCGAACTCATCACTGATTCTCCTTCCGAAAATCGATCCGAAATACTCACCGGAACTACTTCAAACTGAATATATTTGCCGACTTCTTGGTCGGTTAAGAGATATGTTTTTTCGATGGCGTTTTCGAGTGGGACAAAGGGACCTTCTGCCTGATCGGATACTCTCCATCGATATTCCGTTGCGCCTTCTGCTTCTTCGTCTTGATCTACAAATACGTAATCTCCACGAAGCTCCTTCCCCACATAAGGGGATCCATTGATAATGACTGAATTGGCTTCTGGAGCAAAATCACACAGAGTGCCGCTTAGATCTTCTTCTGTTGGCGAAGCCAGGGTCGGACACTCATCACATTCATTTCCGATTTGGTCCTGATCGGTATCTTCCTGCTCTGGGTTGGCTCGCAACGGACAATTGTCAATGGATTCTTCAATTTCGTCTCGGTCTGAATCGGCGCCTACTGGCCCAAGAACTTCACTTTCGACGGGAAGACTAACGGGCTCTTGATTTTCATCGACTAATACGGCCTGGGCTTTTAGATACTGTCCTACGTCGGGCGTATCGAGTTGGTAGCGATTTTCGGCCGCTCTTGGAATAGAAGCAAAGTAGTTTTTACCGTCTGAAGAATAAAGCCATTTCCACACAATGGTTTCACTTGTTTCAGGGGCTACATCCAATTGTGCCTGAAGTTCTTTTCCTTCCAGGCTGAGACCATCGATTATGGGCTGTGTAAGGATCTTAAACTTGTGAAGTTCGAGTTGGGAGGGGGGCGTTTCATGATCCATTCTGTTTTCTGCCAGGTCTTTTATGGCCCTGAAGACTGGTCGAATTGATACCAGCGTTTTTTGTTTTACCCTTTTTGGGGCGGCCAGTTTCACGAGCACCACTTCTTCCCCTCCTTCTAGTGGTTGTCCGTTGAGCTTGGTAAGGGATTTGATAAATATGGACTCCGGGTTATTTTCTTCTGAGTCAGGACTGGTAATGTCTAGCTCCAGATCAAAAAGCGTGAGACCCCCTTCTTCGCCGTATATTCCCTCAGAAAAAGAGACCTCAATTGACTGATTGTCCTCGCTGAGTACTGCGTCGCTTATCTGAGGGCGTGTGACATCTTTGATCAGCGCTACTTGAGAAAGCCAGTGGGTCCTGATATAGAGCGCTTTTTTGGTTGTGTAAAAACAACTTTTGGGGAAATCGGGTTGGGCAGTCGGTGAACAACGATCTGTAATTTTTTGCCACTGGTTGTTTCTATACATATGAGGATGGGCTTTTCTTCGAGGAAGTCGAAGCGTGATGGGTTTTTCGGACAACCACCAATCAGAAGCATACTTCACTTGATAATCAATATCTGATCCTTCTTCAGGAGTGATTTCTTTGGGATGCAAAAGATTTCGATCCCAGTTGGATGATGTCATGATCCGGGCTCGTGCAGGAAGGCGGAAGGCGTATTTGTTGTGGTAAAAATTGAGGGTTTCGTCCTCAGAAATAATCTCAAACTGCATCACGTTGTGGTCTTCATATTCCTGCCCCACTTCGTTAGCGTAGACGGTGAGGAATGGCTGGGAATTAATACGAGCGGTGGAGACTGATTTTTCAATAGCTCCAGACTCAAACGAAATAACTTCTCCTTCCTCCCATTTGATATTGTTTTTTCCTTCCGGGGGAATTACTTCGCCTTCGTTTTCTGATCCCAAAGTGATGACTCCTTCTTCTGAAACGCCTAGATCTGAGAGCCCCAAAATGGGCCCCACAATAGCACTTTTTTTCAGGCTCCCACTCACCTCTTGAGTTCCGACACGAACGGGGGTGATGTGTACCCGAAAGTATTTCCCTACATCTTCGGAAGTAAGAACGTATTGCATCGAACTTTCTTCCTGCAAAACCGTATCTTCGCCTTCGGTTGAAACCATGCTGAACCATTCAATCACTGTTTCTCCTTCGCTTTCTCCCGTGGGATCGGTGTAGAGGTATTCAGCCGTTAGAGTTTCTCCTTCGATCAGACTTCCGGAAAGAAGAATGTTTGTAGCTGAGGGCGGAATCTGTTGTGCTTTTGTCAGCGTTTGGGTCACTAGATTTTGATTCTGAGCTCCTTCTTCTACCTCAAGTTCTACCTGAATATCGGTCGTGTCGGTTTGATCGCTTACAACATCATAAAAATTACGACACGGTTCGTAATTTTCTTCTTGATTGTTTTTTCTGACTCGACATTTTAGTTTCCCTTTTCGATTGTCTCGAAGATGAGTTCTCAAC
The DNA here is from genome assembly GCA_964343715.1 of uncultured Candidatus Peribacteria bacterium. Lineage (GTDB taxonomy): Bacteria > Patescibacteriota > Gracilibacteria > UBA4473 > UBA4473 > CAYFJZ01. The sequence goes on along the minus strand of CAYFJZ010000001.1, from coordinate 13,933 downwards.
CGAAATAGAGGGTTGTTGTCTTTGTCTCTCAGTCTTAGTGCTCTTACGTGCGCAACGGGTTTTTGGTGATCGAGAATAATGGTGTGAAGAGGGGCATAAGCGCTATTTCCTTCTTGATCAATACAGCGAACCGCAAGGTTATGCTCACCTTCTTTTATATTGGTAAAGGAATAATCCACCATTCCCTCAATTTCTCCATCGTTATTCATTTCCAACCAAGCCTCTGAGTCGATTTGGACTTCACACTTGGTAGGTGTGGCAGCGGCATAATGGGCCGTCACCTCAAAATAGCTGTCGGATAAAAGCGCTTTGTTTTGGGGGGTCAAAATTGTTATTCCAGGTCGGAATGACTGACTAATAATATCTTTTTCTCGTGAATGAACTTGGTTTCCTACAAAATCAGTAGCCTCTATATAATAGGTATATTTGGTGTTGGGAAATCGAGCGGTATCGATCCAGCTAGTAGTCCCTTCCTCAAGGAGTGGAGAAACAGGAACAAAATCGTGATTTTCTCCCTGTACCAATGCTCCAACCGTTGAAAGGGCTTCGGCTTTTCTCCATACCTGAAAGGATTCTTTTCCCTGCGCTTCTTCTCCTTTTTTCCACTGAATTTGAATTGATCCTTGGGCTTGTGATGCCTCGTTTTCCAGGAGTGTAATTTCTTCGATGACGGGATTGGTTGGCGGGGTTTTGTCGAGGGTGATGTTGAGAGTTTCTTCAGTACTGTTTCCGCCTGAATCAGTTACCTGGAATTGGAGAACATTTTCGCCTTCTGAAAGATTGAGGGTATGATCAAAAGTCCACGTAGAATTCTGGTTGTTAACTCGGTACAAATTAGAAACTGGGATCTGATTGACCGTCAGGTTTCCTGATTCAAAGTTCTTTTCGATAATCGTTCCGGTGATGACCTGTGTTCCCTCGTTGGTTACTACAGAAGTGGGGTCGATAACCATTTGTGGACGCTGAGGCACCTCAGCCATAAAAGTCTTTGAAATGGTCGTAAAGATAGCTTTTCCTGCCTGGTAGGCGGTGGTACGAATCTGCACTTCCTGGTCTTGTGCTACGGCCGGAAACTCACTCATAAATCGAGCCTGTGAAATATCTTCGTTGTAAGCACTGAGGAAGATCCCGGGGATTATTTTTCCGTTGCCCTGGATCTGGCAGTTTTCTTGATTGGTTTCCTCTTCTTCGCACTGATCAATTCCTACTGTTGTGAGCGTATGATTCTGGAGGACTTCTTGGGTCTGGGCCTTGACCAGCTGGAAGAGCATCTGTTCGGGCGTGTAATTGAGGCCCTCTTTTTTCATCACTCCGTAGATGGTTATTCTTCCTTCCTGGGTTGATGACTGGGGCCAGGTATACAGTTCGTAGGGCTGAGTTATGATGGAGGTCGGCAAAGACTGAAGACTTTCACCTTCAAAAGGATAAACCGTCGAAACGGGGGTAACAGAGGCGGTCACAATCTTTCCTTCGTGTTCGGGTTCCAGTTTGAAACTTGTTCCGTTTGCATCAGGAACAAGGGTGCGTTCTTCACTCCCCTCTTCGCCTATCCACCATTCAATAATCGATTCGCCTTCTTCATCTTCTTCGGGATCTTGGAAGGTGTAGGTGAGTGTGAGGAGACTCCCCACTGTGGGCTCTCCCGTTAGCGTCAGATCTTGGATAAAAGGGGCTAATCGCGAATGACAGAGCGATTTTCTCTGTAGACCATCGGTGAAATAGCTCCTTACTTCGGCCTGGGAAATTGCTCGTTGAAAAAAGGTTGCTTCGTCGAGTTGTCCGGAAAAGGTATAGTTTTCATCACCATTCCCTAGCCCACCAAAGACCAGATGTTCGGTGGTTGTAATATCTTGGGCGGGGACTTCTTTTTCTTCGACTAGTTCCCCATCTAGGTAGAGCGCTACTTTTTCTTGGTTTCTCGTCCCTACCAAGTAGTGCCATTCCCCATCGTTGATGGAGGTTGAACCGGTTACTTTCATTTCCTCTCCTGCATGAATAGCAAACTCTGGATACTCGCTTACCGTCAGACGCAGTGCAAACTGGTTGGTGGTGGCGGTATCTCGATTCGTAAAGAGATAGGGGGTCGAATCTTGGTTTTGAGTCGTTTGTAGCCAAATCCCCACACTAAAATCAGTGGTTCCAATTTCGAATCCGGTTTCTGTTTTGGCCCCTTGCGCTCCTGGATTGATCTGTAGCACCGATCCGATAAACCCCTCTTGAACCTGAGCGGTTTCTTCTTTTTGGGCCTTTAATCCTCCCATAGAATCGAAGAGCTCTTCGGTGTTAAAGCCCCAGTATCCACTCAACCCTTCTGGCGAGAGGGAGTTATCACAAGTATCTGATGCATCAGGAACTTGGTCGGCATCTGTGTCGCCCTGGATGGGCCCCACTGAATCGCTGAATATTTCTTCTCCTTCCACTGGCTCTTCAATAGCCACTGGGGTAATGCCCAATTTTAGATATTTCCCGATGAAATTCTCGTCAAGGATCAGTTCTGAATTCTGAGAGCCTTCGATTGGATCAAAGCTTCCTTCGATCGTTTCTCCAACGTACCACTGAAATTGTGTTTCGCCTTCTTCATCCCCTTCGGGATCGGTGTAGGTATATTGTGCGGTGATCGTTGCTCCCTCTACCAATACGCCATCAACGATCATATCTGAAGCCGTAGGAGGAAGTGGTACATAGGCTGCATAGGGCTGATCGGCCGGGGTAAAGTTTTCGGTCCATCGAGCGATGGATGAAACTCTTAGTTCGTCGATATAGCCGGTAAAGTCGGCGTTTTCTCCGCCAATACTTCCTCCCAATAGCACGGCCATCTGCCCATCGTTCACTGAAAAACCGGTAAGAGTTTTACTTCCCACACTGGCTCCGTCCAAGTACAACGTGAGGTCGGTCTGATTTCGTACCAGGGCAATGTGGTGGTAGTTGTGACGTATGTCTTGATGGACCTGGAGTGATTCGATGATTTCTGAGGTAGCTAGTGAGGCCGTCAATACTCCTTTCTCGTCTATTTCAAACAAAAAGCTACTCCCTAAAATATCTGTGGCGTCCCACTGAGAAAAAATATTTTCTTTATCGGGGGCCTGGGCCTTGATCCAGAATTCGATGGTGAAGTCTTCTCCTCCAAAGTAAAAATCTGGATGATCGGCAGTCTCCAGATAATCTTGGTCTCCATCAAAGGCAATAGCTCCGGTCCCAACCTTGGTATTTTCTGTGTCGACCTGAGGATTTCCAATCCCCATTACGATTTTGGGCTCGAGAGAAGTATCGACTACAGGCCCTTCGGTATCGGCCTGCAGCAAATAGACGGTGGAGTCATCAATTCCTGCCGACTGCCCCATTACCATCCCCCAAAACCCAATTCCAATCCCCAAAAGCAAGGCTTTTGTGGTGGCCTTTGCTTTCTGGATTTGTGCTAGAGTTTTATTTTTCATGAAAAAAATCTATATATTATACCTCAAAACCTTGTCAAAATCAAGTATTTTCCTTTGTTAATGGGAATAGTTATGGTTTTCAGTGGATAAAAAAAATTGAATCGTTGTTTTTACAAATTTTTTTTAAAAAAAGACTCCCAGTGGAAGGGAGTCTTTCTTTGTTTCGGGTCCAATTTTTAGTCTTTATGAAACGGTTAAGACAAGATCTATAGCGTAGTCTCCAGCTTCTTGTCGACCAGGAATAACTTGGTCCAGATCTCCTCCTTCCAGTACATAAGTTCTGTACGGCATAGAAGTCGCATCTGATTGGAAGAGGGTAATTGAGTCTACTACGCCCTGTTCAAATGATTGAGCCGTTCCGGTTGAAATTCCAGTAATGTCGACTGGGTCGTTTGAAAGGCTTGTAATTGATCCGTCGGCGGGATCAAGGACGGCTAAATAGATATTGGCCGTAGTTGGGTCGACTGATAGCTGCCCGCTCCCACTTGGATCATTGTAGTCCATGGTATAACTTGATCCTTGTGTCTGATCTTCCCAAACAGCTGTTGGTCCGTTGACCGCCGCAATACTAATGGTCCATTCGGAGACCGCTGAAGCATTTCTGACAATGATCTTCTGACCAGAGGTAGCAATGTTTCCTTCGGCGTTCTGATTCTGAAATCCTGAAATTACGGCTCCTTCTCCAGCCCCGGTCATAGATATAACTGGCGTTGGTATTTCGTCTCCATTTTCGTCCCCAATGATTACGAGTTGAGGAGTTGTGGCTTCTTCAATCGCAATAGAAAGTTCTGTATTAGCGGTTGGCGTCCAGTCGGGCCCTCCGACTCCCCATTCGGTGAAGTGGTAGGTCCAGATGATGGTATTTTCTCCACTCTGGATATAACACTCTCCAGGGAAGGCGAGACCCGTTCCTTGGGCATCGGCACACTGATTAGTTACCTCCGTCCAGGTGGCTCCGTCAACGCTGTAGAAGACGTTTCCGATAGCTGAAGGAAGTGTTATTTTTACTGGTGAATCAAAGAGCACTTCTTTTCCGGCATACCCAACAGAAAGCACGGCCATTTCTCGGTATCCAGGAATATCTGAATCGGAAGTAATGTCTACTGGTGGAGCAATAGTTCCGTCCCAGGCGGTGTCGGCGTAAACTTTTGCGCCGTCTGGAATTTCTACCTGAAGCGAATCGGTAGAGGTCAAAATAATAGGTTCTCCATCGACCCCTGACTCCATCGTGATGGTTTCAACGTTTGCGTCTGAATAAGTTCCTCCTCGAACCGCTTCGATCGCGTCTTTGATGCTGGTTCCAGAAACGGTGGTGGCTACGGCATCAACCGTGTTTACCGCTGCCGCAAATTCTAGTTTCTGATTTTTGTGCATCAAGAAGGTTGTTTTGTCGGCTGGAAGAGGCGCAACTCCGAGTGTTGAGGTATCTAATGCCAATTCGAGAGTTTCTGGAGAGGAAGTATAGTCTTGAACTTTTACTGCCGCATAAATGGGCCCCATCGGATCACTCAAGATGGCGGTTCCCTCGTTGTTTGATTGCGCTTGAGAAATGGGGGTGACTTCGAACTTAATGAATTTTCCTTCGTCCCCTGCTGCTAGCGTGTAGGTCTGATCGGTTTCTCCAATAATTTCGGCATATGTTCCATCTACGGTATGAGATCGGAGCCATCGGAAGGTCGAGGTTCCTTCTAGTTCAACTCCTGAATAAGCGTAGTCTCCAGTGACAGTAGTTCCGACGGTTGGAATTCCTGCAATAACGGCAACAGAAGCCGTAGGAGCAGTGGTACAAGCATCTCCTTGGCCGTCTCCGTCTTCGTCTGCTTGATTGGTGTTGGCCACATTTGGGCAGTTGTCACACAGGTCTCCAATTCCGTCTTCGTCACTGTCTTGTTGGTTAGTGTTGGCGGTGAGTGGACAGTTATCAAGATCGTCTCCAACGGTGTCACTGTCTGAATCTGCCGCAATCACTCCAACGGCTAAACTGGTGGCGGGAGCTCCGGTGCTTACCCCCGTAGCGGCTACTGGGGTAACTTCAAATTTGATGTATTTACCAGCTTCAGCACTGCTAAGCGTGTAGCTGGTATTTGTAGCTCCGGTAATTTCAGAGTAGATTCCGGTACTGGTATCAGAGGCCAACCATCGGAAAGTAGAAGCACCTTCGGCATCTGCTTCGTTGTCGTGATAAGCGTACTGTCCATTAAGGGTGGCTCCAACGATGAGGTTCCCAAGGCTTCCGCTGATCACCACATTGTTGGCTTCTGGAGCAGCGGTAAAGTTTTGAATTCCTGTACTCTGCATGATAGACATTGGGTTTCCGGCTCCGTCATAAATACTGTTTGCTGCCGCCTTAAGGATAATTGTTTCTCCTCCTGTTGAAATTCCTGTTGTGTCGAGTACGGCTCGCACAGTTGTTTCTCCTCCGATCAGGGTGTTATCGTCGGTTTTGGTGACATTGCTGACACTGGCGGCAATGACGCCTCCTCCATTTTGGTTGAAGACCACAATAAAGTCGTGAAGATTAATCGGCATTGTTGCTTCCGTGTCTCCGTAAACGCCTTCAGAGAAAGTGATGTCGATGTAGCCATTATTTGATCCCATGGCTCCATTGCTGATGGTGGGGTCGGTTACATCAGATGCCATTTCGTATTCGGTAAAGTGGAAAGTCCAGATAATGGTCTCGCTTCCAGATTTGTAATAACACTCTCCGGGGAAGACTAGACCGGTTCCATTTTCGTCGGCACATTCGGTGGTGATCTGGGTCCAGGTAGTTCCGTCGGTACTAAAGTAGGGTTCTCCGTCGGTTGTAGGGAGAATCACCTTTACTTTGGTATCAAAGAGCATGGGCTGAACGGGGTCTCCTACTTCCAAAGCACTGTCGATCGTGTGTTGATCAGAGGGAGCTGTGGCCGAAGTAATAATATTTATAGGAGGCGCAAAGGTTCCACTCCAAGAAGGATCAGCGTATACGTTTGTTCCGTCTGGAATGATTGCAGTGAGGTTGTCGGTTGAAACCAACACAATGTCTTCTCCTTCAATTCCAGATTCAAGAGTTACTTGATCAGCGTTGGCTTCTGAATAAGTGTCACCGGTGACAGTTTCCATTGCGTCTTTAATGCTGGTTCCTCCCACGGTAGTTGTTGTTGCATCTTGGGTTTGAGTAGCGGCATCAAACTCGAGGGATTGGTTTGGTTCCATGACGATTAGTGTTTTTCCGGCTGGCATTGGTGCTGATCCGGCGGTAGAAGTGTCGAGTTCAACACTCGTAGCGCCTCCGGTTACGTCTTCTTTTACCGTAGAAGAAAGGATTGCTCCTAGGGCAGCAGAAGTTGCTGTTGTTCCGGTATCGGGGGTGCCTGTGGCTGAAATTGGGGTCACTTCAAATTTTACAAATTTTCCGACTTCGGAGGCTGAAAGAACCAAAGTAGAGTTGGTCGCCCCTCCAATGGGGTTGTAAGTTCCGTCTACGGTATCAGCACTATACCACTGGTAGGTACTTACTCCTTCGGCATCTTCATCGGCGTCGGTGAAGGTGTAAGATCCGATGAGAGTTTCACCTTCAATCTTAATTCCGCTGATGGTCACATTAGATACTTCTGGGGCTACTGGATCTCGCAGAGTAATAGTATCTGAAACTACAGAGGTGTTCCCGGCCAGATCTTTTACTTCGTAGTAAACCGTTTTGGTTCCGAGCCCGGCAACGAGTGTCCAGCTTTTGTTTTTGGTACAGGCTTCCCACGCACTCCAGGTTCCTCCAACTTCGTTTTTGTATCGACACTGATCAACACCACTTCTTTCGTCTGAATAAGTGGCTCCAAGCGTAACATTTACAGTGTTCGTGTCGTCGGCCTGCCCGTTAACCTCTATGTAGGCCAGCGGATCGGTGGTATCGACCACAACGGATTCGACCGTATCGTATCCCGTATTGAGCGCGAGGTCCCAACACTCAACGGTAAATTCGTAAGATCCATCTACCAAATTGCTGTAGGTATAGTCAGCGGTTCCGCTGACCAAATTATCGTTGTTCATATCGGCCCAAACAGTGGAATCATTTTTTACGTGACAGTTCACGTTGAAACTGTTGGCAAAGTCAGCCACGACCTGAACGGTATTGTTGTTGGTCGCGCTGGTTCCTACGGGAGAGGTAATCGTCACTCCTGGGTTTTCGGTGTCGACTATGATACTGGTTTCGTTAGACGAGCTGCTGTTTCCAACTGCATCTACGGCTTTGATGATGTAGCTGTAGGTGGTGTTACTGTGTCGTCCGGTATCGGTCCAGCTCAATACGTTAGCTGATAGATCCGCTGATACTTTTTGGCTGGCATAGTCTTCTCCGGCACTTTGCCCTTCGGCAGGAGTGTGAGAAACCGCACTTCTCCAGACTTCGTAATGATCGACTCCAGAAGCCGCGTCAGAAGCCGCGCTCCAGCTGAGTTTTACTTCTCCACTTCGGCTGTATCCAGTCTGACTTCCTCCGGCAGGTGGATTGGCATCAATAGGATTTTCAAGTACTGAAACTGTCGGATTTACCGTATCTAACACAATCTCTGTTACCACAACTCCTTCGTTGCCTGCGTAATCTTCAGCTCGAGCGGTGATAATGTTTCTTCCTTCCGTTAGTGTATAGCTTGTTTCAAAGGTATAAGCTCCGGTTCCTGCATCGATAACGGTAAGGGTATCTACTTCGACTTCATTAACTTTCATACTTCCGGCGACTAGATTCATTTCTGTGAGTGTTCCCGTAATGTTTTGAGTTCCGGTTCCTGTTGGCGTTGTAATCGCATCGAAAGTGACTAGTGGGGCCGCGGCAACTGCGAGTGTAAAGTCGCTTGAGGTAGTGGTATCCAAGAGACTGTCTCCATTGTCGTAGTAGTAGGCAATAAGACGGAGAGTTCCTGGGGTTACGCCAGTGAAAGTGGCTTGGTAAGCCGCCTCTCCATGTGTTCCATCGAGTCTAGTACTAAAGGTTCCAGTGCTAATTGCTCCGTCTCCGGTTCCAATACAGTTATCGGGAGACTGTCCACAGTGAGGAGTTGATCCTGAAGTAAGGGTGTGAGTCGTGAGGGGCGAGTTGTCACTGGCTGCTCGAACCTCGATCACCATTTTTTCTGCGGCAAAAGGAGCGCCTTCTTTCCAGGTTTTGGCATAAACCACCAGGTCCCCCTCTGGTCCGGCTAGTTCTGTCCAGACTTCTATTGCATAAGGTTTATAAATCGCTCCAGAAGCGATACTTAGAACCGGTGTTCCTATGTTGGGAACCACGGTTGAAACAGGGGTGACTTCAAATTTTATAAATTTTCCCTCCTCTGCACCAGTGAGGGTGTAAGTAGAGGAAATAGCTCCACTGATGGGACTATAAGTGCCATCAACAGTGGTTGCACTGAGCCATCGGAAGGTGGTCACTCCTTCAGAGTCGCCTTCGGGATCAGAATAGGTATAGGTTCCAGTGAGGGTTTCTCCGACTTTTTCAAGCCCAGAAAAACTTACTCCGGTAGCCGTGGGAGCTGTCCCAGCAATGGGGCCCGAAGCCGCACTCAAAACAGCTGTCCCCGTAGTAGGAGCGTTTGTTGCCACTGGGGTTACTTGAAACTTGATATATTTATTAATGTCGGTCTCGGCCAGGGTATAAGTAGTTGACTCTGCTCCTGCGATAGGCACGTAAGAGCCATCTACGGTATCCGCTCGTAACCACTGGAAGGTGGTAACGCCTTCTGGATCGTTGTTTGTATCAGAATAGGTGTAAGATCCGGTGAGAGTTTGCCCCGCTTTCGCAGTTCCAGAAATGGTTACATCAGAGGCTACTGGGGCCTCTTCAGGAACATCGATCATACAACGAACGTAGTCTCCTCCGGTCTTGTCTGTCTGCGCTATCTGGGCGCCTGTTTGTCCACTGTTGAGAATGAAGGTGATAGCATCTGTTCCGGTTTCAGTTGAAGTGAAGGCATAAATCTCTGTTCCCGCCTGACCAAACGTTGCTCCAGAATAACGGATTCCTCCAAGAGGGAAATCTAATCCTGAGCTTCCTCCTTCTTTTAGTTCTGTTCCAGCAGGAGAACAATCCCATCCGCTGGCACTACACCCTGGGGAGGCAAAGGATTCTACCAGTTCTGTGTAATCGGCATCACTGGGAACATGAGTTCCTGTTGGACAGATCCCTTGCACACGTTCTGTTGTTGAATATCCCATCGCTTCGTCCCATTGATACAAAGCTCCGTAAATATCACAATTTCCTTCATCGTCTCCATAACAATATCTTTCAATAGCAGCATTGTCCGTCATCGTTGTGGCGCTGGAAACAGTGGTCCCAACTTTCATATTCTCTCCTAGCCAACACCGATCCCCCACGACCACGGTTGAGTATTCATTATCATCGGCATCAAGAAGATACCCAGTTCCACAATTGGTGCCATCAAAGGCGGGTAAAATTGGTTGAGAGTATTCCCCATGCTCGGTGGTTAGAGGCGTAAAATTACTGGTCCATTCGGCCGCGCCTTTTACTACCCGAAGTTCATCCATGTGCCCCATAAACTCTCCCTCAGCCGAGGTAGGGCCGATATGAGTTGCCCCAACAAAGACCGTGTCAGAACTATTAAAGAAAGTGGCGCTTCCAATTTCTCCGGTGGCGCCTACTTGTGATCCATCAACAAAAAGTCTTACCTGCCCTCCATTTCTCGTTACGGCTAAGTGATACCAGGTATTGAGTGTTGGACTCCATGTCGCACTAGCCCCGGCAACTCCACTCGATCCATTAGAACTGTAGCTAAAGCTCAAAGTTGACGCATCGACAGAAAAAACAAATGATCTTTCTGGATAATACTGATCAAACAAGGTCATTGTATTGGGCCATCCTCCTGGAGCCGCCTCGAATCGAGCCCACAAATCAATGGTAAAATCTCCGTTGCCAAAGTAAAAGTTGTCGTGGTCGTCAATACTTAAGTAGTCTCCGTTACGATCAAAATACATACTACTGCCTCCAAATTTACTCTGGGCAGCCGTCTGAGTGGCGTCCCCTTGAGGAGTTATGGTGTGATTCGAACTTGAACTGTCGACAAAGCTCTGTCCTGTTCCGTCCCCATGCAAGAGAAGGACGTTTTTAATATCCCCTCCTCCAACGGCTATGGTAACTGTTGTTCCTGTTGTTGGAGCCTTGGTGGCAATGGGAGTTACTTCAAATCGAATATATTTCCCAACGTCGTCAGCGGTCAATGTGTAGGTCTGAGAAGTGGCTCCAGATATAGCTGAATAGGTCCCATTAGCGGTATCAGCTCTCAGCCATCGGAAAGTGGTGGCCCCCTCCTGATCATCATTTAAATCAAAGTAAGTGTAATTCCCGGTGAGAGTCTCCCCCTCAACTCTTCCGCCTGAAACACTGACGTCGTTTGCTACAGGGGGGTTTTCGGGCAATTCTACGGTACATCGAATGTAATCTCCCCCAGTTTTGTTGGTTTGAGCCAAAAGAGTTCCTACTTGAGCAGAACTAAGAACCGCTGTTTTGGCATCGCTTCCTGTTTCTGTAGAAGTAAAAATATAAACTTCTGATCCAGCAGCCGCATATGTTGTGTCGGAACTCCTGACTCCCCCGAGTTCAAAGTCCATTCCCGATGACCCTCCTGTTTTCAAGGCTGTACCAGAAGATCCACAATCCCATCCTCCCCCACTACATCCAGGGGTATCAAAAGATTCAATCATTTGCTTCCACTCATCACTGGAAGGAATATGTGTTCCATTAGGACAAATCCCCTGTGCTTCTTCGGTGTTGGTATATCCCATAGCTTCATCCCACTGATATAAACCTCCGTAAGTATCACAATTAGCTTCGTTATCTCCATAACAGTAGCGCTCTATTGTTCCATTGTCTGTCATTGTGGTAGAGGCGGTAACACTGGTCCCCACAATCAGGTTCTCCCCCAGCCAACACTTTCCTCCGACTTCAACGGTTGAGTAGACATTTCCGTCCGCATCAGAATAATTTACAGCTCCACAATTGGTCCCGTCAAAGGCGACGGTAATAGCTCCATACCCAGCCGTTAGTACTGTGTTCCCGGGAGTTGTTCCGGTTTGAGCCACGGGCGTTATTTCAAATTTGAGGAATTTTCCCACATCTTCAGAACCTAGGGTATAAGTTGTTGAAGTAGCTCCAGATATTTCAGCATACGTTCCATCAACAGTATCGGCTCGCAACCATCGAATTACGGAAGCGCCTTCCAGATCACTATTTATATCTGAATAGGTATAGTTCCCAGTAATAGTTTGTCCTTCTTGTGGGATTCCCTGAATCGAAACACCAGTGGCTTCTGGCGCCTCTTCGGGAATTTTCAAACAACGGATAGCGTCTTGTTCGCTTTTATCGTAGGTCTCTCTGTGTACTCCTCCGTCATAAAGGAGTGCCCTTCTCCAGGCAGATACAGTTGGATTAGACGCGTAGGATGTAGAGGTCCAGAACATATCCAACTCGTTGAGATACTGGTAAGCTCCGATTCCATTTCCTTGTCCCCCTTGTGGTGCGTCAAACCCTGATGAACCGCCCTTGGCCATTTCTGTTCCAGCGGGAGAACATCGTGATCCCACTCCATTATCACACCCAGGACTATCGGCCAAATACTCTACCAAGACAGTATACTCAGCGTCTGTCGGAATTTTCCACCCCGTTGGACAGATCCCCTGTGCTCCCTCATCGGTTGTGTATTGCATGGCTTCGTTCCATTCATACAGGGCTCCGTATTGATCACAGTTCCCCTCATGATCTCCATAACATATTTTTTCAATGGTCCCATTATCTGTTGCATCTACCGATCCGTTTATACGAGTTCCAACATTTAAGTTCTCTGCCATCCAACACTGATCCCCTATCTGTGTTGTTCTATATTTATTGCCGTCCTCGTCAGAAATCACCCCCAGCCCACAATTGGTTCCATCAAAAGCGGGACGCTCGATATTTGGCATTGTTGGAGGCGCAAAATTAGCGGTCCAACGAGCTTTTCCTTTTGATACACGTACTTCATCCACATGCCCCTGAAAGTTGTAATCACTATACATGTTATCCCCCACAACAAAATTCTCCTCATTATTCCATATGGTATTAGACCCGATATTAACCACATTTTGCAGAACCCCATCTTTGAACACATAGAGTAAATCCCAGTTTCTTGTTACGGCTAAGTGCTGCCAGGTATCAGCCACATAAGATCCCATTCCCAGATTCGCAACATCCCATCCTCCATTATAAGAAAGATAGAATCCCCAATTTACTCCATCTTCTGTTCCGATTCTCCACGGAGACTGAGACCCGGTTGTACTTTTTGATATCACATCATAAGGAGGCCCAGAACTTTCCGGACGAACCCAAAGATCAATAGTAAAATTACCATCGCCAAACTCAAAATCAGTATGATCTGGAGCTGTAATTCGATCTTCTGTTCCATCAAAGTAAATACTACTCCCTCCAATTTTACTATGAGCGGTAACATGCTGCACATCTCCTGCTGCTGTCAAAACATGAGTCGTCCCTCCTGCCGAAGCATCTACGAATGTAGTTGATCCATTGGTTGTGTCTGACTGAAGCAGGAACACTGTATAATCGTCGTTTCCATAATTAGGCGGTGTGGTATAGCTTTCTGTTGGTGGAGTAAAGGCAGCCGTCCATCGTGGCACATCTGAAACTCGTATTTCGTCCATATATCCATTAAACCAGTATCCATCACTTGATCCAGTCATATGCCCAAGGGTGAGAATATCTCCCGCAAAAGAATAACCTGCCGAAATATGAACATCTACTTCAAGAGCCCCGTTGACATAAAGCCTAACATTGTCGCCGGATCTCACCACAGCAAAGTGGCGCCAAACACTATCCTCTACGGTTGAGGTCCCCATATATTGCCCCGGCCAACCGCCGAGTCCCCAAAGCCCAATAGTTCCACCAGAAGGCCAGTTGGTACCAAGCTGAAAGGTAGTCTGATTATTATTAAAGGTCACAAACCTTTGATGCCCACTTCCATCAACTCTTGCCCAGAGATCAATCGTAAATTCATCACTACCGAAGGCAAAATCTGTCCCCGACATAGTTAGATAGTCGCTGGTACCATCAAACTTAATACTACTACCTCCAAAATAAGACTGAGCTGTACTGTGCTGCACTTCACCCGTAGGGGTAATGGTATTCGAACTACTCGAACTATCAGTAAAAGTAGTGCTTCCATTCGTCGTATCAGACTGAATAAGCAAGATGGTATTGGAATCATTACCATCCGCTTGAGCTATCGAATCGCCTCCTAAGAAAAAGGCAAAGTTAAAAAATACAAACGAACAAAGGATTCCCATCCAGGATTTTTTTGATTTTGAAGGGGACAAAATCGTCTGATTGGGCCGAGACTGTAGGGGCGAGTGTTTACTCATTTTTTTATTTTTACAGAGGTAAAATTATTCCTATCTACTGTATCGATGGAATTATTTTTGAGTAGTCTCGACAGAGAATCCACCTTTGGGTTTTAAGGTATTTAGAATAA